>NZ_JBJGZM010000001.1:0-828020 GCF_054050515.1 Blastococcus sp. SYSU D01042 | reverse complement strand
AGTTACGGCGGCCATGGCGAGAGGGAAACGCCCGGTCACATTCCGAACCCGGAAGCTAAGCCTTTCAGCGCCGATGGTACTGCCCTGGAGACGGGGTGGGAGAGTAGGACGCCGCCGGACAACCATTCCCGGAAGGGCCCCAGCACACGTGCTGGGGCCCTTCCGTCGTCGTCGTGGAGTGCCCCGCCTTTCCGCGGGGAAGCGGCCCGCACAACCGCGGAAAAGCAGGAGTGCAGGGAGGCGTCAGCGGCGGCAGCCGGGGACGAGGGTGCCGTCGAGGACGGCGCTCGCGCTCTCTGCCGCGGCGACCACCGTGGAACAGCGGCACTAGGGTTGCGCAGGAACCGCCCGAACCGGAGGAGTGCCGTGCCCCGTCGTCTGCTGCTGGCGCTCGCGGTGGTCGTGGCGCCCGCCGTGAGCGCGTGCGGCGCCGTCGAGCTGGCCGGTGAGACCCTGTCGGCCTCCGAGGTCGCCACCACCGCCGAGAACGCCCTCGAGGCGGAGGTCGGCGCCCGGCCGGACGTCACCTGCGAGGAGGGACTGGACAAGGAGGAGGGAGCGTCCACGCGGTGCACCCTCACCGCGGGCGACGACCGCACGAAGTACGGCGTCACCGTCACGGTCACCTCGGCCGAGGACGACGACACCCGGCTCGGCGTCGAGGTCGACGACGAGCCGATGGACTGACCGCTAGAGCGCCGCGGCCAGCGCCTCGAGGTCCTCCACCGTGACGTCGAGGTGCGGCGAGACCCGCAGCACGGGACCGGTCATCTCCCCGGGGGCTCGCTCGGGGCCGAGGGCGCTGAGCACGATGCCGTGCTCGGTGAGCAGCCGCGTCCGGGTGGCGACGACGTCCACACCGTCGGGCGGCCGCAGCGTCGTGGTCGCCGTCGGCTCGTCGGCGGGCTCCACCACCGTCCAGCCGGCCACCCCGTCCAGCGCGGCCCGCGTCGCACGCCCCACGCCGGCCAGTCGCGCACGGACCCGGTCGGGGCCGGCGGCCAGGTGCTCGCCGACCGCCACGATCAGCCCGATCCGGCCGGCGACGTGCCCCTCGCGGCTCTCGAACGCCCGCATGGTCGGGTCCTCCGGGGTGTCGGGCAGCACGGGGACGAGCTGGGCGGCGATCGCCGGGCGGGCGACCAGCACGCCGACCCCGCGCGGACCGGCCAGCCACTTGCGCGACGTGCCGTAGACGACGTCGGCGCCGACGTCGGCGTCCGCGTGACCGAGCGACTGGGCGGCGTCGAGGACCAGCGGCACCCCGGCCGCCCGGCACAGCGCGGCCACCTCCGCGGCGGGCTGCAGGACGCCCCGGTGGCTGGGGATGTGCGTCAGGTGCACGAAGCGCGGCGGATCGGTGCGCAGCAGGTGCTCCAGCCCGGCGAGGTCGACCCGGCCGATGCCGTCCACCGGCAGCGGCTCCGGGCTGAGGCCGTAGGCGCCCAGCAGCGCGATGTTCGGCGCGTACTCCCCCGGCAGGCAGGCCACCCGCGACCCGGCCGGCAGCCGCCAGCCGGTCAGCAGGGCGGACAGCGCCGCCCGCGCCGACTCGACGAAGGCGACGTCGGCCGCCGCCATGCCGACCAGCCCGCCGATCACCGAGCGCCCCTGTTGGAGCAGGTTCTCCGCCGCGGCCTCGGCGACGTAGCCGCCCAGCTCCGCCTCGTGCCGGGCGTGGTGGGCCGCCGCCTCCAGGGCCCGCGAGCCCTGCCGGCTGCTCGACGCGCTGTCCAGGTGCCGACCGGCGGGGCGGGGCCGGGCCTTGCGCCAGGATGCACCCAGGTCCGCGAAGGGGATCGTCACGCCGGCGGCCCCGTGCAGGGGCCCGCCGCGAGCGTGCGATTGGTGGGGGGCACGGGGTCCTTCATCTAGGCGTCGAGATCCCCCCGGGCCACCGAGACCCCCGAGTGCGTCGGATCGCCGTCCAGCGGCTCCACCGAGACGTCGAGCAGCGGGAACTCCGCCAGGTCGACGCCGGCGGGCAGCTCGACGGTCTGCCGCCCGGGCGTGACGACGCCGAGCGGGAACATCCCCTCGACCGACCGGTCGATGATCCACACCTCGTAGTAGGCGTCGTCCAGCTCCGGGGCCTCGAGCTCGAGCTCGAGCACGCGGGAGCCGTCCGCCCGCACGACGACGTCGGCCGAGCCGGAGGCGTCGGCGTCGGGCAGCGGGGCGAGCGCGACGGTGGTGACCGCCTCGCCGTCGTCGGACCCGCTCCGCTGGACCACGGCCACCGCGCCGGCGCCGACCACGGCCCCGGCCACGACTGCGGCGGCCGCCAGCAGGAGCGGGCGGCGCCGGGAGCGCAGCGGCACCACGGTGCCCCCTGCCGGCTCGTCCGGCACGCGGACGTCGGGCGCCACGGGCTCGGGCACGGCGGAGAAGGCCGGGGCGGTCCCGGCAGGGACTGCGGTGACCGCCGTGGCCGCAGCGATCGCGTCCCAGACCCGCGGCGGGGGTGCCACGGCCGGGCCGGCGGTGCTGAGCTGCGGCACGGACAGCAGATCGGGGGCCCGGCGGAGGGCGGCGATCTCGGTGCGGCAGGCGTCGCAGGCCGCGACGTGCGCCGTGTCGGCGGCGGGCAGGGGTTCGCGCAGCGCCGCGAGGGCGAGCTGCTCAGGCGTGCAGTGCTGCACCGTCCACCTCCAACCGGGTCCGCAGGCGCTCCAGTGTGCGCCGGATGTGGCTCTTGATCGTGCCCAGCGGCAGGCCGGTGCGTTCGGCGATCTGCGCGTGGGTGAGGTCCTCGAAGAAAGCGAGCTCGATGATGCCGCGCTGCGGCTGGCCCAGGTGGTCCAGCTCGTCCAGCAGCAGCACCCGGTCGGTCGCGGCCGTGTCGACGCCGGCGGTGACCGGGCCGCCCGGACGTGCCTGCGCCTCGGTCATCGCGGCCTCGGCCTCGCGGCGCTGCTTGTCGCGGCGGGCCCAGGCGTCGGCGATCTTGTGCCGGCAGATGCCCACCAGCCACGCGGGCAGGGGCGAGTCGTCGGGCCGGAAGCGCGCCCGGCCGGTCCAGGCGGCGACGAACACCTGCTGGGTGACGTCCTCGGCATCGGGGCCCGGCCCGAAGGCGCGCACGGCCATGCCGTGGATCTGGCCGGCCCACCGCGCGTACGCGTCGGCGAGCGCCTGCTCCTCGCCTGCGACGAAGCGGCGGCCCAGCTCGACGTCGTCCGGGTCGGCGCCCGCACGCGCCCCGGGTGCCTGGTCCACGGCCCAGACGCTACCCAGGTTCGTGCCGCGGACGGCCAGTGCCCCGCTCACGGGATCGGCTCCGCCACCACGACGACGTTGTCGCGGTAGCTGCGGTACTCGGGGAGGAACGGGCCGCCGCAGGTCACGACGGTCAGCCGTGGGGCACCGTCGCGGGCGAAGATCCGGTCCAGCGGCAGCGCCTGCTTGGTGATCAGCTCGCGGGAGACCACCCGCCAGCGGGTCGTCGTCCCCGCTGCGTCGGTGACGGCCACCTCGTCCCCGACGGCGGCCTCGCGCAGCGGGAACAGCGCCCCGGCGCCCTGCTCGCGGTCGTCGACGTGCCCGGCCAGGACCGCCGAGCCCGCCGAGCCCGGCGCCGGGCCGTAGCGGTACCAGCCGACGCGCGAGACGTCGTCGGGGAGCTCCATCTGGCCGTCGGCGGCGATGCCGACGGGGTCGACCAGGGCGTCGACGCCGCGCGCCGGGAGGGTCAGGCGGACCGGTGCGGGGGCGGTGCGCGCCGCGGCGGGGGAGGCGTCGCGGGTCGTGACGGGTGGGAGGGAGGCCGCGGTCCCCGCGCCGGCCTCGGCGGCCGGCGCGGGGAGGGCCTGCTCCACGGGGATGCCCGCCGCCGCGTCCGGCCGGGTCAGCACCCAGGCGGTCGGGGCGCCGACGGCCAGGGCGAGGCCCAGGACGGCGGAGGCGGCGGCGGGTCGCACGGCTGCGGTCCGGTCAGCCGCGGCTGCGGGCGAGGCGGACCGCGCCGGCACCGGCGACGGCGAGGCCGGCGACCGAGAGCGCGGCCACCGCCGGCAGCGAGCTGCCCTCGTCGGCCAGGCCGGCCGAGCCGCCCGGGACGCCGGAGGGCGACGAGTGCGTGCCGCTGATCGTCTGGACGGCGAGGTCGTAGCCGGCCTCCTGGCTGCCCCAGGCGTAGACGACCGTCGAGGTGCCCTCGGCCAGCGCCAGGTCCGCCGGGCCGATGGCCACGGTGCTGGTGCCCGCGAGGACGACGTCGGCGCTGACCGTGCTGGCGGGCACGGTGAGCGTCCGCTCGTCCGGGTTCGTCAGACCCTGGATCACCGGGGTGCCACCGGCGCGCACGTCGACGGCCGGAGCCGCGGCGGTGTGCCGGACGGTGACCCGCGCCTGGCCGGCGGGGACGGCGGAGGTGTCGTTGACGAACGGCGTCAGCGTGGGGGAGCCGTCCTCCTTGAGGTGGGCCACCACCGTGGCGTTGGCGCCGGCCGGGACGGCGACGTCGTCGGCCTTCAGCAGCGGCTCGCCGGAGCCGTCGGGGGCGTCGGCGGGGAAGAGCGCCAGGTCGTAGGCGCCGGCGGGGAGGGTCAGCGGGTCGGTGAGGGTGCCCGGCTGGAAGTCGTCGATCAGCCGCTCGCCGTTGGCGTAGACGTCGACGGGGGTGTCCGGGACGCCGTGCAGGACCGAGACCGTGGCGGTGTCCGCCGCCGTCGCCGGGGTGGCGACGAGGACCAGACCGCCGACGACGGCAGCCGCGCCGGCGGCGCTGCCGAAAGTGCGCAGGGTGCTCATGGATCGTCCTTCCAGAGGGTGGAGGTGCCTGTCACACCCTCTTTCCGGACCGCTTCCCGATCCGGATGCAGTTGAGAGCAGAACTTGTTCCCGGCCGACGCGTGGGGGGCAGGATGGGCTCGTGACCACCCGCGACCGGGATGCCGAGGGCCGTGCCCGGAACGCCCGTCCCCGGGACGCGCTCGGCCGGCCGCTGCCGCACGACGCGGTCGGCGAGCCGCGGGCGCCGGAGGGGGTCGTGCGGGCGCCGCAGGTCGCGCTGGCCGAGGCGCAGGAGCTGCTCGACGCCGGCCGGCCGTTCCACGCGCACGAGGTGCTCGAGGACGCCTGGAAGTCCTCCGTGCCCGAGGAGCGGCAGCTGTGGCGCGGGCTGGCGCAGCTCGCCGTGGGGCTCACCCACGCGGCGCGGGGCAACGCCCGCGGGGCGACGACCCTGCTGGAGCGCGGCGTGGGCAACGTCGTCCCCTACGCGGAGGCGCCGCCGCACGGCCTCGACGTCGCCGGGCTGGTCGCGTGGGGTCGGGCGCTGGCCGCCGACCCCGCGTCCGTCGCCGATGCCGCGGCGGCCGCGCCACGGCTCCGGGGCTGAGGACCGCTCAGCCGGCGCGGACCCGCGCGTAGCGGTCGAGGGAGACCTGGCGCTCGTGCGCGTGGTCGACGACCGGCTCGGGGTAGCCGTCGGGGATGCCGCCGGGCGCCGTCCACGGCTCGTGCACGTGCCGCGGGTCGAGGTCGCGCAGCTCCGGGACCCACCGCTTCACGTAGGAGCCGTCCGGGTCGAACTTCTTGCCCTGCGTGATCGGGTTGAACACCCGGTAGTAGGGCGAGGCGTCGGTGCCGGTCCCGGCCACCCACTGCCAGCCGTGCTGGTTGCTGGCCAGGTCGCCGTCGACCAGGTGCTGCATGAACCAGCGGGCGCCGAGCGTCCACTCCTGGTGCAGGTCCTTGACCAGGAACGAGGCGACGATCATCCGGACCCGGTTGTGCACGTACGCCTCGCCGAGCAGCTGCCGCATCCCGGCGTCGACGATCGGGAAGCCGGTGCGGCCGGTCTGCCAGGCGCGCACCAGCGCGTCGGCCTCGGGGCCGCTGTCGTACCCCATCCGCTGCAGCTCGGGCTTGAGGTACTCCCGCGCCGACTCCGGGCGGTGCCAGAGGACGTCGGCGTAGAAGTCCCGCCAGGCGACCTCGTCGGTGTAGCGGCGGGCGGACTCGGACTCCACCCCGGCGAGGTCGGCCACCAGCGTCCGGGGGTGGACGCAGCCGTACTTGAGGTAGGCCGACATGCGGCTGGTCCCGGCCGTCCCGGGGAGGTTGCGGCCCTCGGCGTAGCCGGTCAGCCGTTCGTCGCGGAACCGGGCCCAGGCATCCAGCGCGGCCTGCTCGCCCGCGGGCGGGAGGGCGGCGTCGACCTCGGGCGCCGGAGGCGGGTCGTCGGAGCGGACCCCGGTCCGCCAGCGGATGCCCTCGGGGGCGCCGGCCGGTGCCCGCCAGCCGTGCTCGCGCCAGGCGCGGGCGAAGGGGGAGAAGACCTGGAAGGGGGAGCCGTCCCGTTTGGTGACCCGGCCGGGGGTGACCAGGTAGGGCGAGCCGGTGCGCACCAGGGGGACGTCGTCCAGGGCGCGCTCGACGGCCTCGTCCCGGCGCCGGCCGTAGGGCCCGGCGTCGGCGCTGATGTGCACGCTCGTGGCGCCGACCTCGCGAGCGAGCTGCGGCAGCACGGCGGCCGGGTCGCCGGAGCGCAGCACCAGCGCGCCGTCGAGGTCGGCGTCCAGCGCGGCGAGGCAGTCGAGCAGGAAGCGGCGTCGCGGCTCGCCGGAGGGGCCGTAGAGGCGGTCGTCGAAGACGAACACCGGGACGACGTCGCCGTCGGTGCCGGCGGCGTCGCGGGCGGCGAGCAGCGCCGGGTGGTCGTGCAGCCGCAGGTCGCGCCGGAACCAGAGCAGCGACGTCGGCACGCGGCGAGCCTAGGAGCGCCTGCCTCCCACCGCTCGCCGGGAAGCACCCGATCGGGGACGGCGCGCCGCGCCGATCCGCGCGATCATGGTCGACGTGCCCGAGTTGCCCGAGGTGGAGGCGCTGGCCGCCTTCCTGCGCGCGAACGCCGTCGGCCGGGTCCTGACCCGGGCCGACCTGGCCGCCGTCCAGGCGATCAAGACCTTCGACCCGCCGCTGTCCGCGCTCGGTGGGCTGGAGATCACCGGCGCCGGGCGGCACGGCAAGTTCCTGGACCTCGACGTCTCCGGCGTGCACCTGGTCGTGCACCTGGCCCGGGCGGGATGGCTGCACTGGCGGGAGAACCTGCCCACCGCGCCGCCCAAGCCCGGCAAGGGCCCGCTCGCGCTGCGCGTGCACCTCGACGACGGCAACGGCTTCGACCTCACCGAGCAGGGCACCCGCAAGGGGCTGGCGATCTACGTCGTCCGCTCGCCGGCCGAGGTGCCCGGCATCGCGCGGCTCGGACCCGACGCCCTCGAGGTGGACCGGGAGACCTTCGCCGCGCTGATGGCCGGCCGGTCGGGCCAGCTCAAGGGCGCGCTCACCGACCAGACGCTGGTCTCGGGCATCGGCAACGCCTACTCCGACGAGATCCTGCACGCCGCGCGCCTGTCGCCGTTCAAGATGGCCGACAAGCTCAGCGACGACGAACTGGTCCGTCTCTTCGACGCGGCGCGCGCCACCCTCACCGAGGCGCTCGAGCGCCAGGTGGGGCAGCGGGCGGCCACGATGAAGGGGGAGAAGCGCTCCGGGCTGCAGGTGCACGCGCGCACCGGGCTGCCCTGCCCGGTGTGCGGCGACACCGTGCGCGAGGTGAGCTTCGCCGACACCTCGCTGCAGTACTGCGCGACCTGCCAGACCGGCGGCAAGCCGCTGGCCGACCGCCGGATGAGCAAGCTGCTGCGCTAGGTCACCCGAGGATCGCGCGGGTGACGGCGGACTGCTCGGTCAGCACACCGCTGATCACCGTCTGCGTCTCGTTGATCCGCTCCACCGCCGCGCTGATCGCGGCCAGCGCCGTCACCACCTGCTCGACCTGACCCTGGATCGCGGTGACCTTGGCGTCGACGTCCGTCGTCGCCCGGGCGGTCTCGGCGGCGAGCTCCTTGACCTCGTTGGCGACGACGGCGAAGCCACGGCCGGCCTCGCCCGCGCGGGCGGCCTCGATGGTCGCGTTGAGCGCCAGCAGGTTGGTCTGGTCGGCGATGCCGCGGATGGTCTTCACGACCTTGCCGATGTCGGCGCTCGACTCGCCGAGCCCGGCGATGTGCGCGTTCGCCTCCTCGGTCAGCCGCCGTCCGTCGCCGGCGACGGTGGAGGAGGTGAGCACGTTGCGCTCCACCTCGGTGATCGACTCGAGCAGCTCCCGGCCGGCGCGCTCCAGCGCGTCAGCGGCGGCGAAGCGCTCCATCGCCTGCCCGAGCAGGAAGGCCGTGTTCCGCAGGGCGTCCTCGCGGCTGGCGGAGAGGGTGAGGGTGGTGGTCGCGAAGAAGTCCATGGTGCCGACGACCTGGCCGCGCACCACGATCGGCAGGCAGACGCCGGACTTCACGCCGGCCCGCTGCGCCGCCGGTGCGCGGACGCAGTCGGTCACCTGGGCCAGGTCCTCGACGAAGACCAGGTCGCGGGTGCGCCAGGCCCGGCCGGAGAGTCCCACCCCCTCGGCGAACGAGGCGCGGAGCGTGACGTCGCGGAACTCCTGCCCGGCCGTTCCCGACTCCTGGACGAAGCGCAGGGTGCGGTCGGCGTCGTCCACCCGCCAGTAGGAGCCGTACACCCAGCCGAAGCCGTCACGGATGGTGTCGAGCGCGCGGGCCATGGCGTCCGCCGCCGACGGAGCCGCGGAGACCTGGCGGAGCACCTGGTTGACCGCCGCGGTGTCGCGGGCGGCCTCGGCCTGGACCTCGGCGGCGAGGACCCGCTCGAGCGCCTGGGAGACCAGCCGGCCGATGGCCCGCAGCGTCTCCAGCCGCTGGGGCGAGGGGGCGAGGGTCTCGGTGGCGAAGAAGTCCATGGTCCCGGTGACCTCGCCGCCCTCGAGCAGCGGGAAGCAGATGCCGCTGCGCACGCCCACCCGCTGGGCGGCCGGCGCCCGCACGCAGTCGGCCAGCTGCCCCAGGTCGGGCACGAACACGAGGTCGCGCGTCCGCCAGGCACGGCCGGCCAGGCCGACGCCCTCGCGGAAGGAGGCGGCGAGCGTGACCTGGCGGAACTCCGCTCCGGCGTCCCCCGACTCCTGCACGACGTGCAGCGCCCGGTCCTCGCCGACCCGCCAGTAGGACCCGTAGGCCCAGCCGAACCGCTCGCGGACGACCGACAGGACGGCGGCGACGGCGTCGGTGACGGTGGCGGCCTCGGCCACCACCTGCACGACGGCGGTGATGGCGGCGGCGTTGGTCTGCGCCTCGTCCGCGGCCTCGACCTCTGCGACGGCGGTGCTCCGGCGGCCGAACTGCAGCATCACGGGGTTCCTCTGCTCGTGGTCATGCCTCGGGGGTCGGCGTCGTGACCAGGGGGAAGGAGCACAGGGTGGCGCGACCACACCCGTATTGGTTGTGCGCCACGCAGTTGAGCGGTCAAACGGAACGTGAAACCCTAAAACTCGTGGGCTGCGTCACGCTCAGGCGCGCGGCAGCAGCGCCGTGAGCCGGGTCAGGGTGCGGGCGAGCACCGAGCTGCCGACACCGTCCCCGCCCGCGACGGCGCCGGTCGCATCGGCCGAGCCGACGGCGCTCCACCAGTCCCTCAGCGGCGGCGGGTCCAGGACGTCGACCCGCTCGCCGGGGCGCGGGACGACGACGGTGAGGTCGCGCGGGCGCGCCGCCGCGAGCAGCCGCTGCACCGGCTCGGGCCAGCGGTGGAAGGCGAGGTTGAACGTGGCCCAGTGGATGGGCAGCAGGACCGAGCCCCCGAGGTCGCCGTGCGCCCGCACCGCCTCCTCCGGGTCCATGTGGATGGCGTGCCAGGCGTCGTTGTAGGCACCGATCGGCAGCAGCGTGAGGTCGAAGGGCCCGAGCCGGGCACCGATCCCGGCGAAGGCGGGGGTGTAGCCGGTGTCGCCACCGAAGTAGACCCGGTGCCGGGGGCCGGTGATCGCCCACGAGGCCCACAGCGTGGTGTTGCGGTGCAGGTACCGGCCGGAGAAGTGGCGCGCCTCGGTGCAGGTGAGCGTCAGGCCGGCCACCTCGACGGCGCCGTCCCAGTCCAGCTCGACGATCCGCTCCTCGGGCACGTGCCACTTGCGCAGGTGCTCGCCGATGCCCAACGGGACGACGAACGGCGCGTCCTGCGTGGCGAGCAGCGCCCGGACGGTGGGCAGGTCGAGGTGGTCGTAGTGGTCGTGCGAGATGAGGACGGCGTCGACGGGCGGCAGGTCCTCGACCGGCATCGGCGGCTCGTGCAGCCTGGTCGGCCCGAACACCGGGGAGGGCGAGACGCGGTAGCCCCAGACCGGGTCCACCAGCACCCGCCGGCCGTCCACCTCGAGCAGCGCGCTGGCGTGCCCGAACCAGGTCACCGCGAGCTCGGCGGCGTCCTCGGGGAGGTCGGGCTCGGCCAGCGGGATCGGACCGCCCGGCAGGCCGACGTGCCGCTCCTCGTGCCACTGCCGCAGCAGCCCGTCGCGGGTGTTGGCGGGGGCCAGCGCCGGCGTGGGGAGCGTGTTGGAGAAGACCCCGTCGGCGAAGTGCGGTGAGCCCGCGACCACCGGCCGCAGGCGGCGGCGGTGGGCCCCCAGCGCCGTCGGCAGCCCCCACGCGGCGGCGGTCAGCCAGCCGACCGGCCCGGCGAGCACGGCGGCGGTGACGGCGGCACGGCGGAGGCGGGACGACACGAGTTCAGTGTCCCAGCCGCCGGCCGGGCCGGACGAGGTTCCACGTGCAACGTCACACCCCTGCTTTTCCGCGGTAAGGCAGGCTGCCTTACCGCGGAAAAGCAGGGTCAGACGGCGGCGATGGCGGCCACCGGTGCGGTGCGGGCCGCCCGGCGGGCCGGCAGCACCGAGGCGAGCAGCCCGGCCACGGTGGCGACGACGACGATCGCGGCCACCTGCAGCCACGGGACGTCGAGCACGATGTCGCCCATCTCGCCGAGCACGGAAGCTGCGCCGATGAGCCCGTAGGCCCCGCCGACCAGCACGCCGAGCACCGCCGCGACGCCGGCCACGAGCACCGCCTCCCACGCGAGCAGGCCGCGGAGCTGGCCGCGGGTGAGCCCGAGCGCCCGGAGCAGCCCGTTCTCCTGCCGCCGCTCCACCACCGAGAGCGCCAGCGTGTTGCCCACACCGATGAGCGCGATGACCACGGCCACCGACAGCAGCCCGGTGACCACGAGCAGCAGGATGTCCAGGATCTCGTCGAGCTCGATGCGCATGGTGACCAGTCCGGTCACCTGCGCCTCGGGGGCGGCCTCGCCGACGAGGTCGGTGACCTCGTCCACCGCGGCGACCTGCGCGTCCGGGTCCGACCCGGACAGCATCACCCAGACCTCGGCCAGACCGGTCGCGCCCGCCAGGGAGCGCAGGTCGCCGGCGTCGAGCAGCGGCACCTCGTCCTCGTCGGTGACCACGACCCGGAGGGCCAGCGAGCGCTCCTCGTCGGTCAGCGTCAGGGTGTCGCCGTCCCGCACCGCGTAGGCCTCGCTCGCCCACTCGGAGAGCACGATCTCCCCCGGTCGCGGCAGCACCGCCTCGTCCGTCGAGCGCATGACGGCGGCCGCGGCGGCGGCGTCCACGCCGTGCGCGTAGAACGGTTCGCCGTCGGGGTCGGTGACGTCGGCGGCGATCACCGGCGCGGTCCGGGTGACCTGCTCGAGGTCGCCGAGCGCACCGGGCAGCGAGGTGGGCAGGTCGTCGGAGAAGTCCTGGACGACGACGTCGGTGGGGAACTCCGCGTCCAGCCCCGCGGTCGCCGTCGCCCGCGTCGAGGCGGCGCCCACGACGAAGGCGCTGGTGAGCGTCACGCCGATGAGCAGCGCGGTGGCCGTCGCCGCCGTCCGTCGCGGGTTGCGGGTGGCGTTGCCCGACGCCAGCCGGGCGGGAACCCCGCCGAGGCGGGCGGCCAGCCGGCCCGCTCCCGCGACGACCGGCGGCACCGCCCGCTGCGCCAGCAGCACGATGCCGAGGAAGCTGAGCACCCCGCCGGGGAGCGCGACCAGCACCTCCTGCACGAGCGCTCCGCCGACCAGCAGCGCGGAGCCCGGGACGGCCAGCAGCAGGCCGAGCACCAGCCGGAGCAGGCCGGGGCGGGAACGCAGCGGTGCGGGGTCGGTCGGGCGCAGGGCCGCCAGCGGCGCGACCCGGGTGGCCGCCCGCGCCGGGGCCAGCGCCGCGAGCACGGTGACGACGGTGCCGACCAGCACTCCGGCGAGCACGGCGTACGGCGGCACCGCGACGCCGGAGAGCGGGATCGCGGAGTTGCTGCCCACCACGGCCGAGATGAGCGCGGCCAGCCCGATGCCCGCCGCGACACCGACCGCCGAGGAGACCAGGCCGGTGACCAGCGCCTCGCCGAGCACGCTGCGCCGCACCTGCCGGGCGGTCGCGCCCACGCAGCGCAGCAGCGCCAGCTCGCGGGTCCGCTGGGCGAGCAGGACGGCGAAGGTGTTGGCGATGACCAGCCCGGCGACGACGACCGCGACGGTGCCGAACACGAGCAGCACGGTGGCCAGCGCGGTGGCGTTGCCCATCAGGTCGGCGGCCGTCTTCTCCGCCTGCTCCTCGCCGGTCCGCACGACGGCGTCGCCGGACACGGCGGCCGCGACGTCTCCGCGGACCTGTTCGGGGGCGAACCCGGGGCCGGCCGCGATCCGCAGCTCGACCGGGTCGGCGGCGCCCCAGGCCAGCGCCTGGTCCTCGGTCACGAAGGCCCGGCCGTAGAGCCCGGCCTCGGGGTCCCCCTGCAGGTCGACGACGCCGGTGACGGTGACCTCGGCCGCCGTCGTCTCGCCGTTCTCGTCGTGGAGGGAGACGGAGAGGACGTCGCCGACCCGGGCGCGGGCGCGGTCGCTCACGGCGACCTCACCGGTGCCGGAGGGGAGCCGCCCGGTGGAGAGCTCCTGCCAGCGCAGCTGCGGGGCCTCGGCGATCGACTCGACGAAGAGGTACTGCGAGCCGGTCCGCCCGGGCACCTCGGCCTGGACGGAGGTCTCGTAGGAGGGTGCGACGGCGCCGACCGAGTCGAGCGCGGCCAGGGGTGCGACGTCGGCGGCCAGGGACTCGTAGGACGGGGAGCTGACGACGGCGGCGGAGTCGACGTACCGGGCGCCGACGGTGTCCAGGACGGTGCTGCGGGAGGTCTCGTTGAGCACCAGCGTGGCGACGACGAAGCCGACGGCGATGACGACGGCGAGCGTGGAGGCGATCAGCCGCGCGGCGTGGGTGCGCAGCTGGGCGAGGACGACGGTGCGCACCGGTCAGGCCCCCAGTCCGCGCAGCGCGTCGAGCACCGTCTCGGCGGTGGGCTCGGCCAGGTCGCCGGCCAGACGGCCGTCGGCGAGCAGGACGACGCGGTCGGCGTAGGCGGCCGCCGACGGGTCGTGGGTGACCATGACGACGGTCTGGCCGGTCTCCTTGACGCTGGAGCGCAGCAGGCCGAGGACCTCGGCGCCGGCCCGGCTGTCCAGGTTGCCGGTGGGCTCGTCGGCGAAGACGACGTCGGGGCGGGGCAGCAGGGCGCGGGCGATGGCCACCCGCTGCTGCTGGCCGCCGGAGAGCTCGTGCGGGCGGTGGCCCAGCCGCTCGCGCAGCCCCAGCCGGGCGATGACGGCGTCGAACCAGGCCGGGTCGGGGCGCAGGCCGCCCAGCTGCATGGGCAGCACGATGTTCTCGCGGGCGTCGAGCACCGGCAGCAGGTTGAACGCCTGGAAGACGAAGCCGATCCGCTTGCGGCGCAGCGTGGTCAGCTGGTCGTCGCGCAGGCTGGTCAGCGGGGTGTCGCCCAGCCAGACCTCGCCGGCGGTGGCGGTGTCCAGGCCGGCCAGGCAGTGCATGAGCGTCGACTTGCCGGAGCCCGAGGGCCCCATGATGGCGGTGAACTCGCCCGCGGCGAAGGTGACGTCGACCCCGGCGAGGGCGTGCACCGCGGTCTCCCCCGTCCCGTAGGTCTTGCGCAGCCCGGCCGCGCGGACGGCGGCGGTGGTCCCGGCGGCGCGCGGCTCGCCGGGGACGGTCATGACGGGGACGGACACTTCGGACCTCCGGTACGGGGGGAGCGGGAACGGTGATCACGCTCCCGCCCCGGCCCGTCCTCCCGCATCGGAGCGGAGGCTGGTCCTGGCGGGCCCGGTCGTGCCCCCCGGGACGGACGACGCCGTCCCCCCTCGGTCGTACGACCCGGACCTCCTGCACCGGAAGTCCGCTTCTCCGCGGAAGAGCCGGCTGCCTTTCCGCGGAAAAGCGGGTCTAGGCGTCGCGGAGCAGGTCGGCCGGCTGCACGAGGCCGGTCCGGTAGGCCAGGACGACGGCCTGCACGCGGTCGCGGGAGCCGGTCTTGGCCAGCACCCGGCCCACGTGGGTCTTCACCGTCGCCTCGCTGACCACGAAGGTCTGCGCGATCTCGGTGTTCGAGGCGCCCAGCGCCATCTGCACCAGCACCTCGCGCTCGCGCGGGGTGAGCTCGGCCAGCGCGGCGTCGTCGCCACCGCCGGGGGCCGACGCCGGCGCGCCGCGCAGCATCGGCGCGACGTGCTGCAGCAGCCGCCGGGTCGAGGACGCCGCGATCACCGAGTCGCCGGCGTGCACGGTGCGGACGGCGGACAGCATCTCCTCGGGCGGGGCGTCCTTGAGCAGGAAGCCGCTGGCCCCCGCGCCGATCGCGGCGACGACGTACTCGTCGAGGTCGAAGGTGGTGAGGACGACGACGCGCGGCGCGTCGGGCAGCGCGGTGACCTGCGCGGTCGCCTCGATGCCGTCGGTGCCGGGCATGCGGATGTCCATGAGGACGACGTCGGCCGGGGTGCCGCGCACGAGCTGCACCGCGCTCGCGCCGTCGCCGGCCTCCCCCACGACGGTGAGGTCGGGCTGGGAGTCGATGACCATCCGGAAACCGGCGCGGACCATCTGCTGGTCGTCGACGAGGAGGACGCGGATCGGGGCGCTCATCGACCTGGACCGTAGGGCAGCGCGGCGTGCACGCCGAACCCGCCGCCGTGCCGCGGCCCGGCCTCGAGTCGCCCGCGGTGCAGCTGCGCGCGCTCGCGCATCCCGCGCAGCCCCTGGCCCCCGCCGTCGGCGGCGGCCCCGTGGTCGGAGCTCAGCGCCGCCGAGGCGCCCCGGCCGTCGTCGAGCACCGACAGCTCCAGCGCGTCGGGCCGCCACTGCAGCCGCACCCAGGCGCGCGAGGCCGGGCCGGCGTGCTTGAGCACGTTGGTCAGCGACTCCTGCACGATGCGGTAGGCGGCCAGCTGCGGGCCGGCGGGCATCGGGCGCGGCTCGCCCTCGACGATGAGGTCGACGTCCAGGCCGCTGGACCGCACGTCCTCGACCAGCGCCGGGATGGCGTCGACGTCGGGCTGCGGGGCGTATTCCTCGCCGCCGCCCTCGCGCAGCACGCCCAGCAGCGAGCGCATGTCGGTGAGCGCCTGCCGGCCGGTCGCCGCGATCGCCTCCAACGCGCCGGTGGCCGCCTCGGGGTCGGCCTTCCCGGCGTACCGGCCGCCGTCGGCCTGCGCGATCACGACCGACAGGGAGTGCGCGACGACGTCGTGCAGCTCGCGGGCGATGCGCGCCCGCTCGGTCGTGGCGGCCAGCCGCATCTCCTGGTCCCGCTCCAGCTCCAGCAGCTGCGCGCGCTCCTCGAGCGCGGCCAGCTGCTCCAGCCGGGCCCGGCGCAGGTTGCCCAGCGCCCAGGCCGCGACCACCGAGACGCCGATGGCGGCCGCCGTCGGCACGAGGGAGGACGCCAGGTCGCTCCAGTACCGCGCCGCCGCCAGCACCGCCCCGGCCAGCCCGGTGGCGAGGCCGGCCTGCGAGGCCCAGCGGGGTGCGTAGGCGGCCAGCGCGTAGACCATCAGCAGCACCGCGACGTTCGCGACGAGGAAGTCCGGCGAGGCCACCAGCTCGAGCAGCCCGGCCACCACCACGACGGCGGCGGCCGGCACCGGGGCCCGCCGGCGCCAGGCCAGCGGGGCGACCAGCAGCGTGCCGAGGAGGAAGGCCGGCACCCGCTCCTGCCAGTAGGTCTCCGCCGGCACCACGACCGCGAAGAACCAGACCGCCCCGGCGAACGCGGCGTCGACCGCGAACGGATGCCGGCGCCACCGGTCGGCCGGGCGGTCGAGGGCGTCCACGGCGTCGAGCCTAGGCAGCGCCCGCCCGGATCTCGTCGTCCCCAGGAGGGAACCGCGCGTCCACCCCAGGTCTGATCAGGTCGGGTCCTCGGCCGGGTCGGGGAAGTCGAACGGCGCTGCGGGGTCCTGCCCCTCGGCGGCCACCATCGCGTCCACCGTCACGGAGCCGGCGTCGTCGAAGACGAAGGTGACGGGGATGGACTGGGACGAGCGGAGTTCACGCCCGAGGTCCTCGAGCACGATCGTCGGGGCACCTTCGGCGCCGACGTAGACGTTGTCGTCCTCGGGGACCGGGATGCTGCCGGCTCCGTCCGGGCCGGTGAGCGCGGCGTCGGCGAAGTCGGGTCCCCGGACGTCGACGAGCTCCACCGGCTGGTTGCCGCTGTTGGTGACGGCGAGGTACAGCTCGGCGTCGTCCCCCGCCGCGTGGACGCCGTCCTCGGGGAAGGCGAGCTGCACCTGGCGCAGCCCAAGGTCGTCGGTGACGTCGACGTCCGGGCCGACGGCGCCGCCGCGCACCTCCTCCCCGGGGACGTCGAGCGGGGCGTCCTCGCCGCACGCGGTCAGCGAGAGGCCGACCGCCAGGACCGCGGCGGAGGCGCGCGTGCGCGCGGACATCGGGATCCCTCCTCTGGTGCTGTGCATGCCTGAGGGGTACCCAGGGCCGTGCGGGCAGCGGCCGATGTCACCGGACCGCAACGGGATCGCAAGGAGCGCGCATGAGCTCGAGCGACGAGGAGGGCGGCGACCCGGCCTGCTGGCTGCGCCGGGTCTGCCCGGAGTGCGGCCGGATGGCCGACGAGGACCCGCCGACGACCTGCGCCGAGTGCGGCGCGCGGCTGCCGGCCGGCTGACCCGGGCTCAGGCGGCGGCCTCCCGCCGCCGGCCCAGCGCCGCGAAGTCGCACAGCGCCTGCCGCAGCGCCACGCCGCGGGCATCGGCGGGCACGTGCACCTCGTCGCGCGGGTCCAACGGCAGGCCGGGCAGCTGCAGCGCGGCCTGCGAGCGGATGTCCTCCTCGAGCACCTGCCGCTGCAGCGCCACCTGCTCGGTGAGGGTCGCGGGCGCCGGGAGCCGCTGCCCCGGGCCGGCGGCCAGGAGCAGGCAGACGTAGATGCGCGTGGAGTCGGCGTCCTCGGGCTGCAGCAGGTAGAGCAGCGTCGTCGTCGCACCGGAGTCGAGGAACTCCTGCCGGAGGCGCAGCTGGAACGGCGCGCGGTGCACGTAGGTCGTGCGCCGGCGCTGCCGCAGCGGGCGCTCGCCGGTGGCGACACCGGGGTCGACCGGGTTGTCGACCTCCTGCTCCTGAACGCTGCGGAATCCGCCGGGCTCGCGGACCAGCTCGTAGGGCCCGCTCGCGGGCAGCGCGGCCAGCGTCGTGGGGTGCACGAACGGGCCGTGCGTCGCGTCGAGGAACGTGTCCGCCAGCGGGCCCGCCGGGCCGGGGGAGCGCAGCGGCGGCAGCCAGCCGGCGACGAAGGAGCGGTCGCCGGCCTCGGGGACCTCGAGCTCCGCGTCGAGCGGCTCGGCCGGCGCCAGCCAGATGACACCCAGCCGCTCGCGGACGCCGAACGCGGGCGGCGCGGCCCGGACCGAGCCGTCGTCGTCGCGGTGCAGGGTCCAGGTGCGGCCGAGCAGGCGGACCTGCAACCAGCCACCGGGTCGCAGCTCGCGGACGAGCGCCACCGGGTGCCAGGCGTGCCCCAGCGACGGGTCGAGGTTGCCGAACACCGTGCCCCGCGGCGGGCGGGGCGCGCGCGGCGGCTCGGGTGCCGGGGCGGCCGAGGGCCGGGGCGGGGAGGTCGCGGTCCGCTCGGGGGCGATCCACACCCAGCCGTGCCGCACCTCGACCGCCCACGGGGTGGGCAGGTCGGCGCGCGGGGGCGGCGTCCCGTCGGCATCCAGCGAGGGGATCTCCGTGCAGCGGCCCTCGCCGTCGAAGCGCCAGCCGTGCGCCGGGCACTGGAGGCGCCCGTCCACGACGGCCGCCGTCGCCAGGGGCACCAGCCGGTGCGGGCACCGGGCCGGGAAGGCGCTGACCTCACCGCCGGGGCGCAGCCGGACGACGACGTAGCGCTGGTCACCGGCGGTGACCGGGACCGGTGCCGTCCCGACCTGGGCGGCGCGGGCGACGGGGAACCACCGGGGAGGAACAGCCATGAGGCATCGCAGCACCGCCGCGTTGTCGGGCGGTTACGGCTGCGGGACGGTCGTGGGTCGTCCTGGCTGGTCCAGCCCGCGTCCGCGCTCTTCCCTACGCGCGGGTAGGTCCTAGAGTGACCTGCGCCACACCCAGCCGACGGGGAGGACCCAGTGACCACACCGACCGAACGCCGGAAGCTGACGCCGGAGGAGTATCTCGCCGCGCAGAACTCACCGGAGTTCCAGGAGCTCAAGCGCAGGTTCCGGCGCTTCGCCTTCCCGATGACCTTCGCCTTCTTCGCCTGGTACCTGGTCTACGTCCTGCTCTCCACCTACGCGCCGGACTTCATGGCCACCGAGGTGTTCGGCAACGTCAACCTCGGGATCCTCCTGGGCCTGGCGCAGTTCGTGACCACGTTCGTCATCACGCACCTCTACGTGGCGCACGCGGACAAGCAGACCGACCCGATCGCCGACGACATGCGCGAGCGCCTGGAGCGGCACGACTTCGCGCCCGGGGACGCCGGTACCTCTGCGGGGACCACCGCCGGCACCACCGAGGAGGCCACCCGTGCCTGATCTCCTCGCCGCCGAGGACACCATCGGCGAGCCGGCCGTCAACATCTCGATCTTCGGCGCGTTCGTCCTGGTCACGCTGTTCATCACCTTCCGCGCCAGCCGCACCAACAAGAGCGCCGCGGACTACTACGCGGCAGGTCGCAACATCAGCGGCACCCAGAACGGCCTGGCCATCGCCGGTGACTACCTGTCGGCGGCGTCCTTCCTGGGCATCGCCGGCGCCATCGCCGTCTACGGGTACGACGGCTTCCTGTACTCGATCGGCTTCCTCGTGGCCTGGCTGGTGGCCCTGCTGCTGGTCGCCGAGCTGATGCGCAACACCGCCCGCTTCACCATGGCCGACGTCCTGGCCTTCCGGATGCAGCAGCGGCCGGTGCGCATGGCGGCGGCGATCTCCACCCTGGCGGTGTCGCTCTTCTACCTGCTGGCGCAGATGGCCGGCGCCGGCGGTCTGGTCGCCCTGCTGCTCGGGGTCAGCGGGGACGCCGCCGAGGCGCTCGTGGTGGTGCTGGTCGGCGCGCTGATGATCTTCTACGTGCTGGTGGGCGGCATGCGCGGCACCACCTACGTGCAGATGATCAAGGCGACGCTGCTCATCGCCGGCGCGTTCGTGATGACCGTGTGGGTGCTGGGCGAGTACGGGTTCAACCTGTCCTCGCTGCTGGGCGGCGCGCAGGACGTCGCCGTCGAGGGCCGCGACGTCCTCGCCCCCGGTGCGCAGTACGGCGCGACGGACACCTCGAAGCTGGACTTCGTCTCGCTCGGCCTGGCCCTGGTCCTGGGGACGGCAGGGCTGCCGCACGTGCTGATGCGCTTCTACACGGTGCCCACCGCCAAGGACGCCCGGCGCTCGGTGGTCTGGGCGATCTGGCTGATCGGCATCTTCTACCTCTTCAGCCTGGTGATCGGCTACGGCGCCGGTGCCCTGGTCGGGCCGGGGGAGATCCTCGCCGCCCCGGGTGCGGTCAACGCCGCGGCACCCCTGCTGGCCTTCGAGCTGGGCGGCACGGTGCTGCTCGGCATCATCGCCGGCGTCGCCTTCGCCACGATCCTGGCGGTGGTGGCCGGCCTGACGATCACCGCCTCGGCCTCGTTCGCGCACGACGTCTACGCGTCGGTGATCAAGCGGGGCAACGTGCCGCCCAACGGCGAGGTGCGGGTCGCCCGCATCACCGCCGTCGTGATCGGGGCCATCTCGATCGGGCTGGGCATCCTCGCGCTGCAGGCCGGCATCAACATCGCGTTCCTGGTGGCGCTGGCGTTCGCGGTGGCGGCCTCGGCGAATCTGCCGACGATCCTCTACACGCTGTTCTGGAAGAACTTCACGACCCAGGGCGCGCTGTGGTCGATCTACGGCGGGCTGATCGCCTGCATCGGGCTGATCATCTTCTCGCCCGTGGTGTCGGGCGCGCCGGTGAACGAGCTGACCGGGAAGAGCACGTCGCTGATCCAGGACGTCGACTTCTCCTGGTTCCCGCTGAACAACCCGGGCCTGGTCTCGATCCCGCTGTCGTTCTTCCTCGGCTGGCTCGGGTCGAAGCTGTCGAAGGAGGAGCCCGACGAGCTCAAGAACGCCGAGCTCGAGGTGCGCGCCTTCACCGGCATCGGGGCGGAGAAGGCCGTCCAGCACTGACGACGGCGCCGTGCCGGGATCAGCTCACCTGATCATCGAGCGTCCTCCCTCACCTCCCACGGTGAGGGAGGACGCTGCACGCTCAGGTCCGCTGATCGTCGGGCGCCCGGGACGGGGTCAGGCGGCGGCAGCGGGGGCGACGGCGGGTTCGGACGGCAGGACGGCGTCCACGGCGTCGGCGCCCGCCGCGACGGCCAGCGGGACCGGGGCGGCAGCGGGACGGCGGCTGCGCAGCGTCCAGCGGGCGACCAGCCCCGCGAGGACGACGAGGCCGGCGAGGGTGTGCGCGCCGGGATGGGCGAGCGCCACCGCGACGGCCGCGGCGTGGACGACCGAGAGCAGCACCGCGGGAACGGGCAGGTGCGGGAGATGCAGGTGCACGGCAGGACCTCCGGGGCGGGCGTCCCGCCGGCCGGCGACCGGGCCCTGTGCGGCCCGGTCGCCGGCGCGGCGACGGCGCGGTGGAACGGGGGGAGCAGACCCGGAGGGCCTACTTGAGGAGGTCCTTGGCCTTCTGGAGCATGGTCTGGGCGTCGGTCTGCGGCGTCGCGTACAGGCGCGGGTCACCCGGGGGCAGGATCGGCGCGTCCGCGGTGGCCTCGATGGGGCGGGCCGCGTACTCGGCCCGGCCGTCGTAGGACGGGCCGCTCGCCCAGCGCCCGGAGGCGGCCAGCGGGCCGTCGGAGGCGTCGATGAACGTGTAGCCGAGGTCGCCGATCTCGTCCGTCAGCGGGAACGCCTCGGGTACCGGCACGCCCTCCAGGCCGTCCTCCTTGAGCTCCTCGAGCGCGTGCAGCCACTGCTGCTGGTGGTAGTGGTCGCGGGTGATGAGGAACCGCAGCATGTCCTTGACGCCCGGGTCGTCGGTCATGTTGTAGAGCCGGGCGACCTGCAGCCGGCCCTGCATCTCGGCCGTGGCGTTGTACATGAAGTCGGCGTACAGGTTGCCGCTGGCGGTGACGTAGGCGCCGGTCCAGGGGTTGCCCATGCTGTCCATGTACGACGCGCCGGCGCCGTTGACGATCGGGTGCTGCGGGTTGTGCTGGCCGTAGCCCGCCGCCGCCTCCTTGGTGCGGTCGGCGGCGTCCGGCTTCAGCGGGATGTGGTCGAGCAGCCGGTCGATCATCGTCACGATCATCTCGACGTGGGCCAGCTCCTCCGTGCCGATCGCGAGGAGCAGGTCCTTGTACTTGCCGGGCAGCCGGCAGTTCCAGCCCTGCAGCAGGTACTGGGTGGCGACGGTCATCTCGCCCCACTGACCGCCGAGGACCTCCTGCATCTTGCGGGCGAAGTCCGGGTCGGGCCCGTCGGGCTTGGCCTCGTACTGCAGGGCGTGGGTGTGCGTGAACATGCGGGCTCCCTGGTGCGTCGTCGCGCCGCCGCCGATGCGGTGGCACCAGGGATCTGCCCGCCCCCGCTGGCCCGCCCGTGCCGTCCCGTGGCCCGCCGGTGCCAATGTGCCGGAGGCACGGTCGTGGCGAGTGGGGCCCGGAGGGTTGCACGCAGCCGCGACGGACGCGCTCGTCGCAGGCCGGGACGGCTCCTGGCCGCGGTGTCGTCCGGAGGACGACGATGTCATCGGTCGGGGAGCGCGACGGTCAGCGTGAAGAGCCCGCCGTCGTCGTCCCACGTCAGGCAGCCGCCCAGCTCGTGGGTCTGCCGCTGCACCGACCACAGGCCCAGGCCGGTGAGGTCCAGCGGCGGACGGGTCTGCCGCAGGTGCCCGACCACCCGGTCGACCGGGACTCCTGCCTGGGTCACCGACAGGCGCACCCAGCCGCCGCGGAGCGTGATCCGCAGGCCTACCGGGCGGCCCCCGCCGTGCCGGTGCGCGTTCTCCAGCAGGTTGGTGAGGATCCGCTGGACGCGGGCGTCGGCGACGGGGACGTCCCCGGCTCCGTCGAGCACCTCCACGGCCAGCTGCGCCCGCGGGAGCCCGGCGGCGCCGACCGCCGCGACGACGACGTCGCGGAGCAGCCGCGGACCGGTGCGGCGGACCGCGCCACCCGTGGCGTCCGCCGTGCGCAGCATCGAGGACAGCTGCGCGGTCTGGGCACGCGCGAGGTCGAGCAGCTCCCGAGCGCGGTCGGGCGGGCCGTCCAGCGACCCCAGCGCCGCCTCCAGCGACGCCAGGGGGCTGCGCATGTCGTGGCAGAGGGCGCGCAGGACGGCGTCCTCGGGCGTGGGCTCGTCGCCGGCGTCGACGGCCGGCCGGCGGCGCGGCAGGTGGGTGCGGAGCACCCGGGTGAGGTCGGTGAGCAGGGCGCGGATCGGGCGGGACATCGGTGCGTCAGCAGCGAGCGTCATGGGCAGTTCTCCCGGAGAGCCGGTCGACAGCGCCCGGCACGCGGCGGTCGACGGGAGGGTGATGTCGGAGACCGACGGCGCGCTCGCTGCTGAACGCGGGACCCCGGTGGACGTGGTCGTCGTCGACGACCACCCCCTCTTCACCCGGGGGCTGAGCCTGCTCCTGCCGGGCCTGAGCGGCGGCAGGGTGCGCGTGGTGGGGACGACGGACGACGCCTCGGCGGCGGCCGCGCTCGTGCGCCGGCACCACGCCGACGTCGCGATCGTCGACCTGCACATGCCGCCGCCCGGCGGGACCAGGGCGATCGCGGCGATCCGCCGGGCGGACCCGATGGTGCGGGTGGTGGCGCTGTCCGGGCTGGCCGAGGCCGACGCCGCGATCGAGGCGCTACGAGCCGGCGCGGCGGGGTTCCTGCCCAAGACGGCCGACCCCGAGTCGCTCGTGCGGCCGCTGCTGGCGGTCCTCGACGGCTGGTCGGTGGTACCCGAGGCGCTGCTGCGCCAGCTGCTGGAGGAGGCGACGCCGGCCGGCGAGCAGGGCATCGCCGACCAGCTGACCGCCGACGAGCGCCGGTTGTGGCGGCTGGTCGCCGAGGGCGTCAGCACGGTCGAGATCGCGACGACGCTGCACGTCTCGGAGCGGACGACGAAGCGGCTGGTGGCCCACCTGCTCCGGCGGCTGGACGTGACCACCCGGGTGGAGGCCGCCGCGCTGGCCGGCCGCGTCGGCCTCGAGAAGGGCCCCGGGCACACCCGCGCAGCGGGGGGCTGGGCCGGGTGAGCGGGGCGCGACCTCATCGAGGGCCCCGCTACCCGCTCAGGTGACCCTCACTCCTGGTTCCGGAACGGTTCGTCACGCGTTCGCCTGCGGGTCGTGGGGGACGGCGCCGCTCGGCAGCAGCTGCGCGGCCCACGGTTCCGACGCGGCGACCGCGAAGGCGGCGACCTCGTCGGCGGCGAGGTCGAGCGCGATGTAGCCGCCGCGGCCGGCACCCACGCAGGCGACGGCGGAGGCCAGCCCGGCCCGCCGCTGGAACCAGGACTGCCTCACCTGCCAGCCGACCACGGCCCGCCGCTCCAGCACGGCCCGTTCGCGCACCAGCCAGCCGACGCGCACGGCGAAGGTGCGGGGCCCGGTCGCGTGGCCGAGCGAGGCGTACCGGCCCAGGCCGAGGGGGACGCCGAGGACGCTGAGCACGACGCCGGCGACCAGCAGCGGCCACCAGCCGGAGGTGGCCGTGAGCACCGCGCCGCCGGCGGTCACCAGCAGACCGGCGGCGACCGCGCGCGTGATCCGCCGGCGACGGGCCGCCGGAGGGTGGGCCACCAGCGGCCCGGGGTCCTCGACCAGGCGCCGGCTCAGGTCCTCCGCCGCCGCGCGCGGCCCCAGCGGCAGCAGCTGCCCGCGGCGCTGGGCGTCCCCGAGCCCGGTGACCAGGGCGTTGACCCGCGCGGCGCCGACCAGCCGCATGCCGGCGCCGTCGGCCACCGCGACGCCGCGGATCCGGTCGACCTCCAGCTCGGTGTGCCGCCGGGTGAGCAGGCCGCGCACCGCCACCAGCGAGTCCCCGCGCCGGACCAGCCGGAACCGCCAGTTGACGACGGCCGCGCCGATGACCGCGCCGGCGGCCAGCAGCACCAGCGCGATCGCGATGGAGGCGACGACGAGGCCGGGGGTCACCGCGGGGCCGTCCACGTCGGGCAGCACGCTGTCGGGGACCTCCTCCAGCACCCGGGACAGCGCGCCGACCGCCGCCAGCGGGACGGCGAGGTAGCCCCCCACCAGCGGCGCGTACAGCAGCCAGCGGTTGTCGAAGCGGGCGAAGGTCTCCTCGGGCTGCTCGACGGGCGCCGGTCGCGCGGCGCCGTCCCCGGACGGCGGCTGCGGCAGGCGGCTGCGCTTGGTGAGCACCGCGGTGCGGAGCCGGTCGCCCTCGACGCGGGGGAGGCCGTCGATGAAGACCTCCTCGTCGCTGCTGCCCGTGCCGCCGGCCGCGGCGTCGATGCGCACCCGGACCAGGCCCAGCAGCCGGTGCAGGGGGGGTGCCTCGATCTCCACGCCGCGGATCCGGTCGTTGGGGACGGTCCGCACGGAGCGGGACACCAGGCCGCGCGTGACGACGACGGAGCTCGGGCCGTCCAGGTAGCTGAACCGCCACCAGGACAGCGCCGCCGTCGCCAGGGAGACCAGGGTGACCGCCACGACCAGGCCGACCACGGTCCACCGGCCGCCGCCCAGGCCGATCGCGGCGAGCGCCGGGATCGCGTAGGGGACCAGCCGCCGGGCCTGCCGGAAGGTGACGGTGTGGACCAGGACGACCCGCGGCGACGTCCGCCGGGCGAGCGGCGGGGCGACGGGCGGAGCGGGGGCCGGCTCGCTCACGTGGCCTGGTCCCGCACCCGCTCGGCGCGGGCGGCCAGGTCGTCGGCGACCCGCTGCGCCATCCCGTGCTCGAGGTGCCAGATGCGCACGGTGCCCTGGCTGGAGGCGGTGAAGACGGCGACGGTCGCCAGCCCGAAGACCTGCTGCAGCAGCCCGCGGGTGACGTCGACGGTCTGGATGCGGGAGACGGGGACCAGCGTCCAGGTCTGGCTCAGCCAGCCGGTGCGCGTGGAGGCGACCTCGTCGGTGACCTCCCACCGGTAGGTGCGGTGCTTGAACCGCGGGCGGACGCCGATCGCGACGACGGCGTAGAGGACCAGCGCGATCGGGGCGGCCCAACGCAGCAGCGGGAGCGGGCCACCGGCGTCCGAGGGCACGAAGACCAGGAAGGCGCCGACGCCGAGGGCCAGGAACAGCGTGCTGATCACGCTCTCGGCGACCCACAACCCGATCGCGGACCGGGGCAGCGACCAGGCGGGCTCCCGCACAGGAGTGGAGGCGGTGATCATCGTGGGCCATCCTCGCAGTCCGCGGCCGCCGGGCGCCCCGTGCCACGATGGAGCGCGTGATGCCGCAGCAGGTTCCCACCGTGTCCGTCAGCGACCTGCCCGAGGACGCCGTGATCCTCGACGTCCGCGAGGACGACGAGTGGGTGCACGGCCACGTCGAGGGCGCCACCCACATCCCGATGGGCCAGGTGCCGTCGCGGCTGGACGAGCTGCCCGAGGGTGACCCGCTCTACGTCACCTGCCGCAGCGGCGGGCGCTCGGCGCGGGTGGCCGCGTGGCTGAACCAGAACGGGTTCGACGCGGTCAACGTCGCCGGCGGCATGGGTGACTGGGAGGCCGCCGGCCGCCCCATGGTGAGCGAGACCGGCCAGCCGCCGTTCGTCAGGTAGCCGTCCTCAGAAGTCGAGCAGCTCTTCCAGGATCGACTTCCGGCGCTTCTTCTTCGCGTACCTCTCGTCGTAGCCGCGGCCGTAGTACCGCTCGTCGTAGCGGTGCTCGCCGTAGTGCCGCGGGTCGCGGTCGTAGGGGTCGGGCACCGGCGGGCGCGGGGCCTGCGGTGGCGCGACCGGCAGGCCTTCCTCGGCGTCGATGTAGGCCCGCTCGGCGGCGATGAGGTTCTCGAGCTCGCCGCGGTCGAGGAACAGGCCCTTGCACTCGGTGCACTGGTCGACCAGGACCCGGTTGCGCTCGTACTGCGCCATCACGTTGTGGCACTTCGGGCACAGCAGCTGCATGGCGCCGAGGCTACCGCTGCGCCGCCGTCCGACCCCCGTCCCACCTGCTTTTCCGCGGTAAGGCACCCCGCCTTACCGCGGAAAAGCGGGTCAGGACTTGAGCTCGTACTCCGCGAACTTCGCCCGCAGGTCCTTCTTCGAGAACTTGCCGACGCTGGTCTTGGGCACCTCGTCGATGAACTCCACGGCGTCCGGCAGCCACCACTTGGCCACGAGCGGCTTCAGGTGCTCGAGGATCTCCTCCTCGCTCGCCGTCTCGCCCTGCTTGAGGACGACGCAGGCCAGCGGGCGCTCGTCCCACTTCGGGTGCGGCACCCCGACGACCGCGGCCTCGGCGACCTTCGGGTGGCTCATGATCGCGTTCTCCAGGTCGACCGAGCTGATCCACTCCCCGCCGGACTTGATGAGGTCCTTGGTGCGGTCGGCGATGCGGATCGAGCCGTCGGGGCTCATCGCGGCGACGTCGCCGGTCTTCATCCACCCGTCGGCGGTGGTGAGCTCCACGCCCGCGTCGGGGTTGTAGTAGTCCTTCGCGCACCAGTTGCCGCGCACCTGCAGCTCCCCGGTGGCGGTGTCGTCCCAGGGCTGGGGCTCGAGGGTGTCGGCGTCGACGATCCGGGCCTCCACGCCGAACAGCGGGATCCCGGCGCGGGCGCGCACGTCGGCCTTGGTGGCGTCGTCGGCGTCCTCGTAGCGCTTCGGCAGCACGCCCGAGGAGGCCACCGGCGAGGTCTCGGTCATGCCCCAGGCCTGCAGGATCGGCAGCCCGACCTGCTCGCGGTAGGCCTCCGACAGCGCCTTGGGCACCGCGGAGCCGCCGCAGCCGATCTCGCGCAGCTTGTGCTCCTTGCCGGCGAGGTGGGGGAGGACGCCCTGCCAGATGGTCGGGACGCCGGCGGTGAAGGTGACGCCCTCGTCGACGATGATCTTCGCCAGCGCCTCGGGCTGCATCATCGGGCCGGGGAAGACCAGCGCGGAGCCCGCCGCCGGGGCCGCCTGCGCGATGCCCCAGGCGTTGGCGTGGAACATCGGCACGACCGGCATGGCGACGTCGCGGACGCTGAGCCCGAAGGCGTTCGGCGAGAGCGCGGCCATGGTGTGCAGCACCGTCGAGCGGTGCGAGTAGACGACGCCCTTGGGGTTGCCGGTGGTGCCGCTCGTGTAGCACATCGAGGCGGCCAGGCCCTCGTCGCGGACGTCGAAGTCGACCGGCGAGGCGGCGGCCAGCAGGGTCTCGTAGTCGCTGATCCGCGGGTCGTCGGGGAGCTCGGCGTCGCCGCCGTCCTCCATGACCACGACGTGCCGGACCGTGGTCATCGTGTCGACCAGCGGCCAGAACAACGGGAAGACCGACCGGTCGACGAAGACGACCTCGTCCTCGGCGTGGTTGGCGATGTAGGTGAGCTGCTCGGGGAACAGCCGGATGTTGAGTGTGTGCAGCACGCGGCCGGTGCAGGGGGCGGCGAAGTAGAGCTCGAGGTGCCGCTGGCTGTTCCAGCCGAACGTGCCGACCCGGCCGTCGGCGCTGATGCCGAGGGTGTCCAGCACGCCACCGAGCCGGCGGGTGCGGTCCGCCCACTCGCCGTAGGTGCTCCGGGTGGCGCCCTGGGGGCTGTTGGTCACGATCGCCACGTCGCCGTAGTGCTGCTCGGCGTGGCGGAAGATCGTGTCGATGGTGAGGGGGCTGTCCTGCATCAGGCCGCGCATGCTGCGGATCCTGCCAGTGACGGCGCTCACGATCTAGCCGAGGACGACCGGCAGCGTCTCCAGGCCGCGGATCACGAACTCGGGACGGCGGACCGGCTCGCCGCCCAGCTCGAACGTCGTCGTCCGGTCCAGCAGTGCGCCGAAGGTGGCCTGCAGCTCGACGCGGGCCAGGGGCGCCCCGATGCAGAAGTGGATCCCGGCGCCGAAGGTGATGTGTCCGTTGTCGGTGCGGCCGACGTCGAAGGTGTCCGGGGCGTCGAAGACGGCGGGGTCGCGGTTGGCCGCACCCAGCAGCGCGGCGATCTTCCGGCCGCGTTCGACGGTGACGCCGCCGATCTCGACGTCCTCGGTCGCGGTGCGCTCGAACAGCTGCAGCGGGGAGTCGTAGCGCATGAACTCCTCGATCGCCGTCGGCAGGAGCGCGCGGTCCTCGCGCAGGCGCTGCAGCTGGTCCGGGTGGCGGAGCAGCGCGAGCGTTCCGTTCCCGCTGACGTTCACCGTCGCCTCGTGGCCTGCGTTGAGCAGCAGGATGCAGGTCGTGACCAGCTCGTCCTCGGTCAGCTTGTCACCGTCGGCGTCGCGCATGGACACCAGGTGGCTGACCAGGTCCTCGCCGAGGCGCTTCCGCCGCTCGGCGGCCAGCGCGCGCAGGTAGGCGACGAACTCGTCGGCGGCGCGCTCCGCGGCGTCCTCGGTCTGCGCCGTCCGCCCGTACTCGTACATCTTCACGATCGCGTTGGACCAGGGGCGCAGCAGCGGCCGGTCGGCGTCCGGCACGCCCAGCAGTTCGGCGATGACCGCGACCGGCAGCTGCTCGGCCATGCCCGACAGCAGGTCGACCGGCTCCGAGCCGCCCGAGCGCTCGACCAGCTCGTCCACGAGCCGGCGAGCGAGGTCCTCGACCCAGGGCCGCAGCCGCTCGACGTGCCCGCGGGCGAACGCGGAGCTGATCAGCCGCCGCAGCCGGGTGTGCGCCGGCGGCTCCATCTCCAGGATGGCGTTGCGGTGGATGAGGTTGAAGCTCTCGAAGCGCTCGGCGGGCGCCTTGTCCGACCAGATCCGGCCCAGCCGCCGGTCGCGCAGCACCGCGTTGGACTCCGCGTGGGTGAACGCCAGCCACAGCCCCATGCCCTCGTGCCACTGCACCGGCGCCTCGGCCCGCGCCCGCGCGAACGACGGGTAGGGATCGGCCACGACGGCGGGGTCGGTGAGGTCGAGCGGTGCAGCGGGTCCCATGGCCCGCAGCGTAGGTCGGCGCGGTCAGCCGGCCTTCGCGAGCGCGGCGACCCCGAGGACGGCGGCGGCGATGGCGTCGGGGCGGTCGACGGGAACGAACGTCGCCGCCTCGTCGACCCACGTCACCGAGGTGCTCAGGAGCGCGGCCAGGCGCTCGGCGTCGCGTGCGGGGAACACCCGGTCCCGGCGTCCCCACACGACCGCCGCCGGCGCCGCGAGGCCCCGCAACCCGGCGGCAGCGGCCAGCGAGGCGGAGGGGTGCACCGTCCGCAGGAAGGCCACCAGGTCGGCGCGGACCGCGGCATCGGTGCGGGCCGGGTGGAGCAGATCCCCGGTCAGTTCCCTGCCCAGGCCGCGCGTCGAGAACAGGTTCGCCCGGCCCGGGTCTGCGAGCACAGCGGGAACGGAGAACAGCCGCAGGAGGAGGGCCGCCGCGCCGGGGACCGGGGCGAGCCACGGCAGCGGGCGGATCAGGGGCGGTGGGAAGTGCTCGAAGGCGTCGCAACCGGTCAGCACCAGCCCGCTCACCCGGTCCGGTGCGTCGGCGGCCGCGATCTGCGCGAGCGCCCCGCCGGTGTCGTTGCCCAGCAGTACGGCGGTGTCGACGTCGAGCCCGTCGAGCACGTCGACCAGCGCGCCGGCGACGCCGTGGGGGGTGAGCAGGCGCCGGTCCGGAACCGCCCGGCGGTGCGCCCCCAGGGGCAGATCGGGCATCACCAGCCGCACGCCGCTGTCGAGGTGATCAGCGGTCGCGTCCCACAGCCGTCCGTCCAGCAGCAGGCCGTGGACCGCCAGCACCGCCTGCCCCTCCCCGACGACGCGCACCGGCAGCGGCCCCAGCCTGGTCTGGATCTCGTGGCGCTCCATGGCTCCTCCTCGCTTCGTGTAGCGGTCGCTACATCCCCTTGAACGTAGCATCTGCTACATGGGTGGGGAAGAGGAAGCCGGCGGGGGCGGACGCGGCCGTCCGGAGCAGCGGGCCGCACTGCTCGACGGCGTCGTCGAGTACGTGCTGCGCGAGGGGGTGGCCACGCTGTCCCTGCGGCCGCTCGCCGCGGCGCTGGGCACCAGCGACCGGATGCTGCTGTACTACTTCGGCTCCCGCGACCGGATGCTCGTCCTCGTCCTCACCGCCGTAGGGGAGCGCCTCCGGGCCGGCCTCGAGGCGGTGACGCCGGCGCAGCGTGCAGCACCCGGTCGCCTGCTGGCCGCCCTGCGCGCGGCCTTCGAGCTCGACGGGGCCGAGCCGATCCTGCGGCTCTACGTGGAGGTCAGCGGACTGGCCGCCCGGGGGCGCGAGCCGTTCGGCGCCATCGCCGCCGCCATCGCCGAGGACTGGCTGAGCTGGGCCGAGCAGCGCCTGGACGTGCCCGCCCCCCGGCGTCGGTCGGCCGCTGCCGGTGTCCTGGCGGTGGTCGACGGGTTGCTCCTGCTGCGCTTCGTCGCCGGTGAGACGGCCTACGAGCAGGCCGCCGACTGGCTGGCGGGCACGCTGGACCTCACGGAGCCGGACTGACCTCGCAGGCTGACGGGGCGAGCCACATACGCTGGCGGGCATGTCGTCCCGCAAGCGCTCCACCGCCCCCGCCGCCGCGCCGGAGGGCGTCAACCCCAAGGCTCCCTGCCCGTGCGGGTCCGGCCGCCGCTACAAGCACTGCCACGGCTCGGGCTACGCGCCCCCGGTGATCCGCGCCTTCGAGGGGCTCCCGGGCGAGGCCGACTGGGTGGCCCTGCGCGAGCTCGTCCCGGCAGCGACGGCGGCGCTGCGGACGACGGAGGGCCGTGACGTCACCCTCGCCAGCGTGCTGCCCGGCGGCGCCCCCGCCCTGGTGCGGGCCAACGGCGAGATCGTCCTCGGCGTCCAGCTGCAGCAGTCCTCCGACGACGTCAGCCGCGACCTCGGCACCGCCCTGGCCGCCGCGCTCGAGGCCCCCACCGGCGCGCCCGTCGACCCGGGCCCGATCGGTGGCGCCGGGTCCGCCGGCCCGCGGCTGCAGGAGCTGCTCGACCTCACCGCACCCTTCGAGGTGACGGTGCACGACGACTTCGGCTTCTGGCTGGAGGGCACCGACCCCAACCCCGCCGCGCAGGCCGGGCTGCAGGCGGCCAACGAGGCGATCCTGCCGACCGTCCGGCTGGCCGGGCTCGAGGCGGCCTACTGGGTGCGCCCCGGCGACGAGCGCGCCCACCTGCGCTGGGTCCGCCCGGAGCCGGAGGAGAAGCTGCTCGACGCGCTGGCCCGGCTGCGCGCGGCCGGCGAGCCGATGCTGCTGGGCGAGGGCACCCGCTACGCCGGCGCCTTCCGCGCCCACGGGCTGGTCGTGCCGGTGTGGGACCTGCCCGCCGGCACCCCCGCGGACGAGTGGATCGAGCCGGCCACCCAGTGGCAGACCCGCGTCGAGCAGGCCCTGGCGGTGACCGAGCCGCTGGACGCCGACGAGCGCCGCGCCCGCGCCGGCCTGCTGTCCCGCCAGATCACCATCCGCTGAGTCGCTCCCCGGTTCCCGGGTCGGCCGGCTGGGGGAGCGGCGCCCGGGACACCGGCGAGGACATGCACCGCGGTCCGCCGCGGCCGCTGCCCAGCTCGGAGCCGGCGATCCGGATCACCTCGATCCCGGCGGCCTCGAGCGCCGCGTTGGTGACGGTGTTCCGCTCGTAGGCGACGGTCAGCCGGGGCGCCAGGGCCAGGGTGTTGTTGCCGTCGTCCCACTGCTCGCGTTCGGCGGTGACCGGGTCGAGCCCGGTGTCAATCACGCGCAGCTCGTCGATGCCCATCGAGTCGGCGGCCGCCTCGACGAACGGCCGCGGGCCGGTGACCGTCAGCTCCACCGGGTCGTCGTCGTCGGCCACGCCCTCGGGTGCGGTGACCGTCCACGCCCGCAGCGAGTCCGCGACGGCCGGGTACATGACCATCGCGTCGACGTCGACCATCGTGGCGATCGTGTCCAGGTGCATGGTCGCCCGCTGCTGGGCGATCGGGACGACGAGCACCGTGCGCGCGAGGCCGCGGGCGAACAGCCGGCGGGCCAGCCGCTCCGCCCCGCCCGGCGTCGTCCGCTCACCGACCCCGACGGCGACCACGCCCGGGGCCAGCAGCAGGACGTCGCCGCCCTCCAGGTGCTCGAGGTTGGCGGCGTAGAGCTGCTCGACCCCGGCGAACCGGGGGTGGTGGGTGTAGACGGCCGCGGTGATGGTGCTCTCGCGGTGCCGGGCCGGCATGGCCAGCGAGGTGACCGCGACCTCGTCGCCGATCCACACCGAGGAGTCGCGGGTGAACAGCAGGTTCGGCAGCGGGGGGACGACGAAGTCCGAGCGGTCCATGACCTCGTAGGCCAGGCCCCGGCCGCCGCGCAGCTCGTCGTGCGCCAGGCCGGCGATCAGCGTGGCGGCGAGGTCCTCGGGCGGGAGCCAGGCCAGGTGCCGGGTCGCCGCGCGCTGCAGGCCGGCGCCCAGCCGCGGGTCGTCCACCGCGGCGCCGATCAGCTCCGCCCGCGCCGACGGGAAGGACAGCACCTCGGCCAGCAGCCGGTCCAGGTGCAGCACCTCGACGCCCCGGGCCGTGAGCGCCTCGGCGAAGGCGTCGTGCTCCTCCTGGGCGCGGTCCACCCACGGGACGCCGTCAAAGAGCAGCTGGTCGTTGTTGCGCGGGGTCAGCCGGCGCAGCTCGTCGCCGGGGCGGTGGAGCAGCACCGTCTGCAGCGAGCCGACCTCGCTGGTCGCGCCCGGCACGGGGGACGGGGTCATGCGCCGAGGCTGGCACAGGCCCGCGGACCGCACGCTCGCGGGAGGGGCCGGAGGCGGCTGGCTAGGGTGCGGGACGGGCCGGCAGCGCTGCCGGGCCCCGACGACGGAGGTGCGGCGTGGACCTGTTCGACCTGACCGGCAAGGTGGCCGTGGTGACCGGGGGCACCCGGGGCATCGGCCTGATGATCGCCCGGGGCTTCCTGCAGGCCGGAGCGGCCCGCGTCTACATCAGCTCCCGCAAGGCCGACGCGGGCAAGGCCGCCGTGGCCGAGCTGGCGGAGTTCGGCACGGCCATCTCCATCCCGGCCGACATCTCCACCGAGGCCGAGTGCATCCGGCTGGCCGAGGAGGTGAGCAAGCGGGAGGAGCAGGTCGACATCCTGGTCAACAACGCCGGTGCGACCTGGGGCGAGGACCTGGAGAAGTTCCCCGAGTCCGCCTGGGACAAGGTGCTCGACCTGAACCTCAAGGCGCCGTTCTTCGTCACCCGCGCGTTCCTGCCCCTGCTGGAGAAGGCCGCCTCGCACGAGGACCCGGCCCGCGTCATCAACATCGGCAGCATCGCGGGCCTGCAGCCCTCCGCGGCGCGCACGTACTCCTACTCGACGTCGAAGGCCGCGATCCACCAGCTCACCCGCAACCTGTCCAAGGAGCTCGCCGCGCGCCGGATCACGGTCAACGCGGTCGCCCCGGGGCCGTTCGAGTCGAAGATGATGGCCGCCACGCTGGCCGCGGCCGGCGACGAGATGACCAAGCGGGTGCCGCTGGGCCGCATCGGCCGCCCCGACGACATGGCCGGCATCGCGGTCTTCCTGTCCTCGCGGGCCGGCTCCTACCTGACCGGCACGATCATCCCGGTGGACGGCGGCATCGCGACCTGAGCGCCGGGCGCGCGTGCCCGCGACGCCGGGGTTGGCACGCGCGCGAGGTGCGAGTCGGCCAGCGCCACCTGGTGCGGCGAGCCGACGAGCACGCCCTGTTCCCGGGCGCCGGTCCACCAGCGCCGGGCGCCGTCGAGGTCCCCGCGGCGCTCGGCGATGCGACCCAGGAGCTCGTCGTAGGCGCCGAGGGTGAGCGCGGGCGTGCCCAGCACCGCCTGCCGGCCGCGGAAGGGCAGCAGCGACTCCGCCGCCGCGGCCCAGTCCGGCTCGTCGCCCAGCCACAGCGAGCTCTCCGCCTGCAGGTACAGGGCGACGTCGCTGGCCCAGTCGCGCACCAGGGTCCGCCCCCAGCGGGCCCGCAGCCGGCGCGCCTCGGCGACGTCCCCGGACTCGGCTGCGGCGAGCACCGCCATCTCCTGCAGCAGCGGGTTGCCCTCGTCGCCGGTCTCGACCAGCAGCGGCAGCGCCGCGGCCTCCCGGTGGTCGGCCCGCCGCAGGGTGAACTGGTGCGCCGCGTAGGCGTGCCGCGCGTGCGGGGTGACCCGCCGGAACAGCTCGTAGGCCTCGGTGGTCAGCTCCTCGGCGCGGGCGGCGTTCCCGCGGAGCCAGGCCAGGCCGCCGGCCTGCCACAGCACGTGCGGCCGCACCTCCGGCCCGCTCAGCGAGACGGCCAGCCGCCGCGCCGAGTCGTGGTCGGCCTCGAAGCCGGCCTGGTCGCCCAGGTGCAGCCGGATGGCCGCCCGGTGCACGTGCGCCATGAACTCCGTCCGCCGCGGCAGCCCGCGGCCGGACAGCGCCAGCGCCTCGTCCGTGGCGGCCAGCCGCAGCTCGGCGGCGCCCGGCCGCCCCCACACGGCGAGGCAGAAGTTGTTGAGCGTGCGACCCAGGAGCTCGGTGTCCCCGATCCGGCGGGCCATCGCGATCGCCCGCTCGGCGGCCCGCACCCCGCGGTCGTCGGGCCCGAAGGCCAGCTCCACGCCCAGCGTGCCGAGCAGCCGGGCGGTGGTGGGGTCGTCGCGGTCCCCGCGCTCGGCGAGCAGGTCCTCCAGGACGCCGACCATGTCGGCGTCGACCACCCCGTGCGGCCGCCAGTTCCACAGCGTCACGCTGCCCCACACCGCCGCCGACTCGGCGAGGCACTCCCGGTCGTCGAGCTGGCGGGCCAGGCCGATCGCCTCGGCGACGACGCCGCGCGCCTCGGTCAGCTGGCCGCTGCGCAGCAGGTCACCGCCCAGCGCGGTGAGCAGGTCGTGCCGTGCGCGGGCGGCGTCGGGGGCCTCCGGGTCGAGCAGCGCCAGCGCCTGCCGGCCGTGCGCCGCCGCCTCGCCGTGCGCCAGCCGCGCACGGGCCGCGCGCGCCGCCGCCCCGAGGTAGACCAGCGCGGGACCGGCGCCCACCACCGGCAGCGCCGCGACGAAGTGGTGGGTGAGCCGCTCGACCAGGCCGTCGTCGGTGGACCCGGCCAGCCGGCGCTCCAGCGCCTCGCCGATCCGGGCGTGCAGCCGGGCCCGGCGGATCGCCGGCAGGTCGCCGGCCAGCACCTCCTGCACCAGCGCGTGGGTGAACCGCCAGCGCCACGGCCGGGAGCCCTCCACCACCAGGCCGACGGCGAGCGCGGAGTCCATGGCGGTCAGCGCGTCCTCGGCCGGGGTGCCGGCCGCCTCCAGCAGGTCCAGCGACACCTCCCGCCCGGCGACGGCGGCGAGCTCGAGCACCTCCCGCGTCCCCTCCGGCAGCCGGCCCAGCCGCGTGCGGAGCACCTCCCCGACCGACGGCGGCACCGGGACGTCGTCCAGGTGGAGGTCGTGGGCGCCGCCCATCCAGCGGGACAGCTCGACGACGAAGTACGGGTTGCCGCCGGTGCGGTCGTGCACCGCCGCCGCCAGGGCCCGGTCACCGGGGGCGCCGAGCTGCGCGGCCAGCAGCGCCCCGACGTCCTCGGCCTCCAGCCCGCCCAGCCGCAGGCTGGTCGCCGCCGGCTCGCGGGCCAGCCGGCCCAGGCAGTCCGCGACGGCCTCCGGCAGCTGCTCGCCCACGGTGCGCGCGGTGACGATGAGCAGCAGCGGCGCGCGGGGGAGGTGGCGGGCGAGCAGGCCGAGCAGCGCCACCGTGGTGGTGTCGGCGCCCTGCAGGTCGTCGAGGACGACGAGCGTCGGGCGGACCGCGGCCGCGGTGAGCCGGGCGCGCAGGTCCTGGAACAGCCGGAAGCGGGCGGCGTCGGCGTCGTCCCCGGGCGCCGCGTGCGGAGGATCGAGCTCGGGCTGGCCCAGCTGCTCGAGCACCTGGGTCCACGGCCACAGCGCGGGGGCGCCTGCATCGTCGGCGCACCGGCTCCACGCCACCGGCCAGTCCAGCAGCCGGGCGCCGTCGGCCACAGCCTCCGCCAGCCGGGTCTTGCCGATGCCCGCCTCGCCCTCGACCACGACGACGGCCGCGCGGCCGCCGGCCACCTGCTCGGCGACGGCGCGCACCCGGTCCAGCTCGGCCCGCCGCCCCACCAGCGCGTCCACCGACGTGCTCGGCACCGGGGCGGGCGCCGCCGGCAGCACCGGCCGGGGGAGCCGCTCCAGCAGCCGCGGGTCCTGCCGCAGCACGGCCTGCTCCAGGTCGCGGAGCTCCGGGCCGGGGTCGATGCCCAGCTCGTCGCGCAGCAGCTCGGTGCACCGCCGGCAGGCCTCCAGCGCGTCGGCCTGCCGGTCGGCGGCGTACAGCGCGGTGACCAGCCGGGCCCACAGCCGCTCGCGCAGCGGGTGCTCGGCGACCAGCCGCTGCAGGTCCGGGACGGCGGCCTCGGGGCGGCCCTCGGCCAGCAGCGCGTCGCAGCGCCGCTCGCGGGCGCGCACGTGCAGCTCGGTCAGCCGGAGCCGGTCGCTGGCCGCGGCCGGGGCGTCGCCCAGCTCGGCCAGCGGCTCCCCGCGCCACAGCGCCAGTGCCTCGTCGAAGAGGGCGACACCTCGCCCCGCCGCGCCCTCGGCCACCGCACGGTCGCCGGCCTCCACCAGCTCCTCGAACCGGAGCAGGTCCAGGTCGTCGGCGTCGGCGCGCAGCAGGTAGCCCGGCGACCGGGTGACCAGCACGGTCGGTGCCTCGCGCGGCCCGCGGTCGGGCTCCAGCACCCGCCGCAGGTGCGAGACGTAGGCCTGCAGCGTGCCGGTGACCGTCGGCGGCGGCTCCTCGCCCCACAGCGTGCTGACGATGCGGTCGATGCCGACGACGCGGCCGGCGTCGGCCAGCAGCAGGGTCAGCAGCGCCCTCGGCTTGGCGCCGCCGACGTCGAGCAGCGCACCGTCGGGTCCGACGACCTCGAGCGGACCCAGGGCTCGGAAGCGCACGTCGGGCCATGTTCCTCGCGTCGCCCCGGCGTGGGCACCCCTTTCTGCCCGCCGCTTGCAGGGAGCGCTGCAAGTCGCGTGCAAGTGGCGGCCAAGCGGGGCGTCGCAGGCTTCCCCCGTCCCAGAGCCGCGGCCTCCGCGGCACCCCGATCCGCGGCTCCGACCGCGGCCGCGAGAAGGAACCCGCATGTCTCTCCCCCAGCCCCGCCGCCCCGAGCCGCCCGTCGTCCTGCGGGACGCGGTGGCCGCCGGCGCCGTCGCCGTCGCCACGCAGGCGCTGCCCTTCCCCGCCGAGGACGTCGAGCAGCTGCGCAGCCGGGTGCACGGCCCGGTCTACGCCGCCGGTGACGACGGGCTCGCCGCGGAGGTGGCCACCTGGAACCTGGCGGTGCAGCACACCCCGGCGATCGCGGTGGGGGCCACGTGCGCCGCCGACGTCGCCGCCGCCGTCTCCTGGGCCGTCGCCCACGAGCTCGGCGTCGCCGTCCAGGCGACCGGGCACGGGCCGGTCCGCAACGCGGCCGGCGCCATGATGATCACCACCCGCCGGATGCAGGGCGTCTCCATCGACCCCGAGCGGCGCACCGCGCGCGTCGAGGCCGGCGTGAAGTGGAAGCGGGTCATGGAGGCCGCGGCCGAATTCGGCCTCGCCGGGCTCTGCGGCTCGTCCTCCGACGTCGGCGTCGTCGGCTACACCCTCGGCGGCGGGCTCGGCTCGCTGGGCCGCAAGTACGGCTTCGCCGCCGACGCCGTCCGCTCGGTCGAGCTGGTCACCGCCGACGGCCGGCAGCGCACGCTGTCCGCCGACTCCGAGCCGGAGCTGTTCTGGGCCGTCCGCGGCGGCAAGGGCAACCTCGGCATCGTGACGGCGCTGGAGCTCGAGCTGGCGCCGGTCGGCGAGCTGTACGCCGGGGGCATCTTCTTCGCCGGCGAGGACGCCGCCGCGGTCATGCAGGCCTGGCGCCGGTGGGCGCCCACGATGCCGGAGGAGGTCGGCACCTCGATCGCGCTGCTCCGGCTGCCCGACGAGGAGTTCCTGCCGCCGCCGCTGCGCGGGCAGACCGCCGTCCACCTGCGGTACGCGTACTGCGGGACCGACCTCGCGGAGGGCGAGCGGCTGGTCGCCCCGATGCAGGACGCCGGCCGGGTGCTGCTCGGCGGGATCGGGCCGATGAGCACCGCCGCGATGGACGCCATCCACATGGACCCGGTCGACCCCATGCCCGCCTACGAGAAGGGCATGCTGCTCGCGGACCTGCCGCCCGAGGCGGTGGACGCGCTGCTGGCGGCCGCGGGCCCGCAGCTGGACATCCCGCTGGTCATGCTGGAGATCCGGCTCATGGGCGGCGCGCTGGCGCGGCCGGCCAAGGTGCCCAACGCCGTCGCCGGGCGCTCCGGGGCCTACGCCGTCTTCGCGATCGCCCCCGGTGTGCCGGAGCTCGCGCAGGTGGCGCCCGCGGTCGTCGGCGGTGTCCTGGGCGCGCTCGAGCCGTGGCGCTCGCCCGAGACGGTGATCAACTTCCTCGGGGCCGTCTCCGGCCCCGACGAGGTGGCCGCGGCCTACCCGCCCGGTGTGTACGGGCGGCTGGCCGAGCTCAAGGCGGCGGTCGACCCGCACCGGGTCTTCTCGTTCGGCTACGCGATCTAGCTCTTCCGCCACGCGACGCCGCGGACCCCTGACCCCGGTCCGCGGCGTCGCCGCGTGCGGTGAGATCTGCACACTCGTGGCCTTCAGGGGGCTGAAAGGCCCGAGTGTGCAGATCTCGCCGACTAGTCGGGGAGCAGGACGCCGGGGTTGCAGATGCCCTTGGGGTCCAGCCGCGCCTTGACCGCGCGCAGCACCTCGACGCCCAGCGGCCCGATCTCCCGGTCCAGCCACGGCCGGTGGTCGGCGCCGACGGCGTGGTGGTGGGTGAGCGTGCCGCCGGCGGCCAGCAGCGCGTCGGTCGCGGCCCGCTTGGCGCCGAGCCACTGCTGGATGGGCAGCTCCTCGTCGCGGTCGGCGAGCACGGTGAAGTACAGCGAGGCGCCGGTCGGGTAGCCGTGCGAGACGTGCGTCATCACCAGCGGACGGCGCCCGCCGCCGGTGAGCGACTCGGTGAGCGCCCGCCGGACGGAGTCGTACACGGTGGGCAGCGCCGACCAGGTGGCCGCGGTCTCCAGCGTCTCGACCAGCATCCCGGCGTCCAGCAGCGAGTCGCGCGTGTAGGGCGCCCCGAACCGGTGCTTGCGCCACGACTCGCCCACCTGGTGGCCCAGCCGGATCGCGCCGCCGGACCGCAGCAGCGACGACGCCGCCCGCGTCCGCGCCCGCACGATGTCGGGCAGGCCCTCCCAGCCGACGACCAGCAGGCAGCCCTCGCGGTGCCCACGGGTGCGCAGCATGCCGCGCAGCAGCCGGGCGCCGGTGCCCCCGGCGTTGAGCAGGTTGGCCCGGGTCTCGTCGACGTCGGAGAGCCGGACGACGTCGGGCAGCAGGTCGTGCCGGGCCAGCCGCTGCAGCGCCGCCAGGCCGGCGGCCCAGGTGCGGAACGACCAGCCCTCGTACGACGTCGTCACCGGCTTCGGGCGCACCCGCAACCGCAGCTCGGTGATCACGCCCAGCGTGCCCTCCGAGCCCAGCGCGAGGCCGAGCAGGTCGGGCCCGGCGGCCGACGCCGGCGGGTGCCCCAGCTCCAGGACGCCCGACGGCGTGGCCAGCGTCAGCCCGGCCACCAGGTCGTCGAACCGGCCCACCCCGGTGGACGCCTGGCCCGAGCTGCGGGTCGCGGCGTAGCCGCCGAGGGTGGCGAACTCCCAGCTCTGCGGCAGGTGGCCGAAGGTCAGGCCCTGCTCGCCGAGCGCCGCCTCGAACGCCGGGCCGCGCATGCCCGGGCCCACGGTGACCATCGACGAGGCCACGTCGATCTCCTGCACCGAGGCCATGCGCCGCAGGTCGAGCGCGACCGCCGGCCGGTCGTCGGGGTCCACCCCGGCCAGGCCGCCGACGACGCTGGTGCCGCCCCCGAACGGGACGACGACGACGTCCTGCTCGCTGCACAGCGCGAGCAGCGCCGCGGTCTCCTCGGTCGTGCCCGGCAGGACGACGGCGTCGGGTGCGTCGGAGGCGTCGCCCGCCCGCCGCCGCAGCAGGTCCAGGTAGCTCTTGCCGCCCGCCCGCAGCAGCCGGGACTCCCTGTCGGTGCGGACGTTCTCCTCGCCCAGGAGACCGGTGAGGGCGGCGAGGGTGTCCGGCGTCAGCCGCGGCGGCGCCAGCCGGATGTCCTCCACCGGCACCGGCGGCGTGTGCCGGGGGGTCCAGCCCAGCTCGCGGGCGAGGTGGCGGCGGGCCGCCTTGGGCAGGGTCTCCTCCAGCGCAGGAGCGCGGTCGCCCGCGGCGTCGGCGGCGTCCCCGGAGGCGGGACCCCAGCCCTGGATCGTCAGTTCCGGCTGCTCGGGCACGGCTACAGTCTGCCGGGTGCCCGTGCCTGGGGAACTGCGGTGATCGGCTCGCTGTCGTCCGCGCGGCGGACCCGGGACCTCGAGGAGGCCGCCGGCCCGCCGGTGGACGTCGTCGTGGTCGGCGGCGGGGTCACCGGCGCGGGCGTCGCGCTGGACGCGGCGGCGCGCGGGCTGTCGGTCGTGCTGCTGGAGCGCACCGACCTCGCCGCGGGCACCAGCCGCTGGTCCTCGAAGCTCGTGCACGGCGGGCTGCGCTACCTGGCGCACGGGGAGATCGGGCTGGCGCGGGAGAGCGCCCGCGAGCGCGCCGTCCTGATGGGCACGACCGCGCCGCACCTGGTGCGGCAGCTGCCCTTCCTCATCCCGGACGCCGCCGGCCGGGACGTGAGCGCGCTGGGGGCGGCGGGCGGTCGGCTCGGCGACCTGGTCCGGTTCTCCGTCGCGGGCGGGCGCGGCTCGCTGCCGTCCACGCGGCGGGTGGGGGCCGACGACGTCGCGCGGATGACCCCGGCGGTGCGGCCCGGTCGAGGCGGCGCCGTCTTCTGGGACGGGCAGCTGAGCGACGACGCCCGGCTGGTGGTGGCCCTGGCGCGCACGGCCGCCGCGCACGGCGCCCGCGTCCTGACCGGAGCCACGGTGACCGGCGTCGACGGGGACGAGGTGCACGCCGACGTCGACGGCCGGGCGCTCGTGCTGCGGGCCCGGACGGTGGTGAACGCGGCGGGCGTGTGGGCGCAGCGGCTGGCGCCGGGCATCCGGCTGGTGCCCTCGCGCGGCTCGCACCTGGTGCTGCGGGCAGACCGGCTGGGCTCGCCGTCCGCGGCCCTCACCGTGCCGCTGCCCGGCTCGCGGTCGCGGTACGTCTTCGCCCTGCCGCAGGCCGACGGGCTGGTCTACCTCGGCATCACCGACGAGCCGGTCGAGGGCCCCGTGCCCGACGACGACCCGCAGCCCTCCGACGGCGAGGTGCAGCAGCTGCTGGACACGGTGAACCAGGTCCTCGCCGAGCCGCTGACCCGCGACGACCTGGTCGGTGCCTACGCCGGCTACCGGCCGCTCGTGCTGCCGGAGTCGGCCGGGACCGGGCCGGGCGACGCGACGGCGGACCTCTCGCGCAAGCACCTGCTGACGTGGGACGGACCGGTCCTCTCCGTCGTCGGCGGGAAGCTCACCACCTACCGCGCGATGGCCGAGGAGACCGTCGACGCCGTCGTCGCCCGGCTCGGCGGTACCGCCCGCTCGACGACCGCGCGGCTGCCGCTGGTCGGGGCCGCGCCCCGGCGGGTCCTCGACGCGCTCCCCGCACCCGGCCGGCTGGTCGCCCGGTACGGCACGGACGCGCCGCAGGTGGAGGCGCTCGGGCCCGACCTCGTCGTCGCCGGACGGCCGGAGACGGTGGGAGAGCTGCGGTTCGCGGTGCGGCACGAGGGTGCGCGCACGGTGGCCGACCTGCTCGACCGCCGCACCCGCATCGGGCTGGTGCCCGAGGACCGGGCGCGGGCCGTGCCCATGGCCGAGCAGGTGCTGGCCGAGGCCTGACGTTTCCCATAGAGCGGGAAGCCGGTTCCGTTGGATGGGACTGCAGGTGTAGACCTGCCGGCGTGGACACGTACACGCACGGGCACGCCGAGCCCGTCCTGCAGTCGCACCGCTGGCGGACGGCGGAGAACTCCGCGCCGCACCTGCTGCCCCTCCTGCGACCGGGGCTGGACCTGCTCGACGTCGGCTGCGGGCCCGGCACGATCACCGTCGACCTCGCCGCGCGGGTGGCACCGGGCCGGGTGCTCGGGCTCGACCTCTCCCCGGATCCGCTCGACGAGGCCCGCGCCGCCGCCGAGCGGGCCGGGGTCGAGGTGACCTTCGCGGTCGGGGACGTCTACGACCTCGACCTGCCCGACGGCTCGGTCGACGTCGTCCACGCCCACCAGGTGCTGCAGCACCTCACCGACCCGGTCGCGGCGCTGCGCGAGATGGCGCGGGTCTGCCGGCCGGGCGGGGTCGTCGCGGTGCGGGACGTCGACTACGCGGCGCTCACCTGGTTCCCGGACAACCCGGGGCTGGACCGCTGGCTCGCGCTCTACGGCCAGGTCGCGCGGGCCAACGGCGCCGAGCCCGACGCCGGCCGCCGGCTGGTGGCGTGGGCGCACGCGGCCGGCCTGCGCGACGTCACCGCGACGACGTCGGCCTGGTGCTACGCCTCGCCGGAGGAGCGGCAGTGGTGGGGGAACTCGTGGGCCGGCCGCGCGACGGCGTCGTCCTTCGCGGAGCAGGCGGTGGCCTACGGGCTGGCCACGCGTGAGCAGCTCGAGGACGTCGCCGACGCCTGGCGCACCTGGCGGGACGCCGACGACGGGTGGCTGGGGATGCTGCACGGGGAGCTGCTCATCCGCGTCTGACCTCAGGGGGAGACGGCGGGCGTGCGCTCCTCGGCCTGGAGCGCGGCCAGGCTGCGGCGGACCCCGACCGCCACCGCGCCGAGGGCGAAGAAGCCCTCGTCGTCGTCGACCGAGGACTCGCGCAGCAGCCCCACCAGCCGGTGCAGCGCGGCACCCGCGCGGGCGATCTGCTCGTCGCGCTCGTCGGGCGTCGAGCCGTCGGTGGTGTGGTACGGCGTGCAGACGACGCCGGCCAGGCTGTCGAGCGCGTCGGCGAGCACCCAGCCGGTGCCCGCGTCGGCGTGGTCGATGCCGCGGCGGTGCGGGTGGAACTCCACGACCAGCGAGGTGAGGTCGTCGACCAGGACGGCGACGCGGTCGACGGCCCGGGCCTCCTCGCGGATCTCGGTGGCCCGGCCCTGCCAGCGGCGGGCGCGGGGGTTGGCGCGGCGGGCGCGCTCGACCCGCGTGGCGGCGAACCGCATCCGGTCCAGCGCGCGGTCCAGCCGGCGGTTGCGGTCGGTCCACTCGGACACGTCCGGCACCCGGCCGTCGCGCAGCGTGGCCGCGATGTCGCCCAGGTGCCGGGCGAGCAGCGAGCGGGTCGCCCCGATCTGCTCGACCGCCCGCGTGAGCTGCAGCGGCGGGAACAGCACCGTGGTGACCAGCACGCCGATGGCCGCGCCCAGCAGGGTCAGCCCCGCGTAGCGCAGAACGTAGGTGTCGGGGTCGTCGAGGCCGACGGTGAGCATGAGGACGGCGGCGAAGCTCACCCAGCTCGCCTGCTCGCGCCACAGCTTCAGCTGCTCGATGAGCACCGCGAGCGCGACGATCGCGGCGACGGTGAGCGCGTTGGGCACCGCGCGGGTGAGCTCGTAGACCACCACCGACAGCGCGAACCCGGTGAGGATCGCCAGCACGCTGCGCCACGCGGCGCTGGCAGAGTCGGCGATCGTCGGCAGCACGGCGATGACCGCGCCGAGCGGGGCGTAGTACGCGTAGTCCGAGAGAACCGGCGGCAGCAGCACCGCCACCTGCCAGGCCAGGCCGGCGGCGATCGCCGCCCGCACGCCGCGCTGGACGCCGGATTCGCGCAGCAGCGCCAGGATGCGGTTCATCTCCCCCGCCAGCATGACGGGTGGCGGACCGCACAGCCCGTGCGGGTGGCGAGACTCGCACCGGATCGCCGTCCGCCCGCGAGATCTGCACACTCGTGGTCTTCCGGGCGCTGATGGGCCCGAGTGTGCAGATCTCGCGGAGGGTCAGCCCTGGCGGGCGGCGTTGGCCTGGACGGCGGTGCTCACGTACCGCGCGAGCCCCGGCGCGACGCGCTCGTAGTACGCCGTGAACCGCTCGTCCTCGACGTACATCCGGCCCAGCGCCGCGTGCATCTCCGGCGGGCAGTCGTAGTAGGTGCCGGTGATCTGCTGCCGGTGCTCCTCGGCGAGGTCCATCGCCCGCTCCGACTCCGCGGGGACGCCGTCGGCGAGCGCGGCCGCGAACCGCGCCTCCAGGTCCTCCGCCGCGGACCGGATCCGCAGCCAGTCCTCCTTCGTGTAGCCCGACGTCCGCCGCTTCGACTCCGCGTAGGCGTCGGTGTCGCCCCAGCGCTCCTCCACCTCGGCGTCGTGCTGCGCCGGGTCGTGGTCGCCGAACACCTCGAACCGCTCCTCCGGGCTCAGGGAGATCCCCATCGCTCGTGCCTCCATCTCCTTCTCGACGGCCGCGACCATCGCCGACGTCCGGTCCAGCCGGTCGAGCAGCAGCCGGTGCTGGCGGCGCAGGTGCTCGGCGGGATCGGCGGACGGGTCGTCCAGCAGGGTCGCGACCTCCTCGAGGGAGAACCCCAGTGCGCGGTAGAGCAGCACCTGGTGCAGCCGGTCCAGATCGGCCGGTGCGTACCGGCGGTAGCCCGCCGACGTCCGGCCCGACGGCTGCAGCAGCCCGATCCGGTCGTAGTGGTGCAGCGTGCGCACCGTGACGCCGGCCAGCGCCGCGACCTCACCCACGTGCACCGTGTCCTCCCTCCTGTGACGAGGAGCAGGGAACAGCCTGACGCCACGTCAGGGTCAAGCAGCTCCTAGGGTCGGCCCGTGAGCGGCGAGGGACCACGCGGTTGGGGAGCGCCGATCCACGCGGCGGTCCTCGACGCTACCGGCGTGGGCGCGGGCACCACCCTGCTCGATCTCGGCTGCGGCGCGGGGCACCTCGCCCGCGCGGCGGCCGACCGCGGCGCCGTCGTCACCGGCGTCGACATCGACGCCGACGCCGTGGCCCGGGCGGCCGCCGAGGTACCGGAGGGCACCTTCGTCGTCCGCACCGCGCAGGACCCGCCGGCCGGGCCGTTCGACGTCGTCGCCGCCGTGCAGCTGCTCATGCACGTCCGGGACCCGCTGGCGGTGCTGCGCCGGGCCGGCCGGGTGGGGGGCGTGGTCGCCGCGACCGCGTGGGGCCGGGAGCGGGAGTGCGACCTCTCCGTGCTGGACGACGCCTTCGCTCCGTGGCTCGGGCCCCGCCGGCCGGGCCGCAGCTCTCCGGTGAGCGAGCCGGCCCGGCTGCGCGCGATGGCCGAGCGGGCCGGGCTGGTGGTCGAGCGGCTGGACGAGGTCCAGGTCCCGTTCGAGTACCCCGACGACGACGCCCTGCTGCAGCCGCTGCTCGCCTCGAGGTCCGCCCGCGCCGTCGCCCGCCGGGTGGACCCGGTCACCCTGCGCGACGCGCTGCTCGAGCGGCTGGCGCCCTACCGCACCGGCGACGGCGGCTACCGGCTGCAGAACCTCGTGCGGGTGCTGGTCGCGCGGCCCCGCTGAGTCAGCGGCGCTTCTTCCCCGCCCGCAGGGACTCGACGGTCGTGGCGACGCGGGCCGCCCGGGTCTCCGGCTTCTTCGCCTCCTCCACCCAGCGCACCCACTCCTTCCTGTGGCTGGGCGCCAGGCCGTCGAAGGCGGTGGCGACGGCGTCGTCGAACGCCGCGGCGAGGTCCTCGGGGAGCGCGACCTCACGCGGCGCCGGATCGTGCTCGACGACGACGTCGACCTCCTCGCCGGCGCGCACGCCCGCCGCCTCCCGGTGCTCGGCCGACAGCGGTACCCAGTAGGCGCCGCCCATCGACGCCACCGTCGTCCGGTAGCTGTGCCCGCCGACGCGCACCACCACCGGCGGACGCCGGCCGGCCCCGAGCGCGGTGACCACCTCGTCGGGCACCTGCAGCCCGGTCGCCGTCTTGCCGGCGAGCACGACGGTCGTGCGGAACTCCATGCCCGGAACCTAGCTCAGACCAGCGCGCGGACCGTCTCGACGACGGCCACGACCGCGAAGACCAGGAACAGCACTGCCGCCACCCGCCGGATGAGCGCGATCGGCAGCCGCTCGGCCAGGTTCTTGCCCAGGAAGACCGCGAGCCCGGAGACGACCAGCAGCGCGGCCCACGCGCCCACGAACACCGACAGGGGCTCGTCGTAGCGGGCGGCGAGCCCGGCGGTGGCCAGCTGCGAGAGGTCGCCCCACTCGGCGGCGAAGAGCACGCCGAAGGAGATGGCGGCGACCCGCAGGAACGACGTGCCCTCGCGGCCCTCGCCCGCGTCGTCGGCGTCCTCCGGGCCGCTCGTGGCGCTGCGCCACAGGATGACCGCACCCACGAGGAAGAGCACCGCGACGACGCCGCTGACCAGGGCCTGCGGGAGCAGCGAGAGCAGCGAGCCGGCCGTGACCGCGATGGCGACCTGCAGGCCGAACGCCGTCCCGACGCCGACGAAGACCGGGAGCGGGGGGAACCGGGTCGCCAGCACCAGGCTGGCGAACAGCGTCTTGTCGGGCAGTTCCACCGGGAGCACCAGGACGAACGCGGCCAGGACGACCGACAGGACCACGAGACTTCTCCTCCGCTGGGCGCCGCCGAGCGGAGTCAGGGCAGCCTCCGACCGGGCAGCGCAGGCTGCTGGTCGAAGGTCTCGCCCATCCGCGCCGGAGCGCGGACCCGCTGACCGGGCGGCCCGCGAGCGGGCGCCAGCATGTCGACCAGCGGACGGGGGGCTACTCCCCTTCGCCGGGAAGAGTAGCGCCCGCCGGCTCGGAAACCGGTCGCGGGGCGGGGCGCCCGGGGCTAGCGTGCCGGCATGCGCCGACATTGATCCCCCTCGAACGCTCTGCCACCGTCCGCCCGGCCCCTCGCCCGGCTGGCGGTGGGTTGGGCCGCGCTCTCGGAGTTCGTGCCCCTCTACCCGCTGTACGCGCTGCTCTTCCTGGGCACCGGCCTGTCGACGGCGGAGATCTCCGGGCTGTTCGCGGTCTGGTCGGTCACGGCCGTGCTGGCCGAGGTGCCGGCCGGCGCGCTGGCCGACCGGTGGTCCCGCCGCGGCGTCCTCGCCTGCGGCGGCGTCCTCCAGGCGGGAGCCTTCGCGCTGTGGACGGCGGCACCGGGCACGGCGTCGTTCGCCGCGGGCTTCGCGCTCTGGGGCGTCTCCAGCGCGCTGTGGTCGGGCACCGCCGAGGCGCTGGTCTTCGACGGCCTGCGGGACGTCGGCGCGGAGGACGCGTTCGCGCGGGTCAACGGCCGCATGACCGCCGCCGAGCTGCTGGTCCAGGTGCCGACGGCGCTGGCCGCCGCCGGACTGCACGCCGTCGGCGGGTTCGCGCTGGTCGGCTGGCTGAGCGCGGCGATGAGCCTGGTGGCCGCCGCGCTCGCCCTGCGCTTCCCGGAGCCGCCGCGCGAGCGGGCGGGCGCGCTGCTCGCCACGCTGCGGGCCGGCGTCGGCGAGGTGGCCCGGCGCGCGCCGCTGCGGCTGGCCGTGGGCGCCGTGGCCCTGGTGGGCGGGCTGGACGCGATGGAGGAGTACTTCCCGGTGCTCGCCGACGACCGCGGCGTGCCGACCGGTGCCGTCCCGTTCGTCGTCCTGGTCGTCTCGCTCGCCGGTGCGGCCGGGGCCGAGCTCGGTGGCCGGGTCGACGGGCTCCGCGACGGCGTGCTCCCGGCCCTCCTCGTCGCGGCGGGGCTGCTGCTGGGAGCGGCCGCGGTGCTCCCCGGGCCGGCCGCGCTCGCCGCGCTGTCCCTGGCGTACGGCCTCTACCTGGCGGTGCTGGTCGGCGCCGAGGCCCGGTTGCAGGAGCGGATCGAGGGCCCGCACCGGGCGACGGTCACCTCGGTCGCCGGCCTCGGCATCGAGATCTCCGGCCTGCTCGTGTTCGCGGCCTGGGCGGTGGGCGGCGCGGCGGCGACGGCGCTGCTCGTGCTCGCCGTCGTCCCGGTGGTGGCGTCGGGGCTGAGGACCCGCGTCTAGGCCGCGGTGGCGTGCGGCTCGGGCGGGAGGACGGTCAGCGGTGGCAGGAGCAGCTGGACCAGCGGGCCGATGGCCAGCGCGTAGACGACCGTCACGACGCCGAGGCTGCCGCCGAGCAGCCAGCCCGAGACCACCACGACCACCTCGATGGCGGTGCGGACAGGCCCGACCTTCCGCCCGGTGCGCCGCACCAGCCCGGTCATCAGCCCGTCCCGCGGGCCGGGACCCAGCCGCACGCCCACGTAGGCGGCGGTGGCCAGCGCGTTGCAGGCGATGCCGCCGGCGGCCAGCGCGATCCGCACCGCCAGCGACGACGGCGGGTCGACCAGCCCGAGTGCGGCGTCGGCCACCAGCCCCACGACGACGACGTTGCTGACCGTGCCGATGCCCGGCCGCTCGCGCAGCGGGATCCAGGCCAGCAGCACCAGCACGCCGACGACGATGATCACGGTGCCCAGCGACCAGCCGAGCTGCCGGGCGAGCCCCTGGTGCAGGACGTCCCACGGCATGACGCCGAGGTCGGCGAGCACGAGCGCGGCGATGGAGACGCCGTACAGCGCCAGGCCGACGTAGAGCTGGACGAGCCGGCGCGGCAGCCGCCGCCCCGTCACCGAGTTGATCATCGTCGGGGTGCGCGGTCCCGCGGCGCGTCGGACGGTGTCGCGGGCACGGGGACGATGATCAACTGGGGGAGGGGTGGGCGGTCAGCGCTCAGCGGGCGGCGCGTCGGGCGACGCGGGCGGCGAAGACGCCGGCCGACCACCCGTTGTCGACCTGCGACACCGCGACGCCGGGCGCCGCGGCCGACAGCATGGTCATCAGCGCGCCCAGGCCACCGAGGCCCGCGGGCTGGCCGGCCGACGTCGGCACCGCCACCACGGGCACGTCGGTGAGCGCGCCCAGCGTGGCGACCAGCGCGGCGTCCATCCCGGCCACCACGACCAGGCAGTCGGCGTCGGGCACCCGCGCCGGGTCGGTGAGCAGCGCGCGCACCCGGCTGCCGGCGACGTCGTCGTGCCGCACCGCCGCGCTGCCCGCGACCCGGGCGACGAAGGCCACCTCGGCCGCCACCGGGGTGTCCGCCCCGCCGGCGCAGACGACGGCGACCCGGCCGACCGGCTCGGGCAGCGGGCCGACGGCGGCGGCCATCGCGGCGGCGTCCATGGTCGTGTACGCGTCGTGCTCGCTCGCCAGCGCCACCAGCGTCTCCGCGCCCGCCCGCAGCACCAGCGCGGGGCGGTCGGGGTGCTCCCTGCGGGCCTCGCGGACCAGGGCCAGCACCTGATCGGTGGTGCGGCCGGTCGCCCAGACGACCTCGGGCTCGGGCGTCGCCGGCGCGGCGGCCGAGGTGACCGGGCCGAGCAGCGGCTCACCGGGCCGGTCGACGCCCAGCGGCGGATCGGCCGGGGCCGGCGCGACCAGCAACGGCGCGAAGCCGTCGTCGTCGGGTGCGTCGTCGGGTGCGTCGACAGCCGGCTCCGGAACCCCCGAGGAGCCGCCGAAGAGCACGTCGAGCGGCGCTCCGCCGGCGCGCTTCTGGGTGACCCCGGAGAGCCGGACGACCCGGTCGCGGCCGCTGCGCTTGGCGTCGTACAGGACCCCGTCGGCGGCGGCGAACAGCGTGCGGCGGTCGTCGCCGCGGGCGGCGGACGCGATGCCGACGCTGATCGTCACCGGCCGGCTCAGCCCCAGCGCCGCCCAGTCGTGCGCGGCGACCTTGCGGCGGGTGCGCTCCAGCGCGCGCTCGGCCTGCTCCGCGGTGGTGTCGGGCAGCAGGACGACGAACTCGTCGCCGGCCCAGCGGCACACCTCGTCGGTGTCGCGGACCCCGGCGATGAGCAGCTCGGCGACCGCGCGCAGCACGGCGTCGCCGCCGGGGTGGCCGATGGCGTCGTTGATCGACTTGAACCGGTCCACGTCGACGACGGCGAGCGCGGGCACGCCCCCGCCGGCGAGCAGGCCGTCCAGCCGCGCCTCGGCGTAGCGCCGGTTGGGCAGGTGGGTGAGCGGGTCCTCGTAGGCCTGCCGGCGCAGCTGGCCCGCGGCCCGCTCGGTCTCGAGCAGGCTCTTGCGGCGGCCGAACAGCTCGACCCAGCGGGTGCGCCGCTCGTCGACCCGGTCCAGCTCGTCGGCGAGGTAGGCCTGCAGGTAGGGCAGCGCGCGGCCGGCGTCGTCGAGCTCGGCGTGCAGCGTGCACAGCTCGCGCAGCGCGGCCCGCCGCAGCCGGGGCAGGCCGTGCTCGGTGGCCAGGTGCAGCGTGGAGACCAGGTGCTCGTCGGCGCCGCCCGCATCCCCCTGCCGGCGCAGCGTGCGACCCAGCGCGAGCTGCGCGGCGGCCCGCTGGGCCCGGTCGTCGGCGGCCGAGGTGAGCCGGACGGCGGCGCGCAGCGGCCCGGTCGCGGCGGCGTGCTCGCCCAGGCCCACCAGCGCCCAGCCGTGCACGATCTGCGCGGCGACGACGCCGGCGGCCTCCGGCGGCAGCAGCTGCAGCGCCTCCTCGGCCAGCTCGCGGGCCTCGGCGAAGTGCGGGACCGCGCTCTCCGGCAGCCCGTCGTCCAGCAGGCCCTCGCCGAGCTCGGCGCACAGCTCGCCCAGCCGTGTCGCGGCCTCCGCGACGAGCACGTCCGGGTCGCCGTCGCCCGGCTGCAGCAGAGCGGGGTCCGCGGCGGCCGACCGCGCCGCCTCGTGCGCCCGCCGCTGGAAGTCCAGCGCCAGGGGCATCAGCTCGAGGTCGGCCAGCACCCCGGCCAGCGTGCCGAGGGTGTCCACCAGCAGCCGGCTCGGCGGCAGCCCCGGGTCGAGCAGGCTGGCCGCCTCCACCGCCTCGTCCATGGCGGCGTCGATCCGCCGGGAGAGCAGCTCGATGCGCGCGTGCCGGGCGAGGCCCGCGGCGCGCTGCAGGCCGTCGTCCGTCGCGTCGAAGGCGGCCTTGGCCGACCGGACCAGCGCGATCGCCAGCGCCGCCCGCGAGGCGGACTCGGCGCGGATGTCGTGGGTGGGCTCGGGGTTGCCGTCGATCAGCTCGGCCACTCCGGCGTGCAGGTCCAGGGCGGGCTCCCGCTCGCCGTCGGCGCCGCCGGTCCCGACCGGGTCGCCGACCAGGGTGAACCCGGCGACGCGCAGCCGACGCACCAGCAGCTCGGCGCGCAGGGTGTCGGCCCAGGCGCGGCCCAGGTCGCCTGCACCGGCGTCCGGCTCGGCCGCCTGGTAGGGCGAGGGCTCGGTGTCGACGCCGGAGAGCAGCTGCTCGGCGTCGTCGAGCCGCCAGTTCGCGAGGGCAGCGGTCACCCGTTGGTGCAGGGCTCCGGGTGGCACGAGCGCACTGTGCACCGCACCCCCGGCGCTGTCGAGGACGTCGTCGGGAACGCGCCGTCCGCCGTCCGTCGTGCCCCACGAGTCCCAGCCGGCCGCGGTGCTCACGTGTCCGCCTCGCTGGCGCTCGTCGGCCGCGTTCGCGGGGCTGCTCTGCTCATTCGTGAGCTCGCAAGCTCGCTCACGCCCCGGCCCGCCCGTCGAGCGGCCCGCCGCCGGGCGCGCGGACCCGGTTGCGGCCGCTGCGCTTGGCGGAGAACAGCAGCAGGTCCGCGGTGTCGAACAGCGCCCGCCAGCCGGCCACCGGCTCGGGCTGCTCGTCGTCCACCTCGGGCGCCGTGGCCACCCCGACGCTCACGGTGACCGGCTCGGTCAGCCGGAGGTCCGACCAGTCGGCCGCGGCCACGGCGGCCCGCAGCCGCTCCATGACGACGACGGCCTGCGCCTCGGTCGCCGTCGGCAGCAGCACGAGGAACTCGTCGCCGGCCCAGCGGAACACCTCGTCGCCGGTGCGGCTGTGCTCGCGCAGCAGGTCGGCCACCCGGCGCAGGACGACGTCGCCCTGCGTGTGCGAGGCGCCGTCGTTGACCGCCTTGAACCGGTCGACGTCGACGACGGCCAGCGACAGCGGCTCGTCGCCGAACCGGAGCCCGGCCAGCCGGCGTTCGGCGCTGCGCCGGTTGCCCAGGCCGGTGAGGGGGTCCTCGAGGGCGTGCCGGCGCAGCACGGCGGCCTGCCGCTCGGCCTCCCGCAGCCGGCTGCGGCGGACGAACATCTCCGCCCACAGCTGCCGGCCGCGGGCGTGCGCCCGGCCGGTGTCGGCGCGGTAGGCCTCCAGCCAGTGCAGCGCCTCGGCCGGGCGGCCCAGGTCGGCGGTGTTCTGCCCGAGCTCGAGCAGGCACTGGCGGTAGCGGCGCCGGTCGCCGGCGGCGGCGAAGGCGCCGGCGGCGTCCACGAGCAGCTGCACGGCCTCCTCGCCGCGCACCCGGTCGCCGTCGCGGGCGGTGAAGCGGACCAGCAGCCGGGCCAGCACGAGGTCGGTGTAGCCGCGCAGCCACACGTCGCCGTCGGCCTGGACGTGGCGGTGCACGCGGCGCAGCGGGCTCAGGGCGGCCTCGAGGTCGTCGGTGCAGGTCAGCGCCCACGCCTGGAGCACGTCCAGCAGGTCGGCCTCGGCAGGCGCGGGCTCGCGGTCCAGCTCGCGGGCGGTCGTGGCGTGGCCGATGGCCTCCTCGGCGAGCTCGCGGGCGCGCTGCTCGTCGCCGCGGCGGCGCAGCGTCTGGGCCAGCTCGACGTGCTGCTGGGCGCTGAGCACCAGCGTGTGCCACCGGTCGTCGACGTCGGGCAGCTCGAGGGCCACGCGGTGGGCCCGGGCGGCGTGCGCGACCGCGAGTTCCTCGAGGTCGAGGCCGGCGAGGGTGAGGGAGAGCCACCGGTGCGCCTGGAGCAGCGGCCGCGAGGGTTCCGCGGCCGCGGGCTCCTCGGTGAGCAGGCTGGCGTCGACCGCCATGAGCATCGCGGCGTCGACGTGGTCGGCGGTGACCTCGACGTGCGCGAGGTAGGCCAGCGCCAGCGCCGTCCAGGTGGAGGGCAGGCAGTCGTGCAGCGCCTCGCGCGCCGCGGTCACCGCCGCGGCCGCCGACTCGTGGTCGCCGTCGGCCAGGCCGCGCCGGGCGGCCAGGGCGGAGCGCCAGGCGGTCCGGTACGGGTCGGAGGCGCCGGTCAGCTCCTCGTCGGCCTCGTCGAGCAGGCCACCGACGGCGGCGTCGTCCCGGTCGCCGGCGGTCAACAGGCGCCACAGGGCCGCGTCCAGCCGGTCGGTCCCGACCGGCGGTGGGCTGGGGGAGGCAGCGGCCGGGAAGGCGGGGGGCACGCCACCTCCAGTCGCGGGTCGTCGTCCGGGCTCCCCGGAGCTGCCGATCAGCGAGGCAGCTTCCCCCGGGTCGCGCTCTCGCCGTGACCCGCCCGCACTACCCTCGTCGGATGCCCGGGATGCACCCCAGCACGTCTCCTCCGCGGTTCGCCTATCTCGGGCCCGAGGGTACCTTCGCCGAGGCCGCGCTGAGCAGGGCCGTTGACCCCGGCGAGGGAACGACGACCCCCCGGCCGAGTGTCCCGGCCACGCTGGCCGCCGTCCGTTCGGGCGAGGCGGACGCCGGGCTGGTGCCGCTGGAGAACTCGGTCGAGGGCTCGGTGCCGGCGACCATGGACGGCCTGGCCGACGGCGACCCGCTGATCATCACCCGCGAGGTGTTCCTGCCGGTGGCGTTCACCCTCGCCGTCCGGCCGGGGACGACCCTGGACGCGGTGCGCTCGGTGGCCAGCCACCCGCACGCCCTCGCCCAGACCGGGCGGTGGCTGGAGGCGAACCTGCCCGGCGTCACGCCGCTGCCCGCGAGCTCCACCGCCGCCGCGGCGGCGGCGGTGGCGGCCGGCGAGTTCGACGCCGCGGTGTGCGCGTCGATCGCGGCCCGGCGGTACGGCCTGGACGCCCTGGCCGACGACATCGCCGACCACGCCGGCGCGGTCACCCGGTTCGTGCTGGTGTCCCGCCCCGGCCCGCTGCCCGCGCCCACCGGCAACGACAAGACGTCGCTGGTCGCCGTCGTGGGGGACCGGACGGGCGCGCTGCTGGACCTGCTGGCCCAGTTCGCCGCCCGCGGCATCTCGCTCACCCGCATCGAGTCGCGGCCCACCCGCCAGCGGCTGGGGGTCTACTCGTTCTCGCTGGACTGCGAGGGCCACATCGCCGACCACCGCGTCGGGGAAGCGGTCGCCGCGCTGCACCGGGTGTGCGACGACGTCCGCTTCCTGGGCTCCTACCCCCGCGCCGACGGGCGGGAGAACCGCGCGGTGCCGGAGGAGTCGGCCGACGCCGCGTTCGCCGAGGCTGGCGACTGGCTGGACCGGGTGCGCGCCGGAGACGTCTGAGCGGGCGGTCCGCCGCTACGCTGCGCCGCCGTGGTGCACGCTCCGCCGGTCGACCGGCACCCCTCTCCGGACGCCGCTCGCCGGGCCGCCGCGATCGAGCTCGGCGTCCTGCAGGGCCTCTACCTGCTCTTCCTGCTGCCGTGGTTCGTCCTGGCCGTCGGCGGCACGATGGGCCTGGCGAACTGGGACTCGGCGGCGGCCGCGCCGATCGTCCTGGGCTGGTTCGCCTACCCGTTCGTGGCCCTCGGCACGACGATCGCGGCCTGGGTGCTCTTCGCCTCCCGGCAGCACGCCGCCGCGCGGTGGGTCGACCGCGTGCCCCTGGTGTGGGTGGTTGTCGGCGTCGTCCTCGTCGGCTGGATCCTCCTCGCCGGCTGACCTCCGCGAGATCTGCACACTCGGGGTGTTCAGGGCGCTGAAGGGCCCGAGTGTGCAGATCTCGGGCCGTGGGCGAGCCGGCTGGGCCACCACACCCGGTCGCCGAGCAGGTGCACGGCGGCGGGCACCAGCAGGGTGCGGACGACGAAGGTGTCGAGCAGGACGCCGAAGCCGACCAGGAACCCGAGCTGGATGAGGATGACCAGCGGCAGCACCGTGAGCGCGCCGAAGGTGGCCGCGAGCACCAGGCCCGCGCTCGTGATCACCCCGCCGGTGACGGCCAGCGCGCGCAGCACCCCCTCGCGGGCCCCGTGCCGGAGCGACTCCTCCCGCGCCCGGGTCATGAGGAAGATGTTGTAGTCGATCCCCAGCGCCACCAGGAACACGAACCCGATCAGCAGCACCTGCGGGTCGCTGCCGGGGAAGTCGAAGAGGTGGTCGAACGCCAGCGCGCCGACGCCGACGGTGGCCGCCGTGCTCAGCGCCGTGGTGGCGACCAGCAGGATCGGCGCCACCACCGCGCGCAGCAGCAGGGCCAGCACGATCGTGATGACCAGCAGCACCAGCGGCACGATGACCAGCAGGTCGCGGGCGGCGGTCTCCTGGGTGTCGAGGTCCTGCGCCGAGGAGCCGCCGACCAGCGCGTCGGGCTCGACGTCGCGGACCGCCGTCCGCAGGTCGGAGACGGTGCTCTGCGCCGCCTCGCTGTCGGGGGCGTCGCCGAGCGTCGCCTCCAGCCGGACCAGGCCGTCGACCTCGAGCGGCTCGCCGCCGGCGCCGGGCGGGCCGGACTGCTCGCCGGTGAAGGGGGCGACCTCGGCGACGCCGTCGGTCGCCGCCGCAGCGTCCGCGACCTCCTGCCAGCCCCCGGCCGGCGTGATGATCACCGCTGGGCTGGCCGCGCCGGCCTCGAAGTGCCGGGCGATGGCCTCCTGGCCGGCGCCGGACTCGGAGCCGCCGCGCACGCCCTCGGACAGCGGGATGCCGTCGGAGTCGAACATCGGCAGGAAGAGCGACAGGGCGAGCAGCACCCCGCCGCTGATCAGCAGGTAGCGGCGCGGGCGGCGGCCGACCGAGGTGGCGATCCGCTCCCAGCCGCGGCCGTGCGCCTGCTCCTCGCCGAAGCGGGGGCGGAACGGCCAGAAGGCGGCGCGGCCGAACAGCACCAGGACGGCGGGCAGGAAGGTGAGCGCGGCGAGCATGGCGAAGGCGATGGAGACCGCCGAGATCGGGCCCAGGCCGCGGTTGGAGCCGAGGTCGGAGAACAGCAGGCAGAGCACGCCGAGGATCACCGTGCCGCCCGAGGCGAGGATCGGCTCCCACGACTGCCGGAGCGCGATGCGCATCGCGGTGGAGGTCGAGCGCTCCTGCCGCAGCTCCTCCCGGTACCGCGCGACGAGCAGCAGCCCGTAGTCGGTGGCCGCGCCCACGACCAGGATGGAGGCGATGCCCTGGCTCTGGCCGTTGACGTCGATCCAGCCCCGGTCGGCGAGGAAGTAGGCCACCGCCAGCGAGACGACCAGCGCCATGCCCGCGGTGCCGATGACCAGCAGCGGCAGCAGCGGGCTGCGGTAGACGACCAGCAGGATCAGCAGCACGACGCCGAACGCCGCGAGCAGCAGCAGGCCGTCGATGCCCGAGAACCCCTCGGAGAAGTCGGAGAAGACCGCCCCGGGGCCGGTGACGAAGGCGGTGGTGCCCTGGATCCCGTCGAGGGCGCGCAGCTCGGCGACGATCTCGGGCAGGGCCTCGCCCAGGTCGGGGTCGAAGGGCAGCACCGCCTGCAGGGCCTCGCCGTCCTCGGAGGGGATGACCGGTGACGGCTCGCCCCGCAGGGCGCCGGCGTCCTCGGCGATGCGGATGGCCTCGTCGAGCCGTTCCTGCGCCTGGGGGAGTGCGGCGGCGTCGAGCGGGCCGTCCTCGCTCTCCCACAGCAGGATCACCGGCAGCGCGCGCTCGGTCTGGAACTGCCGCTGCAACTCGGTGACGCGCGTGGATTCGGCGCTGTCGGGCAGGAAGGCGGCCGAGTCGTCCTCCGACACCTCGGCGAGCCTCCCGCTGAACGAGCCGAGCGGGCCGGCCAGGCCGATCCACAGCAGGGCGACGACGGCGGGGAGGATCCAGCGGAGGGCGCGGCGAGGCATGATTTTCCTTGACGGTCGATTATCTCGATCATCGAGATGATAGGCAGGGTGTGCCGGGTCCCGCCCGGGAAGGGGTCGCAGGTGGTGTCCGACGACGGCGAGCGCCGTGAGCTCGTGCTGCTGCTGCGCCGGCTGTCCGTCGAGCTGGACGCGGTCAGCCAGCGCTTCGCCGAGGAGCACGGGCTCGGCCGCACCGACGTGCGCGCCCTCGTCGCGATCATGGACGCGGCGCGCCGCGGGGAGGCGCTCACCGCGGGGCGCCTGGGCGAGGCGGTCGAGCTGCGGTCGGCGTCGGTGACGGCGCTGGTCGACCGCCTGGAGCGGGTCGGCCACGTGCGACGCGAGCGCGACCCGGAGGACCGGCGCCGGGTGTCCCTGCACCTGTCCGACTCCGCCCGCACCGCCGGCTCGGAGCACTTCGGCGGCCTCGCGCGCGACCTGGTCGCCGCGCTGGAGGGCTACACCGACGAGGAGCTCGCCGTCGTCCGCCGGTTCCTGGTCGACATGACCGAGGGGGTCGCCCGGCACGCCCGCACCGACCCGCCGCCGGCGGCCCCGACCCAGGCATAGGTACCTCTGCCCGCGTTCCAGGGCCCGGGACCACCGGTAGAGGTACCCAAGCCTGGGTGGGCTCGAGCAGTTGCGCTGGAGTGCGCTCCAGCTCCTAGCGTCGCCGGCATGCGATCTGTGACGGGGTACGCGGCCACCGAGCCGGGTGGGCGGCTGCGGCCGATCGAGTTCGAGCGGCGGGACCTGCGGGCCGACGACGTCGCCGTGCGGGTCACCCACGTGGGTGTCTGCCACAGCGACCTGCACGCGGTGGAAGGGCTGGCCGCCGGTGCTCCGCCGCTGGTGCCCGGCCACGAGTTCACCGGCGTGGTCAGCGGGGTCGGCTCGGACGTGACCCGCCTGCGGGTGGGCGACGCCGTGGCGGTCGGCAACATCGTCGACTCGTGCGGGGAGTGCGAGAACTGCCTCGCGCACCGGGAGTCCTACTGCGTCGGCTTCCCGGCGCTGACCTACGGCGGCCGCGACCTGCGCGACGGGAGCCCGACCCAGGGGGCGTACTCGACGGAGTACGTCGTCCGCGACGCCTTCGCATACGCCCTGCCCGAGGGGCTCGACCCGGCCGGCGCCGCCCCGCTGATGTGCGCGGGCGTGACCACCTGGGCGCCGCTGCGCCGGGCGGGCGTGGGCCCCGGCCGGCGGGTCGGCGTCGTCGGGCTCGGCGGGCTGGGCCACCTCGCGGTCAAGTTCGCCGTCGCGCTGGGGGCGGAGGTCACGGTGTTCACCACCTCGGCGGGCAAGGAGGACGCCGCCCGCGCGCTCGGTGCCGCGCAGGTCGTCGTCTCCACCGACGAGGCGGCGATGCGCGCGGCGTCCGGCCGGCTCGACGTCGTCGTGGACACCGCGTCCGGGGCGCACGACGTCTCGCCCTACCTGCGCACGCTGCGGCTCGACGGCACCCTCGTCGTCCTCGGCCTGCCCGAGCGGTACTCGGTCGAGGCGTTCAGCCTGCTCGGCCGCACCCTCACCGTCTCCGGCTCGGCCGGCACCGTCGAGACGCGGGAGATGCTCGACTTCTGCGGCGAGCACGGCCTCACCGCGGACGTCGAGGTGCTGCCGCTCGCCGAGGTGAACACCGCCTTCACCCGGCTGGCCGACGGCGACGTGCGCTGGCGGTTCGTGCTCGACGTGACCGCCTAGCGTGGTGCCCGTGATCACGGATCCGGGCATCCGCGAGGTGTCCGAGCAGACGGGGCTCAGCATCGACACGCTGCGCTGGTACGAGCGGGAGGGGCTGATCCCGCTCGTGCAGCGCACCGCCGACGGCCGCCGCCGCTACCCGCCGGCCGCCGTCCGCTTCATCCGGCTGGTGCAGGCGCTGCGCCGCACCGGGATGCCGGTGGCCGACGTGCGGGCGTTCGTCCAGCTGGGCGGCGGGACGCCCGACGTCCACCCGCTGCGGCTCCGGCTGCTCGAGCAGCAGACCGAGGCGATCGAGGCCCGGCTCGCGCAGCTGCGGGAGGACCTCGCCGTGGTGCAGGCGAAGACGGCGGAGTACCGGCGGCTGATCGCGCTCGGCCTGGACTGCGAGGACGAGGTGGCCGACCGGGAGGCCGTGGCCTGACCCCGAGGTGACGGCCGCTACCGCGGAGCCCGCGGCCCGGGCAGGATGGCGCCCTCGGGACGGGGGCGCGGACGGTGGACTTCGAGTGGGTGCTCCGGGCGTGGCTCCCGGCAGCCCTGGCGTTCCTGCTGTCCGGGTTCGGCTGGGCGGCAGGCCCCTGGCCGGTCCCGGCGCCGGCCCCCGTCGTCCCGCCGGACCTCTTCGCCGAGCGGCCGGAGCTGCCCGACTGCGGCCGCGCCCGCCTGGTCGTCCTCCAGGACCGGGTGACCGGCGCGGCGGCCGACTGCTTCGCCGCGGCGGTGGCCGCCGGCCGGACCGCGGAGCTGGTCGTGCTGGTGCACGGGGTCGACAGCCTCCCGGTGCCCATGTACCACCGGGCGCTGCCCGACGGCACGGGCGAGGTGTTCGTGGACAACCGGCCCGACAGCTACCGCAGCGTCGACTGGCAGCACCTCGTGTGCCCCCGGGCGCAGGTCTTCCCGGACGTCGACGACTGCGAGTTCCGCGACCTCTGAGCTAGAGGTAGAGCCCGGTCGACTCCTCGATCCGCTCGGCCGCGACGGCGTGCACGTCGCGCTCGCGCAGGATGATCAGGTCCTCGCCGTGCACCTCGACCTCGTGCTGGTCCTCGGGCGAGAACAGCACCTGGTCGCCGACCTTGACCTGCCGCACGCTCGGGCCCACGCCCTTCGCCTCGCCCCAGACGAGCCGCTTGGCCACCTGGGCGGTGGCGGGGATCAGGATGCCGCCGCTGGAGCGCCGGTCGCCGTCCTCCTTGCGGAGCGCGACCAGGATGCGGTCGTGCAGCATCTTGATCGGCAGCTTGCCGGTCGCGGCGATGTCGTCGGGCACGTCCTCCGACGCTACCCGCCCGCCCCTTCCTGCTTTTCCGCGGTAAAGCGGCGTGCTTTTCCGGGATGGAGCAGGCTGCCTTTCTGGGGAAAAGGCAGGCGGTTTCAGCCCCAGCCGAGCTCGTGGAGGCGGTCCTCCTCGATGCCGAAGTGGTGCGCGATCTCGTGGACGACGGTGATCGTGACCTCCTCGACGATCTCCTCGGCCGTCTCGCAGATGTCGCAGATCGCCTCGCGGTAGATCATGATCCGGTCCGGCAGCGCCCCGCCGTACTCCCAGCCGCGCTCGGTCAGCGCGTACCCCTCGTAGAGCCCGAGCAGCTCGGGCTCGTCGGGGTTCCGGTCCTCGACCAGGACGACGACGTTGTCCATGAGGGCCAGCAGGTCCGGCGGGACCTGGTCCAGCGCGTCGGCGACCAGCGCCTCGAACACCGGCAGTGGCAGGACCCTCACCAGGACGTCGGCAGCGGGCGGCCCTCCTCGTAGCCGGCCGCGCTCTGCACCCCCAGCACCGCCCGCTCGTGCAGCTCGTCGACGGTGCGGGCGCCCGCGTAGGTGCACGAGGACCGCACGCCGGCCACGATCTGGTCGATCAGGTCCTCGACCCCCGGGCGGGCCGGGTCCAGGTACATCCGGGACGACGAGATGCCCTCCTCGAACAGGCCGGCCCGCGCCCGCTCGAAGCCGGAGGCGCTCGCCGTCCGCGCCTTGACCGCCCGCGCCGAGGCCATGCCGAACGACTCCTTGTAGAGCCGGCCCGAGCCGTCGTCGTGGATGTCGCCGGCCGACTCGTACGTCCCGGCGAACCAGGAACCCACCATCACGTTCGCCGCGCCGGCGGCCAGGGCGAGCGCGATGTCGCGGGGGTGCCGCACGCCGCCGTCGGCCCACACGTGCCTGCCCAGCGAGCGGGCCTCGGCGGCGCACTCCTCCACGGCGGAGAACTGCGGCCGGCCGACACCGGTCATCATCCGGGTGGTGCACATCGCGCCGGGGCCCACGCCCACCTTGACGACGTCGGCGCCGGCCTCGATCAGGTCGCGCGTGCCCTGCGCCGTCACCACGTTGCCGGCGACGACCGGCGCGGACCCGGCCACCGACCGCACCGCGCGCAGCGCCTCGATCGCCTTGTCCTGGTGCCCGTGCGCGGTGTCGACCACCAGCACGTCGACGCCCGCCGCGAGCAGCGCGCCCGCCTTGCCGGCGACGTCGCCGTTGATGCCCACGGCGGCCGAGGTGAGGAGGTGCCCGTCCTGGTTGACCGCCGGGGTGTAGATCGCCGAGCGCAGCGCGCCCTTCTTCGTGACGACGCCGACCAGCCGGTCGCCCTCGACCACGGGGGCCGCGCTGATCCGCTCGCCGGAGAGGACGTCGAAGATCTTCGGCAGGTCGGTGCCGGCCGGGATGGTCAGCGGCTCGCGGGTCATCACCTCGGACAGCTGGGTGAACCGGTCCACACCCTGGCACTGCCCGTCGGTGACGACGCCGACCGGCGAGCCGTCCTCGACGACGACGACGATTCCGTGCGCGCGCTTGGTGAGCAGCGACAGCGCCTCGCCGACCGTCGAGTGCGGGGAGAGCGTGATCGGGGTGTCGTAGACCGGGTGCCGCTGCTTGACCCAGGAGACGACCTCGGCGACGACGTCGACCGGGATGTCCTGCGGCAGCACCGCGAGCCCGCCGCGGCGGGCAGCGGTCTCGGCCATGCGGCGACCGGAGATCGCCGTCATGTTGGCGACGACCACGGGGATCGTCGTGCCCACGCGGTCCGGCGTGGTGAGGTCGACCTCCAGCCGGGAGCCGACCGTCGAGTGGTTGGGCACCATGAAGACGTCGGCGTAGGTGAGGTCGTGGTCGGGCCGCTGCAGGAAGCGCATGCCCCCAGTGTCCCTGAGCCGCCCCTCCGCCGGGGAGTCCGCGCCTGCCACCTCGGGGGGAGGCGCTCAAGCAGTCCCGGCGAGTGGCCGATGCGGTTCCGGTGACGGCCCGACCCACCTCCGCGCCCCGCCGGGACGCGCCCACCCTGCGCGTGCTGCTGCGCCGGCCGTTGCTGGTCGGGCTGGCGGCGCTCTCGGTGGTCGCCGTGACCACGGTGGCCCTCGCCGTCGTCGCCGTCACCGTGCTCGGCTCCCGGGTCGACCGGGCGAACCACCTGCTCAGCGACCTGCAGGACGCCCACGTGGCCATGGTCGACCAGGAGACCGGGCTGCGCGGCTTCCTCGTCACCCGGCAGGTGCGCTTCCTGCAGCCCTACTACCGCGGCGTGTCCGAGCTGGCCCGGACGACGGCCTCGCTCGACGAGCAGGCCCGGGGCGACCGGGCGACGACCGACGAGCTCGAGCGGCTGCGCGCCGCCCAGGCGGACTGGGTGGAGACCTGGGTCCAGCCGCTGCTGGTCTGGCAGCCGCCCGTCGACGACGGCGCCGCCCTCGCCGAGCTGCTCGAGGAGGACAAGGCGCTGTTCGACGCCTACCGCGCCGTCGCGGCCGAGGTGCACGCAGCCGTCGAGGAGCGCCGGGACCGGGCGGAGACGCTGGGCGACTGGGTCGTCCTGGGCGGCGCCGGCCTCTTCGTCGTCGTCGTGGTCGCCGTCGGCACGGGCGTGTGGCGCGCCCACCGGCGGGTCACCGGCCTGCTCGCGCCCCCGATCGACGGCGTCCGCAGCACCCTGGCCGACCTGGCCGCCGGCGACCTGGACAGCTGCCTGGTGCCCCGCGGCCCCGCGGAGCTGCGCGAGATCGCCGAGGACGTCAACGTGCTGGGCAGCGCGCTGCGGCAGCACGAGGAGACCGTCGCCGCCCGCGAGCGGGAGCTCGTCGAGGCCCGCGACCAGGCCGAGCGCGCCGGGCAGGCCCGGGCGGCGTTCCTGGCCACGATGAGCCACGAGATCCGCACGCCGCTCAACGCCGTCCTCGGGCTCACCGACGTGCTGCTCACCACGGAGCTGACCGACGGCCAGCGCGGCCACCTGGAGACCATCGCCGGCAGCGGCGACAGCCTGCTCGCCGTCATCAACGACATCCTCGACTTCTCGAAGATCGAGGCCGGCGAGCTCGAGCTGGAGCAGGCGCCCTTCGACCTGCCCGGCGTGCTGTACGACGTGGCCCGGCTGCTCGCCCCGCAGGCGGCGGCCAAGGGCCTGGACCTGCTGGTCGACGTCGACGCCGACTGCCCGCAGGAGGTCATCGGGGACAGCGTGCGGCTGCGCCAGGTGGTGCTGAACCTGGTGAGCAACGCGCTGAAGTTCACCGAGCACGGCGAGGTCGTCGTCGGGCTCTCCGCCCGCGTCGACGCTGGTGCGCTGCGCTGCCGGGTGTCGGTGACCGACACCGGCATCGGCATCCCCGCCGCGCAGCAGCAGCGGCTCTTCCGCGCCTTCAGCCAGGTCGACGCCTCGACCACCCGCCGCTACGGCGGGACGGGTCTCGGCCTGGCCATCAGCCGGCGCATCACCGAGGCGATGGGCGGGGACATCGACGTCGTCAGCATCCCGGGGGAGGGCTCCACCTTCACCGCCACGGTGCGGCTCCGGCCCGGCACCGGGGCCGGCGAGCCCGGCGATCGACCGGGCCTGACCGGCCGCCGCCTGCTGCTGGTGGACGACAACCCGACCAACCTGCGCATCCTGGAGCAGCAGCTCACCCGCGCCGGCGCCGAGTGCGTGCTCGCCCACAGCGGCGCCGAGGCGCTGGAGCTGCTCGCCCGCGGGCCCGCCTTCGACGCCGGCCTGCTGGACCTCCGCATGCCCGATCTGGACGGCGCCGAGCTGGCCGGTCTCCTGCGCGCGGCCCCCGCCACCGCGTCGCTGCCGCTCGTGCTGCTGAGCAGCTCGCCGTCGGCACCGGCCGGGGACGGCCTGTTCGCCGCCCGGCTGCACAAGCCGGTGCGCCCCGAGCGCCTGGTGACGACGCTCCGCTCGGTGCTCCGCACGGCCGCACCCGCGACCGGGCGCCCGGGTGCCCCCGCACCGGCCGACGACCGCACCGACCGGCCGCTGCGCGTGCTGGTCGCCGAGGACAACGACGTGAACGCGCAGCTGGTCGGCCTCTACCTCGACCGGCTGGGGCACCGCAGCGACCGGGTCGCCGACGGCCGGCAGGCCGTCGAGGCCGTGCGGACCGGGCAGTACGACGTCGTCCTCATGGACGCGCAGATGCCGGTGCTGGGCGGGGTGGACGCGACCGCCGCGATCCGCGCGCTGCCGGTGCGGCAGCCGCGCGTCCTGGCCCTCACCGCCGGGGTGCTGGCCAGCGACCGGGCCGCGTTCCTGGGCGCCGGCGCCGACGACTTCCTGACCAAGCCGCTGCGCATCGGCACCCTCCGCGCGGCGCTCGAGGCGTGCCGCCCGGCCGACGCCGATCCCGCGCCGACAGACGTGCCCGACGTCCTCGACGTGCCCGACGTCCTCGACGTCGAGATCGTGGAGGAGATCCGCAGCCTCGGCGAGGAGTCCTTCGACGAGCTGTACGCGGGGTACGCCGACAGCCTCGCCGCCGCGCTGGCCGCCCTCGACGCCGCCGCGGCCGCCGCGGAGGCACCCGCCGCCGGCCCCGGCTCGGTGCCCGGCCTGGCTCACCGGCTGAAGGGCAGCAGCGCCACGATGGGCGCCCTGCGGCTCGCCGAGCTGTGCGGGCAGGTCGAGCACGCGGGCGCGCCCGGCGAGCGCGACCGGGCCCTGCTCGAGCTGCAGGAGGAGAGCGCGCGGGTCCAGGACGCCGTCCGGGCCCTGCTGCGCGGCGTGGGCTGAGGCCGCGCCACCTACGATCGGGTCGTGATCGACCTGCGACTCGTGCGCGAGAACCCCGACCTCGTCCGTGCCAGCCAGCGGGCGCGGGGCGACGACGAGTCCCTGGTCGACGCGCTCCTGGCCGCCGACGCCGCCCGCCGCGAGGCGGTCAAGCGGGGCGACGACCTGCGCGGCGAGCAGAAGGCCGCCTCGCAGGCGGTGAAGAAGGCGAGCCCGGAGGAGCGGCCCGCCGTCCTGGAGCGGGCCAGGGCGCTGGCCGCCGAGGTCAAGCAGGCCGAGGAGGCCCAGCGCGAGGCCGACGCCGCGCTGCGCACCGCGCACCTGGCGATCGCCAACGTCGTCCACGACGGCGTCCCGCCCGGCGGCGAGGACGACGCCGTCCCGCTGCGCACCGTCGGCGAGGTGCCGGCCTACGACTTCCCCGTGCGCGACCACATCCAGATCGGTGAGGCGCTGGGCGCCATCGACATGGAGCGCGGCGCGAAGGTGTCGGGCTCGCGCTTCTACTTCCTGACCGGCCCCGGCGCGCTGCTCGAGTTCGCCCTCGCCCAGCTCGCCATCAGCCGCGCCGTCGCGGCCGGGTTCACTCCGGTCATCGCGCCGGCCCTGGTCAAGCCCTCGGCGATGGAGGGCACCGGCTTCCTCGGCGAGCACGACGAGGAGGTGTACCGGATCGAGCGCGACGACCTGTACCTCGTCGGGACCTCCGAGGTGGCGCTGGCCGGCATGCACGCCGACGAGGTGCTGGACCTCTCGACGGGCCCGAAGCGCTACGCCGGCTGGTCGTCCTGCTTCCGCCGCGAGGCCGGCTCGTACGGCAAGGACACCCGCGGCATCATCCGCGTGCACTGGTTCGACAAGGTCGAGATGTTCAGCTTCTGCGCCCCCGAGGACGCCGCCGCCGAGCACCTGCGGCTGCTGCAGTGGGAGGAGGAGTTCCTCCAGGCGCTGGAGCTGCCCTACCGGGTGGTCGACATCGCCGCCGGCGACCTGGGCAGCAGCGCCGCCCGCAAGTACGACATCGAGGCGTGGTTCCCCACCCAGGGCACCTACCGGGAGCTCACCAGCACCTCGGACTGCACCACCTTCCAGGCGCGGCGGCTGGCCATCCGCTACCGCGACGCGGAGGGGAGGAACCAGACGGCGGCGACGCTGAACGGCACCCTCTGCGCCATCGCCCGCACCATCGCCTGCCTGCTCGAGGTGCACCAGCGCGCCGACGGGTCGGTGCACGTGCCGGTCGCGCTGCGCCCCTGGCTGGGCGGGGTCGAGGCGCTGACGCCGGGCATGACGCTGGCCGCGCCGGTGCCCACCGCATGAGCGAGCGCCCACCGCGCGCCATCCGCGCCCACGGCGTCCTCGACGGCGCCGAGCGGGTGGTCGAGCTCGGCGACGTCGGCTCCTGGCGGCCCAAGCTGGTGGCCAGCGACCTCGACGGCACGCTGCTGGACGCCGACGGCCTGGTCAGCCCCCGCACGCGCGCCGCGCTGGAGGCGTGCTGGGACGCCGGCATCCCCGTCGTCGGGGTCACCGGTCGCGGTCCGCGCCTGCTCGAGACGGTCAGGGCGGCCCTGGACCACCGCGGCATCGCGGTGCTGTCGCAGGGCGGGTTCGTCGTCGACCTCGAGCGCGACGAGGTGCTGCGCGCGGTCGCTCTCCCGCGGGACCAGGCCGTGCGGGTCATCGAGCAGATCGAGCGGGCCGCCGGCGAGGTCGTGCTGGCCGTCGAGGAGGCCGCCGAGCAGGGGCAGGTGCACGCGCGGCTGCGGGTGCAGCACGGCTTCGACTGGCCCTACCCCGAGCCGTCCCAGCTCCTGGAGCGGGGCGAGGTGCTGCCGCCCGGCGCCGTGCTCAAGGTGTTCCTGCGCTCGGCGACCCACGGCCAGGACGAGCTGCTGGCGCTGGCGCGGTCCGTGGTCGACCCGGTCGACGCCGAGGTGACCCACGCCGGCCTGGGCTTCATCGAGGTGCTGCCGCCGGGCATCACCAAGGCCAGCGGGCTGCAGCTGGCGCTGGACCGGTACGGCGTGGGCTTCGGCGACGTCCTCGTGTTCGGCGACATGCCCAACGACCTGCCGATGCTCGGCGCGGTGCGCGAGGCCGGCGGCCGCGCGGTGGCCGTGGCCAACGCGCACCCCGCCGTCCGCGCGCTGACGCCGGACCTCACCAGCGGGCACCAGGTGGACGGCGTCGCCCGCTACCTGGAGGCGGTCCTGGGCGATGTCTGACTGGCAGCCCAGGCTGGTCGCCAGCGACATGGACGGCACGCTGCTGCGCTCCGACGACACCGTCAGCGACGCGACCGTCGCCGAGCTGGGCCGGTGGCGCGATGCCGGCGTGCCGTTCGTGCTGGCCACCGGGCGCCCGCCGCGCTGGATGCACCGCATCCGCGAGGTCCTCGGGTCCGGGACGGCGGTGTGCTGCAACGGCGCCGTGCTGCTCGACCTGGAGCCGATGGAGATCGTCGACGAGGCGCCGCTGACGCCGGATGCGCTGCGGTCGATCACCGCCGAGCTGCGCGTCCGCCAGCCCTCCACCTGGTTCGCCGTCGAGCACGGCTGGGAGTTCCGCCACGAGCCGGTCTACCGCCCGCGGTGGGACGTCGACGCCCCCGGTGTCGCCGTCGCCACGCTGGAGGAGATGACCGCGGCGCCGGCGGCCAAGCTGCTGGCCCGCCACGAGTCGATGGCCCCCGATGCCTTCGTCGAGCTGATCGAGGAGATCGTCGGCGACCGGGCCACCGTCACGCACTCCTCCACCGACGCGCTCGCGGAGATCTCGCGGCCCGGCGTCACCAAGGCCACCGGGCTGGCGCGGGTCGCCGAGCGGCACGGCGTCGGGCCGGAGGAGGTCGTCGTGTTCGGGGACATGCCCAACGACATCGCCGCCTTCGAGTGGGTGCGCGACGGCGGCGGCCGGGCGGTGGCCATGGCGCACGCGCACCCGGACCTGCTCGCCGTCGCCACCGACGTCACCGGCGGCAACGACGAGGACGGCGTCGCCGCGTTCCTGCGCACCCTCTGACGTCGCCGCTCTGCTCAAGTTCGGCCGCCGGCGGCCGATGGTCACAGCGTCGGGATCCCGATATCCAGTCGTGCAGAAAGCGAGCAGGGATGATGCAGGTCGACGACCAGGTGGTGGGGGCGGACGGGACGCCGGTCGATGAGGACGCGCGACGCTCGCGCTTCGGCCTGCGCAGCCGGATGCTGGGCGCCATCCTCGTCGTCGCGCTGACGACCGTCGGCGTCGGCGCGTTCGGCATCAACCGGATGTCCGAGCTGAGCGGCAACGCCCAGGAGGTCTACGACCAGGGCGCCGTGCCGCTCGACGGACTGCGCCGCCTCGAGGCCGACTGGTGGCAGCTGTCGGCCAACGTCGCCCGCTCGAACGTCACGCTCCTCCCGCCGACGACCATCGCCACGGCGAAGGAGAACGCGGCCACCTACATGCAGGTCCTGGCCGACCGGACCGCCGCCGTCGCCGCCATGGACCTGCCGGCCGAGTCCCGCGCCGCCTTCGACGAGTTCGCCACCGCCGTCGAGACCTACCTGCCGGCCCTCGCGGAGCTGTCCACGCCGGGCTTCATCGCCGGCAACCCGGCTCGCGCCATCGAGCTGCTCGGCATCATGGGCGAGCAGGAGGCGGTCATCAAGGACTCGATCACCGTCGCCACCGCAGCGGCCGCGGAGGCCTCGTCGGCCACCGCCGCGCAGGCCGCCGACGCCTACGAGCAGGCCCGCAACCTCACCCTGGCGATCATGGCCGCCGGCCTGGTCATCAGCGTCGTGCTGGCCCTCGTCGTCGCCCGCGGCGTCACCGGCCCCGTGCAGCGGATCCGCGAGATCCTCGGGCAGGTGGCCGCCGGTGACCTCACCGTGCGGGCCGGCCGCACCGGCGGTGCCGAGCTCGGTGAGATGGCGCAGTCCCTGGACGAGACCCTCGACGCCATCGGCCACGTGCTGCTGCTGGTCAACGACTCCTCCGCCCGCCTCGCCGCCGCCTCGCAGCAGCTCAACGCCGCGGCCGAGGGCATCTCGGTCAACGCGCGCACCGCGGCCGGGCAGGCCGACGACGTCGTCAGCTCGGCCGGCGCCGTCGCCGCCAGCGTGGACACCGTCGCCACCGGCTCGGCGCAGATGGAGTCGGCGATCCGCGAGATCTCGCAGAACGCCAGCGAGGCCAGCCGCGTCGCCAGCCAGGCCGTGGACGTCGCCGAGAACACCACCCGGACCGTCGGCAAGCTGGGCGACTCCTCGCAGGAGATCGCCACCGTCATCAAGCTGATCAACGGCATCGCCGAGCAGACCAACCTGCTCGCGCTCAACGCCACCATCGAGGCCGCCCGCGCCGGCGAGGCGGGCAAGGGCTTCGCCGTCGTCGCCAGCGAGGTCAAGGAGCTCGCGCAGGAGACCGCGCGGGCGACCGAGGACATCTCGCAGCGGGTCGAGGCCATCCAGGCCGACACCGCGGGCGCCGTCGAGGCGATCAGCCAGATCTCCACCGTCATCGGCGAGATCAACGACTTCCAGGCGACCATCGCCGCGGCCGTCGAGGAGCAGACCGCCACGACCAACGAGATGAACCGCAACGTGGCCGAGGCCGCCAGCGGCACCCAGGGCATCGCCGCGGCGATCTCCGGGCTGGCCGCCGGCACGCAGGAGACCAACCAGCGCGTGGTCGACGCCCAGGCGGCGTCGGCGGACCTGGCCCGCATGAGCGGTGAGCTGCAGGAGGCCGTCGCCCGCTTCCGCGTCTAGGGAACCGCACGACGACGGCGCCGCCTCCGGGGTGACCCCGGGAGCGGCGCCGTCGTCAGTGGGGCGCGGGTCAGAGGTACTGGCCGCCGCCGGGGCGCAGGTCGGGCTGGGCGCCGGAGCCCTGGCCACCGGGCAGGGCCTTGCGGCGCATCTCCTCGAGCTGGGCACGGGCGGCCATCTGCTGGGCGAACAGCGCCGTCTGGATGCCGTGGAACACGCCCTCGAGCCAGCCCACCAGCTGCGCCTGCGCGATCCGCAGCTCGGCGTCGGTGGGGGTCTGGTCCTCCTCGAAGGGGAGCGTGATCCGCTCCAGCTCCTCGCGCAGCTCCGGTGCCAGGCCCTGCTCGAGCTCGCGGATCGACGAGGCGTGGATGTCGCGCAGCCGGTTGCGGCTGGCCTCGTCGAGGGGCGCGGCGCGGACCTCCTCCAGCAGCTGCTTGATCATCGTGCCGATCCGCATGACCTTGGCGGGCTGCTCGACCATGTCGTTCACCTGCATCGGGCCGCCGTCGTCGCCGTCGTCGGACCCGGCGCCGAGGGCCACCGGGAGGGTGCCGACGGGCTGGCCGTCGGGCCCCACGACGACGACCTGCTGCGGACGTTCGCTGCCGTTGCCGGGTGCAGTCATGCCTCCATCCTGCCCCGCTGCCGGGCCCGCCGAACGCCTGCCCCGGCGACGCACGGCACGGCGCCGGAGCCCTCAGCGGGTGCGGCGCCGGGACAACTAGGGTGCGGACCATGGAGGCCCGGCTCGACGTCGCTCGGGTCCGCGGCCTCTTCCCGGCGCTGGCCGACGGGTACGTGCACGTCGACGGCCCGGGCGGCTCGCTGCTGCCCGAGGACGTCGCCCGGGCGGTCGGGCACGCCCTGCGGATGCCGGTCGCCGAGCGCGGCGGGGTGTTCGCGGCGTCGGCCCGCGCGGAGGGGCTGGTGTCCGCAGCACGCGCGGCGCTGGCCGACCTCGTGGGCGGCGCGGCCGGCGGCGTCGTCCTGGGCGCGAGCATGACCGCGGTGACGTACACGCTGGCCCGGGCGATCGCGAAGAGCTGGCGGCCGGGCGACGAGATCGTGGTGAGCCGGCTGGACCACGACGCCAACATCCGGCCGTGGGTGCAGCTGGCCGCCGAGCGCGGCGTCACCGTCCGCTGGGCCGAGGTGGACATCGAGACCGGGGAGCTGCCGGCCTGGCAGTACGACGACCTGCTCACCCGCCGCACCCGCCTGGTGGCGCTCACGGCGGCGAGCAGCGCGATCGGCACCTGCCCGGAGGTGGCCGAGATCGCGCACCGGGCGCACGCCGTGGGGGCGATGGTCTACCTGGACGCCTCGCACGCCGCGGCGCACATGTACCTCGACCGCACCGCCCTGGGCGCGGACTTCGTCGCGCTGTCGGCGTCGAAGTGGGGCGGGCCGCACGTGGGCGCGGTGGTGGCCGATCCGCAGCTGCTGGCCCACCTGCACCCGGACAAGCTGCTGCCGATGACGGACAAGGTGCCCGACCGGTTCGAGGCCGGGTCGGGGTCCTACGAGCTGTACGCCGGCGTCTCCGCCGCCGTCGACCACCTCGCCGCGCTCGGCGGGGAGGTCCCGGGCTCGCGACGGGACCGGCTGCGCGCCTCCCTGGCCCTGGTCGCCCGCTACGAGGGCGAGCTGTTCGGCTGGCTGGACCAGGCGCTGCGCGCCATGCGGCACGTGCAGGTCCTCGGCCGCCCCGAGCGGACGACGCCGACGCTGGCCTTCCGCGTCGAGGGCATGCGCCCGCGCCAGGTGGCGGCCGAGCTGAACCGGCAGGGCATCTGCGTGTGGGACGGCGACGCCTACGCCCGCGAGCTGTTCGACGCGCTCGGCGTGACCGAGAGCGGCGGCGCCGTCCGGCTGGGGCTGATGCACTACAACACCGCGGACGAGGTCGGCCTGGTCATCGACGCCGTCGCCGCCCTGCGCCCCCGCCCGCAGCCCCGCTGACGCGCGTCAGTCCGCCGGGAGCAGCAGCACCTTGCCGACGTGCTCGCTGGCCTCGACGACCCGGTGCGCCTCGGCCGCGCGGGACATCGGCAGCCGGCGGTCGACGACCGGGCGCACGGTGCCGCGCTCGATGTCCGGCCACACGTCGCGCCGCACCGCCTCGATGATCTCGGCCTTGCCGCCGCGCCCGGTCGCCGGGCGCGAGCGCAGCGCGGTGGCGTGCACCGATGCGCGCTTGGCCAGCAGCTTGCCGAGGTTCAGCTCGGCCTTGGTGCCGCCCTGCATGCCGATGATGACCAGCCGTCCGCCGACGGCGAGGGCGTCGACGTTCCGGTCGAGGTACTTGGCGCCCATGTTGTCGAGGACGACGTCGACGCCCCGGCCGCCGGTGGCCTCGCGCACCTGCTCGACGAAGTCCTGGTCGCGGTAGTTGACCAGCACGTCCGCGCCCAGCTCGCGGCAGACGTCCAGCTTGGCCTGCGTGCCGGCGGTGGTGACCACGCGGGCGCCGGCGCGGGCGGCCAGCTGGATCGCCATGGTGCCGATGCCGCTCGAGCCGCCGTGCACCAGGAACGTGTCGCCGCGGGCGAGGCCGGCCAGCATGAACACGTTGGACCACACGGTGCAGACGACCTCGGGCAGCGCGGCGGCGGTCGCCAGCTCCACTCCCGCCGGCTTGGGCAGCAGCTGCACGGCCGGGACGGCGACCCGCTCGGCGTACCCGCCGCCGGCGAGCAGGGCGCACACCTCGTCGCCCACCGACCAGCCGGTCACGCCCTCGCCGACCTCGCTGACCACGCCGCTGCACTCCAGCCCGAGGATCTCGCTGGCCCCCTGCGGCGGCGGGTAGAAGCCCTGGCGCTGCATGAGGTCCGCGCGGTTCACCGCGGTCGCGGCGACGTCGACGACCACCTCGCCGGGGCCGCACACCGGGTCGGGGACCTCGCTCCAGCGGAGGACGTCGGGGCTCCCGGGTTCGCTGATCGTCACCGCGCGCATGGGCGAGACCTTAGAGCGCCGCCACGGCGCGGGCTCCGGAGACCGAGACGCAGCGGCCCACCTCGTCCGCGCCGGTGGCCAGCCGGGCGAGCACGCCACCCAGGGCCTGCCGGGAGACCCGCATGCCCTCCACCGATCCGTCGGTCGACAGCGCCGCCGGCTCGTCGCCGTCGGTCAGGTAGACCGGCTGCACGAGCGTCCAGTCCAGTCCGCTGCGGCGGACGACGTCCTCCTGCACGCCGTGGTCGGCGATCTGCGGCCGCAGCAGCAGCGCGAAGACCAGCCGGGCCGACAGCGGCAGCAACGCGCGGGTCTCCCCGACGCCGTACGAGGACTGCACGACCAGCCGCCGGACCCCGTGCGCCCGCATGGCGGTCACCAGCGCGGCGGTGCCCCGCGACCGCACGTCCAGCGGCGTCCCGGCCGGCCCGCGCAGCCGCACCCGCACCGGGCTCTCGGCGATGCCCAGCGCCACGACGACGGCGTCCTGTCCGCGGACGGCGGCGTCCACGGCGGCCGCGTCGGTGACGTCGCCGTCGACCGGCCGCACGCCGGGCGTCCCGGCGAAGGCCGCCGATGCCCGGCGGGCGAAGGCGGTGACCTCGTGCCCGTCCGCGACCAGCGCCTCGACGGCCGCCCGGCCCGATCCCCCGGTTGCTCCCACGACCAGCACCTGCGTGACCCGCTCCTCCCTGGTGGGCGCCGGCTGCTGCCGACGCCGATCCACCGTGGCCCGGACGACCGGTGGCGGAGAACGGCCCGGAGTCCGGAAAGCATGACCGTTCGTCCAGCGCCTCTGGACGCCCGCGCGATCGGCGGCACGATGACGGCATGGACGAGGCGATGCCCTGGGCGCCGGTGGACCCGTTGGGCGGTGTGCTCGGCGACCTGCGGATGCGCGGCACCTTCTACTGCCGGGCCGAGGGCGCCGCGCCGTGGGGCGTCGAGATGCCGGCGTTGGAGGGCTGCATGAGCTTCCACGTCGTCACCGAGGGCGGCTGCCTGCTCGAGGTCGACGGCGAGGTGCACCAGCTGCGGGCCGGCGACCTGGCCCTGGTGCCGCACGGGCGCGGTCACCTGCTGCGCAGCGGCCCGGGCGCCCCGATCGCGGGCCGGGCGGACCTGCTGCCGCAGGACTACGTCGGCGAGCACTACTCGGTGCTCCGGGTCGACGGCGGTGGAGCGCCCGCCGGGCTGGTCTGCGGTGTCCTGGAGCCGGAACGGCCCGGGCCCGCGCACCTGCTGGACCTGCTGCCCCCGGTCCTCGTGGTGGAGGCGGGCGACGCAGGCCGCGGTGGCTGGCTGCCGGTGCTGCTCGGCATGATCACGGACGAGGTGCGCCACGAGCGGCCCGGCGCGGAGGCGGTGGTGACCCGGCTGGCCGACGTGGTGGTCATCCAGGCGATCCGCGGCTGGCTGGACACCGGGGCCACGGGGCCGGGCTGGCTGCGCGCGCTGCGCGATCCGCAGGTCGGCCGGGCGGTGGCGCTGGTGCACCGGGACCCCGGATCGGCCTGGACCCTGGACCGGCTGGCCCGCGAGACGCGGATGTCCCGCTCGGCCTTCGCCGCCCGGTTCAGCGAGCTGGCCGGGGAGCCGGCGCTGCGGTACGTCACCCGCTGGCGGATGCACGTGGCGACCGCCGAGCTGGTCCGCGGGGCCCGGGTCGGCGAGCTGGCCCGCCGGCTCGGCTACGACTCCGAGGCGGCGTTCTCGCGCGCCTACCGCAGGGTGACGGGCGTGCCTCCGGTGGCGGCGCGGACCCGGCCGGTCACGACCGGTGGACCCTGAGCACCGACGTGCCGTGCGGTCCGCCGGGCGGCTGATCCCGCACGCCCTGAGGGCCGGTGCGCCGGGTGAGCGGTGCCAGGGTGGACGGACCGCCGGCAGCTGCCGCGGTGTCCGCGGCCCGGCGGCGCCAGGAGGTGCCCCATGGCCGCCGACCCCCCGATCCCGCGTCCTCCGGTGGGCCCGCCCGCCGCAGCCTGGGTCCCGCCGCCGCCCCCGCGGGCCGGCGTCGGCCGCATCGTGGCCGCGGTCGTGGGCGGTCTGCTCGTGCTGCCCGCCCTCGGCCTGCTGGGCGGAGGTGGGGTGCTGCTCTGGGCCGACCAGCAGGAGCGCTCCGACGACGGCTACCTCTACACCGCGTCCGACGACTTCGCGACGCCCGGGCACGCCCTGCTCAGCGAGCGGATCGACCTGGACACCGGGGCCGACTGGGTCGGCGTCCAGACGGCACTGGGCACGGCGCGCGTCGAGGTGACCGGTGCCGACCCGGCGACCGAGGTCTTCGTGGGCATCGCGCCGTCGGCCGACGTCGAGGCCTACCTCGGGGGCGTGCAGCGCACGGTCGTCGACGACCTCGGGATCGACACGTCGGCCGCCGACCGCGTCCTGCTGCCCGGCGGGGCGCCGAGCGGGCCACCGGCCGACCAGGGCTTCTGGACCGTCCGGGCCGCCGGGACGGGCACGCAGCAGCTGGGCTGGGACCCCGACGACGGCTCGTGGACGCTCGTCGTGATGAACGCCGACGGGTCGGCCGGGGTGGCCGTGGACGCCCGCATCGGCGCCACGATCCCGGCGCTGACCGGACTGGCCTGGGGCGTCATGGGCGCGGGGCTGGCCCTGCTGCTGCTGGCCGTGCTCCTGCTGGTGCTCGCGCTGCGCCGTCCCACCGTCCCCGCGGGGCCCCCGTGGGCCGGGCCGGTGGGCCCGCCGTCCTGGGCGCCGCCGGCGCCGGTCGACCGCAGCACGGCGGCCGACGCGCAGCAGGGCAGGACCAGCGGCTCGCCCCGGGGCCAGCAGAGCGGCTGACCCCGGGGCCCGTGCTCAGCCGCGCGCCTTGAGGTCCTTGCGCAGGATCTTGCCGGCCGACGACTTCGGCACCACGTCGATGAACTCGACGAAGCGGATCTTCTTGTGCGGGGCGACCTTCTCTGCCATGTAGGCCATGACGGCCTCCTCGGTGAGCTCGGATCCCGGGCTGCGGACGACGAACGCCTTGGGCAGCTCCTCGCCGCTCTCCTTGTCCGGCACACCGATCACGGCGGCGTCGGCGATCTCCGGGTGGTTGATCAGCACGGCCTCGAGCTCGGCCGGGGCCACCTGGTAGCCCTTGTACTTGATCAGCTCCTTGACCCGGTCGACGACGGTGTAGATGCCGTTGTCGTCGACGACGGCGACGTCGCCGGTGTGCAGCCAGCCCTCGCTGTCGAGGGTGGCGCGGGTGGCCTCCTCGTTGTTGAGGTAGCCCTTCATGACCTGCGGGCCGCGGACCCAGAGCTCGCCCCGCTCGCCCGGAGCGGCGTCCTCACCGGTGCCCGGGTCGATGAGCCGGCACTCGGTGTTCGGGATGGCGAAGCCCACCGATCCCTTGGGCACCTCGCCGGAGAACCCGGGCGGCATGGCGTCGGGGTCGGGCGTGGTGTGCGAGACGGGGGAGAGCTCGGTCATGCCGTAGCCCTGAGCCACGGTGACGCCGCTGTCGGCGCCCTTGCGCAGCCGCTGCTCGACCGCGAGCGCCAGCTGCTCGTCGAGCGGGGCGGCGCCGGAGAGGATCGACTGCAGCGAGCTCAGGTCGTAGTTGTCGACCACGGGGTGCTTGGCCAGCGCCAGCAGGATGGGCGGCGCCACGAACGCGCGGGTGATCTTGTACTCCTGGATGGTGCGCAGGAAGTCCTCGAGCTCGAAGCGGGGGAGGGTCACCACCGTGCCGCCCAGCGCCAGGCCCTGGTTCATGAGCACCGTCAGGCCGTAGATGTGGAAGAACGGCAGGACGGCGATGATCCGCTCCTCCGCGCCGGTCTTGAGCAGCGGCAGGCACTGCGTCACGTTGGCCACCAGGTTGCGGTGGGTGAGCATGACGCCCTTGGGCAGGCCCGTGGTGCCGCTGGAGTAGGGCAGCGTGACCAGGTCGTCCGCCGGGTCGATGTCCACCGTCACGGCGGGGGCGTCGGCGCCCAGCAGGTCGAAGAGGTTGGCGTGCCCCTCCGCGCCGTCGAGCACGACGATCTCGTCCACCGGCGACTTCTCGACCGCGGCGCCCGCCCGGTCCATGAACATCGAGATGGTGATGAGCAGCTTCGCGCCGGAGTCCTTCAGCTGGAAGGCGATCTCGTCGGGCGTGTAGAGCGAGTTGATCGGGCTCATGACGCAGCCCGCGGCGGCGATGCCGTGGAAGACCACCGGGAACCACTGCGTGTTCGGGCAGAAGACCGCGACGACGTCGCCCTTGCGCAGCCCGCGGGCGTGCAGGTTGGCGGCGACCCGCTCGACGTAGGCGGCCAGCTGGCCGTGGGTGATCACGTCACCCTTGAGGCCGTCGATCAGCGCGGGCGCGTCCGGCCGCTCCCGGCCGGCGGCGAGGACGGACTCGGGGACCGACAGGTTCGGGATCTCGACGTCGGGATACGGGCTGGCCAGTGCCACGGGGTGCCTCCTCGATGCTGGTGTGGCGCCAGTCTCACATCCGGCGTGTCGGGCGGCACAAGGGGGTTCTCCGCCATCCGGCCCGGTTCAGCGCGGCCAGAGCACCGACTGCGTGCAGCGGAACAGCGCGACCGTCTTCCCCGACTCCGCGTTGCGGACGACGGCGTCCCACACCTGCGTCGTCCGCCCCGCGTGGGCGACGGTCGCCTCGCAGCTGATCCGGCCCTCGCGCGCGGTGCCCAGGTGGTTGCTCTTCAGCTCGATGGTCGTGAACCCGGTCGAGCCCTCGGGCAGCAGCGCGCGGGTGGGCAGGCCGCAGCTGGTGTCGGCGAGCGTGACCACCGTGCCCGCGTGCAGGTACCCGTTCGGCGCCAGCAGCTCGGGGCGCACGTCGAGGTGGCTGGTCAGCCGCCCGGGCTCGTGGCTGTCGACGACGATGCCCAGCAACCCGGGGAAGGTGCCCGGGAGGAGGTCGTTGAGCTCGTCGGCGGTGAGGAAACCCGTGGCGGACATGGGGGCAACGTAGTGACCGCCCGGGCGACGGGTGCTCCCCCCTCGGCCGCCCCGATCCCTCACGGGTCGCTCCACGCACACCGGTAACGGAGGGTGCTGGATCTAGCACGCGGCATCGCCTAGACACTCTGCGTGGCCGACCCCTACGACGAGTACCTCCTCGAGATCTACCGCCATGCGGGCGAGAACGCGCGCATGTACGCGACGTCCCGGTTCTCGAACCTGACCGGCTTCCTCACCTACGTCAGCGTGCTGACCGCCGCGCTGGCCTTCCTCTACGGAGGGGAGGAGCGAGCGGTCGACCTGTCGTTCGCCGTCCCGCTCGTCGCAGTCCTGGGTTGCGTCCTCTCCGTTCTCTTCCTCGCTCTCGAGGTCCGCCACCACTACTGGTGGGAGTACTACGAGCTCGACGTGGTGGCCGAGCTCGAGCGGCAGATGGGCCGGAGCCAGTACCCCGACGACGTCCGGTCCGGCGGGTCGCGGTCGTTCGTCGGCAAGGGGCGACGATCCCCGTTCGGGCTCAGCGCCACGCACGCGACGTACGGCATCTACCTGACGTCCCTGACCTTCTTCCTCGTGGTCGGGGTGGCCTCGGCCGTGGCGTGAGGCAGGCGACCGCTCCGGGTCAGCGTGCGGTCTCCCAGAGGCCGACGACGTTGCCCTCGGGGTCGGAGAGGTAGGCGGCGAACCCCATGTCGCCCACCGGCGTCTTCGCGGAGACGACCGTGCCGCCCAGGCCCGTGATCCGCGCCAGCGCCTCGTCGATGCTCGGGACGTCCACCACGACGACCGGGTACCGGGTCACGGACATCTCTCGCGAGAGCATCCCGCCGTTGATGAAGCCGGCCTCGCTGGGGCCCTGGTCGCCGCTCGGCCCGGTCATGACGAGGGTGTAGCCGCCCATGTCCGGCAGCTGCACGATCTCCCAGTCGAACGCGGCCTTGTAGAAGCTGCGCGCCCGGTCGCCGTCGTCGTAGGGGATCTCGAAGTGCACGACCCGTCCGCTCATCCCGCCACCTCCGGTGCTCGCCAGGGACCTGAGGCCGCGGACGCTAGACCCGCCGCCGCGGGCCCACCAGGGACCTCTGCACGCCCGTCCGCCGCTCCTCCGCGAGATCTGCACACTCGGGGTGTTCAGGGCACGGATGGCCCCGAGCGTGCAGATCTCGGGCTCAGGCCAGGCCGCGGACGGTGCGCAGCGGCGGGCGGGTGCCCTTGATCGAGGCGACCATGTCCAGGGTCTGGCGGGTCGGCGCGACGTCGTGCGCGCGGAACACCCGGGCGCCCAGCCAGGCGCTCACCGCGGTCGCCGCCAGCGTGCCGGTGAGGCGCTCCTCCAGCGGGACGCCGAGGGTCTCGCCGACGAAGTCCTTGTTCGACAGCGCCACCAGCACCGGCCAGCCGGTCGCGACCAGCTCGTCGAGCCGCCGGGTGGCCTCCAGCGAGTGCCGGGTGTTCTTGCCGAAGTCGTGCCCCGGGTCGACGATCACCCGCTCGGGGTCCACGCCCGCGGCCACGGCGGCCTCGGCCAGCGCCGTCGTCCGCCCCACGATGTCGGCCACGACGTCGTCGTAGGTGACGCGGTGCGGACGGGTGCGCGGCGGCAGCCCCCCGGCGTGGGTGCAGACGATCCCGGCGCCCGCCGCGGCGGCCACGCCGGCGAGCTCGGGGTCGACGCCGCCCCAGGCGTCGTTCACCACGTCCGCGCCGGCCGCGAGCGCCTCCACCGCGACCTCGGCGCGCCAGGTGTCGATCGAGATCGGCAGCCTCGGGTGGGCGTCACGGATCGCGGCGACCAGGTCGACGGTGCGGCGGATCTCCTCGGCGGGGGAGACCTCCTCGCCCGGGGCCGCCTTGACGCCGCCGACGTCCACCATGTCGGCGCCCTCGGCGACCACGCGGTCCACCCGCTCCAGCGCGGAGGCCATTCCGAAAGTCGCGCCGCGGTCGTAGAACGAGTCGGGTGTCCGGTTCACGATCGCCATCAGGACGAACCCACCGTCTGGCACGTCCAGCGCACCGATCCGGAGCAACCCGTTCCCTCCTCCGTGACGCCGGTGTGGTGGAGTCAGCCAACCAGACTCCAGCGGAAGGACGAGCAATGGCGCAGACCACCGTCGACGGCGTCGAGGGCGTGCAGAGCCTGGTCGGCCAGCACCTCGGCTACAGCGACTGGGTGACGATCACCCAGGAGCAGGTGCAGCAGTTCGCCGACGCCACCGGTGACCAGCAGTGGATCCACACCGACCCCGAGCGCGCGAAGGAGCACAGCCCCTTCGGCGGCCCGATCGCGCACGGCTACCTGACGCTGTCGCTGCTGCCGTCGCTGGTGCCGCAGATCGTCACGATCACCGGCTTCAGCATGGGTGTGAATTACGGCACGGACAAGGTGCGCTTCCCCTCCCCGGTGCCGGTGGGCGCGCGGGTGCGGGCCGGCGCGTCGATGGAGTCCGCGACCCCGTTCGCCGGCGGTGTGGCGATGAACCTCGCCGTGACGATGGAGATCGAGGGCGGCACCAAGCCGGCCATGGTCGCGACCGTCGTCTACCGCCGCTACGTCTGACCCGCCTCCCTGCTTTTCCGCGGTAGAGCCGTCGGCTTCTCCGCGGAAAAGCAGGGAGCTTGGGTCGCTCCGTCAGTCGACGAGGGCCTGGTTGACCAGCTGGCGCAGGTGGTTGCGGATCGGCAGCGTGCTCGAGGGCAGCAGCTGGGTGTAGAAGCCGACGGTGATGTCCTCCACCGGGTCCACGTAGAAGCCGGTCGACGCCGCGCCGCCCCAGCTGTAGTCGCCGGGGCTGGAGAGGACGCCGTAGGCAGCCGGGTCCAGCACCATCGAGAAGCCCAGGCCGAACCCGACGCCGCGCATCGGCGACTCGGCGTGCAGGGGCCGGCCGAACTGCTCCAGGTCAGCGTTCCCGGGCAGGTGGTTGGTGGTCATCTGCCGGATCGTGCGCGGGCCGAGGATCCGCCCGCCGTCGTAGGACCCGCCGCGGCGCAGCATCTCCAGGAACCGCAGGTAGTCACCGGCGGTGGAGACCAGACCGCCGCCGCCGGACAGGAACGTGGGCTTGGTGTGGGCGCCGCGGTCCATGCTCTCGCTGAAGGTCATGCCGGACGACGGCCCGCCCGGCCTCCCCGGCGTGGCCAGGTACAGGCGGGCCAGGGACTCCGGGTCGTCCTCGGGGCGCAGCCCGAACGAGGTGTCGCGCATGCCCAGCGGGGCGAAGATGCGCTGCTCGAAGAAGTCGTCGAGGGTCTGGCCGGAGACCACCTCGACCAGCCGGCCCAGGACATCGGTGGAGACGCCGTAGTTCCACTCGCTGCCGGGCTGGAAGACCAGCGGGGCCGAGGCCCACTGCCGGCAGACGTCGGCGGAGTCGGCGCCCCGCGGGCTGCCCCACTCGTGGCCCATGGCACGGTAGATCGCGTCCACCGGGTGGGCGTGGTGGAAGCCGTAGGTCAGCCCGGAGGTGTGGGTGAGCAGGTGCCACACCCGGATCGGCTCGACCTGCGGGACGGTCACCGGCTTCTGCGAGGAGCCGGCCACGTAGACGCGGGTCTCGGCGAACTCGGGCAGCCACTTGGTGATCGGGTCGGAGAGCTCGAAGGCGCCCTCCTCGTACAGCATCATCGCCGCGACCGAGGTGATCGGCTTAGTCATCGAGAAGATGCGCCAGCGGGTGTCGTCCTCCACCGGCAGGCCGGCCTCCACGTTGCGGAAGCCGGTGCGGCCCACGTGCACCAGCTTGCCGTGCCGGGCGACGGTCACCAGGAAGCCGGGGAGCTGCCCGTCGTCGACCCACCGGGCCAGCCGCCGGTCCAGGCGTTCGAGCCGGCCGGCGTCGAAGCCGACCTCGGCCGGGTCGGTGCTGACGGTCAGATCACTGCCCACGTGGACCTCCGCTGCCCTGTGCGCCGACCGCCGTCGGGCGGCGCCTGCACCCGCATCCTGACCCATGACGCTGTGGTCCGGGCCACACGGGTGCGGCGCGACGCCCGACGGCGGGCGGCGGAGCGCTCAGGTCAGGAGACCGGGACGGCGCTCGCAGCCTTCTTGAGGTTCGAGCCGGCGGTCACCTTGACGGTGTTCGCGGCCGCGATCTCGATCGACTCGCCGGTCTGCGGGTTGCGGCCCGTGCGAGCGGAGCGCTGCGTGCGCTCGACGGTCAGCAGGCCGGAGACGGCGACCTTGTCGCCGCGGGTGATGGCGTCGACGAGCTCGTCCTGCAGTCCGGCGATGACGGCGTCCACCGTCGAGGCCGGCACGTCGGCGCGCTTGGCGATGGCGGAGACCAGTTCGGCCTTGTTCATCGAGCTTCCTTTCCGTTGGGGTGGCAGGTGCCTGGATTCGACACCCGGCCGGCGCCCCGGACGCGGTGTGCGCCGTCGGGGTGTCCGTCTCCGCGCGGGAGGCGGGGGCCGGACCCGGCCACGCGAGCGGCCGGACCCCGGGCACGGTGCCACGTCGGCCTGACAATCCGCCACTTCACGGCCTTTTCGCCCCCCGCGGACGGCTCGCAGGTCACATCCGCACCACTCCCCGTGGCGCGCCGGTGACCCCCGCCACGCCTAGCGTGGGGGCATGCCGCAGCTCCCCGGGACCGACCTGACCGTCAGCGACCTCTGCCTGGGCGGCAACGTCTTCGGCTGGACGGCCGACGAGCCGACGTCCTCCGCCGTCCTGGACCGGTTCCTCGACGCGGCCGAGCCGCAACCCGCCTTCGTCGACACCGCGGAGATGTACGGCAACGGCGCGTCCGAGCAGATCCTCGGCAACTGGATGGCGGCCCGCGGCGTCCGCGACCGGGTGGTGGTGGCCACCAAGGCCTCGCCCGGGACGAAGGAGCACCCGCTCGCGGCGGGCGAGATCCGGGCGGCGGCGGAGCGCTCGCTGCGGCTGCTGCAGACCGACCGGATCGACCTCTACTACGCGCACTACGACGACGCGACGACGCCGCTGGAGGAGACGCTGACCGCATTCGACGAGCTGGTGCAGGCCGGCAAGGTGCGGCACGTCGCGGCCTCGAACTACTCGGCGGCCCGGCTCACCGAGGCGCGCGCGACGGCCGACCGGCTGGGCGTGCGCGGGTACGCGGCGCTGCAGACGCACTACAACCTGGTGGAGCGCGGGAGGTTCGAGGGCGAGCTGCGCGACGCCGTCGTCGAGCAGGGGATCGGCACGCTGCCCTACTTCGGGCTGGCCAAGGGCTTCCTCACCGGCAAGTACCGCGCCGGCGAGCAGATCGACTCGCCGCGGGCCAGGGGTGCGGCGGCCTACGTCGGGGAGCGCGGCGACCGCGTGCTCACCGCGCTGGGCGCGGTGGCCCGCGAGCACGGGGTGCCCGTGCCGGCGGTGGCCCTGCGCTGGCTGGCCGACCAGCCGACCGTCGTCGCGCCGATCGCGTCGGGGCGGTCTGTCGAGCAGCTCGCCGACCTGCTGCCCATGCGTGACCTGGTGGTCACCGACGAGCAGCGCGAGGCGCTGGACGAGGCCAGCGCCGGCTGAGCGCAGGCCCCCTGCTCCTGCAGGGGGCCTGCCCGCCTCAGACCAGCACGCGGATCGCCGGGAGGACGAGGGCGTCCGAGTCGGTCCCGGGCTCGGCCATGCCGTGGCCCTCGACGGCGTGGCGCCTGGTCTGCGCCAGGATGCCCGCGTCGTCGGCGGCGGTGAACGTGGCGTCGCAGCCGGGGATGATGTCCCCGCAGGCGAAGCGCTTCATGGGTGGACTCCTTGTCGGTGGGTCGGTCGGTGCCGTGATCGGTTGCCGGCCACCCTGCTGGACCGGGGTCTGTGGTCAGCGGCCGGAGCGGGCCGCCGTGACGAGGTCCTCGACGCGCAGGATCCCGAGCACGTGGCCGGAGGGATCGGTGCAGACCACCGGCTCCCACCGGTGCGCCGGCGGCCGGGTGAGCGCGCGCTGGAGCGTCTCGTCGATGCCGGTCGAGGGGTGCACGCGCAGGGACACCGGTGCCGTGTAGATCTCCGACGTCCGCGGGTCGCCGAGCAGCAGACCGGCCGGCTCGCCGTGCGGGCCGAGCAGCAGGGCCGGCGGCAGGCCGGTGACCGGCTCGCCGGAGGCGCACTGCCGGATGGGGCGCAGCAGGCTGGCGACGCTCTCGGTGAGCCGCGCCCGGGCGACCTGGGCGCGTACCAGCGTGGTCACCTCGGCGGCCAGCGGGGCGAAGACGGGTGCCGGGCGGCCGAGCAGCCACCCCTGGGCGAGCGGGACGCCGAGCTGCGCGAACGCGGCCAGTTCTGCGGCGGTCTCGACGCCCTCGGCCAGCAGCCAGGCGTCGATGCGGCCCGCGAACTCGCCGACCATCTCGGCCAGCGCCATCCGCACGGGGTCGGCGTCGGCGTCGGCGACCAGCGCGCGGTCGAGCTTGACCATCTGCGGGCGGAGGGCGGCCATCTGCTGCAGGCCCGAGTAGCCGCTGCCGGCGTCGTCGAGGGCGATGAGGGCGCCGCGCGCCCGCAGCGCGTCGGTCTGCGCGCGGAGCGCGCCGAGGTCGTCGACGGGGGTGTGCTCGGTCAGCTCGACGACGACGCGGTGCAGGTCCGCGCGGCTGCGCAGCGCGTCCTGGACCGGCGTCGTGCCGAGCAGGTGCGGGCTGACGTTGACGGTGAGGAAGGTGTCCGGGGGCAGGTGGGGGACGGCGGCGAGCGCCTTGTGGATGGCCAGCGCCTCGAGCTCGGCGGCGACCCCGGCCTCGGCCGCGGCGGCGAACCACACGTCGGGCCCGGCGGCGCCGGGGAAGCGGGCCAGCGCCTCGTAGCCGGCGACACCGCCGGTCTCCAGGCCGACGATCGGCTGGAAGACCAGGGTGAGGTCGTCGGGGTCGGCCAGCAGGGGACGGCAGTCCGGCAGGCCGGCCGTGCGGGTGCCGAGCATGCTCTGTCCATCGGTCGGCGCGGCGCCGTCCTTGAGGCCGGCCGGGCGGGTCACCCGTGGGAGGGAGCCGGTGCCACGGACGGCGTCGTCCCGTATCCGGGCGTGCGGCGTGCGAGCATGCTCCGTGCGGTGACCGTCCCGGTGCCGCCGTCACAGCTGGAGGGGGGCCCGACGTGCCCGGCTCCCAGGTGACCGCCGCGGTCGAGGACGCCCTGACCGATCCCGTGCGCATCGCCGCCGCCCGCCGGCTGCTGTCGGAGGTCTCGGGGCCGGCCGCCTACGACCGGCTGTCCGGCCTGGCCGCCCGGCTGGTCGGGGCCGGCCACGCGAAGGTCACGCTGTTCACCGATGCGGACCTCGTGGTCGGCGGGCACGGGCTCCCGCCGGGCGTGGTGGGCGGGCCGGCGCTGCTCACGGGCCCGTTGTCGGCGATGGTCGTGGCCAGCGGCAGTCCGCTCGCCGTCCCGGATGCGCGCACCGACGACCGCGTCACGGACCTGCCCGCGGTCACCTCCGGCGAGGTCGGCGCCTACCTCGGCTCACCGCTGACGACCGCGGCCGGGCTCGTGGTCGGGGTCCTCGCGCTGTACGACCCGGACCCGCGGCCGTGGACCGGTGACGACGCCGAGCTGCTGCGGCAGCTGGCGAGCTCCGTGGTGGCCGAGCTGGAGCTCGCGGCCGCCAAGGCCGCCGTCGCGTCGTCCACGCGGCGCCTGGACGTCGCCCTGGAGGCCAGCTCGGTCGGCATCTGGGAGGTCGACCTGCGGCGCGGTGAGATGGACTGGGACGAGCGCAGCGCCGCCATCTTCGGGCACGAGGGCGCGCTGCGGCTGCCCATGGACCTGCTCATGTCCGAGTACGTGCACCCCGACGACCGGGAGTCCGCCGAGCGGGGCATGGGCGAGGCCATCGCGGCCCGCGCCCAGTACACGATCGAGCTGCGCGTGCTCCGGCGCGGCGGCGGGGTCCGCTGGATCGTGTGCCGGGGACGGGTCCTCTCCGACGTCGACGGCGAGCCGGAACGGATCCTCGGCACCGTCCTGGACGTGACCGAGGCGCGGGACCAGGCCGCGTCGCAGCTCGTGGCGGTGCAGCGGACGGCCGCGATCGCGGCCGTGGCGGCGGAGGTGGCCAACGCCGCCCACATCGGGCAGCTCGCCGAGATCACCCTGCGTGGGGCGGAGGTGCTCGGCGCGGTCTCCGGTGGTGTCGCCGTCCGGGAGCCCGACGGCGCGACCGCCCGGCTGTACCTCGGCCAGCGGCTCGTGGACGCCTACGGGGCCGAGCTGCTGCCGACCGACGGGGTCCTGATCGAGCTCGACGACGAGCTGCCGACCCAGTACACCGCCCGCACCGGCGAGCGGGTCCTGCTCGGCAGCGCCGAGGAGGGGGTGGAGCGCTTCGCGGCGATGGCCGCGGTGACCGAGGCCCTCGGGCTGCGTGCGCTGGCGTCGCTGCCGCTGGTGGTCGAGGGCCGGCTCCTGGGCAGCTTCGTGGCCTACTGGACCAGCGACCACGCCTTCGACGCCGACGAGCTCCGGTTGCTCGAGGGGCTGGCGGCGCAGATCGCGGTGAGCATCTCGCGGCTGCAGGCCGACGCCGCCCGCGACAGCGCCGTCACCGCGATGACCGGGGCCAACCAGCGGCTCGAGCTGCTGGCCGAGGCCGGGCAGGTGCTCTCCAGCACGCTGGACATCGGTGAGCAGCTCCAGCGGCTGGCCTCCCTGGTCGTGCCGGGCCTGGGGGACTGGTGCTGGATCGTCACCACCGACGAGCACGGCCGGCTGCAGGAGTCGGCCAGCGCGCACCGCGACCCCGGCCGTGACGAGCAGGTCGCGGCCTACGTGCGTCTGATGCTGCAGGCGGTCACGCCGGACAGCGCGCCGAAGGTGGTCTTCCGCACCGGGCAGCCGCTGGTCATCCCCGGTCTGACCCCCGAGCGCATGGCGCAGTCGCTCTCGCACCCGGAGGCGCGCGAGGCGCTGCTGGCTCTGGCCCCGAGGTCGGTCGCGGCCGTGCCGCTCACCATCCGGGGGCAGACCGTCGGTGTCCTCTGCCTGCTCAACGGCGCGGAGCGGGGCCCGCACTCACCGGCCGACGTGGAGACCGCCGTCGAGGTCGGCCGCCGCGCCGGGATGGCGCTGCACCACGCCCGCCTGTACGGCCAGCAGCGCGCGCTGGCCGACGCCCTGCAGCGCAGCATGCTCACCGAGCCGCCGCGCATCGAGGAGTGCGAGATCGTCGTCCGGTACGTGCCGGCGGCGGAGGGCGCGGAGATCGGCGGCGACTGGTACGACGCCTTCCAGCAGGCCTCCGGCACCACCGTGCTGGCGATCGGCGACGTCGTCGGGCACGACACCCGGGCCGCCGCCGCCATGGGGCAGGTCCGCGGCCTGCTGCGCGGCATCAGCTACTCCAGCGGGGGCTCACCGGCGCGGGTGCTCACCGAGCTGGACGCCGCGGTGGCCGGGCTCGGGCTGCGCACCATGGCGACGGCGCTGGTCGCGCAGCTCGAGCCGGAGGGCGACGGCGCTGCCGTGCTCCGGTGGTCCAATGCCGGGCACCCGCCGCCGGTCGTGCTCGACGTCGACGGCGGGGTGCGGCTGCTCGACGGCGACACCGCCGACCTGCTGCTCGGCGTGGACCCCGCGACCGGCCGGGAGGACCGGACCGCGCGGCTGGACCGCGGCGCGACGGTGCTGCTGCACACCGACGGGCTGGTGGAGCGGCGCGACCGCGACATCGACGAGGGCACCGACGAGCTGCTGCGGGTGCTCGGCCAGTGCGCCGGCCTCCCGCTTGAGGAGCTCTGCGACCGGGTCCTGGCGCGGATGTTCCTCCCCGGCGCCGAGGACGACGTCGCCGTCCTCGCGTTCCGCCTCTGCTGACCGGCGCCGTCCCCTCTCGACTCGACCGTCGAGGCCTACTGGCCCGGGGGGACGTCGACGGCGGTGGCGGTGCCCGTCGGGGGCTCCTCGCCGGTCTCCGCGCGCAGCTCCGCGTCGTGGGCGGCCATGGCCTCCTGGCGGTCGGGCTCCTCCTCCAGGATGGCCGCGGCCTTCCACGCGGCCGGGATGGCGAAGCCGTCGACCAGCGTGATCATGTGCGGCCGCAGCTCCTTGAGCAGCTCGTTCACCGTGGCGGTGAGCAGCTTGGCCCGCGCCGGGGTGAGCTGGCCGTGCTCGAGGAACCAGGCCTTGTCCGCCTCGATGGTCGAGAGCGCGTAGAGGTCGCACAGCGTGTCGAGCAGTTGCCGGGCGGCGGGCTCCTCGGTGCGGTCGACGCCGGCGACGAAGGACTCGAGCACGATCCGGTCGATGTGCGTCTGGGCGGCCTTGAGCACGTGGTCCTGGACGTCGTTGAACATGTCGAACGGCGCCATGCCCTCGGTGGTCGAGTTCTTCCGCAGCCGGCGGATCGCGCCCTCGAGCGAGTGCTTCTCGCGGAACTCGAACATCTTGAGCTGCCAGCCGCGCTCGAGCATCGGCACGTCGTCCACGCCCGGGACGGCGTCCACGAGGCGGGCGATCAGCGCGCGGGCCGCCGTCCGCTCCAGCACGGTCTCGCGGACCATGTCGGCGACGAAGCCGACCCGGCCCCAGCCGTCGAGCGAGCCGAAGTTGTCGCGGTAGCCGGTGAGCAGGCCCTTGGCGACCAGCTGCAGCAGGACGGTGTTGTCGCCCTCGAAGGTGGTGAAGACGTCGGTGTCGGCCTTGAGGTGCGGCAGCCGGTTCTCCTGCAGGTAGCCCGCACCCCCGCACGCCTCGCGGCACATCTGGATGGTGGCCGTGCCGTGCGCGGTCTGCGCGACCTTGAGCCCCGCGGCCCGCGACTCCAGCTCCCGCTGCGCCTGCTCGTCGATCTCCTGACCGTGCACGTGCACCGCCGTCTGGACGTCGTGCATCGTCGAGACCAGCTCGCCCTGCGCGAAGTGCAGCGCGTAGGTCCTGGCCAGCGCGGGCAGCAGCTTGCGCTGGTGCACGAGGTAGTCGTTGATGACGATCTCGCGCTCCTCGCCGGGGGCGGCGAACTGGCGGCGCACGTCGCCGTAGCGGACGGCGATGTCGAGGGCCAGCTTGGTCGCCGAGCCCGCGGAGCCGCCCACGCTTACCCGGCCGCGCACGAGCGTGCCGAGCATGGTGAAGAAGCGGCGGGTCTCGTTCTCGATGGAGCTGGTGTAGGTGCCGTCCTCGGCGACCTGGCCGTAGCGGTCCAGCAGCATGTCGCGCGGCACGCTCACGTGGTCGAAGGTGAGCCGGCCGTTGTCGACGCCGAGCAGGCCGGCCTTCGGGCCGTCGTCCTCGATCGTCACGCCGGGCAGCGGGTGGCCCTCGGCGTCCCGGATCGGCACCAGCCAGGCGTGCACCCCGTGGTTGGTGCCCTGGCTGACCAGCTGGGCGAAGACGACCGCCATCCGGCCGTCCTGGGCCGCGTTGCCGATGTAGTCCTTGCGGGCCGCCTGGTGCGGGGTGTGCAGGTCGAAGGTCTGCGTCGCCGGGTCGTAGGTGCAGGTGGTGCGCAGCTGCTGGACGTCGGAGCCGTGGCCGGTCTCGGTCATCGCGAAGCAGCCGGGCAGGTCGAAGCTCATGACGTAGCGGAGGTAGGCCTCGTGGTGCCGGCGGGTGCCGAGCAGCTCCAGCGCACCGCCGAACAGACCCCACTGGACGCCGGCCTTGACCATGAGGGAGAGGTCGGCGAAGGCCAGCATCTCGATCGAGGTGACCGACGCGCCCGAGTCGGCCTCGCCGCCGAACTCCTTGGGGAAGCCGTAGCCGACCCGGCCGGACGCGGCGAGCGTCCGGGCCGCCCGGGTGACCCGCTCGCGGGCCTCGGCCATCGACTCGCCGTAGACGGGGAGGAAGTCCTCGTCGCCCAGGTTCTCGCGGGCGTCGCGGCGGATGTGCGACCAGCGGCCGTCCAGGACCTCCCGGAGCACCGCGGGGTCCACCGGGGTCTGCTGAGCCTTCGTCACTGCTCCTCCAAGCTGTCTGGTGCGGGTGCCACGACGCCGGACAGGCCGGCCCAGGCGAGATCGGTCAGGTGTGCGGCGAGCTCGGTGCGCAGCATCGGTCGCCCGGCGCGCAGCCACCAGTCGGCAGCCGAGCGGACCAGGCCGACCAGGCCGTGCCCCCAGGCGCCTGCGGCACCGGGATCGCGGCCGGCCTGCTCGAGCGCGAGCGCCATGAGCGCTGCGGCCTCCTCGCCGACGAGGTCGGCGAGGGTGTCGATGGGGTCGGCGCCGCCGGGCGCGTGCTGCGAGACGACGAACCGGTAGACCTCGGGCTCGGCCTCGAGGAACGCCAGGTACGTCCCGATCGCCGCCGCGGTCATGGCGCGGGGGTGCCCGCTGCCGCCGATCGCCGCCCGTAGCTGGGCGAGCAGCCGCCCGGCGACCTCGGTGCACACCGCGAGGTGCAGCTGCGACCGGTCGGCGAAGTGGCGGTAGACGACGGTCTTGCTCGTGCCGGCCTCGGCGGCGATCTCGTCCATGCCGACCCCGGCGCCGTGCCGGCCGACGGCGGCGAGCGTCGCCCGGACGAGTTGTTCGCGGCGAGCGCGGCGGTGCTCGTCCCACCTCGAGTCGCGGCGGTCGCGCACGCGGGTGACAGTGCCCGGGGCGCGGCGGTCGGCGGCCGTCCCGCCGCCGTCCTGCGAGGAGCGTCTCACCGCCTCAGCTTTCATGTGATCGACGGTACCGCGTACTCTTGGTACCGGCCACTCACCCGACCTCGGAGGTCCCCATGGCTGACACCACGGCACCCGCGCCCCGCAAGGCCGCGATCGTCGGCGGGAACCGCATCCCGTTCGCCCGGTCGAACAGCGCCTACGCCCAGGCGTCCAACCAGGACATGCTCACCGCCACCCTCGACGGGCTCGTCGCCCGGTTCGGGTTGCAGGGCGAGCAGGTGGGCGAGGTCGTCGCCGGCGCCGTCCTCAAGCACGCCCGCGACTTCAACCTGACCCGCGAGTCGGTCCTCGGCTCGACGCTGGCCGCCACCACGCCGGCCTACGACGTCCAGCAGGCCTGCGGCACCGGCCTGGAGGCCGCGGTCCTCGTCGCCAACAAGATCGCCCTCGGGCAGATCGAGTCGGGCATCGCCGGCGGCGTCGACACCACCTCCGACGCCCCGCTGGCGGTGGGCGACGACCTGCGCCGCGTGCTCATCTCGCTGAACAACGCGAAGACCGTGGGCGACCGGCTCAAGGCGCTGGCCCGGATCCGTCCCGGCCAGCTCGTGCCGGACATGCCGCGCAACGCCGAGCCGCGCACCGGCCTGGCGATGGGTGACCACCAGGCGATCACCGCCAGGGAGTGGGGGATCGGCCGCGAGGAGCAGGACGAGCTCGCCGCCCGTTCGCACCAGAACATGGCCGCCGCCTACGAGCGCGGCTTCTTCGACGACCTGGTGACGCCGTTCCTCGGCCTGACCCGGGACAACAACCTGCGCCCCGACTCCACCGCCGAGAAGCTGGCGAAGCTGAAGCCGGTCTTCGGCAAGGGCGAGGGCGCCACCATGACCGCCGGCAACTCGACGCCGCTGACCGACGGCGCCTCGGCCGTCCTGCTCGCCTCCGACGAGTGGGCCGCCGCGAAGGGCCTCCCGGTGCTGGCGCACCTGGTGGACGCCCAGACCGCCGCCGTCGACTACGTGCACGGCGGTGAGGGCCTGCTCATGGCGCCGGCCTACGCGATGCCGGTGATGCTCGCCCGCAACGGCCTCACGCTGCAGGACTTCGACTTCTACGAGATCCACGAGGCGTTCGCCTCCACGGTGCTCGCCACGTTGAAGGCCTGGGAGGACCCGGCGTTCTGCAAGGAGAAGCTGGGCCTGGACGCGCCGCTGGGCTCCATCGACCGGTCCAAGTTGAACGTCAACGGCTCGTCGCTGGCGGCCGGCCACCCGTTCGCCGCGACCGGCGGCCGCATCGTGGCGTCGCTCGCGAAGATGCTGCACGAGGCCGGCCCGGGCAAGCGCGGCCTGATCTCGATCTGCGCGGCCGGCGGCCAGGGCGTCGTCGCCATCCTCGAGTCCTGACCCCTCCCCCTGCTTCTCCGCGGTGAAGCGGTCTGCATCACCGCGGAAGAGCAGGGGCGTTCTCCGGAAGGAACAGCTCCAGTGGCTGACTGGTACACCAACTTCGCGAACTCCGGCTTCGGCACGACGGTCACCAAGCAGCTCGGCCTGCCCCGGCCCGGCGTGCTCCGCCGCTACGAGCCCGGCGGCCCGCTGCTGGAGGGGCCGGCGGTCGTCGGCTCGGCCGGGCAGGGTCGGCTGCGCGACACCGTCACCGCCGTCCTCCAGGACGCCGGGGTCACGGTGCTCTCCCCGGTGGTCGCCGACGGCGACGCGACCGGCGAGAAGCTCGGCGCGGTCGTCCTCGACGCCACCGGCGTGATCGGCCCCGCCGATCTGGCCGCCGCGCACGACTTCCTCGCCCCGGCGATCAAGCGGCTGCGCGCCAACGGGCGGGTGGTCATCCTCACCGACCCGCCGGCGGCCGCCGACTCCCCGGCGCAGGCCGCCGCGAGGCAGGCCGTCGACGGGCTGACCCGCTCGATCGGCAAGGAGCTGCGCGACGGCTCGACGGCCAACGCGATCTACGTGCCGGAGGGCGCCGAGTCCGGCGTCGCCGGCCCGCTCACCTTCTTCCTCTCCGGCCGCTCCGCCTACGTCGACGGGCAGGGCGTCACCCTGTCGGTGGCCGACGTCCCGGACGGTCAGGACGACGCGAAGCCGCTGGCCGGCAAGGTCGCCGTCGTCACCGGCGCGGCCCGGGGCATCGGTGCCTCGATCGCCGACGTGATGGCCCGCGACGGCGCGCACGTGGTCGCCGTCGACATCCCCGCGGCCGGCGACAGCCTGGCCGCGGTGGCCAACCGCATCGGCGGGACCGCGCTGCAGCTCGACATCACCGCCCCCGATGCCGCGCAGCGGCTGGTCGAGCACCTCCGCGAGCGGCACGGCGGGGTCGACGTCGTCGTCCACAACGCCGGGATCACCCGCGACAAGCTGCTGGTCAACATGGACGCCGCCCGCTGGAACTCGGTCATGGCGGTCAACCTGCAGGCCCAGCTGGACCTCACCCAGGCGCTGCTGGACGGCGACGTCCTGAACGCCGGGGCGCGGGTCGTCTGCGTCTCCTCGCAGTCGGGCATCGCCGGCAACCGCGGGCAGACCAACTACGCGGCGTCCAAGGCCGGTGTCATCGGCATGGTGCGCGCGTGGGCGCCGGCCTTCGCCGAGCGCGGCGCGACGATCAACGCGGTCGCGCCGGGCTTCATCGTCACCGAGATGACGGCGAAGATGCCCTTCGGCACCCGCGAGGTCGGGGCCCGGCTGAACTCGCTGCAGCAGGGCGGGCTGCCGGTCGACGTCGCCGAGACGATCGCCTGGCTCTCGCAGCCGGCCAGCGCCGGCGTCAACGGTCAGACCGTCCGGGTCTGCGGCCAGTCGCTGCTGGGTGCCTGACGTGGCCACCACCGTCCTCGACGGCCCGCCGAACCTGGCCGCGCTGTACGCCAGGGCCGCGCTCACCGGGCGCGGGCGCGGCGGTGACCTGCCGGACACCCACCTGGCCCGGCGCGGCGTCACCGTCGACCGCGACCACCTGGCCGCCTACGCCCGGGTCTGCCGGATGCCGTTCGACGACGTCCTGCCGGCGACCTACCCGCACATGCTCACGTTCCCGCTGCAGATGGCGCTGATGACCGACCGCGCCTTCCCGCTGGCCACGGTCGGGCTGGTGCACGTGCGCAACCGCATCGAGGTGCTGCGCGCCGTCCGCGCCGAGGAGCCGCTGGACCTCGAGGTCTGGGCGGAGCGGTTCGCCGCCCACCGCAGCGGGGCGACGGTCGACCTGTGCGCGGCCGCGACCGTCGCGGGGGAGGAGGTCTGGCGCTCGCGCTCGACCTACCTGTCCCGGGGCGCGACGGCGCCCGACGGCGCTCCGGCGGCCGACGTCGAGGTGACCGTCGGCGCGCTGGAGCGCCCCGCCGCCACCTGGCGGGTGCCCGACGACGCGGGGCGGCGATACGCCAAGGTCTCCGGCGACGTGAACCCGATCCACCTGTCCGGCCTGACCGCCAAGGCGCTGGGCTTCAAGCGGGCCATCGCGCACGGCATGTGGGTCAAGGCCCGGGTGCTGGGCGCGCTGGCCGGCCGGCTGCCCGAGGCCTTCGACGTCGACGTCGCCTTCCGCAAGCCGCTGTTCCTGCCCTCGACGGTCACGCTCTCCACCGCCGAGGTGGCCGGGGGCTGGGAGGTCGCCGTCCGCAACGCGGGCAGCGGCACCGAGCACGTCGTCGGGACCGTCCGAGCCCGCTGATCTACCCTCTCGTCGCCGTCCGCCCCCTGAAGGAGCACATCCCGCATGGCCGTCTCGTTCGAGCTCACCGAAGACCAGATCGAGCTGCAGAAGTGGGTGCACCAGTTCGCGGAGGACGTCATCCGCCCGGCCGCCCACGAGTACGACGAGCGCGAGACCACCCCCTGGGACGTCATCCAGGAGGCGGCGAAGATCGGGCTGTACTCGATCGACTTCTTCGCGACGCAGTCCTTCGAGGAGTCCGGCCTCGGCATCCCGATCGCGATGGAGGAGCTCTTCTGGGGTGACGCCGGCATCGGCCTGGCCATCGTGGGCACCAGCCTCGCCGCCGCGTCGGTGAGCGCGAACGGGACGCCCGAGCAGGTCGGGCAGTGGGTGCCGCAGATGTTCGGCACGGAGTCCGAGCCCAAGCTGGCCGCGTTCTGCTCCTCGGAGCCCGACGCCGGGTCCGACGTCGGTGCGATGCGCACCCGCGCGGTCTACGACGAGAAGACCGACGAGTGGGTGCTCAACGGCACCAAGACGTGGGCCACCAACGGCGGCATCGCCGACATCCACGTGGTCAACGCCGTCGTGGACCCCGAGCTCAAGGCGCGCGGGCACGCGAGCTTCGTCATCCCGAAGGGGACGAAGGGCATCGCCCAGGGGCAGAAGTTCATGAAGCACGGCATCCGCGCCTCGCACACCGCCGAGGTCGTCCTGGAGGACTGCCGCATCCCGGGCGCGAACCTGCTCGGCGGCAAGGAGAAGCTGGACGAGCGCCTCGCCCGGGCGCGCGAGGGAGCGAAGACCGGCCGCACCCAGCCCTCGATGGCGACCTTCGAGCGCACCCGTCCCGCGGTGGGCGCCCAGGCGATCGGCGTCGCCCGCGCCGCCTACGACTACGCGCTCGAGTACGCCAAGCAGCGCGAGCAGTTCGGCCGCGCGATCATCGAGAACCAGTCGATCGCGTTCATGCTCGCCGACATGAAGACCTCCATCGACGCCGCCCGCCTCCTGGTGTGGCGGGCCGCGTGGATGGCGCGCAACGGTCAGCAGTTCACCGCGGCCGAGGGCTCGATGTCCAAGCTCGTCGCCGGTGAGACCGCCGTCCGGGTCACCGAGCAGGCCATGCAGATCCTCGGCGGCAACGGGTACACCCGCGACTACCCGGTCGAGCGCATGGCGCGCGACGCCAAGATCTACACGATCTTCGAGGGCACCTCGGAGATCCAGCGGCTGGTCATCGCGCGCACCATCTCGGGCGTGCACGTGCGCTGACCGTGCCCGACCCGCCGCGTCGCAGCGGCCCTCGCCGTCGACCGCGAGGGCCGCTGCCGCACCGCGAGGTCGGTGACGGGAGGCGCGGTCGGGACAGCGGGGGACTGCTGGGGCGCGGTGGGGCGGCGGAACCGGGCGCAGCTGTTCCGTTGACCTAGCATCCGCAGCGCCGGCCGGAGGGGTGACGGCAGGACGGCGGACCGGGGGACACGGCACATGGCGGACCCGGACGGCGATCCGCGAACGGACCGGACCGAGCGATGGGACCGGGTGCCCGTCCCCGGCGGCGTGCCGCTGCCCGGCCGTCCTCCGGTGCCTCCCCCCGCGGACGACCGCATCGACTTCTGGGGCGACGACCTGGCCCCGGACCACGACCTGTCCTGGGCCGAGGCGCCGCGCCGCCGCGGACCGCTCCGCGCCGCAGCGCTCGGGGTGGGAGAGCTGCTGGTCACCGCCGGCCTGGTGCTGCTGCTGTTCGTCGGCTACGAGGTGTGGGTGACCGACCTGCTCACCGCCCAGCGCCAGGACGAGCTCGGCGAGGAGCTCCGCGAGGAGTGGGCCGCCGAGCCGCCGACGACGCCCGGCACGATCACGCAGGTCGACGTCGGCGACGCCTTCGGAGTGCTGCGGATCCCGCGGCTGGGCGAGGACTACACGCGCGTCATCCTCGAGGGCACCGAGGAGGAGCAGCTCTCGCAGGGCCCCGGGCACTACGTCGGCTCGGCCATGCCCGGCGAGGAGGGCAACGTCGCGCTCGCCGGTCACCGCGTCGGCAAGGGCTCGCCGTTCCTCGAGCTCGACGCGATGCAGCCCGGTGACCCGATCGTCGTCGAGACCGCCGACAGCTGGTTCGTCTACTGGGTGCTCGACGACGCCGACCCCAGCGGCATCCCCGGCATGCACGTCGTGAGCCCCACCGCCGTCGAGGTGGTGTCGCCGACGCCGAACGCCGCCGCCGGTGCCGCGCCCACCGGGTCCTACCTGACGCTCACGACCTGTCATCCTCGCTACTCCGCACGGCAGCGGTTGATCGTCCACGCCCGGCTCGACGGCGGGGCGCTGAGCAAGGCGCAGTACCCGGACGGCCCCGCTGCCCTGCACGACCGCTGACACGGGAGACCGGACATGTACGGCTGGATCTGGCGCCACCTTCCCGGCGGCACCGCGAGCAAGACGCTGCTCTCGCTGGTCCTCGTCGCGGCGGTGGCCGCGCTGCTGCTCTTCGTCGTCTTCCCGTGGGTGGAGCCCCGGCTGCCGTTCAACGACGTCACCGTCGACTGACGCCGGGCACCAGGGGCAGGTTGCGAAAGCGTGACGATCGCGCCGAGGCGCTGCTCCAGGTAGCCGACCTGCGCGGACGGGTGTTTGGTCGAGGTGGACGACGACCCTCGATGCACCGGAGGCCCCCGTGCGCGCCACCCGACCCCTCGCTCTCGCCGCCGCCGGCACCCTCGCCCTGAGCGCCTGCGGGGGCGGCGACTCCGTGGACACCGGGGGCGGGGGTGGAGGCGGCGGCGGTGACAACACGCTGGTCGCCGCCGTCAGCGCCCAGCCCGACCAGCTCGACCCGCACGTCACCACGGCGTACGCGAGCTTCCAGGTGCTGGAGAACGTCTACGACACCCTCGTCGTCCCCGATCCCGAGGACCTCACGATGCAGCCGAGCCTGGCGACGGAGTGGGAGACCAGCGAGGACGACCTGGAGTGGCGCTTCACGCTCCGCGACGACGTCACCTTCCACGACGGCAGCGAGTTCGACTCCGCCGACGTCGTCTACTCCTACAACCGGATCATCGACGAGGAGCTGAGCAACTCCTTCCGCTTCCAGAACGTCGAGTCCGTCGAGGCCGACGGCGCGCAGACCGTCGTCATCCGGCTGACCCAGCCGACGCCGAACCTGCTGGAGCGGATCGGCTCGTTCAAGGGGATGGCGATCCTCCCGGAGAACGCCGACGAGGACCTCGACCTCACCACCGAGGCCAACGGCACCGGCCCCTTCCAGCTGGAGAGCTCCGACGCCAGCAGCACGGTGCTCACCGCCTACGAGGACTACTGGGGCGGGGCCCCGAGCATCGACGGCGTCGAGTTCCGCTACATCACCGAGCCGGCCGCGGCGCTCACCGCGCTGCAGAACGGCGAGGTGCAGTGGACCGACAACGTGCCGCCGCAGCAGATCGAGTCCCTCGGCGGGGACGACTCCGTGGAGCTGCAGACGACGGCCAGCGTCGACTACTGGTACATGTCCATGAACTACGGCCGCCCGCCGTTCGACAACCGCGACGTCCGGCGCGCCATCTCCTTCGCGATCGACCGCGAGGCGGTCGCCGAGGCGGCCTGGTTCGGCGCCGCGCAGGCCAACCAGACGGCCATCCCCGAGGACAGCTTCTTCTACTACGACTACGCGCCGTTCGAGCGCGACCCCGAGCAGGCCCGGCAGCTGCTCGCGCAGGCCGGCGTGACGACGCCGCTGACGATGGGGCTGATGGTCACCGACGAGTACCCGGAGACGGTGACGGCGGCGCAGGTGATCGCCAGCCAGCTCGAGGAGGTCGGCATCACCGTCGAGATCGAGACGCTGGACTTCGCCACCTGGCTGGACCGCCAGGGCGCCGGTGAGTACGACGCCTTCTACCTGGGCTGGCTGGGCAACCTCGACCCGGCGGCGTTCTACCAGGAGCAGCACCAGACCGACGGGCCGAACAACTACCAGGGCTACAGCAACCCGCAGGTCGACCAGCTGCTGCAGCAGGGTGCGACGGCGACCGACGAGGAGGAGCGCAAGGCGATCTACGACCAGGCCGCGCAGATCATCGTCGACGACGTCTCCTACCTGTACCTCTACAACCCCGACGTCGTGCAGGCCTGGGCGCCGGGGCTGACCGGCTACCAGATCCGGGCGGACAAGGCGATCAACTTCGAGAACGTGGAGCTGCCCTGACCGGGTACCTCCTCCGCCGCACCGGGCAGTCGGTGGTGGTGCTGGCGGGGGTCAGCGTCATCGTCTTCGCGCTCGTGCACCTGGTGCCGGGCGACCCGGTGCGGCTGGCGCTGGGCACCCGGTTCGACCAGGACACCTACGACGCGCTGCGCGAGCGGGCCGGGTTGGACCTGCCGCTGGTCCAGCAGTACTTCGCCTGGCTCGGCGGGGTCCTCACCGGCGACCTGGGGGTCAGCTTCCGCAGCGGGGACACCGTCGCCTCGCTGATCGGCGAGCGGCTGCCCGCCACGCTCACGCTCGCCTTCGCCTCGATCCTGGTGGCGCTGGCGATCGCCGTCCCCCTGGGCACGATCTCGGCGCTGCGGCCCCGGTCGCTCGTCGACCGGTTCGCCACCGTGGTCAGCCAGTTCGGCATCTCGGTGCCGGAGTTCTGGATGTCGATCGTGCTGATCCTGGTCTTCGCCGGGACGCTGGGCTGGCTGCCGTCGGGCGGGTACGTGCCGCTCACGGAGGACCCGGCCGGCTGGCTGCAGCGGCTGGTCCTCCCGGCGGTGGTCACCGGGCTGGTGTCCGGCTCGGTGATCACCCGCTTCGTGCGGTCCAGCGTCCTCGAGGCGCTGGGCGCCGACCACGTCCGGACGGCGCAGGCGAAGGGGCTGCCGTCCGGGCAGGTGTTCCGGTGGCACGTGCTGCGCAACGCGCTGCTGCCCCTGGTGACGGTCACCGGCGTCCAGCTCGCCTACCTGCTCTCCGGCGTCGTCGTCGTGGAGATCGTCTTCTCCTGGCCGGGGCTCGGGCAGCTGGCCCTGCAGTCGGTGCAGGCCCGCGACTACCCCGTGCTGCAGGGGGCGATCCTGCTGTTCGCCGTCGTCTTCCTCGTGGTGAACCTGCTGGTCGACCTGCTCTACACCGCCATCGACCCGAGGATCAGGCGATGACAGCTCAGCCGGGTCCTGCTGCATCGAGCGCGCCCGCGACCCTCCGCCCGGCCAGACCGCGCTGGCGGGAGACGCTCGGCCTGCTGGCGCGCAACCCCACCGCGGCGGTGTCGACGCTCCTGCTGCTGGGCCTGGTGCTCGTCGCGGTCTTCGACGAGACGCTCGCGCCGCAGGGCCCCAACGAGGTCGACGTCGAGGCGCGGCTCGAGTCACCCAGCTGGTCGCACCCGTTCGGCACCGACGACCTCGGCCGCGACATCCTCAGCCGGGTCATCCTGGGCGCCGGGGTCTCGCTGCGGGTCGGCTTCCTCGCCGTCGGCATCGCGCTGGTGATCGGCACGCTGGTCGGCCTGCTCGCCGGGTTCTACGGGCGGTGGGTCGACGACGTCCTCATGCGGGTGATGGACATGCTCTTCGCCTTCCCGGCGGTGCTGCTGGCCATCGCCGTCCTGGCGGTGCGCGGGACCGGGTGGGGCAACACGGCGCTGGCCATCGGCATCGTCTACATCCCGGTCTTCGCCCGGGTCACCCGCGCCAGCGTGCTCGGCGTCCGCGAGGAGGTCTACGTGCGGGCCTCCCGCTCGGTGGGGGCGTCGGACTTCCGCCTGCTCACGAAGCACGTGCTGCCCAACGCCGCGCCGCCGATCATCGTGCAGACCTCGATCAGCCTGGCCTTCGCCGTGCTGGCGGAGGCGGCGCTGTCCTTCCTCGGCCTGGGCACCCAGCCGCCGAACCCGTCGTGGGGGCTGATGCTCGCCGAGGGCCGCGGCTTCATCGACATCGCCTGGTGGCTGGCGTTCTTCCCCGGGATGGCGATCTTCCTGACCGTGCTCTGCTTCAACCTGCTCGGCGACGGGCTGCGCGACGTGCTCGACCCGCGGCAGCGGACGCTGATGGCCGGGGGTGGCCGGTGACGGAGCCGGTGCTGGAGGTCGAGGACCTGCGGGTGCGGTTGCGCACCCCGCGCGGGCCGGCCGACGTCGTCAACGGGCTCTCCTACCGCGTGGGCGCCGGCGAGACGGTCGCGGTCGTCGGGGAGTCCGGCAGCGGCAAGAGCGTCTCGGTGCTCGCGCTGCTGGGCCTGCTGCCCCGAGGCGTGGCGACGGTGACCGGACGGGCGCTGCTGCAGGGCGAGGACCTGCTCACCATGGAGCCCGAGCGGCTGCGCCAGGTGCGCGGGCCCGGCGCCGGCATGGTGTTCCAGGACCCGATGACCTCGCTGAACCCGGTGCTCACCATCGGCCGCCAGTTGGTCGAGGGCATCCGGGCCCACCAGGAGGTCGACAAGGCGGCGGCCCGCCGCCGCGCCGCCGAGCTGCTCGGCGAGGTCGGCCTGCCCGACCCCACCGGCGCGCTGGACCGCTACCCGCACGAGCTCTCCGGCGGCATGCGGCAGCGGGTGATCATCGCGATCGCGCTGTCGAACTCCCCGGCCCTGCTCATCGCCGACGAGGCGACGACGGCGCTCGACGTGACCGTGCAGGCGCAGATCATCGACCTGGTCGAGAAGCTGCAGGCCGAGCGGGGGACGGGGGTCGTCTGGATCACCCACGACCTGGGCGTGGTCGCGGGCATCGCCGACCGCGTGCTGGTCATGTACGGCGGGCGGTGCGTGGAGGACGGCACGGTCGACGACGTCCTGGAGAACCCGGTGCACCCCTACACCCGCGGGCTGCTCGGGGCGCTGCCCGACCTGGCCCAGCCGGCCGTCGACGGCGTCGTCCCGGACCTGGCGACGGTGCCCGGCGTGCCCCCGGCGCCGACCGACCTGCCGGCGGGCTGCGTGTTCTGGCCGCGCTGCCCGGTGCGCGGGGACGCGCGCTGCGAGACCGAGCAGCCGCCGCTGGCGGTCATCGGCCGGGCCGACGTCGTGCTGCCGCACCGCGCCGCGACCTGGTGCGGGGAAGGAGCGGCCCGGTGAGCGGCGACGTGCTGGTCTCGGCCCGTGGGCTGGAGGTGCACTTCCCGATCGGTGGCGGCGGGTTCCGGCGCAGGCCGGCCGGCGTGCTGCGCGCCGTGGACGGCGTGGACCTGGACATCCTGCGCGGCGAGACGCTGGGCCTGGTGGGGGAATCCGGCTGCGGAAAGTCGACGTTGGGCAACGCGCTGCTGCGGCTGGTGCCCTCGACGGGCGGGTCGGTCACCTTCGACGGCACCGACATCACCGGTCTGGACGGGCGCCGGCTCAAGGAGCTGCGCCGCCGGGCCGGCATGGTCTTCCAGGACCCGTTCGCCTCCCTGGACCCCCGGCGCACGGTCGCCCAGACGGTCAGCGAGCCGCTGGAGGTGCACGGGCTGCGCAACGGCCGGGACAAGGCCGCGCGCGTCGCCGAGCTGCTCGAGCTGGTCGGGCTCGACCCGGGCGTCGCCGGCCGGTACCCGCACGAGTTCTCCGGCGGCCAGCGGCAGCGCGTCGGCATCGCCCGCGCGCTGGCCGGCGAGCCGGACTTCCTGGTCTGCGACGAGGCGATCGCCTCGCTGGACGTGAGCGTGCAGGCGCAGGTGCTCAACCTGCTGCGCAGGCTGCAGCGCCAGCTCGGGCTGACGCTGCTGTTCATCTCGCACGACCTCTCCGCGGTGCGGCACATCTCCGACCGGATCGCGGTCATGTACCTCGGCCGCGTCGTGGAGATCGGGCCGGCGTCCGCGGTGGGCACCGACCCGCAGATGCCCTACACGCAGGCGCTGCTGTCGGCGGTCCCGCTGCCGCACCCGGCACTCGAGCGGGAACGCCGGCGGATCGTGCTCACCGGCGACGTCCCCTCGCCGGCCGCCGTCCCCAGCGGCTGCCGGTTCCGCACCCGCTGCCCGGCGGTGTTCGAGCCGTGCGACGACGTCAACCCCGCGCTGCAGCCGGTCGGCGCGCCCGGTCAGCAGGCGGCCTGCCACCTGCACGGCGTCGTCGGCACCCCCGCGACCGCGCCCGAGGGCGTCACGACCACCCCCTGACCCTGCTTCTCCGCGGAGAAGCAGCCAGCCTTTCCGCGAAAGTGCAGGGTCAGGCGGCGGGGGAGAGCAGGCGGGGGCGGGCCGCGGCGAGGCCGACGACCAGCTGCAGGACGACGGCGGTGAGCATGAGCGCGAGGCCGGGCTCCCAGGTGCCGGTGGCGTCGTGCAGCAGCCCCACGCCGAGCGGGCCGGTCGCGGCGAGCAGGTAGCCGACGCTCTGCGCGGTGGCCGAGAGCCGGCCGGTCTGGGCGACGTCGCGGCTGCGGGCGACGATCAGCATCATCGACAGCGGGAAGGCGATGCCGCTGCCGACGCCGTAGAGCGTCGCCCACAGCAGGGGGGCCGACCCGGGCGCCACCATCAACCCGATGATCGCCGCGACCGCCGGCAGCGCCCCGAGCAGCACCCACCCCTGCTGGCCGGGCCGCCGGCCGGCCAGCCCGGGGACGACCAGCGCCAGGGGCACCGCCAGCCCGGTGGCGACGGCGAGCAGCCCACCGGCGGCGACCGGGGAGACGCCGGACTCGGCCTCCAGGACGTCGGCGAGCCAGGTGAGCATCGCGTAGAAGGACAGCGACTGGAACCCGAAGTAGAGGGTGACCGCGAGGGCGACGCGGTCGCGCAGGATCGCGGTGCGGGCCCCGGCGGGAGCCGCGGCGGGCCGGGGCACCCCGCGGCGGGCCCGGGCGAGCGCGGCCATCGCCAGCAGCGCCAGCAGGACCGGCGCGCTCCACAGCAGCAGGCCGCCCTCCGCGCTGCTGGCAGCCTCCGCCATCGGCCGGGCCAGGCCCGCGCCGATGGCGGCCGACCCGGACATGGACGCGGTGATGAGCCCCAGAGCGACGGCCGCCCGCGCGCCGTAGTCGGCGCGGGCGGCCGCGGGCAGCAGCACGTTGCCGACGGCGATCCCCCCGCTGAGCAGCACGGTGCCGGCGAACAGCCCCGGCGCCCCGGCCACGCGCAGCAGCACGCCGACCGCGATGAGCACCACCCCGACCAGGACGGCGCCGTGCACGCCGAAGCGGGCGGCCAGCGCGGGCGCGAACGGCGAGACCAGCCCGAAGCAGACCAGCGGCAGCGCGGTGACGACGGCCAGCGACCCGGTGCTCAGCCCCAGCTCGTCGCCCAGCTGGCCGAGCAGCGGCCCGACCGCGGCGAACGGCGCCCGCAGGCACAGCGCCACCAGCACCAGGGCGACGGCCGGCGCGGCGACCCACCACCAGCGCGTCGCCGTCCCCACCGAGCCGGCGTCCGCCGGGGCCTGCTGCGCCACGAGTCCTCCGTCCCGCCGCGCGGCGCGCGGCGGCAGCCATTGTCGGCGCCCCCCGAAACGTCGCGTGCCGCCGCCCTCCCCCGGGAGGGGGAGCCGGGCGCTCAAGGAGCGGCGGGCGCGCGCCGACGGAGGGTCCATGCGGAGAAAGGGCGCTCCCCGGGCAGGCGCGCGGCGTGGCACGCCGCTGTGGCTGTACCTGACGGCCCTCGTGCTCGTGCCGCTGCTCGGCGTCGCGGCGCTCACCGGCTCGATCGTCCGCATCGCGGTGCGCGAGGCCGAGAGCGCGGCGCGCTCGGAGGCGGCGGTTGGCGCTCTGGCGTCGTTGCACGCCGCGCGCAGCGCCGTGGTCCGCGAGATCGTGCCCACCCTGACCCTGGTGATCCTCGACAGCCCGGTCGGCGCCGCCATCGACGGCGCCACGCCGGAGGTCGTGGCCGACCTGCGGGAGCCGACGCTGCAGCTCCAGCGGACGACCCGGGCCGCGACCGACGAGGCGTTCGACGCGATCGGGCCGGGGTCCATCGCCGCGGCCGGGGCGGGGGCCGCGCTGCGGCGCCTCGCGTGGATCCGCGCCGCCGCCGACGCCGGCGGTGGTGACCCCGCCGTGCTCTACGGCGACTTCCTCGGCCTGGCCGAGGACCTGGCCACCGCGCAGGCGCAGGCCGCACGGGCGGCCGCCGCGGAGCAGGCGCCCGTGGCCACGACGGCGGCGACCCAGGACGTGCAGCGGGTGGCGGACGTCGCCACCGTGGCCAGCCGGCTGGTGCCCGAGTTCATCGGCTCGCAGCTGGTCGGCATCGAGGAGGTGGACGGCGTCGACTGGCGGTCGAGCTGGGCGACCTACGAGCACGTCACCGAGGACATGGCGGAGCTCTCGCAGGACGCGCTGGCCGAGCAGTGGCAGGCGGTCGCCGCCGCTCCGGAGATGGCCACCGTCGACGGCCTGCTGGCGGCGCACGCCGGCGGGGTCTCGACGCCCCTCTCCGTGCCGGAGCTGGTCTCGCTGGTCCAGGCCGCGGGCGCCCGCGACGCACTGCTCACCGAGCTGCTGAGCAGCGCCGCGCAGGACGCCCAGCAGCTCTCCACCGGGGACCGCCAGGCGGCCACCGACCGGCGCAACCTCCTGCTCGCGATCGCCGTCGCGCTCGTGCTCGCCTCCGTCGGCGGCGCGGTGCTGGTCGGGCGCAGCGTCTCGCGGGCGCTCGGGCGGCTCGCCCACCAGGCCGAGCGGATCAGCCACGGCCAGCTGGTCGAGATCACGCGCACCGGCCCGCGCGAGGCGCGCACCGTCTCCGCGGCCCTGGCGACGACGGTGGCCGGACTGCGCCGCATCCAGGACCAGGCCGGCGCCGTGACCCGCGGCGACCTCTCCGCCCCCGTGCTCGCCGAGCCGCTGCCCGGTCCGCTGGGCGCGCTGCTGCACGCCTCGGTGGAGCAGCTGGTCGCCTCGGTCCGCGAGCGCGAGCAGCTGCAGTCGGCGCTGGCCCACCAGGCGGCGCACGACTCCCTCACCGACCTGCCCAACCGCACGCAGGCCCGGGAGCTCACCGTCGCGGCCCTGCACCGCGGCCGCCGGTCGGGCGCCACGACGGGGCTGCTCTTCGTCGACCTCGACGGCTTCAAGGCGATCAACGACCGGCACGGGCACGCGACGGGCGACACCGTCCTGCGCGCCGTCGCCGTCCGGCTGCGCGCCGCCGTGCGCACCGGGGACGTCGTCTGCCGGCTGGGCGGCGACGAGTTCGTCGTCCTCGTCGAGCAGGTCGCCGACGAGCGCGAGCTGGTCGACCTGGCCGACCGCCTGATCGAAGGGGTCAGCGCGCCGCTGCCCGTCGACGGCCAGGAGCTGCGGGTGGGCGCGAGCGTGGGCATCGCGGTCGCCCAGGACGCCGGCGTCGACGCCGACGCCCTCTTCGCCGAGGCCGACGCCGCGGCCTACCGCGCCAAGGCGACCGGGCGCGGGCGCGCCGAGCTGTTCGACGATGCGCTGCGCGCCCAGCTCGCCGCCCACACCGAGCTGGAGACGGCGCTGACCGCCGCGCTGGCCGCGGACGAGCTGCAGGTGCACTACCAGCCGGTCGTCGGTCTGGCCTCGGGCCGGCTCGAGGGCTACGAGGCCCTGGTCCGCTGGGACCGCCCCGGCGTGGGCATGGTGCCGCCCAACGAGTTCGTCCCGGTCGCCGAGAGCAGCAAGCTGGTCTGCGACCTCGACCGCTGGGTGCTGCACGAGGCCACCCGCCAGCTCGCGGAGTGGCGCGCGCAGGACCCGGCGGCCGGTGAGCTGACCGTCGCGGTCAACGTCTCCGGCCGCCACCTCGCCGATCCGCGCGTCGTCCAGGACGTCGCCGACGCGCTGTCGGCCTCCGGCCTGCCGGCGGACCTGCTCGTCGTCGAGGTCACCGAGACGGTGCTGGTCAGCGAGCCGGCGGCCTTCGCGCACCTGGTCTCGCTGCGGGAACTGGGCGTCGCCGTGGCGATCGACGACTTCGGCACCGGCTACACCTCGATCGGCCAGCTCTCCGGGATGCCGGTGGACACGCTCAAGATCGACCGCAGCTTCGTCGCAGCCGCAGACTCCGGGCACGCCGAGCTGGTCGCGCTGATGATCCGCGCCGCGCACACCTTCGGGCTGACCGTGATCGCGGAGGGCGTCGAGGACGAGGCGCAGCTGCAGTGGCTGCTCGACCAGCAGTGCGACTTCGCGCAGGGCTACCTGCTGTCCCGCCCGCTGCCGCCCGAGGCCGCGGCGGCCGCGTGGCGCGCGGCGCTCGCCCCGGTCTCCTGAGGCGTCCCCGGCGGCCTCGCTACAGTGCGCCGGGTGCGAGCACTGGTCTGCCACGCCGTCACCGGGACGCTGGACGTGCAGGTCGAGGACGTCGCCGACCCGGTCGCGGGCCCGGGCCAGGTCGTCGTCCGGGTCGCGGCGGCCTCGGTCGACTTCGTGGACACCCTGATAGCGACCGGGAGGTACCAGGTCCCGGTGCCCGTGCCGTTCACGCCGGGGAACAGCGTCGCGGGCGAGGTCGTCGAGGTCGGCCCCGGCGCCGTGCGGTTCGCGGTCGGCGACCGGGTGCACGGGATGGGCGGTCGTGGTGTCACGAGCGGCGGCGGCGGTAGGCGCGTTGCCGGCGGTGCCGGAGGACGTCGAGGGTGCCGGCGACGAGGCGCGGCCCAGGGGTGACGAGGTGGCCTGACGGGCGACGAGGCGAAGCCGCGGCCGGGGAGCACCGACCCCGTTCCCTGACCGGAGCAGCCGAACCAGCTCAGGCAGCCAGCGATCGCACCAGGCGGCGCAGCACGCGGCCCACGTCCGCACGGGCCTCGGTGGGGTCGTCGGCGCGGGCCACGAACATCGCTGCCTCGTCCAGGGCGCCCACGAGGACGTGGGCCAGGGGAGGCACGGGCTGCGGGGTGATGGCGCCCGCGGCCATGGCCTGCTCGAGGGCGGCGACGGTGAGGCCGAGACCGTGGTGGCGGCCGATCGCCCGCCACCGCTCCCAGCCGAGCACCGCCGGTCCGTCCACCAGGACGATGCGCTGGACGTCCGGGGCGGCGCAGGCGTCGAGCCAGGCCTCCGCGCCCGCGACGAGAGAGTGGAGCGGGTCGGCCTCGGTGAGGTGCTCGAGCACCTGGCCGACGTGTGCGGTGATCTCCTCCTCGGTCCGCTCCAGGACGGCGACGAACAGCGCCGTCTTGTCCGCGAACTGGTGGTACAGCGCGCCGCGGGTGAGACCCGCCGCCGCGACGATCTCGCCGGTGCCCACCGCCCCATAGCCCCGGGCGCCGAAGAGCCTCCGGCCGGCGACGACGAGGGCCTCCCGGCTGGCTCGCGAGCGCTCCACCTGGGTCCGTCTCTTGTGTTCCATGCAGCCTGTCCGTAAGTTACGTGCTCCTTGTACGCAAGTGATCAGCTTAGGAGTCGCGATGTCCCGCACCGGCCCTTTCCTCGTGCCGGAGCGCGTGTCCGCCGCATTGCTGGCAGCGGTCGGGGCGCTGAACCTGGCTCCCGCCGTCCTGGCCGTCCAGCCGGGGCGGATCCCCCAGGCCTACGGGGTCACCCCGGACTCCGCGGCTGCGGAGCTGCTGCTGCGGCACCGCGCCGTCCTGCTCGGGCTCGTCGGCGGGTGGCTCACCGCCGCCGCCCGGTTCCCCGCGTTGCGCACGCCGGCGATCGCGGCCGCGGCCGTCAGCAAGGTGTCCTTCCTCGCCCTCGCCGCGACGGGCGAGCCGACCGCCGAGCTGCGACGGGTCGCCCGGGCCGACGCGGTCGCGGTGGCACCCCTGCTCCTGGTCCTGCTCGGCGAGCGGGGAAGAAAGCCCTCCCGCCGTGTCGACGAGGGGCGGTCCCGGTCGACGTCCTGATCAAGGGCGGCCGACGGGGCCGCCGCCGGCCTGGAGTGGCTGGGCGGACGCGCCATCGCGGCCGCCGAGCAGCAATGCTCGGATTCGGCGCCCGGCACGCGTCGACGACCACGGTCTGCTCGGGGCGGATGTGACCCAGACGGATCGAGCGGTCGAGGCGCCGGCCGCGCAAGCCGCCGGCGTCGAGGCCCGGGGTCGGCAGCAGGGGCACGGTGAGCAGGGCGCTACCGCCTGCAGGTGCTCCACCTGGGGTTCAGCACGTCGCGCCGGACCAGCCACGACCACTGGCTGCGGTCGCGGATCTCGGCGTCCGTGGCGCGAGCCGGGCGTCTGGGCGCCGCGGTTGGTCGTCACGGCGGGGGACCGTCGGGAGTGAGGCGCGTTGCGCAGTCGCCCGTGGGGAGCGGTGGAGAACCCGCGCCGAACAGTGGGGACCGATGGGGGGTCTTCGTCGCCCCGTGGCTGTGGCGTGGCTGGCGTTGCTACCGTCGGCACTGCCGATCTCCTGTCCGCGTGCACAGTCGCAGCCAGGAGCTCGGAGGAGGGCTCGCCTAGTGGCCGATGGCGGCGGTCTTGAAAACCGCTAAGAGGTAATCCCTCTTCGTGGGTTCGAATCCCACGCCCTCCGCGCGCGCCGACGGGCAGTGCGGGAGGGACGTGGTGGAGACCGTCGAATTCGATGCGCCCCTCGAAGTGCTGCCGTGGGGACGCAGCACCTACACCGTGCTCTACCTGGACGACAGCCTCGAGGACGCGATCAGCAGGGCCGCCACGCGCCGCGTCGAGGGCACCCTCGACGGCGTGGAGGTCAACCTGGGGGTCAACCGCGCCGACGTCGCGCTGCGCCCGTTCTGCTACGTCGGAGCCGCGCTCCAACGGCGCCTGGACGCCCGGGCCGGCGACGTCGTCACCTGCCGCTTGAAGCCGGCCGACCCGGACCACGTCCCCCTGCCCGACGACGTGCGCAGCGCGCTCGAGGAGGCCGGCGTCCTCGGTGCGTTCCTGCGCCGCCGACCGGCGGAACGACGCAGAGCTCTGCAGCCGGTCGAGGACGCCGCCCGCGTGAGCACGCGAAGGGCCCGCATCGAGGCGCTCGTGCGGTCGCTGCCGCCGGGATGACCCCGGGTCCCGGCCCGGCCCTCATCGGGGACGCACCGTCACCGTGACCAGCCGGTGGTCGCCGAGCGCCAGCCGGCGCACCTCGGGCCGCTGCGGGTCCAGGCCGGCGGGGCCGAGCACGTGGTCGAACTGCAGGCGCGGCGCGGCAGCCGGGTAGGTGGGTCCGCTCACCAGCCGCGTGGCGCCGAAGACCCGCGCCGGCACCGGCCCGGCCAGGTTGAGGTCACCGGCCAGCACGACGGGTCCCGGCAACCGGGCGCACCAGCGGCGCAGCCGGACGAGCTGGCGCAGCGCAGTGTGCGGGGCGAAGGAGAGGTGGGTGCAGACCACGGTGCAGTGCTCGAGCTCGGCCACGATCGCCAGCCGGGGCTCGTCGGGGAACCACCACCAGCGGTTCTGCCCGGTCCGCGGGTCGGGTGCCTGCAGCGGCAGCTTCGACCGCCCGGCACCCAGCGAGAGCACGGACCAGCGTCGCACCGGCGCTCTGCTGACGAGCGCGATCCCGTAGCGGGGCCGGGCCGGTGGCTCGCCCGGCCCGCGCAGCACCGGCGGGTCGACCGGGGCCCAGCTGCGGAAGGGGTCGGGCGTGCCGGCCACGGCGGCTGCGAACCGCCAGTCGCTGGCGCCGAGCGCGGTGGCCACCTCGGCCGCCTGGTCGACGAGGTGCGAGCGGGGCTGGCAGGCGTCGACCTCCTGCAGGGCGAGGACGTCGGCGTCCACCTCGGCGGCAGCGAGCCGCAGCGCCGCGGCGTCGACCGAGCGGCCGCCGCCGTCCCGGCCGGAGGCCAGGTTCAGGGTCCCGATCCGCAGCCTCTCCACCGGCATGACGGTAGGGCGGCGGTGCAACCGGCACCCCGCCGCACCCGACGGCGTGCGAGCTGCGACACGCCCTGCGCGGGACCCCCCCGGACGTCACCGACCCCCTCCACCAGGCTTTTCACGCTGGTCAGGCGCCGGTTTGTCGACAAGACGCCGGGCCGGGGGAGGGGTCACCGACCCGCCCGCGGGGCCTCCGCAACGATCCGGTGACGGGCCGGTCACACGGGTGTCCGCGACCGCCGGTGCGGAGGTCGCAGAGCCCTAGCGTCTGCCCTGTCCGCGGTACTTCCCCGCCGCGGCGTAGCCGCTGAGGAGTACCCGCGTGACCATGGGCGCGACGCTGGTGTGGCCGGCAGTTGTGGTGCTGGGCTTCCTGGTGTTCATCGGGGTGGTGGTGGTCCTCGGGGCCAGCTCCACGGCTCGCTACGAGTTCGAGCGCAACGGCGCCCGGCAGCCGCAGAAGGCCGCCACGCCGCGCTCGGCCAACCACCCGGCCGGACGCCGCGCGCCCGGCCGCGCGGCCGAGGCGCCGGCCGCCGTCGCGCCCGCGGGGTCGCAGGGCAGCGTCGCCGTCCGCCCGGCACCGGCCGCGGTGGCCGAGGGCGGGCCCTCCTGGTGGCTGGTGGGCGAGTCCGCGCAGGTGCTGGCCGGGCCGTTCGGCGACCGGCTCGACGCGGACTGGGCCGCCTTCGCCGACGAGCTCTCCGCCGTCTCGGTCTTCGGCACGCGCCGCACCGACGGCACCGTCAAGCCCAAGCCCTCGCCCGAGGAGCGCGCCTGGCTGGGGGAGCTGGGCCGGCACCTCGACCGGCTGCCCGCCGAGTGGGACGACCTGCTCACCGACACCGACCCGCTGACCACCCTCGTCGTCGAGGTGGCCGCCGCGCTGGTCGAGGCGGGGCTGCCGCTGCACGACGGCGGTGCCGGGCAGACCGGCGGCGGGGTGACCCTCGTCCCCGACCAGGAGGCCGGCGGGCTGCTGGTCAGCTGGCGCCCGCACGACCGGATGAGCCTGCAGCACTCGCGCGGCGCCACCGCCGACGAGGCCGTGCAGCGGCTGATGAACGCCACCATCCTCGACGTCCTGGAGCAGCTCGGGTTCGTCGTCGAGCCGGCCGGTGCCACCCGGTGCGCCCTGGTGACGGCGCTGCGGTGAGGGGGCGCTAGGCGGTGTCGTCGAGCCGGCCGAGGTCCTGCAGCACGAGCTCCCCGCCGGCCTCGGCGAACTCGGCCCGCAGCCGGTGCAGCACGGCGAGCCCGCCGACGTCGGCGCCCTGCACGCCCGCCAGGTCGACGACGACGCAGCGGTGCCCGCTCCCGCGCAGCGAGTCGGCGGTGCCGCGCAGCAGGTCCGCGCCCTGGACGGTGAGGTGCCCGCTGGCCCGGATGACCCCGATGCGGAGGTCGACGGTCTCGGACAGCATCACGCGGCGCTCCGGCCGCTCGGAGCCTCCAGGCTGAGGACCCGCCACAGCCCGGTGCGGCGGAGCAGGTCGAGGGTGCGCCGGTTGGCGCCGCGCAGGACGACGGTGCCGCCGCGGGCCCGGCAGATGCGGTGCGCCCACAGGAAGCTGGCCACCGCGGTGCTCGACAGCGACTGCACCCGGGTCAGGTCCACGACCAGGAGGCGGGCGCCGGCGAGCAGCGCGTCGTGCAGCAGCCAGCGGACGTCGGCCAGCCCGTCGGCGAACAGCGAGTCGTCCAACTGGATGGTGACCTCCTCCCCGGTCGCGTCGACCCGGCTCGCGGCGGCGGCGCGGACGGCGGCGGTGCTGGTCATGCGGCGGCTCCTGGGTCGGCTCGGGTGATGGCCCCAGCCTGGGCCGGTGAGGTTGCGATCTCCCGGGGCGCTCCTTTGCGATCACGTGACGGAACCGCCGGTGCGGGCGGGTGCCCGCGCCGCGGTGGCAGCATGGCGGGCGTGCCGCTGCGTCTCCTGGTCGTCGAGGACGACGACTCGATCCGCACGGCGCTCCGGTGGGCGCTCGAGGACGAGGGCTACGACGTCGCCGAGGCGGCGTCCGGGGAGGACGCGGTCCGCGCGGTCGCCGTCTCGCCGCCGGACCTGATGGTCGTGGACCTCATGCTGGGGTCGATGGACGGCTACGCGGTGATCCGCGAGGTCCGGCGCGACCACGACCTGCCGATCATCGTGGTGAGCGCCCGCGCTGACACCCACGACATCGTTGCGGCCCTGGAGGCCGGCGCCGACGACTACGTGACGAAACCGTTCGAGGTCAAGGAGATCACCGCGCGGCTGCGGGCCCTGCGCCGGCGGGCCGGCGGCGCGGGCGCCGCCGAGCGGCCGCCGGACGCGGTCGTGCTCGACGCCGACCCCGAGGCGCCGCTGGTGCTCAACGAGGCCCGCGGCACCGTGCACCGCGGTGAGGAGCAGCTGCCGCTGACGCTGACGGAGTTCCGGCTGCTGTGCGAGCTGGCCGGGTCGCCGGGCCGGGTCTTCAGCCGGCAGGCCCTGCTCGAGCGGGTGTGGGAGCACGGCTTCTTCGGCGACGAGCGGATCGTCGACGTCCACGTCCGCCGGCTGCGGACCAAGGTGGAGACCGACCCGAGCGCGCCGCGGCTGGTGGTGACGGTGCGGGGGCTGGGCTACCGGCTGGACCCCCGGTGAACGTGGCGCTCGGGCCGCGCGGGCTCCGGGCGCGCATCGTCCTCGGGTTCGCGGCGGTCACCCTGCTGGTGTCGGTCGTCCTGGTCAGCGCCACCTTCCTGCTGTCCCGCAGCTATCTGCTCGACCAGCGGGAGGCCTCGCTCACCCGGCAGGCCTTCGCCGACGCCAACGTCTTCAACAGCCGGCTGGCCACCGCCGGCTCCGACGTCGGCGACCTGCTCACCGAGCTGGTGCCCTCCGGCGGCGCCGACGTCGTCATCCGCAGCGGTGGGTCCTGGTACTCCTCGAGCCTGGACGTCGGGGCGCGGGACGTCCCCGCGGCGCTGCAGGAGATCGTCACCGGCGGAGCGGCGGGCACCGCGCGGATCGACACCGCCGACGGCCCGGCGCTGATGGTCGGGGTCCCGCTGCGCTCGTCGGGCGTCGACTACTTCGAGGTCGCGCCGCTGACCGAGCTGCGGCAGGTGCTCACCACGCTGTCGGTGGTGCTCGCGGCGGCCGCGGTGGGGGCGACCGCGGTGGGTGCGGCCTTCGGCGTGTGGGCCGGGCGGCGCGCCGTGCAGCCGCTGGAGCAGGTGGCGGGGGCGGCCACCCGCATCGCCGGCGGCGAGCTGACCACCCGGCTGGCGCCGACCGACGACCCCGACCTGGTGGCCATCGTCGCGGGCTTCAACAGCATGGTCGACGCGCTGGCCGCGCGCATCGAGCGCGATGCCCGGTTCGTGGGCGACGTCAGCCACGAGCTGCGCAGCCCGCTGACCAGCCTGGTGACCAGCGTCGAGGTGCTCGGCGCGCGCCGCGAGGAGCTCTCGCCCCGGGCCGGGCAGGCGCTGGCCCTGGTCGAGGGCGAGCTGGGCCGGTTCCGCCGGATGCTCGACGACCTGCTGCAGCTGGCCCGCCTGGACGGCGACGCGGACGGCGACGCCCGGCAGCCGGTGTCGATGACCGCGCTGGCCCGGGAGGTGCTCGCCGTGACCGGCCGGCCGGCCGAGCTGCTCGCCGCCGATGCCGACGAGGAGACCACCGTGCTCGGCACCAAGACCAGCCTGGAGCGCGCCGTGCGCAACCTGATCGACAACGCCGACCGGCACGCGGGCGGTGCCCGGCGGGTCACCGTCCAGCGGCGTGGCGACACCGTCGTCCTCGCCGTCGAGGACGCCGGGCCCGGCGTGCCGGTGGAGGACCGCGAACGGGTCTTCGAGCGCTTCGCCCGCGGCGCGGGAGCGGCCCGCCGGTCGCTGCCCGGAGCCGGGCTGGGCCTGGCGATCGTCGCCGAGACCGCGGCGCGGCACGGCGGAGCGGCCTGGGTGGCCGACGCACCGGGCGGCGGCGCGCGATTCAGCCTGTCGCTGCCGAGGGCCGCGTCGTGAGCGGGCGTGCGGGCTGGGCCGCGGTCGCCCTGGCGGTCGTCCTGGCCGGCTGCGGGGTGCCGACGGGTGGGGATCCCTCCACCATCGCCCCGTCCGACGTCCCCTACGGGCTGGCCGAGCCGAGCCCGACGACGGCCCCCTCCGCCGCCCCCGACACGGTGGCCGACACCTCGCGGGTGCACTGGATCTCGGCCGAGGACACGCTGGTGCCGCGCACCCGCGAGGTCAGCGGGTCCACCCGCCGGGAGCGCCTGGCCTCGCTGCTCGGGCAGCTGGCGGCGGGACCGCGCACCGAGGAGCGGGACGAGCAGCTGGACTCCGCGCTGCCGCCCGAGGTGCGGCTCCGGGTGACCGCGCTGGAGGACGGCACCGCCACCATCGACGTCGACGCGCTGGGCCAGGTGCCCGCCGTGAGCGCCACCCGCCGGGCCGTCGCGCAGGTCGTGCTCACCGCGACCAGCGTCCCGGGCGTGCGGGCGGTGCTGCTGGAGCTCGCCGGCGAGCCGATCGAGGCGCCGCTGCCCTCGGGCGAGCTCACCGCGCGCCCGCTGACCGCGCAGGACTACGCGACCTTCGCGACGCCCACGCCCGAGTCGGTGCCCGCCACCCCCTCGCCCGAGGTCGTCCCGGCACCGCCGTCCTGAGCCCGGTCAGGCGCCGAGCAGCCGGGCCTTCTGGGCGCTGAACTCCTCGTCGGTGAGGATGCCCTCGTCGCGCAGGGTGGCCAGCTTGCGCAGCTGGTCGGCCAGGTCGGGCGCGGGCTCGGCGGCCGGCGTCGCGGGGGGCGCCTGCGGGGCGCCGAAGGCGGCCATGCCGGGGTTCACGTGCAGGTACTGCGACTGCCGCTCGACGGTCTTCTTCGCCCGCGCCTCGCTGATCAGCGGGGCGAGCAGGTCGAGGACGGCGTAGGGCCCCTCGACGTTGTCCAGCACGACCTGCCCCGTCGTCGTCCCCTCGACGTTGCCGCCGAGGTTCAGCATGTCGGAGCTCGTGCCGTAGGTGGGGTCCTCCAGGGCGAGGACGACGTCGCCGACGTCGCTGCCGCGCTGCCACACGGCCTGGCGCACGTCCATGTCCTTGACCGCCCACAGCGGCACGCTCTCGGTGCGGGTGCCGAGCAGCCCGCTCTCGATCCAGACCCGGTCCTTGGTGATCCGGTACCGGGCCTTGGCGACGCCGGTGGCGCTGGTCGCGGCGTTCTTGCTCTCGCCCCACCAGAGGGTGCTCGGGTCGTTGGCCCACTGCTCGGCCCGCTTGGCGTTCTGCTCGGCGAGCTTCTGCTTGCCCTGGTCGGCCAGCGCCTTCCCCTGGTCGGCGACCTGCTTGAGACGGTCCTTCCAGCCCAGCTTGCCCGCGGGCGCCGCGGAGGCGCCGGGCCCGGGCGGCGGCAGCGGAGGAGCATCGGCGGGCGGCGGGAGCGGCGCGGGCAGCGGGTCCTGACCCGTCGTCCCCGAGTCGGAGACGTGCTCGGTCCACTGCGCGCCGTCCCAGTAGCGCAGCTCGTGGACACCGGCGGGGTCGGGCAGCCAGGCGGCCTCGGCCATGGGTGGTTCTCCTGTCGTCGCTCCTCGGGGCGGCGTCAGGATGCCAGCGCGGTGCCCTCCGCGGGCCCCCTCCGTCCGCGAGATCTGCACACTCGGGGCCTTCAGCGCCCTGAACACCCCGAGTGTGCAGATCTCGCGGAACGGACGGGGTCAGCGCAGGTGGCGGACGGCGGCGGCGAGTGTGGGCAGCGTCAGCGTCCCGTCGGCCAGCCCGAGGTCGACGACGTCGTCGAACACGCGCTGCTCGGCGGCGGCGGCGCGGAAGGCGGCGTCCATGATCCGCGGCCACCGGCTGAGCAGGGAGGCGGCCGACGAGTGCCGCAGGTGCCGGCCCAGCCGCCGGTGCAGGGCCCGCCGGTGGGCCCGGCCCGCGTCGTCGCCGGCCACCGCTGCCGCACCCGCCAGCGCCCCGGAGAGCACCGCGTAGAAGATGCCCTCGCCGGTGAGGGGGTTGATCAGCGAGGCGGCGTCCCCGGCCAGCAGCACCCGGCCGTCGGGCTGGCGCGGCCGCTGGGTGGACAGCGGCAGCCGGTGCGCGCGCAGCCCGTCCGGCGCGACGCCGGGAAGCAGCCGGTGCAGCCCCTCGACCAGCGCCGCCCGGCTTGCGCCGCCGGACACCAGCTCCCCGTAGCCCACGTTGGCCCGGCCGTCGCCGAGCGGGAACGACCACGCGTAGGCCGGCCAGCGCTGCTCGGTCGTCGCGATGACCTGGACGCCGCGCTGCCCGGGGAGCTCCGGTGCGTAGCCGCGCAGGGCGACCGCCATCCGGTCGGGCCGGTTGGGCGCCAGGCCCAGGGCGCGGCGGACGACGGACTCCGCGCCGTCGGCCCCGACGACGACGTCGGCGGTGAGCGCGCCGTCGATCTCGACGCGGTCGGGGTGGACGGTCAGCCGGCGCACCTGGTGCCGCCGCAGCTCGGCCCCACCGGCCAGGGCTGCGCCGAGGATGCGGGCGTCGAGCACCTGCCGGGGCACCGTGTGCGCAGGGCGGTGCAGCGCCCGCTCTACGGCCGCACCGCCGGGGGACCGCATGCGCAGCCGCGGGACGGGCGGGTAGCCGTCGGTCAGCGCCGCCGGGTCCACGCCGAGCCGCTCCAGCACGTCGAGCGCCTCGGCGGCGACGCCGTCGCCGCACACCTTGTCCCGCGGGAAGTCCGCGCGGTCGAGCAGCAGCACGCGGGCCGAGGGCCAGGCGCGGCGGGCGGCGAGCGCGGCGGCGGACCCGGCCGGCCCGGCCCCGACGACGACGACGTCCCAGTGCTCCACGGCCCCGACGCTAGGCAGTCGGGGCGGTCAGCGCCCGGCCAGGGCCCGCTGCTCGGCCAGCAGGGCGCGCCAGCCGTCGCGGTCGTGCTCGACCGGCCGGGTCTCGGCGATGAACTCCAGCAGCACCTGCGCGAAGCGGTCCGGGTCGGCCAGGTGCGGCCAGTGCCCGGCGTCGGGGAACACCTCGACCCGCGCCGACGGCACCAGCCGGCGCACCGCCTCCGCGTGCGCGACCGGCACGATCGGGTCGCGGTCGCCCCAGATGACGAGCATCGGGACGGCCTCGGCGAGGTACAGCCGGTCGACGGCCGTGACGCTCTGGCCGCGGACGTCGACGACGCTGCGCAGCGTGCGCAGGAACGCCCGCCGGGCCTCGACGTCGGAGAGCGCGAGCATCGCCTCGCCCGCCTCGGCGAGGTCCTGCGCGCGGTTCCAGCCGATCGCGCGGCCCACCGCGTCCAGCGCGCGGAGCCCGCTGCGCACCGGTAGCGGCAGGTGGGTGAGCGCGGTGAGCACCACCTCGCTGCCGGGCACGGTCGCAGCCCGCAGGCCGAGCGAGAGCTCCGGTCCCAGGCCACCGCTGCCGACGAGCACGAGCCGCTCGCAGCGCTCCGGGAACTGGTAGGCGAACTGCAGCGCGATCCCGCCGCCGAGCGAGTGCCCGACGACGGTGGCCTGCTCGACGTCGAGCACCGAGAGCAGGTCGCGCATCCCGTTGGCGTAGCCCGCGACCGAGTAGTCGCCGCGGGGCTTGTCCGAGGAGCCGTGGCCGAGCAGGTCCGGCGCGATCACCGTGTGCGAGCCCGCCAGCCGGTCGACGACGCCGGCCCACGTCTGCGCGGTGTTGCCGATGCCGTGCAGGAGCAGCAGCGGCGGACCCTCCCCGGCGCGGACGAACGCCCGCCGGTGCCCGTGCACCACGCGGGTCTCGCGCGGCAGCGGCGTCGTGGGCACCGGTCCAGTGCAGCACCCCCGTGTTGCCGCGTGGTTACCGCCGGCCGGCCGCGGTTCCGACGCCGTTCACCGGGCCCCGGGCGGCGGTGCGCCCGCCCCCCACTTCCGGGCCGGGTGCCGGTAGCCCTCGACGAACGCGAGCAGCCCGGCGGCGTCCTGGACCACCCCGAGCGCGTCGAGCCGGGCGGCGTCGAGGTAGCCGTCGTCGACCATGCGGCGGAGCTGGCCGACCAGCGGCTGCCAGAAACCGTCGACGTCCACCAGCGCGGTCGGCTTCTCGTGCAGCCCGAGCATGCCCCAGGTCCAGGCCTCGAACAGCTCCTCGAGCGTGCCCGCCGCCCCGGGCAGCGCGACGAAGGCGTCGGAGAGCTCGGCCATCACGGCCTTGCGCTCGTGCATGGTCTGCACGACCTCGAGCCGGGGCAGGCCCGTGTGCGCGACCTCGTCGTCCACCAGGTGCTGCGGCATCACGCCGATGACCTCGCCGCCGGCGGCCAGCGCCGCGTCGGCGACCACGCCCATCAGCCCGACGTGCCCACCGCCGTAGACGATGCCGACGCCGGCCCGCGCGAGGTCGGCGGCGAACCGCGCCGCCGCGTCCGCGTGCGAGGCCGGGCCGGCGTGCGACCCGGTGAAGACCGCGACGCGCATCAGCCGCCGTAGTAGCGGTAGACCGGCTCCGCGATGCAGACCGGCTTGTCCCCGCCCTCGCGCTCGATGACGCAGGAGAAGGTGAGCTGCTTGCCGCCCGCGATGTCCTCGATGCCCGTCAGCGTCGCGGTCAGCCGGACCTTCGAGCCGACCGGCACGGGGGAGGGGAAGCGCACCTTGTTGAGGCCGTAGTTCACGCCCATGACCGTGTCGGTGACGCGCAGGACGCCGCCGAACAGCGGGACCAGCAGCGACAGCGTCAGGTAGCCGTGGGCGATCGGGCCGCCGAACGGGCTCTCCTTGGTGGCGCGCTCGGGGTCGACGTGGATCCACTGGTGGTCGCCGGTCGCGTCGGCGAAGAGGTTCACGTGCTCCTGCGTGACCTCGTACCACTCGCTGGTGCCCAGCTCCTTGCCGACGAGCCCGGGCAGCTCGGACATGGTCGTGGTGGTGCTCATGGGAGGTCCTCCGTCGGGGCGCGCTGACGTTGTCCCCTGGAACCTACGTGCTCGCCGGGCAGGTTCCCGACAGCGCCCGGCAGTGGCAGCCTGCACGGCATGACCGCCGACGCACCGCTGGAGACCGTCGCCGCCTACGGGGCGGCGTGGGTCGAGCCCGATCCGGGCGCGCGCCTGGCCCTGGTGGAGCGGGCATGGGCGCCCGGCGCCGTGTACTGCGACCCGCTGGCCGTCGTCACGGGGCGCGAGGCGCTCTCCGACCACATCGGGCAGTTCCAGGCGAGCATGCCGGGAGGGCGGATCGAGGTGACCAGCGAGCCCGTGCGGCACCACGACAGCGCCTTCTTCCGGTGGTCGCTGACCGACGCCTCCGGTGCCACCGTCATGACCGGCTTCGACGTCGTGCAGTTCGACGCCGACGGCCGCATCGGTCGGCTCACCGGCTTCTTCGACAGCGACACCGGAACCGCGCCGGTCTCGTGACGCCCGGGCCCGGCCGGTGAGGTTCACTGGGCGGGTGCTCGCCTCCACCGACGGCTGGACCTCGTGCGCCCTGGGGCACCAGCACTGGGGCCGGGCGGGCGCGGCCGGGCTGTTCCTGCACCGCGACGGCGCCACCGGCACCGAGGTCCTGCTGCAGCACCGCGCCCTGTGGTCGCACCACGGCGGCACCTGGGGGACCCCCGGCGGTGCGCTGCACGCCGGGGAGCCGCCGCACGTCGGGGCGCTGCGCGAGTGCCGGGAGGAGCTGGGGCTGACCGCCGACGACGTCGTCCTGGGCGCGCGGTCGGTCGACGACCACGGAGGCTGGGCCTACACGACGGTGCTCGCGCGACCGGCCCGGCCGATCGACGCGCGCGAGCTGCGCCTGGACGGCGAGAGCGACGGCGTGGGCTGGTGGCCGCTTGCCGAGCTGACCGCGCTGCCGCTGCACCCGGGGCTGGCCGCGTCGCTGGACCGGCTGCGCCCGCTGATCGACGACACGCTGGGCATTCCGGTACAGGAGTAAGACGGAACGGGGCTGGGCAGGAGGGCTCGCAGGTGTCTCCCCCCACGTCCCGAGGAGCCGTGCTTGTCCCGCCACGCCGCACCCGAACCGGCAGTCGCCAGCCCGGGTGCCGTCGCGGAGCAGCCGCGCGAGGACCGCGGCCGCGCGCGGGCGCTGCTGCTGCTCTCCCTGGCCTGCGCCGCGCTGCTGGTCGCCGCGCCGCTGGCGATCGCCCTGACCCCGCCCTCCTCCGAGGGGGCCGGCCTCGAGGCCGACGTCTTCACCGGCAGCGGGCCCGGGTACCGCGACGCGGACGACGGGAGCGGTCCGGGCCGCGACGACGGGACGACCGGTGGTGCCGGCGAGGAGACCCCCGTGCCGGACGAACCGGTCCTCCCCGGCCCGGCCGCGACGCCGACGGACACGGCCGGCTCCGGCGTGCCCGCGACCGACGTCTCACCCGGCGCGGCAGCGGACCCCGGCGCCGCCGGGTGGAGCGGGGGGACCGGGTGGACCGGCGGCTCGTCCGGCGCGGCGCAGGGCGGGAACCCGGCGCCGGGCCTCCCCCGCCAGCCGGGCACCTCTCCGATCCAGGTGCTGCCCTCGAAGCCGGCGCCGGCGCCCGCCCCGGCGCCGGCCGGTCAGCAGCCGCCCGCCGCGCAGCAGCCGGTGCAGCAGCAGCCCGTGCAGCAGCAGCCGCCGACGCAGCAGCAGCCGGCTCCGCAGCCGCAGCCGGCGCCGCAGCCGCAGCCCGCGCCCCAGCCCGCGCCCCAGCCGCAGCCGGCGCCCAGCCCGCCGGCGACCGACGCCGAGGGCGTCCCCTGCCCCTGCAGGCTCGTCGGCGGCGTGCTGGTCAGCCTGTCGCGGATCGTCGGTGGCGTGGTGCAGCCGGCCGGCGGGCTGCTGGGGCTGTGATCCGCCCGGTCGCGCCGCGCGGGCGCCGGGCTAGGTTCGCTGCATGAGCGCCCGCGACGACGTCTCCGAGATCTTCGACAGCGCCGCCTGGCGGCCGGTGGAGGGCTTCGACTTCCAGGACATCACTTACCACCGGGCCGTCGACGCCGGCGTCGTGCGCATCGCGTTCGACCGGCCGGAGGTGCGCAACGCGTTCCGCCCGCAGTCGGTGGACGAGCTGATCGCCGCCCTCGAGCACGCCCGGCTGTCCACCGACGTCGGCTGCGTGATCCTCACCGGCAACGGCCCCAGCCGGAAGGACGGCGGCTGGGCCTTCTGCTCCGGCGGCGACCAGCGGGTGCGCGGGAAGTACGGCTACGAGCACGCGCAGGGATCCAGCGGCCGGCTGCACGTCCTGGAGGCGCAGCGGCTGATCCGCTTCATGCCCAAGGTCGTCATCTGCGTCGTCCCCGGGTGGGCGGCCGGGGGCGGGCACAGCCTGCACGTCGTCTCCGACCTGACCCTGGCCAGCGCCGAGCACGCGCGGTTCAAGCAGACCGACGCCGACGTGGGCAGCTTCGACGGCGGGTTCGGCTCGGCGTACCTGGCGCGGCAGGTCGGGCAGAAGTTCGCCCGCGAGATCTTCTTCCTCGGCGAGGAGTACACCGCCGCGGACGCGCACGCGATGGGCATGGTCAACCGCGTCGTCCCCCACGCCGAGCTGGAGGCGACGGCGCTGGAGTGGGGGAAGAAGATCGTGGCGAAGAGCCCGACCGCCCAGCGGATGCTCAAGTACTCGTTCAACCTGATCGACGACGGCCTGGTCGGGCAGCAGCTGTTCGCCGGGGAGACGACCCGGCTGGCGTACATGGCCGAGGAGGCCGTCGAGGGCCGGGACGCCTTCCTGGAGAAGCGCGACCCGGACTTCACGCAGTTCCCCTGGCACGTCTGACCCGAGGAGAGATAGTGATCGTCGAGCTGGTGACGGGTGCGGACGAGCGGCCCGAGGCGCGGGTGGTCGACATCGACGACCTGAGCCGGGTGGTCCTGGCCTTCGGGCAGGTCACCGACGAGGAGGCCGCCGAGGTGCTGGAGCGCTCCGGGCTGGGTCGCCTGCACGACGACGGCGCCGCGCAGCTGGACGCCGCCGCGCTCCGGGCGGCCGCCGAGCCGCGGGCCACCGCTCCCGACTGGAGCGACCGGTGGGACGCGATGGTGGAGCAGGCGCGCAGCGAGGGCCGGCTCTCCGGCGACGGCGCGGGCATCCGCGTGGAGGTGCAGCCCGCCGCCGGGGCCTGACACCCCGGACCCCGCCTCCCACCTGCGCGGACGTTTTCGGACCCGGCAGGAGGAATCCGGCGCCGGGTCATTGTGGTGACTCCACCGTCACGCCAAGATGTCGCGGTGCAGATCACCCGCAGGCCCGGGGCCTCCTCGTGAGCGGTACTCCCGGCAGACCGCTCAGCGCCGAGCTCTCCGAGCAGCTCCTGGCCGTGGCGGTCGACATCCTGGCCGACGAGGGCTGGGGGCGGCTCAACAGCGACCGCGTCGCGGCCCGCGCCCGTGCCGGCAAGGCGGGGATCTACCGGCGCTGGCCGACCATGGCCGCCCTGGCGCACGCCGCGGTGGGCCGCTTCCGGCTGGTGCCCACGCCCGAGGACACCGGCTCGCTGCGCGGCGACCTGCGCTCGCTGGCCGACCGCTGGACCGTCCCGCTCGACCGCGAGGAGCGCGCCGCGGCCAGCCTGGTCGGCGCCGCCCGCTACGACGAGCAGCTGCGGGCGGGGCTGGACGAGGCGCTGGTCGGGCCGCTGCACGAGGCGGTCGGCCTCATCGCCGCGCGGGCGGAGGCGCGGGGCGAGCCGATCGAGGACGACCGCCTGGCGCTGCTCCACTCGGTGCTCGAGGCGTTCTGGTGGCAGCGCTTCACCGCGGCCGGTGACGGCGCGGTGCTGGCCGACCAGGTCGACCGCGTGGTCGACGAGGTGCTCTGCCCGCTGGTGGAGCCGGAGGACCTGCGGCTCGTCGGCTGAGGGCGGCGGATCAGCCGGCCCGGCGGTCCTCGGCGAGGTCCTTCGACGACGCCGTCGCGGAGAGCAGCCCGTCGAAGATCTGGGCGCCGGCCTGCAGGTGGCTCAGCAGCCGGTCGCCGAGCTGCTCCACCGTCGCGGCCACCTCGCCGGCGTCGACGCCCTCCTTCACGCGCAGGCGGTTCTCGACGATGAGGACCCGCACGGCGCCCAGCCAGATGGCGGCGGTGAGCGGGGCGGAGACCTCGGGGTTCGGGGGTGCGGCGTCGCTGTTCCGCCACGCGGTCAGCAGCGCGACGGCGAGCCGGCGCTCGGCGGTGAAGACCAGCGTGCGCTCGTAGGCGCGCAACGTCTCCGAGGCGTCCACGGTGTCCCGGAAGCAGCGCTCCTCCGGGGTGGCGAGCGCGCCGATCTGGGTCGTGGTCAGCTCGAGCAGCTGGGCGCGCAGCGCCGTCAGCGGGGAGACGCCGTCCGGGCGCTCGAGCACCGCGGCCGCGAGGCCCTCGACCCACGGCGCGCGGCCGTCGAAGAAGAGGTCCTCCTTCGTGGCGAAGTGGTTGAAGACCGTCTGCACCGCCACCTCGGCCTCGCGCGCGACGTCGGCGATGGTGACCTGGTCGAAGCCGCGGGCGGCGAACAGGCGGTGCGCGGTCGCCCGGACCAACTCCCGCGTCTGTGCCTTCTTTTGCGCGCGCCGGTCCCCAAGATCACTCACCGTATGAGTGTAGGCACAGAACGTGGCGATCGCAGCCCGGGTCGGACGGTTCCGTCCGGTGCGCGACGTCACCGGCTCGTGCTGTCGTCCAGCACCGCGCGGGCCCAGCTCCCGACCAGCACGTCGAGGTCGATCACGTCGAGGTCGGCGGCGACGTCGGCGATCGTCGTCGTCCACCCGCGCGCGGGCCGCGCGCGGCGAACGGGTGCGGGCGCGCCGAGCTCTGCGGCGAGCCGGTCGAGCGCGCCGGGCTGCGGCTCGTCGGCGCCGGCGTGCTGCACGTCGTAGGCGGCCTCGGCCAGGCGCATGGTGGCCGCGGCGCCGGCCTCGGTGGCCGCCTCCTCGCGCAGGCCGCGCAGCGTCACCTCGAACAGCCGGGCGCACGAGGGCGAGGCGCCGGGGTGCGTCGCCGCGTCGTCGGGCCCCGGCGCCAGGACCGCTCCGCAGCCCGGGCACGCCTCGGTGGCGCTGCTGGCGGGCTCGTCGGACGGCGGGGGGAGGGGCACGGCGCGATCGTGCCGCACTCCGCGACCAGCCGCGGCCCGAGCCCTGCCGTCGCCCCGGACCGCGTCGGGCACGATGGCGCGACGGTGTGAGGACGAGCACGGAGGAGACGCGGGTGCGGACCAGGGCAGCTGTGATGCGCGAGGCCGGAGCCGACTGGGAGATCGTCGAGCTCGACCTGATCGACCCCGGGCCCGGTGAGGTGCTGGTCGAGATGGCCTACGCGGGCATGTGCCACTCCGACGAGCACCTGCGCCACGGCCCCGGGGTGCGGCCGATCGTGGGCGGGCACGAGGGGTCCGGCGTGGTCCAGGCGGTGGGCGCGGGGGTCACCACGGTGGCGCCGGGCGACCACGTCATCACCAGCTTCCTGCCCGCCTGCGGGCTGTGCCGGTACTGCGCCCGTGGCAAGTCCAACCTCTGCGACAAGGGCGCCACCATCGGCACCGGCCAGCTGCCCTCGGGGAGCTTCCCCTTCCGGCTCGACGGGCAGCCGCTGGGCGGGTTCTGCATGGTCGGGGCGTTCGCCCGGCACTCGGTGCTCAGCGAGTTCTCGTGCGTGCGGATCGACCCGTCGGTGGCCCTGGACACCGCGGCGCTGCTCGCCTGCAGCGTGCCCACCGGCTGGGGCTCGGCGGTGTACTCGGGCGGCGTGATGCCCGGCGACACCGTCGTCGTGGTCGGCCTGGGCGGCGTGGGAGCGAACGCGGTGCAGGGCGCCGTGCACGCCGGGGCGCTGCACGTCATCGGCGTCGACCCGGTCGCGATGAAGCGGGAGTTCGCCGAGTCGCTCGGCGCGACGCGCACGGTGGCCGGCGCCGAGGAGGCGGCCGGTCTGGCCCGCGAGCTGTCGCGGGGCACGGGTGCCGACGTCGTCGTCCTCACCGTCGGCAAGCTGACCGCCGAGAACTACGCCGGGGCCCTCTCGTGCCTGGGCAAGGCCGGGACGATGGTGCTCACCGCCCTCCCCGACGAGCCGCAGGACGGCCGGCTCTCACTCAACGGGCCGATGGCCACCGTCTACGAGCAGCGCATTCAGGGCTCGCTGTACGGCTCGTGCAACGCGCGCACCGACATCCCCCGGCTGCTGCAGATGCACGAGGAGGGCCGCCTCGAGCTCGACCGGCTCATCACCCGCCGGTACTCCCTCGACGAGCTGAACCAGGGCTACCGCGACCAGGCGGCCGGCGAGATCGTCCGCGGCCTGCTCGTGCACGCCGGCTGATCCCCTGCTTTTCCGCGGTATCGCGGCGCGCTTCTCCGCGGAAAGGCAGGGAGTCGGTTGAGGACGGATGGGCCTGGGCAGCTCCGGGGCCATGAGCTCCCCCCGCATCGCCGTCCTCGACGTCGACGGCACCCTCGTCGACACCAACTACCAGCACGCGCTCGCCTGGTACCGGGCGTTCCGCGCGCTGGGGGAGACCTACCCGGTGTGGCGCATCCACCGGCTCATCGGCATGGGCGGCGACCAGCTCGTCGCCGCCCTGGGCGGGGACGAGGTCGAGCGGCGGATCGGCGACGCCGCCCGCGAGCGGTGGGTCGAGGAGGTCGACCCGATGATGGGCGAGACCGCGCTGCTGCCCGGCGCGCGCGAGCTCGTCGTGGCGCTCAAGGAGCGCGGGCACCGGGTGGTGCTGGCCAGCTCGGGGAAGCCGCACCACGTCGACCGCGCGCTGGACCTGCTCGACGCCCGCGAGCTCGCCGACGCCTGGACCACCAGCGACGACGTCGAGAACACCAAGCCCGCGCCGGACCTGCTGCAGGTGGCGCTGGAGAAGGTGGGCGAGCCGGTGGACGCCCCGAGCGTCGTCATCGGCGACTCGGTCTACGACGTCGAGGCGGCGAAGAACGCGGGGATGCCGGCGATCGTGGTCCGCTCCGGTGGGTTCGGCGACGACGAGCTGCGCGACGCGGGAGCCCTGGGCGTCTACGACACCCCGGCCGACCTCACCGCCGCCCTGGACGACCTCGACCTGCTCTGATCTGCTTCTTCGCGAAAAAGCTGGCCGCGTTTACGCGGAAAGGCAGGGTCAGGACGCGGCGGATGTCCCGCGGCCCAGGCGGCGCAGCATCTCGTCGGGGTGGTCGGTGATGACCGCGTCGACGCCGAGCCGGTTGGCCAGGTCCATGTCCGCCGGCCGGTTGACCGTCCACACGTGCACCTGCTTGCCGGCGGCGTGGGCGTCGGCGACGAAGCCCGGGTCGGCGCGGAGCAGGGCGATGCCGGGGCCCATCGCGGTCGCGCCGCCCAGCAGCAGCTCGCGGCGGACCGGGCGCAGCCGCTTGCCGATCAGCTGGACGGTCGGGATCCCCGGTGCCAGCTCGGCCATCCGGCGGACGGCGAGCTGGGAGAAGCTCATCATCCGGACGGCGGGCTGGCCGGCCCACTGCACCGGGCCGTCGTCGCCGAGCAGCCCGTAGCGGCGCAGGCAGGTGACCAGCGCCTCCTCGACCTTGCGGGTGTGGCGGGTCGGGTGCTTGGTCTCGATCGCCAGGCGGAGGCTGCCGGGCGTCGCGGTGATGTACTCCAGCAGCCGGTCGAGGGTGAGGACCAGCCCGTTCTCGACGTCCGGCTCGTCGGTCACCGACAGGATCTCGTCGTCGGCCCAGCGGCTGCGCCCCCTGGCCCGCGGCTTGCGCGCGCCGAACTGGAACTGCTCGAGCTCGGCCAGGTGCAGCGCGGAGACGACGCCGCGGCCGTTGGAGGTGCGCCGGATCTGCCGGTCGTGCACGCACACGAGGACGCCGTCCCGGGTCAGCCGCACGTCGCACTCGACGGCGTCGGCACCGACGGCCGCAGCCTGGCGGTAGGCCGCCATGGTGTGCTCGGGCGCCTCGGCGGTGGCACCGCGGTGCGCGACGACCTCCACGGCGGTCAACGGGGTGGGACGGGAGGAGCGACCGGCACGGTGCGATCCTCCCCCGCACCGCGGCTGCACCGCGACAGGGAGCGCTGGACCCGCCGAGAGGTCAGCCCGCGAGGCCGGCGGCGCGGGCGCGGTACTCGGGCACGGTGCCCATCGGCGGGCGCTCGTCGAGGGCGACGGCGGTGCTGCGCGGCACGAAGCCCTCGCCGTCGTGCCGGAACTGGGTGAGCAGCCCGCTGGCGGCCGGCGCCCCGGTGCGGGAGGCGCGGGCGAGCACGGTCGAGACGACCTGCCCGGCCATCGCGCCCAGCGCCTCCTGGCTCTGCGAGGTGTGCCGGCGGACGCCGAGGTCGACCTGGGCCAGCCCGCCCAGCCCGACCAGCTCCAGCAGGTCGATCAGCAGGCCGATCTCCACGCCGTACGCGCCGGCGAAGGGCACCTGCTCGAGCGCCGCCCGCCGCCCGGCGTACTCCCCGCCCAGTGGCTGCACGAACCCGGCGAGCTCCGGCCACAGCGCGTTGAGCAGCGGCCGCGCGGTCAGCTCGGTCACCCGCCCGCCGCCGGAGGGCACGCTCACGCCGTCGATCTCCAGCGGCCGGGTGTAGCAGCCCTTCACGAACTGCACCTGCGGCTCGGTCAGCAGCGGCCCGAGCAGCCCGGGCACGTAGTGGCTGACGTCGCCCTTGAGGTCCGAGTCGAGGAAGACGACGACGTCGCCGGTCGTGGCGGCCAGCGACTTCCACAGCGCCTCGCCCTTGCCGGGCCGGGTGCCGTGCGCGGGCAGCACCTCGGTCGTGGCGACGACGTCGGCGCCGGCGGCCCGGGCGACGTCGGCGGTGGCGTCGGTCGAGTCGGAGTCCACGACGAGCAGCTCGTCGACCAGGCGGGTGCGGTGCATCCAGCGCTCGACGACGTCGCCCACGAGCAGCCCGACCGTCGCCTCCTCGTTGCGGGCCGGCAGGACGACGCTGACCCGGGTGCCGGTGCGCCGCTTGGCCGCGACCAGGGCGTCGGCGTCGACGGCGTCGAGTGAGGGAGCGGAGGTGGTGCGGCCGGAGAACCAGGCGCGGGCGTCGGGTCGCATCGCCTCACTGTCGACCACGATCCGGCTTCGCACCACTGCCCTGTGAGGGTGTTCACCCGCCCGTTCCGCACTCCTCGCCGGGCGTCCACTCGCGTCAACGGGGCGCGCTGACCGGCACCTCGTCGGCGAGCGCGGTCGGGCTCTGCTCGCCGAAGGCCGCGCCCTCGCCGGTCGGCTCGGGGTGGCCCAGGTCGGTGAGCCAGCCGCGCAGCACCCGGTGCAGGTGCTCGGCGCCGACGATCTCCCCGGGGGCGGCCCAGGACGCGGGGTAGGCGAGGAAGCCGCGCTGCTGCGGCCCGCCGAGCCCGCCGTGCGACCCGACGTGCGGCTCGAACGCCGAGGCCTCGTCGGTGTCCGGGTCGTACCGGCTGTTGATGACCAGGTCGGGGCAGTGCGGGAAGGTCGACGCGCGGGCGACCAGCGCTGCGGCATGCGGGCCGTACGGAAGCAGCGGATCGGTGCCGATCACCTCCTCCGAGCGCAGCCGGTGCAGCCCTTCCCGCCCGAGGACGACGGGGCCGAACTCCGCGGAGTGCACCAGCACGAAGCCGACGCCGTCGTGGTCCACCAGCCCCGGGAGCAGGTGCGGCCAGCGCTGCTCGATCTCCTCCAGCGTGGCCCTGCCGGGGATCCCCGAGAACGAGACCGACGCCGTGTGCCCGGAGACCGCGCACACCACCCCCGGCGCCACCTGCGGCACCTCGGCGTCGCCGACCGCCGGCGGCAGCTCGCCGCGCGACGCGGCCGCCTCGGCCCGCTGCCGCAGCCGCCGCGCGATCGGCCCGCCGCCCTCGGCCAGCGCGGCGCCGATCTGCCAGCCCTCCGCCGTCCGCCGGCTGTCCCTCGGTCCGGAGAGGTGCCGGCGCCGTGCCTCGACGGGGGCGCCGCACAGCGAGCCGACCAGCTCCTCGATGGAGTAGCCGAACCGGTCGGCGAACGCCCAGCCCTGCGTCTGCCCGTGGTCGGAGAGGCAGACCAGGTGGTATTGCCGGGGGCCCAGCGAGCCGGCGCGGTGCAGCCGGCCGATCTGCTGGTCGATGCTGCGCAGCACGCCGAGGGTGTCGAACCGCTCGACGCCGGAGTGGTGGGCGACCTCGTCGTAGCCCAGGAAGTCGGCGTAGATCACCGGCCGCCCGGCGAGCAGGTCCTCCAGCAGCGCCGAGACGACGACGTCGCGCGCGAGCACCGTCGTCCCGGCGCGGGCCAGGGGGTAGAGCCCGCCGCGAGGCACCCGCGGCCGGACGTCGGCGCGGCGCTGCTCGGCGGCGGCACGCAGCTCGCGGACGACGTCGACCAGGGCGACGCCCAGCGTGCGCACCGCGTTGGCCGGGTTCGCGAAGTAGGCGTAGTAGCCGGCGCCGACGCGGCCCCGCCTGCGCCGCCGGGCCTCGGCCGGGACGACGTAGGGCAGCGAGCTCATGGTGAAGCTGACGTGGCGGGCGTCGCCGGTGAACAGGTTGCCCCGCCCGGCGCCACCGCCGGCGAGCAGCCCGCGGCCGTCGGAGTGCCGGCGCTCGATCTCGGCGGCGTCCCGGGGGCTGGAGACCTGGACCAGCCGGTCGCGCTCCTTCTCGTACCAGCGGAAGGCCGGGACGTCGTGGTTGGAGCCGTGCAGGATGCCGCAGACGCTGGCGCCGGTCTGCGAGCTCCAGTCGGTGTGCCACGAGGTGAGCACGTGGCTGCCCGAGCGCAGCCAGGCGGCCAGCGTCGGCATCGAGCCGTCCCGGACGGCGCGGCGGGCGATGTCGTAGCCCAGGCCGTCGATCTGCAGGAAGAGCACGCCCGGGGGCAGCGGTCCGTCCGCGGGCTGGGCGGGCGCGCGGCGGCGGGCGCGCCGGAAGAACATCTCGTCCTCGTCGACGGCGAGCAGGCTGTTGATCAGCCCGGAGACGCCGGCCATGGCGACGGCGACCACCACGGAGGTCGTGAAGCTGCGCACCTCGACGCCGGGGATGGCGGCGAAGATGCCCAGCACGCCGGCGCCGAGCAGCAGGAAGCCGCCCACCCCGAGGGTGAGGAAGGCGAACGGCAGCGCCACCCGCAGCACGAGCGGCCAGACGGCCGCGGTCAGCAGGCCGAGCAGGAGCGCGGCGACCGGCGGCTGCCACCACTCGCGCATGGCGAAGCCGGTGAGCCAGGTGTCCAGCGTGATCAGCGCGCCGGTGGCCAGCGCCCAGGTGAGCAGGACGCGGGCCAGGGTCCGGCCGGCCCGCAGGACCCGGCCGCCGGCGGGCGCGCTCACCGGGCGTCGCTCGGAGCGGGCTCGGGCTCCGGGACCGGCGGGCCGGGCACCGGCCGGCGGCGGCGCCGGCGCGCGGCGACGAGGTTGAGCAGCCCGCCGACCAGCAGCACGAGCAGCGTCGCGATGAGGACGGCGACCAGCGGGGAGTCGAAGACGCCGCCGCTGGCCACGCCGAGCAGCGCGTAGGCCACCGCCCACAGCAGGCAGGCGACGAGCTGCGCCGGCACCAGCCGCCGCCACGGGTAGCTGAGCGCGCCGGCCGCCAGCAGCACCGGGATGCGGCCCGCGGGCAGCAGCCGGCCGACGACGAGGATCTGCCAGCCGTGCCGGCGGAACTGGTCGCGTACCTCCTCGAGCCGCTCGGCGTGCTGCCCGCGCGCCACCCAGCGCACCGCGGCCGGCCCGCCGAACCGGCACACCGCGAAGGTGGTCAGGTCACCGAGCAGCGCGGCGAGGGTGGCCAGCGCGAGCACGGTCGGCAGGCCGAGGTCGTTGCTGGTCATCGCGAAGGCCGCCGCCGAGCCGACGACCGCGCCGGTGGGCACGACCGGCACCACCGAGCCCAGCAGCACGCCGCCGAACAGCAGCGGGTAGCCGACCGACGTCCCCTCGGCGGCCGCGGCGACCGCGCTCACGACGGCACCCCCGGCAGCAGCGGCACCGGCGAGCCGGGCCGGGCCACCGCCACGTCGGTGGCCAGTCCGCGGCGGGCGACCTCGCGGGCGAAGGCGAGCGGCGGCTCCACCAGCAGCCGGCGCATCCGGGCGCGCAGCGGCGTCGGCAGCGTGGTGCTGCCGGCCGGCGCCAGCGTGCCCCAGTGCACCGGGACGGCGGTCCGCGGCCGGAGCCGGGCCACGGCCTCGGCCGCCTCCAGCGGGTCGAGGTGGCCGGGACCCAGGTCGGCACCCCAGCCCCAGACCGGGAGCACGGCGACGTCGACGCCCCGCACGCCGAGCAGGTGCATGCCGTCGTGCAGGGCGGTGTCGCCGCTGACGTAGACCGTGCTGCCCGCGCCCTCCAGCAGGTGCCCGACGGCGCAGGCGTCGGGGCCGGCCGTGAGCCGCGGGCCCCAGCGGTGCCCGCTGTGCGCGGCGTGCACGGCGGTGATCCGCAGCGCGCCGTCGGTCAGCGTCTCGCCGACGGAGATCTCGTCGACCCGTGCGAACCCCTGCCGCCGGAACCACGCACCGGCGCCGCGGGGGACGACGAAGCGGGTGCCGGCGTCCAGCAGGCGCAGCGAGCGCAGGTGCAGGTGGTCGGCGTGCAGGTGGCTGAGCAGGACGACGTCCACCCCCGCCCAGGAGGCGGCGCCGGGCACCGGCACCACCCGGCGCAGCGGGCCGACCGAGGCGGTGAGCAGGGGATCGGTGAGCACCGTGCGCCCGGCCAGCTCGACGCGCACCGTCGAGTGGCCGAGGAAGTGCAGCCGGGGCGATCCCACGGCGCCAGTATTCGCTGGTGGGGTGACGGAACCCAGCGACGCGGCCCCGAACGGGGGAGATCCCTGACGCAGGACCCGGGTGCTCCCGGAGGAGCGGTCGGTCAGGCCGGGAGGGTGGCGGCGCGCAGCGCGTCGGCGGCCCTCGGCGCGCCGTCGGCCAGGTGCTCGGCCTCCAGCGGCCGGGAGAGCAGGAAGCCCTGCAGGTAGCGGTGCCCCATGTCGCGGAGGATCGCCAGCGTCACCGGCGTGGTGACGCCCTCGACGATCACCGGCAGGTCCAGGCTCGCGCCCAGCTGCAGCACCGCCCGGCACATCGCGCGGCGGGCCGGGTCGTGCTCGACGTCGGCCAGGAAGAACTGGTCCATCTTCAGGACGTCGACGGGCATGCCGACCAGGTAGGCCAGCGAGGACCAGCCGGTGCCGAAGTCGTCGACGGCGATGCGGACGCCGATCCGGCGCAGCACGCCGAGGTCCTCGACCACGTGCGCGTCGTCCAGCAGCACCGACTCGGTGAGCTCGACGATCAGCCGCGAGGGCTGCAGGCCGCTGTCCTCCAGGGCGGCGAGGACGTCGGGCACCAGGTCGCCGCTGCGCACCTGGCGGGCCGAGACGTTGACGGCGACGGACAGGTCGCCGTCGTCGAGGGCGGCCACGGTGCGGCAGGCCTCGAGCAGCACCCAGCGGCCGATGCCGGTGATGAGCGGGGACTCCTCGGCCAGCGGCACGAACTCCACGGGGGAGACGTCGCCGAGGACGGGGTGCCGCCAGCGCAGCAGCGCCTCGACGGTGACGGTGCGCTGCAGGACGGCGTCCACCACGGGCTGGAAGACCAGCCGCAGCTCGCCGCGCTCGAGGGCGCCGTCGAGGTCGGTGCGCAGCACGCTGCGCCGGTCCTGCTCGGCGCGCAGGGCGTCGTCGTAGCGGTGCACGCAGCCGTCGCCGGCGCGGCGGGCGCTGCGCAGGGCGAGGTCGGCGTGCCGCAGGGTTTCGCCGGGGTCGATGTCGGGGGTCAGCGAGCTGACGCCGGCCGCGGCGGTGAGCGGCACGGTGCCGGTCGGGGTGGCCAGCCGGCCGACGGTGCCGATGAGCCTCGCTGCGACCACCTCGGCGTCGGCCACGGTGCCCTGCACGAGGACGACGAAGTCGCCGTCGGTGCCGCGGGCCAGCCAGTCCTCGGTCCGCAGCCCGCGGCTGAGGCGCGAGGTGAGCGCGCGCAGCACCGTCGCCTCCTCGCTGGGGGAGAGGACGTCGGGGCCCCAGCCGCTGATGCCGATCTGGGCCATGGCGAAGCTGCGGTTGCGCGGTCCGCGCTGCAGCTCGCCCAGGCGCCGGATCAGCGCGGTGCGGTTGGGCAGGCCGGTGACCGGGTCGGTGAGCGCGAGCTCGAGGAGCTCGGAGTCGGCGCCGGGGGCAGGGGCGCTCGGGCTCACGTCTCGGCAGTGCAGCACCAGCGCACCGACGTCGGGGTCGCCGCGCAGGTCGCGGACGGTGATCTGGACCAGCCGCCAGCCGCCGTCGTCCCGCCGGATGCGGGCGGTGCGGACGGCGGGCTCGGTGCTGCCGCCGAGCAGGGCGCCGAGCAGGGCGGCGCGGTCGTCGCGGTGGACGGTGTCGGTGACCAGCACGCCCGCGGGGGCGGCGGCGTCGAGGCCGAGCAGGTCGCCGGCGGCCTCGGAGGCGAAGGTGACGCGCAGGTGGTCGTCGAGGATGACGACCGGGTCGACGCTGCTGCGCACCAGCGTGCGCAGCGAGTTCTGGCTGCGCTGCAGGGCGGCGGCGAGCCGGTGCTGGCGGTGCCACAGCCGCAGCTGGACGGCGAGCACGACCAGGGAGCCGGCGGTGGCGACCAGCACGCCGGGCGAGGCCTGCAGGAACAGCAGGACGCCGACGGCGAGCACGAGCCCGACCACGACGACCGCGGCGCGCCCACCGGGCGGCGCGACCGGGGAGGCGGCCGGGGACGGCCCCGGGCCGGTCGTGGTGGTCACACGCTGGTTGTCGGCCCGTGCAGCGCAGCCCCGTAGCGCCGCCGACCGGTCCTCACCCCTTCGGGGGGAGCGGCCGGCGGGCCCGCGGTGAGCGGCGTCACCGGCCTAGGGTCGACCGCCGTGGACGCGACGGTGGCACCCCGGATCCGCCCGGCGACGGCGGAGGACGCCGCGGCGCTGGCCCGCATCTACGCGCACTACGTGGAGCACAGCGTGGCGACCTTCGACCTCGAGGCGCCCGACGCTGCGTGGTGGACGGCGAAGCTCGCCGACCTCGCCGCCGCCGGCTGGCCGTTCCTGGTCGCCGAGGACGACGAGGGTGTCGCCGGGTACGCGTACGTGGCGCCCTGGCGGATCAAGCCGGCCTACCGGCAGACCGTCGAGGACACCATCTACCTCGCGCCCGGGCGCACCGGCCGCGGCACGGGGCGGGCGCTGCTCGGCGCGCTGCTGGAGGCGGCGCGGGCGGCGGGGGTGCGCCAGGTGGTCGCGGTGGTCACCGACAGCGGCGACCCGTCGTCCCTGCGGCTGCACGAGGCGCTCGGTTTCGCGGAGGCCGGCCGGCTGCGCGCGGTGGGGATGAAGCACGGGCGGTGGCTGGACACCCTGCTCCTCCAGGCCGACCTCACCTGACCCCTGTCCCGCTCTTCCGCGGAGAAGCAGCCCGCTCTTCCGCGGAAAAGCGGGGGGGCCGCATCTTGCGGATCCCTTGCGGAACCGTCGAGCCGGCCGTGCGGGAGGCCGGTCAGGGTCGGAGGCGAGCACGGAGCGGACCAGCCGCTCCCGCAGCCTGGAGGACCCGAGCATGAGCACGAAGACCCGCATCGCCGGCGCCGTGAGGATCGCCGGCTCCGTCGCCGTCGTCGGCGCGGCCGCAGCCGTCGCCGGGCTGGGCACCTTCGGTGGCTTCACCGGCAGCACCGAGGCGGTGGACGCCGGCGCGGACACCGGCGTCCTCTCCGTCGACGTCTCCTTCACCGACGGCTCGGCGCCGCCGCCGTTCGCCGTCCCGCTGCCGAACATGCTGCCCGGCGACGCCATCGCGGTGCCGCTGGACCTGCGCAACAGCGGCGACGTCGACCTGGGCTCGCTGGTGCTCAAGTCCTACGCGACCGCGTCCAGCAAGCTCGACACCGAGCCGGTCCACGGCCTGCAGCTGGAGCTCGACTCGTGCGCCACGCCCTGGACGGGGTCGTGGGGCAGCTACTCCTGCGCCGGCGGGTCGGTGCCGCTGTACGAGGGGCCGATCGTGAACGAGACGGCGCTGACCGGGGCCCGCAGCCTCGCGGCCGGCACCACCGACCACCTGCTGGTCACCGTTGCCTTCCCGACCACCGGCGGCGACGCGATGCAGGACCAGCGCAGCACCTTCGCGTTCGTCTTCGACGCCGTGCAGCGGGACGGCGCCGCGCGCTGACGCACCCGGGGGGCGACCCCCGTCCGACCTGCAGTTCCCACCGGGGTGACCACGGGGTGCCCCGGTGGGAACTGTGCTCTGTGACGGCTCGGGTGCGGTGCGCCCCGTCCGTCACACCCGTCCCAGTCGTCGGGCGTCCACCTGCCGGGAGCCGTAGCTTCGGCCTCTGCGACGAAGGGGGACGCCATGCAGCACGTGCACCAGCCGGCCGAGGGCGTGCGGCGCTACCTGAGCATCGGCTTCTGGCTCGTCGCCGCCGGCGCCGCCGCGGCTCTCGGGCTGGACCTCGAGGGCGACGTCCTCGTCTGACCTCGTCCTCCCCACGCGCCCCAGCAGCGGTGCGGCTCGCCCGGCGACGGCGGAGGCGCCGCTACGGTCCCCGTGATCTGCGCCGGCGACGGGGTCCGTGCGCGACGACGGAGGGATGGCACGTGAAGCGACGTATCGGCATCGTGAGCGGGGTCGCGCTCGGCATGGGACTCCTGGTGGGAGGGCCCGCGCAGGCCGCCTCCACGGAGACGATCTTCGTGCCCGACGACTTCGTCCCGGCGCTGTCCGACACCCGTGCGACGGGGCACTACGAGCTCCAGGGCACCGGCCTGCGCCTCTGGACCGAGGGCAGCACGAGCTCCGACAAGGTTGCCGAGTACGTCGCCACGGACACGCCGCTGGCCGAGGCCGGCGAGCCGGCTCTCGACTACACGAGCACGGCCGGTGGTGTGCCGGGCTTCCAGCTGGTCGTCGACTTCGACGGCGACGGCGACGCGGACGGCATCCTCATCGGCGAGCCCGGCGTGTACGGCAAGGACTGGTGGCTCAACAACGCCGCGCAGCCGTTCGTCAAGGCGAGCGCCCCCGTCGACGGCGGTGGCTCGGGCAGCCAGTGGCACGGCACGCTCGACCAGTGGCGGGCTGCCTTCCCGGCCGCGGACGTCACCGCCTTCGGCTTCTCCCTGGGCTCCGGGGTCAAGGGCGACGGCGTGCTGAACGCCATCACGTTCGCCGGTGACACCTACGTCTTCGGTGAGCACGTCGTCCTCGCGGGCAAGGACGAGTGCAAGCGCGGCGGGTGGGCGACCAGCACCAAGCCCGAGTTCCGCAACCAGGGCGAGTGCGTGAGCCACTTCGCCTCTGCCAAGGGTTCCGGCAAGAAGTAGCGCTGACAGCAGGGGCCCGTGGTCGCCCACGGGCCCCTGCCGCCACAGCCGGCAGCGAGTCCTTCTACGGCCGCCGGTGCGGGAGCCCGGGCTTGTGACGGCGGGGCAGCACGGCGTGCAGCAGCACGCCGAGCGCGGCCCCGGTCGTGTTGGTGACGACGTCGACGGGCGTGGCGTCGCGCCCGGGCAGGATCAGCTGGACCGCCTCGACCCCGACCGACACGGCGACGCAGAGCAGCCACACCAGCCAGCGGCTGGTCCGCGGCAGCAGACAGCACAGCAGCAGGCCGGCGGGCACGAAGAGCAGGACGTTGGCGCTGCGCTCGACGTCGGTGCGGGTGAGCTCCTGCAGGCCGAGGTCGTGGTTCAGGGCGTCGGTCACCCAGCTCAGCGCCGGCTGGGGCGACGCCCCGAGCGTGAGCGCGGCGAGCGCGAGGACGTAGCAGCCCAGCGTGATGCCCGCGGCCGCCCGGCTCATGGGCGTCAACGTACGGGCCGTCGCCGCGCACCACGGGGACGACCGCCCGATCGGGTGGCCGCTCGCTCCGCAGCACCGCGACGCCGGCCCGTCACCCCGCGAGCAGCTGCCGGAGGGCCGGTTCGATCCGGTCGGCGAGCTGGAGGTGCCCCTGGTCGGTCGGGCTGATCCCGTCGCCGGCGATCAGGCCCGCCCCGCCGGCGAACCAGCGCTCCTCCAGCGGGTCCACGAAGGTCACGCCCGCCTCGGTGGTCGCCCGGCGCAGGGCGTCGCGCACGACCAGCAGCTCCTGCGGCACGGTGGCGCCGTCCCAGACGGGGCCGACGACCAGCAGCTCGGTCTGCGGAGCGGCGACGCGGATGGCGTCGTACGCCCGGAGCGCGGCGGCGGTGATCTCCGACGACGTCGCCCGGTAGTCGTTGCGCCCACCCAGGACCACCGTCACGTCCGCGTCCGGTTCGGGCAGCTCCTCGGCGAGGGAGACGAAGGTGTCGCCCGAGACGGCGGACGCCGTGACGTAGCCGGCGTCCGGAACGGCGTGCGGCTCGGTGCCGACGGCGCCGGTCCGCGCGCTGAGGATCGCGGGCCAGCCCGCCGGCCCGCGCCCGCCCTCGTCGGTGCCCGAGACGTACCAGTCGCCGTAGAACGCCAGGACGGGCTGCGCGGCCGGGACCGGTGCCGGCGGCGGGGTGCTCGGCGCCGCCGGTGCCGGCACCTGCGTCGACCCGGGCGCGAAGGCGGGGACGTACTCGTACGGACCGGAGGGCCCCGGTGTGCGGCTCGCGGCCTGCCACGCGGCGAAGCCGACGACGGCGGCCGTCACCAGCAGCAGGACCGCCAGGATCAGGCCCTCGGTCCGGCTGGGGACGGGCAGGCCGCGGCCGGGCCCCCGCGGATCGGGCTCCCTCGCCATGCCGCGGGACCGTACCGCCGGGTCCGCCCCGAGCGGGGCCCCGAGCGCGCGCCTCGTGCGGCAGGGTGGCGGCGTGCTCCGCCGGCTCGTCGGCGACGTCTCATCGCGGCGGCTGGCTGACCGGCCTGGTCGCCGTCCTCGCTTCGAGGGTCCCGGTGACCGAGCGGCCGTCGTCGTGCCGGATCCCGGCGGCGGTGGCAGCATGACCGGGGTGAAGACGTGGCTCGACAGCTGGCCGGTGTACCGGCAGCTCACCGGCGCGGACCCGTTCGGCCGCGGCGCCGCGGCCCGCAGCAAGGCGACCGAGGCGACGGTGTCGCGCACGGCCACCGCCGACAAGGTCGTGAAGAGCGTCTGCCCGTTCTGCGCGGTCGGCTGTGGTCAGAACGTGTACGTGAAGGACGAGAAGATCGTCCAGATCGAGGGCGACCCCGACTCGCCGATCAGCCGGGGCCGGCTGTGCCCCAAGGGCAGCGCGAGCAAGCAGCTGGTCACCAGCCCGACCCGCGTCACCACGGTCCGGTACCGCCGTCCCTACGGGACGGAGTGGGAGGACCTCGACCTCGACACGGCGATGGAGATGATCGCCGACCGCGTCCTGGAGGCCCGGCGGAAGGGCTGGCAGGACGAGCACGAGGGCAAGCGCGTCAACCGCACCATGGGAGTAGCGAGCCTCGGAGGGGCGACCCTCGACAACGAGGAGAACTACCTCATGAAGAAGCTGTACAGCGCCATGGGTGCCATCCAGATCGAGAACCAGGCCCGGATATAGCACTCCGCGACGGTGCCCGGTCTGGGTGCCTCGTTCGGTCGTGGCGGTGCCACGAACTTCCTGGAAGACCTCGCGAACTCCGACTGCATCGTCATCGAGGGTTCGAACATGGCCGAGTGCCACCCGGTCGGCTTCCAGTGGGTGGGTGAGGCGAAGGCGCGCGGCGCCAAGATCATCCACATCGACCCGCGGTTCACCCGGACCAGCGCCATCGCGGACCTGCACGTGCCGCTGCGCATCGGCACCGACATCGCGTTCCTCGGCGGCCTGATCAACTACGTGCTCAGCAACGAGCTGTACTTCCGGGAGTACGTGGCCGCGTACACCAACGCCGCGGCGATCGTGGGCGACGACTTCGTCGACGCCGAGGACGCCGACGGGCTGTTCTCCGGCTTCGACCCCGAGACGCGCACCTACGACGAGGCCAGCTGGCAGTACGAGCCGCGCGAGCAGGACTCCGCGACCGACAACCCGGCCGAGGCCGCGCAGCAGGACCGCCAGGAGCAGGACCCGGACGTCAAGAAGTCCGACCGCGCCCAGGCGGCCGGCAGCGGCGGGCCGCCGATCCCGAGCAAGCCGCACCGCGACGAGACCCTGCAGCACCCGCGCTCGGTGTTCCAGATCCTCAAGCGGCACTACGCCCGCTACACCCCGGAGATGGTGGCCGAGGTCTGCGGCATCGAGCCCGCGGTGTTCGAGCAGGTCGCGAAGTGGGTCACCGACAACAGCAACCGCGACCGGACGACGGCATGGGTGTACTCGGTGGGCTGGACGCAGCACAGCGTGGGCGCGCAGTACATCCGCACCTGCTCGATCCTGCAGACGCTGCTGGGCAACATCGGCCGCCCCGGCGGCGGGATCCTCGCGCTGCGCGGGCACGCCAGCATCCAGGGCTCCACCGACATCCCCACGCTGTTCAACCTGCTGCCGGGCTACCTGCCGCACCCGCACGCCGCGCAGCACGGCTCGCTCGAGGAGTACGTCTCCGACGCCGCCGGCAAGGCCGGGTTCTGGGGCAACAAGCGGGCCTACATGGTCAGCCTGCTCAAGGCCTGGTGGGGTGACGCGGCGACGCCGGAGAACGACTTCGCCTTCGACTACCTGCCGAGGATCAGCGGCGACCACAGCTCCTACCGGACGATCGCCGACATGATCGAGGGGAAGGTCTCGGGCTACTTCCTCGTCGGCGAGAACCCCAGCGTCGGCCACCCGAACGGCCGGATGAACCGGTTCGGCCTGGCCAACCTGGACTGGCTCGTCGTCCGCGACCTGCAGATGATCGAGTCGGCGACCTTCTGGCAGGAGGGCCCGGAGCACGAGACCGGGGAGCTGGCGCCGGAGACGATCGGCACGGAGGTCTTCTTCATGCCGGCGGCGACGCACGTGGAGAAGGAAGGCACCTTCACCCAGACCCAGCGGGTGCTGCAGTGGCGGCACAAGGCGGTCGAGCCGCCGAACGACGCCCGCAGCGACCTGTGGTTCTACTTCCACCTCGGCCGGATCCTGCGCGAGCGGCTGAAGGACTCCACCGACCCGCGGGACCGCCCGCTGCTGGACCTGACCTGGGACTACCCGGTCGAGGGCGAGACCCAGGACCCCAGCGCCGACGCCGTCCTGCGCGAGATCAACGGCGTGGGCCCCGACGGCCGGGCGCTGTCGTCCTACATGCAGATGAAGGACGACGGCTCGACGTCCGGCGGCTGCTGGATCTACACCGGCGTCTACGCCGACGAGGTCAACCAGGCCGCCCGGCGCAAGCCGGGCAAGGAGCAGGGGCCGGTCGCCTCCGAGTGGGGCTGGGCGTGGCCGCTCAACCGCCGGATGCTCTACAACCGCGCCTCGGCCGACCCCGACGGCAAGCCGTGGAGCGAGCGGAAGAAGTACGTCTACTGGGACGAGGACGCCGGCGAGTGGACCGGCCTCGACGTCCCCGACTTCGAGAAGACCAAGCGGCCGGACTACGTGCCGCCGGAGGGCGCCAAGGCGCAGGACGCGCTGGCCGGCACCGACCCGTTCGTCATGCAGGGCGACGGCAAGGCCTGGCTGTACGCGCCGTCCGGCGTGGTCGACGGCCCGCTGCCGACGCACTACGAACCGGTCGAGTCGGTGGTCGAGAACGCGCTGTACAAGACGCAGGCGAACCCGACCGTCGAGCGGATCCCGGGGCCGTGGAACCGGGAGAACCCCTCGCGCAGCGCCGTCTTCCCGTTCCAGGTGACCACCTACCGGCTCACCGAGCACCACACGGCCGGCGGGATGAGCCGCACGCTGCCCTACCTGTCGGAGCTGCAGCCGGAGTTCTTCGTCGAGGTCAGCCCGGAGCTCGCCGAGCTGCGGGGGCTGCGCAACGGCGAGTACGCCACGCTGGTCAGCGCCCGGACGGCGATCGAGGCCAAGGTGCTGGTGACCGAGCGGGTGCGCCCGATCCGGCTGCGCGGCGGCCAGGTCGTGCACCAGATCGGCATGCCGTACCACTGGTCCTACAGCGGCCTGTCGACCGGCGACTCCGCCAACGACCTGCTGGGCATCGCGCTGGACCCCAACACGCACATCCAGGAGGACAAGGTCAGCACCGCGGACATCGTCCCCGGGCGCCGCCCGCGCGGACCGGAGCTGCTGGAGTTCGTCGAGGGCTACCGCCGCCGGGCCGGGGTGGAGTCAGGCCGGGTGGGCGTCAACGGGCGCGCTCCGGTCGACGCCGAGGCGGGGGAGGGCTCGACGCTGTGACCATCAGCTCCGCGAGCGCGGCGTTCACCGGGCGCGACCCAGGCAACCGGCTCTACGGCCCGGTGCCCGACGTGACCGAGCAGGCCGGGTACGAGCCCGAGCACCCGAAGCGCGTCGGGTTCTTCACCGACACCTCGGTGTGCATCGGGTGCAAGGCGTGCGAGGTCGCCTGCAAGGAGTGGAACACCCTCCCGATGGACGACTCGCACGGCGTGCGGGACGCGATGGGCCTGTCCGGGATGTCCTACGACAACACCGGTCAGCTGGGCGCCAACTCCTGGCGGCACGTGGCGTTCATCGAGCAGAGCCGCGCGGTCGACCTGCCGATGCCGACGTTCGGCCGGCCGGGCGACGACCGGCACGACCACGGCCCGTCGGTCGCCGCCTCGGGCGACTCCGACAGCCTCGCGAACGCCCAGCAGAGCAGCGTGCTCAACGCCGAGGCGCTCAGCGAGTTCGACCCGCAGACCGGTCAGAGCGGTGCGGACAAGCAGGTGCGGTGGCTGATGAGCTCCGACGTCTGCAAGCACTGCACGCACGCCGGGTGCCTGGACGTCTGCCCGACCGGCGCGCTGTTCCGCACCGAGTTCGGCACCGTCGTCGTGCAGGGCGACATCTGCAACGGCTGCGGGTACTGCGTCGCCGCCTGCCCCTACGGCGTCATCGACCAGCGCAAGGACGACGGCCGGGTCTTCAAGTGCACGATGTGCTACGACCGGCTGACCGACGGGCTGATGCCGGCGTGCGCGACCGCCTGCCCCACCCAGTCGATCCAGTTCGGCGACCTCGACGAGCTGCAGGAGCGCGCCGACGCGCGGCTCGCGACGCTGCAGGCGCAGGGCGTGGAGACGGCGCGGCTGTACGGCCGGGACGAGAACGACGGCGTCGGCGGTGACGGCGCGTTCTTCCTGCTGCTCGACGAGCCCGAGGTCTACGGCCTACCGCCGGACCCGATCGTCACGACCCGCGACCTGCCCGCCATGTGGAAGGCGGCCGGCAAGGCGGCGCTGATGATGGTCGGGGTGGCCGTCACGGCGGTTGTCGGTTCCCGGCGGCCCCGGTGACCGGCGGGATCACCAGCCCGGGCGCCGGCTGGCGCCAGGCCGACTCCGGCCCGGCGACGCAGCGGACGGGCAAGAGGCGCCGGAAGGGCGGCGGGGGCCGGGGGCGCGGCGAGGTCGCGATGGTCGACGACGTCGAGTTCACCTCGTACTACGGCCGGCAGATCGTCAAGACGCCGGTGTGGAAGTCGCCCGACGTCCCGCTCTACCTGTTCCTCGGCGGCGCGGCCGGGTCCTCGGCGATCCTGGGTGCGTTGGCCGACGTCACCGACCGGCCGGCGCTGACCCGCACCGCGCGGCTGACCGCGGGTGGCGGCTCGATCCTCTCGGTGGTCTTCCTCATCCACGACCTCGGCCGGCCCGAGCGCTTCCTGCACATGCTGCGGGTGCTCAAGGTGACCTCGCCGCTGTCAGTGGGCACCTACGTCCTGGCGCCGTTCAGCGCGGCGGCCGGGGCGACGGCGGCGGTCGAGCTGCTGGGCTGGTTCCCGCGGCTCAAGCGCTTCGGCGGCGCGGTGTCGGCCGTCTTCGGCGGGCCGCTGGCCACCTACACCGGCGTGCTGCTGGCCAACACGGCCGTGCCGTCGTGGCACGAGTTCCACACCCGGCTCCCGTTCGTGTTCGGCGGCTCGGCGATGGCCGCCGGCGGGGGCATCTGCATGGCGTTCACGCCGACGGCGGAGTCCGAGCCGGCGCGCAAGATGGCGATCCTCGGCGCGGGCATCGAGCTGGCCGCGATCCACGGCATCGAGGGCAGCGAGAGCATCGTCGCCGAGCCGTTCCACGAGGGCCGGCCGGGCGCGTTCATGCGCGCGGCCAAGGCGTGCACCACCGCCGGGCTGGGCCTGGCCGTCGTCGGCGGACGGCGCCGCTGGGGCGCGGTCGCATCCGGCGCGCTGCTCGCGGCCGGGTCGCTGCTCACCCGGTTCGGCGTCTTCGAGGCCGGCATCGCCAGCACCAAGGACCCGAAGTACGTCGTCGTCCCGCAGCGGGAGCGCCTGGCCGCGCGTGCCGCGGGCGAGCCCGGCGACGCGACCGAGGGGCGATCGGTCAGCCGCTGAGGTCGGCAGCGGTCATCGCAGCCGCCCGGGCGAGGCGTCAGACAGCCTGGACCACGTTGTCGCGCACCACGAACGAGCGCGCGCCACACGTGCCGCACGCTTCGGTGACGCGCACGTGGGGGTCCCACGACGGGTTCAACCGGTCACGCAGGTGGCGAACCTTGCGGGACTCGATGACCACGACGTCGGTCTTCCCGCACAGCACGCACGGGTGGTCGGCCGGGCCCAGGACACGGCGCTCGCGGGTCTTCACGACATCGATGCTCACCCTGCGTATGAGCAGGTGCAACCCAGCTGATGAAGAGGTCCCTCAGCCGAGCGATCACAGCTGCTGAGGAAGGCCGTGCCGCTACGCTGAGTGTTCGGGCGAGCACGCTGACAACTCTGTTTGGCAGCCCCATCCCGGTCACGGAACCGACTCGTTCCCTGAGCGAGCCTGCACCCCGGCTCGGCCTCGCAACTACCCTCGTCGGCATGCGCGGATGGGAACTCGACCGGCCGCCGCGCTGGGGTGTCGTGGCGCTCTTCGTCCTCGTCCTCGTGAACGCCGCCGTCATCGCGGGTCTGACGCTCAGCCCGGATCCGGCGGACCCGTACGGCGAGTCCCGGATATCGGACGCCTCCGGTGCGGCGAGCACACGTGAGGCGCCCAGCACTCCGCCCGACGCGCCGGTGGAAGCCCCGGGTCCTGCGGCGGAGCGGTCAGGCGTCCCGGTCCTCGCCGTCTACGGCGACGGGTACGCCGCCGGCAACGACTCCGGCGGCCTCGGAGTGGCCGGATGGCCTGCTCTGGTCGCGGAACGGGCGGAGGTGCAGCTGCAACTGCATGCCGTCTCGCAGGCCGGCTACGCCTCGGTGGGATCCTCCGGTCAGGACTTCCGGGGGCTCGTGGAGGCAGGCCCCGTGCCGGAGGCAGCCGTCACGGTGATCTTCGGCAGCCGGAACGACGTCGACGAGGACGTGGCCTCGGTAGCGGCCAACGCCGCGGACGTCATCTCCATCATCGAAGCCGGCTCGCCGCAGACCGAGCTCGTCGTCATCGGGCCGGCGTGGGACGACGCCGAGGTGCCCGCGGCGCTCCTCGCTGTGCGCGATGCCGTCCGAGCGGCCGCACAGGCAGCAGACGTCGCGTTTATCGACCCGCTGGCCGACGGGTGGTTCGCCGACGGAGCGGGCCTGATCGCCGCCGACGGCATCTCCCCGAACGACCGTGGCCATGCATACCTGGCGGACCGGATCGCGCCGGCCGTTCGGGCAGCGCTCACTCGCGCTGCCGACCCCGCGGCCTGAGCGGCAGGAGACGCGGTCGCCGGTGGGGAGGCCGGTCGATCAACGGGTCGCTCGGCTCCGGCGGTACGTCGCAGCCGTCGCGGGCGGGACCGGCGGGAGCGGACGCCGGGGTGTCGCCACCCGGGCAGCGGGCGCCATCGCGGGAGCGGAGGCGACCGGAGAGGGTGCCGATACGCCGTCGCGGGTGTCGCAGAGGGCCTGCAGCAGCGGGATCAGTGAATCGAAGATCTGCTCCCCCACTTCCTGGTGCACGTCGACGCGCCGACCGATCGGGTCGCGGACGTCGTCGGCGTCCCGCTCCTTGCGACGGCGGGTGGCCCGCAGCTCGCCGAGCGCGGCGACGAGGGCACCCGCGCGCTGGTCGAGGGAGGAGACGGGCGGCAGGGTGCGCAGATCGACGCGCGCGAGCAGGTCGCCGGCCTCGCGCAGGGTGTACGTGCGGAACATCGCGCGTGGCGCCAGCTTCAGGACGTCGCGCCGGTGCCGGCGGGTCATCGCAAGGGTGAGGTCAGCCTCTTCGATCATCGCGGCAGTCAGCTGCCGGGCGACGAAGCCTTCCGGCTCGCCGCCGAGTCCACCGAGCACCAGCGCCGAGTTCCGGTCCATGCCTCTTCCCACGACCGCGTTGGTCCCCGCGCTGCCGGTTCCCACGGCCGCGGCCGACGCGCCCAGGGCGTCGTCCAGGAACGCACGGGTGAGCCGCTCGCCCATCGGGGAGCGGCAGATGTTCCCGGTACACACGAAGAGGATCCGCACAGCGGCAGTCAACACGAGACGGACCGATCTCAGCGGCAGGCTGCCCGATCAAAGGACGTTCCCGTTCCGGAGCCATCTGGCGTCACATCGGTCACACCTGGTTACTCCTTGCTGCACCCGGGTTACACGTATGGGTTACGAACCTGTACGGTCCAGTCACGCTTCCCGGTCGACCATCGGGGCGGACGAAAGGGCTCCGCGGCGGAGCGCGTGTGGCGGGCGGGGGATGCGTGGAGCTGAAGGACGTGCTGCAAGCGGTACGGGCCGGCTGGTGGGTCCTGGCGTGCACCGTGCTGCTGGCCGTCGCCGCCGCCGGAGTACTGACTTGGCGCGCGACGCCGCTGTACTCGTCCTCCACCCAGCTCTTCGTGTCGACGTCGACGACGACCGACAGCTCTACCGCCTACCAGGGCAACCTGTTCTCCCAGCAGCGAGTGACGTCGTACGCGCAGTTGCTCACCGGTGAGCAGCTTGCGGCCCGGGTGGTCGATGAGCTGGCGCTGGACCTGACTCCGGCCGAGGTTGCTGGGAAGGTGACCGCCACGGCCCTGCCGGAGACGGTCATCCTCCGGGTCACGGTCACCGACCCCTCGGCCCAGCGGGCTCAGGACATCGCGACCTCCCTCGGCCGGCAGTTCACCGAGCAGGTGACCGACCTGGAGACGCCGGACGGTGCCGACGCCTCCACCGTGAAGGTCACCATCGTGGAGCCGGCTGACCTGAACGAGACAGCAGTCAGCCCCAACCCCACGCGGAACATCGCGCTGGGCGCGGTGCTGGGGCTCCTGCTGGGGCTCGGGCTCGCGCTGCTGCGCAGCCGGCTGGACAACACGGTCAAGACGAACGAGGACGTCACCCGGCTCACCGGTGCCGGTGTCATCGGCACCGTGCTGGAGGACCCGCTGCTGGCGAAGGAGCACCTCGTCACCGACCTCGACGAGCACTCGGTCAGCGCAGAGGCCTACCGCGCGATCCGGACGAACCTGCAGTTCCTCAACGTCGACAACCCGCCGAGGGTCATCGTCGTCTCCAGTTCGGTGCCGGGTGAGGGCAAGTCGACCCTCGCCGTGAACCTCGGCGTGGCGCTCGCACAGTCGGGTAGCCGGGTCATGCTGATCGAGGCCGATCTCCGCCGCCCCCGCGTCACCCGGTACATGGGGCTGATCAGCGGAGCGGGCCTGACTAACGTCTTGGCCGCCACCGCGTCGCTGCACGAGGTCGCGCAGCCGTGGGGCGACGGGAAGCTGACCGTGCTGGGTGCGGGGCCGATGCCGCCCAACCCGAGCGAGATGTTGGGGTCGGCTCAGATGCGTGGGTTGCTGGACGACCTCCGCCAGACGCACGACTTCGTCGTCATCGACGCGCCGCCGCTGCTGCCCGTGACCGATGCCGCCGTGCTCACGGTGCTGTCCGACGGCTGCGTGGTCTCCACCCGGTACGGGAGCACCCGCCGTGAGGAGCTGGCGGAGACCGCTGCCGTGCTGCAGCGCATCGACGGCAAGCTGCTCGGGATCGTGCTGAACCGGGTGCCGCAGGCCGCTGGTGCTGCCCGCGGCTATGGCTACGGCTACAGCTACGAAGCAGACGCCGGCCGAGAGACCACCGCCGACACCGGCCAGATGGCCATGCCCAGCAACATCCGAGGCCGCACCCGGTCGAGCTTCGACTTGACCGGACCGTTGCCGCCGGTGCCCCAGGGGCGGAGCGCGCGCCGGCCATAGCCCGCCGGTCGAGCGAGAGCGGGACCTTGCTCGGTGGTTATACGAGACTTGCTAGTTCCATAAGTTCCGATGCGCGCCTCAGGTGTGCGGGTGCTGGACGGGGATGACCTTGACCGAGCGGCAACAGGCGGTGCGCTGGTGGATGCGTCGTTGGGGCCTGATGGCAGCTGACGTGGCGTTCCTGTCGGCCGGCCTGTGGCTGGCCAGTGCGGCGCGCTACGAGGGCGCGCTGGAGCGCATCGACGGCGGCGGGCTGCTGATGGTCGCGGGCGTGGGTGCGGTGACCTATGCACTGCTCTCGCCCCTGCTGCGGCTCCACCATGGGCGGTACGCCGTCGGCAGCGCCGACGAGATGCTCGCCATCGCGCTGGCTGTCGGGTCCGTGACTGCCGTGGAACTGCTCGTCGACGCCGCCGCCGGTACCCCTCGGCTGGTGCCCTTGACGATCCCGGCCGTGGGGTCCGCCATCGCGCTCGGGCTCATGGCGGCGGCGCGGATGGCGATCCGGCGGCAGAGGGAGGATGCCTCGCGCCCGCACCAGGCGGAGCCCACGCTCGTCTTCGGCGCCGGCGCCGCGGGACACCAGCTGGTGAGTTCCATGCTCACCAATCCGGCGAGCCCCTACCTGCCCGTCGGGCTGCTGGACGACGATCCGCGGTGGCGGCACGCCCGCATCCGTGGAGTGCGCATGCTCGGCGGTCGGAGCGACATCGCGACTGCTGCAGCGGCCGCCTCTGCGTCTTCCCTGGTCATCGCTTTGCCATCGGCGGACTCCGCATTGATTCGGGACATCTCCGGGAGGGCTTCGGCCGCCGGCCTCGCGGTCAAGGTGCTACCTCCACTCCGCGGCATCCTTGACGGCCGGGTGGGAATCCGTGACGTCCGCGACATCGACATCGCCGATCTGCTGGGTCGCCACCAGATCGCCACGAACGTCGACGAGATCGCGGGATACCTCAAGGGCAAGCGAGTGCTGGTCACGGGTGCCGGTGGCTCGATCGGCGCGGAGCTGTGCCGGCAGATCCACCGGTTCGGCCCGGACGAGCTGATGATGCTTGACCGCGACGAGTCGGCCCTGCACGCGGTGAGCCTCAGCATTCATGGCGAGGCGCAGTTGCACCTGCCCGAGGTGATCCTGGCCGACATCCGCGACGGCGACGCCCTCAGGGAACTCTTCCTGCGCCGGTTGCCGGATGTCGTCTTCCACGCCGCTGCCCTCAAGCACGTCAACATGCTGGAGCAGTACGCGAGCGAGGGGTGGAAGACCAACGTCCTCGGCACCCGCAACGTGCTCGAGGCTGCCACTTCCGTGGGGGTCAGCCACTTCATCAACGTGTCGACGGACAAGGCGGCGGACCCGGTGAACGTGCTGGGCCGCACCAAGCGGATGGCCGAGCGGCTCACCGCCACCTACGCGCGGAGAGGCGAGGGTCGGTTCCTCTCCGTGAGATTCGGCAACGTGCTCGGGAGCCGCGGTTCAGTGCTGGAGACCTTCGCCGCGCAGATCGCCCGTGGTGGCCCGGTCACCGTCACCGACCCGGACGTCACCCGGTTCTTCATGACCATCCCTGAAGCGGTCGAATTGGTCATCCAGGCCGGCGCCATCGGCACGGGTGGTGAGGCGCTCGTGCTCGACATGGGCGAGCCGGTTCGCATCGCGGACGTCGCTGCACAACTCATCGCCATGGAGGGTCGACCTATCCAGATCCGCTACACCGGGCTCCGGCCTGGCGAGAAACTGCACGAGGAGTTGTTCGGCCGGGAGGAAACGGACAGCCGCCCGGTGCACCCGCTGATCAGCCATGTGCCCGTGCCACCGGTCGAAGGAAACCTGGAGGCTTGGTTGCAGTGTCCGTTCCCGCCTCTGGAAGACGTGCTCCAGGTGGATGCCATCGAGACGCGCCTCGTCCAGGCGGCTGGTCAGCAATGAGCGCCGCGCCGAGCACGGTCCAGCGAATACTGCTGTCCTCCCCTGACGTCGGGACGCGGGAGGAGGAGATGGTTGTCGAAGCGGTCCGCTCGGGATGGATCGCACCGCTGGGCCCCATGGTCGATGCTTTCGAGGCGGCGATAGCCGAGCGATGCGGCCGAGAGCACGCGGTTGCTCTTTCATCGGGAACTGCAGCGCTGCACCTCGCGCTGCTCGAGGTCGGGGCCGGGCCCGGGACCGTGGTGATCGTGCCGACGCTGACTTTCGCGGCGACCGCGAATTCGGTGATCTACACGGGGGCAGAGCCGATCTTCGTCGATTGCGACGAAGAAACCGGGAATCTGGACCCCGAGCTGCTCGAGCGCGCGCTCGTGCATCTTCAGGGCGAGGGCGCCAGCGTCTCCGCGGTCGTCCCCGTCGATCTTCTCGGCCGCTGCGCCAACTACGGGCGGCTGCTACCGATCTGTGAGCGGTTCGGCGTGCCAGTCGTGGCCGATGCGGCGGAGTCGCTAGGGGCGAGCCATGCGGGCCGGCCGAGCGGGTCCTTCGGTGTGTTTGCCGCCCTCTCCTTCAACGGCAACAAGATCATGACAACGAGCGGTGGCGGCATGCTGTTGACCGACGACGCGGCGACCGCCGACCGGGTCCGCTACCTGAGCACCCAGGCCCGCCAGCCAGCTGTGCATTACGAGCACACGGAGATCGGTTACAACTATCGGCTGAGCAACGTGCTGGCCGCCCTAGGGCTCGCGCAGCTCGAGCGCCTGGACGGGATGATCGCCCGGCGTCGGCGGCTGCGCGAGGTGTACGCGACTGCGGTCGCCGATCATGCCGGTGTCCGCGTTTTCCAGCGTGATGGTGACGGTGCTGACAACTGTTGGCTGACCGCTCTGGTCGTGGATCCGGCGGAAGCGGGTTGGACCGCGAGCGACCTGGCAAGCGCGTTGAATACCGCGGACATCGAGTCAAGGCCGCTGTGGAAGCCGATGCATCGTCAACCGGTGTTCGCCGGCTCGCGTTCGTTTCTCAGCGGGAGTGCCGATCGACTGTTCGCCACTGGGATTACCCTGCCCAGTGGTTCCAGCCTGACCGACGAGGACGTCGCCCGACTTGAGGCTGCCGTAGCCGCTTTCCTGGAGTGCACGTGAGCCAGTCCCGCCGGTCCGCCTACCCGCAGATCAAGCGGAAGGTCGACGTGGTCGTATCCGCGGCCGGCCTGATGGTGACGGGGCCGATCATCGGGCTGGTGGCATTGGCCGTACGTCGTGACCTGGGCACGCCTGTGCTTTTTCGCCAGTTGCGCCCGGGTCTGCGGGGCGAGCCCTTCGAGCTCGTGAAGTTCCGGACGATGCGGGCTCCGGGGGACACGCCAGGCGTTTCCGACGACGCAGCACGCCTTACAGCTCTCGGTCGATTCCTCCGAAGCACGAGCCTGGACGAGTTACCCACGCTGTGGAACGTTCTGCGTGGTGACATGAGCCTCGTCGGGCCACGCCCCCTCCTCGTCCAGTATCTGGACCGCTACACCGTCGAACAACGGCGTCGCCATGAGGTGCGCCCCGGGATCACCGGCCTAGCGCAGGTTCGCGGGCGCAACCGTCTCACGTGGGAAGAGAAGCTCGCCCTGGACGTTGCCTACGTCGATCGGCTGGGTCCGTGGCTGGATGCACGGATCACTCTCCGGACCGTTGCCTCTGTGCTCGCCCGGCAAGGAATCACGGCCCCCGGGTCTGCCACGATGCCGGAGTTCCTGGGGAGCGGGAGGTCCCAGGATGGCCACTGATCACAAGTCGACGCAGGGATCGGACGCAATCTCCGGCCCCCTGTCGGTCGCCATTGTGCTGAAGACGGCCGAGGGTGGCACCTGGATCCTGCCCCACATCGACGAGTTGCTTCGCCGCGGGCATCAGGTACACGTAGTTCTCCCTGGAGTGGACGGCCGGCTGCGCAGGGCCTTGAAGAGCCGGTTCGTCCAGGTTCACGATTCGCCCTTCGACTTCACGTTCGGCCCGCGGGTGGACGTAGCCCGGGGGTTGTTCGGCTTGCGTCGGTTGCTCAAGGCGATCGACGCCGACGTCGTCATGTACCACTTGTATGCCTCGGCGTTGGCGGTGCGACTCGCGAGCCCGGGACTCCGGTGGGCCAAGGTCCACATGGTCGCCGGGCCCCTCTACCTGGACTCGCGTGTGATCGGCCTGGTTGAGCGTGCGCTGGCCAGGATCGATACCAGGATCATCGCGGGAAGCGACTACACAGCTAAGCGGTATGGCCAGATCGGCATCCGGTCGCGCGTCCATGCCATCCCCTACGGGGTGGACACCGAAATGTTCACCCCCGCAGGTGCTGACGAGCGTCGGTCAGCGCGGGAAGCGCTCGGGCTGCCGGATGACGCGTTCGTCGCCGTCATGGTGGCCTACTTCTACGCCCCCAAGACCATGGTGCACACCGGCATGGGCGTGAAGGGGCACGATCTCTTGCTGGCCGCCTGGGAACGCACGCTGGCTCAGGACCCGGACGCCCGCCTTGTGCTCGCCGGCGGCGGCTTCGACGGTCCCGGTGCTGAGCATCGGCAAGAACTCGCCGAGCAATTCGGGCACGTGCGGAACGTGTTGTGGCTCGACACCACTGTCGACGTCCGTCCCGTGTATGCCGCCGCTGACGTGAGCGTCAGCCCGTCACGGTCCGAGAACCATGGCGCCGCGCTCGAGGCCGGCGCCCGTGGCATCCCCAGCATCGTGAGCGACGCGGGTGGGTTGCCGGAGACGGTGCGAGAGGGGGCCAGCGGATGGGTCGTCCCGTCCGACGACGTTTCGGCGCTCGCTGATGCGCTGCTGGATGCACGCGCGTGCGAGCGGGCAGGCAGGCTGGCCGTCATGGGCCGGGAGGCGCGCGCCCTCGTGGCCGATCGTTTCGATTCGGCCAAGAAGGCAATCGAGGTCGTGGACCAGCTCGAGGTCGCAAGCCGGTGCCGGCGTCGTTCTCGGCGCGCCGGTGAGGCGACAACTCGGTGACCGGCGCAGCGAAGCACCGCACCGGGCCCGGTCTCCTCCTCACGACGGAGCAGCGCGTATGGCTCGACGATCGGGGTCGGCCGCTCGGGGCAGTGCCCCTGACCGCCGTCGCTGGTGTGGAGCACAGCACTGATGTCATCCTGCTCGCCCGGACCGCTGACGGGCAGCCGCCAGTCACCGCCGTGCCGCTCCTGACTGGACCCGTGCGCGTGCACTCCGTACCAGCCGGAGGCAGGTCGGGGCTGAGCGCCGTGCGCGCGATCGCCGAGATGGGTCGCGCCTACACCGCCCACCGGCGGCACGCGACCCTCGTGGCCTACCTCCCTGGGCTCGTCGCTGTGGTTCCGGTTCTCATCGCCGTCCTGCTCCGACGGCCGTTCGCTGTGGTCGTGGTGGGCGACCCCGCGGAGGCTTTGCGCCCGGACGTGGTGCCAGGAATCGGCGGCGCTGTCGGCAGACGCGTGCTGCCGGCGGTCCAACGCTGGGCTTGCCGTCGGGCCGACGTCATCCGCTACGTAACGAAGGAAGCGCTTCAAGCGTCCTATCCTCCGGGACCGCACGCCCGGGTCACGGCCCTCACCGACGCCGTGGTCGATGAGCCGGATGCCCCCCGCACCCACCCCGCCGAACGCCGGCCGCTGCGCCTGGTCACGGTCGCTAGCCTCGACCGGCCCTACAAGGGCATAGGCGATCTTCTGACCGCCTTGGGCGCCTGCGAGCCTGGCCGCTTCGTCCTGCGCATCGTCGGGGAAGGCGCGTTGCGGGAGCAGTACGAGTCGCAGGCCCGCGGGCTGGCCAACGTGCCGGTGACCTTCACCGGGCACCTGACGCGGCACGAGGTCCTGGATGAGCTCCGCAGTGCCGACGCCTTCGTGCTCTCTTCGTGGACGGAGGGGCAACCGCGCGCTCTCTACGAGGCCATGGCGGCCGGGCTTCCGGTCATCGCAACCGCCGTCGGTGGCATCGTCGACGCGATCGACCGGGACGCCCTCATCCCGCCCCGCCGGCCCGAGGCGCTCACAGCTGCGCTGACGCGGCTGCACGATGACCGTCAATGGTTCGACCAGCTCGCTGCGTCGTCGGTGGAACGGGCTGCCGCCGTTCACGCGGAGACCTCGGGGCCCAGGCACCAGTGCTTCGTACGAGAGCTCACCGACCTGGCCCGAAAGCCGGGGGACGGGCCGACGGCCGTCGTACACGTCTTCGGCGCGATGGACGTCGGGGGTGCAGAGCGACGCACGGTCGAGATCATGCAATCCCTGGCGGGTGAGTACTGCTTCCACTTTGTCACACTCTCGGGACGCCGCGGTTCGCTGGCCGATGACATCGAGGCCATGGGCGGAGTCGTTCACCCGATGCGCCTCTCCCCGTCGTTCCCGCTCCAGTACGTGCGACTGTTGCGGGCACTCCGACCCGTCGCGGTCGACTCCCACGTCGCGACGTTCTCCGGGGCGCTGACGTTACTGGCGCGTGTCGCAGGGGTGCCGACACGAATTGCGCGTTTCCATAGCACCGGTGACGACCACGGGGACTCCACGCGACGGCGGGCGCAGCGGTGGCTCATGCGCCAATTGATCGCGTGGAGTGCCACAGATGTGCCGGGTGTGTCCCCGGCGGCGCTAGCGGACGGATATCGGCGCGACTGGGAGCTGGACCCGAGGTGCGCCCTTGCGCCCAATGGTATCGACGACGATGCCTTGTGGGCACAGCCGCTCGTCGATCTTCGGGCAGAGCTCGGCCTGCCTAGCTCGGCCATTTTGTGCCTGCACGTCGGTCGAGCCTCGCCGGAGAAGAACCGGCAGCGAGTGCCGGGCATCGTCCATGCGCTTCGCGAGCGCGGTTACGACGCCTGGGGCGTGCTTGTCGGCCCATCAGACCCCGCCGACGCCGAGCAGGTCATGGCAGCGGCGGAAGGCCATGGCATCTCGGATCGGATCGTCATCCTGGACACTCGCTCGGACGTCGGAGCCGTCATGCGCTCGGCCGACCTCTTGGTGCTGACTTCGCTACGGGAGGGCCTGCCCGGTGTGGTCCTCGAGTCACTGGCGGTCGGTACGCCGGTCCTCTCATCGGAAGTACCCGGAGCGGTCTGGTTGGGAGAGACGTTTCAGCATATCCGCTGCCTTCCTCTGTCCGAGTCCGACGACGCTTGGGCTCAGGCTGCCGTGCAGCTCCTCGATGCCCCGCATCAGCATCGCAATCCTGCCGACGTGCGGGCAGATTTCGCCGCGAGCCCGTTCGGCCTGCAGCGGTCTGCCGACCGTCATCGGGCTCTCTATGGACGCTCCCGGGGACAGTCGTGAGTAGTCGCCGGAACGCTGTGGCGGACTCGACGATGGACGTCCGATCGCACCGAGGGATGCACGGTCTGGTAGTGGCGTCGTTGGTCGCTTCACTAGCAATCGTCATCGTGCTCAAAGATCAATTAGGAACAAGTGTCCGGGCGGCCTCGGCTGTCGCCGTACTGTGTGGCCTCGGGGCCGTCGGAGCAACTATATCGGTCCGGCGTGGCCGCTTCGTCAATGTTGGTTCCGTCTACGCGTTACTGCTGTTCCTGTTTCATTCCGGCCTATTGATCTTTGTTGCGCTCGGTCTGGAGATTGAGTTCTTCAATGAAGAGGATCAAACTTGGTTCGCCTCGCCAGCGCTGGCGCCCAGTGCAACGAGCATTGCATTGGGGTGTCTTAGCTTTGCTCTGGGCTACGTCACGTGGACAAGCCTGAGGGCCTACAATTCTCCGGCATTGCATGAGCTGTCAGCGAGGCCCTCTCTTTCGCTCGCCGAAGAGGCGGTACCGATTGCGGGCCTGATGGGACTTGTCGCCGGCGTAGTCGCTTTCTATCTCCAGGTTGGCCTGAGTGGGGTGAACCTAGTAGGGGCGAGTTACGGCGCCTACCTTCAAGGCACGCGGGGGCTGACACTGCTTCCGACCGTATACCTCGTGATCGGCCTGAGCTTTGCCTGCGTGGCTTCTGCGCGAACGCCGCGCATCCGCCTCACCGGACTGCTCATCTTTGCTATCTTTGCCATCCCGGCGATGCTGATCGGGCTACGAGGCGAGGTGATCCTGCCGTCCGCGGCGTGGGCAATTGTGGCTGCTAGGAGGCGCGAGATCCGCCCCACGCTCGCCCACGCGGCGGTACTGCTCGGAGTCCTATCCGTGGGCTCGGCGGTTCGGGTCATTCGTCAAGGTGGCGCATCGCTTTCCACGATCTTCGACGTCGCTTTGAGTCCCGTCGCGGGAGTGGTGGAAACAGGCTACAGCATTCGACCGCTCATTATGGTCCACCGGTGGCACGACGCACAACATGAACCTTTTCATGGGTTTGGTTCCTATCTGGACCCATTCGACCGGCTTGTCCGAGGACAGCTTCTGGGATTGCCTGTAACGGACGCCAGCGTGGATGAACGTGCATTCTTGCCGGTCCTTGCTGACCGCGTCGGCCCGATCGGTGGTTCGTCCATCGCGGAGGCCTACTACGCCAGTGGCAGCCTGGGCGTTGTCCTTGTGCTACTCATGCTTGGAATCTTGGCGGCAATCTTGGATGGCGCCCATCGCGGACTGATGCGGGATGCGCTAGTCGGGATGGGCGCCGTTGTCCTCCTGATCTGGCTGCGGAACGACTCCACTCCGATCGCTGGGCAACTGATCATCTTGGCTGCTGTCCTGGTTGCTGCACGCCTCCTCGCCTTCGTGCTCCAAGGACAAACTGCAGCCGCACGCCACCGACCTCGCGGGGTGAACTGACTTGGCTGGTCTGCCGCGGCTTGTGGCGGGCACGACCGTCGCGAGCACGTCGGCGGTGATGCTTGCTGGTGTATCGATGCTGCTGTTCGCTCGCACATTAGGACCCGCCGGGTCGGGCACGATCGCTGTCGCTGTGAGCGTGTCTGCGCTCGCCTCGCTGGTGGCCGGGCTGGGGACGGGAGTCGCCCTACGACTGCTCTCCCGCGGACTAGCGGATCGCACTCTGGTCGCCGGCTACCTGGGCTTCAGCTGCCTGGCAGCCGTCGTCGTCGCCGGAGCGGCGGGTGCGGCCACTGCGCTGCTCGGCGTCGTGGGCTGGCGCGAGTCGATCCTTGTCGCCGCTTATGCGGCCGCCCTCTGCTCTGCGCAACAGTTCGGCGACCTCCTTAATAACCTCGGCAGGACGGTGTCCTCGGCCGGGGGGCTAGCTTTAGGTGCCGCGGCGCAGGCAAGCGGAGCAGGTGTGCTTTTCCTTCAAGGTTCGGGCACCGTTGCCGCCGCTCTCGCGGTGATGGTTGTGGGCAGCGGTGCGCAGTGCGGCTACTACGTCTGGCGGCTGGCGGGTCTGGGGGAGTTGACCCGGCCGGCGTGGGACGGCACGCTAATGCGGCGCCTGGTCCGGACTGGTTACCCTGCCTTGGGGTCGTCTCTCGGTGTGCTCGGTGCCCAGCGTTTCGATCGCGTCGTCCTAGCGCCCATCGCAGGACTCGAGGCCGCGGGAATCTATGCCGTAGCTGCCTCCGTCGCAGAATTATGTCGGCTGATTTTGGGATCAACCGGCCCGGTTCTGTTCTTCCGGGTTTCGCGGCACGGTTGGGATGGCGCGGCCAAGCGGCTCTACGCCTTTGCTGCGATCTGTCTGCCCGCGGCCGGGACCGTGCTGGCCCTAGGCGCGCCGGTGCTGATTCCGCTAGCCTTTGGTGACTCGTTCCGTACTGCTGCCGACGTCGTTCTGTTGCTGCTGGTGGCGGAGATATTCATGGGCATCGCCCTGCTTGAGGTCAGAGTGTTGCTCGCCCTGGAGCAGACCCACTTCGTTGGTCAAGTCGGCGTCATTCTTCTTGTCGCCGCGACAGTCGGCTACGGGCTCGGAGCGCATTGGGGCGGAGCCAGCGGCACGGCGATCGCATCTATCCTGACCTATGCCGCGTTTGCCGCGAGCCTGCTGCTGAGGCGTATGAGGGTGACGCGCCGAATCTTGTCACCGGTCCAGCCAGCTCGGGGTGGCCGCGTCGTCTTATCGACCGAACGAGAGGCGGCAGACGCGTGAGGGGCAGTCGCACACCTTTGGTCATCATCGGTGCGGGAGGGTTCGGGCGTGAGGTCCACGACGTCGTGGAGGCAATCAACGACTCCGTTACGGCGGCCGACCGGACGGAGTACGCCTTCCTCGGCTTCCTCGACGACGGGGAACCGGAACCCGACCTGCTTCGCCAGCGGGGCGCCCCGCACCTCGGACCGACCGAGGCCTTGGTCGGCATGCGGTCGGATGTGCAATACGTCATCGGGATCGGCAACGGTGGTACCCGCCGTCGCATTGACGCGTGGGCCAGCGGACGTGGCCGATCTGCCGCCACTCTGATTCACCCTCGAGCGGTCGTCGGTAAGCGCGCGGTGTCGTTCGGTGCCGGCACCGTCGTGTGCGCGAATGCCGTCGTGACAACCAACGTCCGAGTCGGTCGCCACGTCCACCTCAACCTAGGGGTGACAGTGGGACACGATGCTCAGCTCGGGGACTACGTGACGCTCAACCCGAACTCCTCCATCTCCGGCGAAGTCTTGCTCGAGGACGAGGTCACCATGGGCACGGGTGCTTCGGTGATACAAGGCCGCCGCATCGGTGCACGGGCGACGATCGGGGCCGGCGCTGCCGTCGTCCGCGACATCGACCCGGACGTCGTCGCTGTGGGGGTTCCGGCACGTCCTCTGGCATGAGGCCGACGTGCGAAGCGCAAGGTTGTCGACGCCCCATTGAGCCGCGGCCATTCGACCCGATCCGCGTTCGGTCGTGCGCGGAAGTCGAACGACGATCGAATCACACATGTTGTAGGGAGTATTGGTGTCACACCTCGTCATCACCGGCGGTGCCGGATTCATCGGCTCGAACCTTGCGCGGCGAGCACTGGAGAGTCCGTACATCTCCGATGTCACGGTGCTCGACAACCTGTCGACAGGCTCAGCCGCGAATCTCGAGGGTCTCGATGTGCGCTTCGTGGAGGGGTCGTTACTCGAGGGTGAGCGACTGGCCGAAGCGCTCCACGGTGCCGACGCCGTGGTGCACCTGGGCGCTCTGCCGAGCGTTCCCCGTTCGATCGCGGATCCGTTGGCGGCCCACGCCGCCAACGCAACCGGAACCTTGTTGCTGTTGGAGGAGTGTCGTCGTGCAGGCGTGGGATACGTCTGCGCCGCCTCGTCGAGTTCGGTGTATGGGGCGAATCCGTCGCTGCCCAAGCGCGAACGTGACTGGGTTCGCCCGCTGAGCCCGTACGCGGTGAGCAAGTTGGCGACTGAGCAGTACCTCTTGGCCTACCAGTCTTCCTACGGGCTCGGGACTCTGCCGTTTCGCTTCTTCAACGTCTACGGCCCGGGGCAGCCGGCCGGGCACGCGTACGCCGCGGTGATCCCGGCCTTCGTCGATGCGCTGGTCAAGGGGAACCCGCTCCAAGTCGATGGAGATGGTCGGCAGTCGCGTGACTTCACGTATGTGGGAACCCTTTGCGATGTTCTGCTGGACGCGGTGCGCCGGCAGGTGGTTCACCCCGAACCCGTCAACCTCGCTTTCGGCTCTCGAACGACCCTGTTGGAGCTGATCGGCCATCTGGAGGACGTGTCCGGCCTCCCGGCGACCGTCCAGCACGGCCCAGGTCGCACTGGGGATGTGCCTCACTCGCAGGCAGACAACTCCTCCTTGCGAACCCTTTTCCCGGACGTGGCTCCGGTGGACCTTCGCGTCGGCCTGGCTGACACGGTGACTTGGTTCCGCCAGGAGTTGGCCCAGTGAGCCGTGTCACCGCCGTGGTCGGGCTCGGGTACGTCGGACTGCCCTTGGTGGTCGAGATGGCGAAGCGCGGGCACCGGGTGTTCGGTCTGGACCGCGACGAGGCGGTGGTGACACGGCTCAGCGCCGGCTGCTCGCACGTCGATGACATAGACGACGATGTGCTCCAAGGGATCCTCGGCAGCTTCACTCCGACCACAGACGCTGCATGCATCGCAGAAGCCGACACGGTGGTCGTCTGTGTGCCCACCCCACTCTCCGGTGACGGCGCGCCTGACCTGGCCGCGGTCCGGTCGGTCGGTCGGATGCTCGGGGAGCGACTGACTTCAGGCACTCTCGTCGTCCTCGAGTCGACGACGTATCCGGGCACCACCGAGGAATTGTTCCAGCCGCTTCTGGAGGCGAGTGGGCTTCGCGTCGGCGAAGACCTTCATCTGGCTTTCTCCCCGGAGAGGGTCGATCCCGGCAACAAGACCTTCGGAATCAGGAACACGCCCAAGGTCGTCGGAGGAGCAACCCGGGAGTGCACCCGGCGCGCCGTGAACTTCTACGCCAGCTTCATCGACACCGTCGTTCCGGCCAAGGGAACCCGTGAGGCGGAGATGGCCAAGCTCCTCGAGAACACCTACCGGCACATCAACATCGCCCTCGTCAACGAGATGGCGCGGTTCTCGCACGAGCTCGGCATCGACCTGTGGAACGTCATCGAGTGCGCCAAGACGAAGCCGTTCGGCTTCCAGGCCTTCTATCCCGGCCCTGGGGTGGGTGGTCACTGCATCCCCATCGACCCCAACTACCTGTCGCACACGGTGCGGGCTCGTCTCGGCTACCCGTTCCGCTTCGTGGAGTTGGCGGAAGAGGTCAATGCCTCGATGCCCACGTACGTCGCTCGGCGCATCCAGGACCGCCTGAATGACGAAGGAAAGGCCATGCGGGGATCCCGAGTGCTGCTGCTTGGAATCACCTACAAGGCCGACATCGCTGACGAGCGCGAGTCCCCGGCTGTGCCGCTCGCCGCCAAGCTGCGGGCCATGGGCGCCGACGTGCGTTTTCACGATCCGCACGTCGAGCTCTGGAACGCCGCGGAAGTCGGCGAGGTCGCGGAGCCTCTCAAGGGCGAGCCGGACCTGCAGCAGGCGATCGCTGAGGCGGACACGGTCGTCCTGCTGCAGGCGCACCGGGAGTACCTGATGGGTCCCCTTGACGGAATCAGCGTCTTCGACACCAGAGGTGTGCTCGACGGTGAGTTGGTCGAACGGCTGTGACCACCGGCTGGCCCAACGTGGGCCAGGAAGCGGCGGGGCGGATGAGGCGCCGGAGCAAAGACCTCGCGGGGCACTCCTGCTCGGAGTCGTCCTGCGGCTAGCGTCGTGCGGACCTTGTTAGGCGGAGGTGGGGGATCGGTGGGTAGGCACGGAGCTGACGAGGCGGCGCATGCCGACGATCGAACGGACGTCGGAACAGGGGCAGGAAGCGACACCTCGCTGGCGCGGCGCAGGCGCCGACTGCGGCGGGCGCTCACCGCGCTCGGTGTCGGTGTCCTGGTGGTCGTCCTGCTGGTGGGCGGTGGCGCCTGGTACATGACCGATCGCTACGCCGGGAACCTGGACCGGGTCGACGCCTTCGCAGGCCTAGACGAGTCGCAGCGGCCGGCCGAGGCCACCGCAGGGCCCGCAGGGCAGGCGCCGCTGACCTTCCTGGTCGTCGGCTCCGACACCCGGTCCGACGTGCCGGAGGGGGTGACGCCCGACGGGCGGTCCGACGTCATGATGCTGGTGCGCTTTGCCGGCGACCGGCAGAACGCCCAGGTCATCTCCCTGCCGCGTGACACGTGGGTGTCCATCCCCGGAACTGGCATGGCCAAGCTCAACGCCGCCTACGCCTACGGCGGCCCGAGCCTCCTCGTGCAGTCGGTTGAGACGCTCACCGGCGTGCGGATCGACCACTACGCCGCCATCGATTTCCAGGGCTTCGTCGAGATGACGGATGCGGTGGGGGGCGTCGACGTCCAGGTCGCCGAGACCATCACCAACGGGCCGTACACCTACGAGGCGGGCAACAACCACCTCGACGGTGAAGAAGCTCTTCACTACGTCCGGCAGCGCTACGGGCTCGAAGGCGGCGACTTCGACCGGGTGCAGCGACAGCAGGAGTACCTGCGGTCGATGTTCGCCAAGGTGTCCGAGCAGAACCTGGGCAACTTCGGCGCGCTCGACAGCTTCCTCGTCGCGCTCACCGACGCCATGTCGGTCGACGAGACCTTGTCGAACACCGCGCTGATGGACATGGCCTACGACCTGCGCTCGCTCCGAGCAGGCGCGGTCACCTTCCTCACCGCACCGGTGGCCGGAACGGGCCGGGAAGGCGCGCAGAGCGTCGTATACCTGGACGAGGCGCGCGCAACGCAGATGTGGGCGTACCTGCGCACGGACTCCCTCACCGAGCACGTCGCAGAGTTCGCGCAGGACACGCTGCCCGCGGTCCCGAACTAGACCGGCAAGGGAACCGGCGGCAGGTGGTCGAGCCGCAGGGTCGGCTGCCCGGTGCTGCGCATCTGTCGGCTCATCGCCACAAGCAGTGTGCGCAGGGCGGCGGCGATCTCGTCGACGACGCGGGTGTGCATGGCGGCCGAGCCGTCCACCGGATCGTCGATGTCCTCCTGGTCAGCGCGCCGGCCGGCCCGGGCCTCGGCGAGGGCGGCGGCGAGGGCACGGCCCCCCTCCCGGGACGGCACTCCCGTGAGCCGATGCGCAGCCAGGTCTCCGCACAGGTCTGCGGCCTCACGCAGCGTGAAAGTCCGACGAAGCGCTCGTGGGTCCAGGGTCAGCACGGCCTCCCGGTGCTGCGCCGTCATCGTCAGCACGATGTCCGCCCAGTCCAGGTCCGCGGCCGACAACCGTCGAGCGACGTGGCTTTCGGCGGTCAGCCCGCGCCGCTCGAGCGCCGCTGCCGTGAACGGGTGGGCCGCCCGGCCCGGCCGGGCGTGCGTGCCGCCGGAGCGGACATCGAAGGTCAGGCCCATGTGCCCAGCGGGCCAGGCCGCCGTGAGCACGTGGGCTGCCGCGGAGCGACAGATGTTCCCCGTGCACACGAACAGCAGCCTCATGGTCATGTGTTCGGCAGCCGCGGAGCGCATCTTGAGCCGCTGCCCTGTCCTCGGATGTGCCGCCCGCCTCGTCGCGTGTCGATGCAGGCAACAGGCCCTGCAGGCAGACTCGAGGCGTGCTCCGTTCCGCTCCCGGCTCTGCCTTCACCGTGCTGGTCGTGTGCACGGGGAACATCTGCCGGTCGGCGTTGGCGGAGCGGCTCGGTCGCGCGTACCTGGACGAGCGGCTCGGGAGCAGCACCGCAGACCTACAGCTGGTCAGCGCCGGCACCCGGGCGGTCTCCGGTTCGGGCATGCACCCGGACAGCGCATTGGTGCTCGCCGGCTACGGGGCAGCGCCGGGTGAGTTCCGCGCCCGCCAGATCGACGGACGTATCGCGTCGAGCGCCGACCTGGTGCTCACCATGACCCGCGCCCACCGCACGGAGGTGCTGCAGCTCGCGCCAGCCGGGTTGCAACGCAGCTTCACCCTCGTCGAGGCCGCCACCATCCTCGACGAGATCGCCGGCGAGCTCCAGGGGGCGGATTTCCCGGAGCGGGCGCGAGCCCTGGTCCACGCGATGGCGGCTGCACGTGGACGCCGCGTCAGTAGTCGCGATGACGACGTGCAGGACCCGATCCGACGGTCGATCGAGGTCCATGAACAGGTGGGGGAACTCATCGCCGCCACGCTGATCCCGATACTGGATCGGCTCGTAGGGCTGCTTCCGGCGGCTCTCGCTGATCGAACGCCCTCCCTGCCCGTGGTCTGAGGCGCTTACCTAGCGCCTCAGTTCGATGGGGGAAGGCTGAGGTGAAATCTTCGTTCCACGACCAGCCCAGTGCCCATCGCACGCGTGGTGTAGTCGACGCCACTCGTCGACCGATGCCCTAGGCGTCAGTCGTCGCCGTTCACCTCGTCGACCGACGCCCTTGAGCACCTCGTGGGGGCATTGCGACGATGCCGCCTGCACTGCTCGCCCAGGGGCCTGCGGCAAATGGCGCAGCCGAACCTTCTTCGAGCGGAAGGGGTGAGGGTGCCGCGCCTGCTTGGCATATGCCGTACCAGGCGGCATCTGCATGGCGCTGACCAAGTCGTCGGAGTCCGAGCCCGCGCGGAAGATGGCGATCCTCGGCGCCGGCATCGAGCTGGCCGCGATCCGCGGGGTCGAGGGCAGCGACAGCATCCTCGCCGAGCCGTACCACGAGGGCCGGCCCGGCAAGCTCATGCAGGCGGCCAAGGCGTGCACTACCCGGCCTCGGCTGGCCGTGCTGGGCGGGCACCGGCGGTGGGGTGCCGTCCCGTCAGAGGCGCTGCTCGCGGTGGGTTCGCTGCTGACTCGGTCTGGGGTCTTCCAGGCGGGCATCGACAGCACCTAGGACTCGAAGTACGTCGTCGCCCCTTAGCGGGAGCGGCTGGCCGCGCGTGAGCCGGGCGAGCCCGGCGACGCCACCGAGGGGCGTTCGGTCACGAGCTGACGACCGGCGTGCGAGTCTCACAGGGTTGCAGCAGGCGACGGGCTTCAGGGGCTGAGCGTCGGCAGTGCACGGCTCAATATGCGCCGGAACCACGAATCACCGCCTTCGCCGTCTTGACGAGGATCATGATGTCGAGTGCCAGGGACCAGTTCTCGACGTACCGGACGTCCATCCGGACCGAATCGTCCCACGAGAGGTCCGAACGGCCGCTTACCTGCCACAACCCGGTCAGCCCCGGCTTCACGAGGAACCGCCGACGCATGTCGGCGCCGTACCTCTCGACCTCGCTCGCCAGCGGGGGGCGTGGCCCGACAAGGGACATGCTGCCACCGAGAACGTTGATCAGCTGCGGCAGTTCGTCCAGGGAGTAACGACGCAGCAGTTTTCCGACCCTCGTGACGCGGGGGTCGTCCTTCATCTTGAACAGGACGCCGTTGCCCTCGTTCTGAGGTGCAAGGTCGCTCACCATCCGATGGGCTCCCTGGACCATGCTGCGGAACTTCAGCATCATGAACGGAGCGCCGCAGTGGCCCACCCGCTCCTGACGGAAGAGGACCGGGCCCGCACTGGTCGCCTTCACCGCGAGTGCGATCCCCGCAAGCAAGGGGAAGAGGATGATCAAGCCCAACGCGGCGGTGGTGCGGTCGAAGACAGCCTTGCTGAGGCGGCGGACACCGGCCAGCTCCGGCCGCTCGAGATGTACCAGCGGAAGCCCGGCCACTGGCCGGATGTGGATGCGAGGGCCGACGACATCAGTGATGGCCGGTGCTACGAGCAACTCGGCATCGGTCCCCTCGAGCTGCCAGCCCAGGCGTCGGAGCGTCGGCCCGTCCAGCTCCTGGCTTGGGAGCACCGCGACGGTGTCCACCTGGAAGCGGTTGACGACCTCGGCGACCTCGTCCACGCCGCCGAGCACCGGCAGGCCGTTGAACGCATCGGCCGAGGCGCTCTGCTGGCTGGCCGGGAGGCAGAGACCGATCACGCGGTAGCCCTGGTGCTTCGAGCGCTGAAGCTGCTCGTCCAAGGCGGCGACAGCCGCCCGGTGACCGACGAGGAGAGTGGTCTGCTGGAAGCGACCGCGACACCGATGGCGGTAGATCCAGTGCCGGTGTGCGAAGCGCTGGGTGAGGGTCAGCACGCTCGCCAGAGGCAAGGCCACCACGACGAAACCTCGTGCGATGTGGGTGTCGAGCACCCAGGCCACGGTGGCCACGGTGGCCAAGAGGCACACCGCCGCGTGGAACACCCGGCGGTACTCCTCGACGCCGACCCACAGGTAGCGCTCCTCATATGTGCGCGCGAGGACCATCGTCGGCAACCACAGGGCAGGCAGCAGGATCGTCGCCCAGGCGGGAGGCCGGGGGGTGTCCGGCATCAGCACGTGGAACCAGAGCAGGAAGCCCAGGGCGGCGGCGGCCGATGCGCACGCTGCGTCGAGGACAGCCGCCCGGCGGACGTACTGCAACCGCCAGGCGCGTCGGGCCTTGGTTCCTTCGCCGCGGAGGTCGACGGCGAAGTTGGCCCAGCCGCCGAAGATGTCCTCTGACGTCTTGATGTCCATATCTGGCGTCGACACGAACACTCCCCGTGATATGTGCGGACCTCCCCCAGAGGTTGAGAGCCTAAGCGGTCTAGGACTCTCCCGAGAGGTGAGTCCCGATAAGAGGCCGACGGTGTCCCAGATTCTCTCCCTCAGCGAGGACTGCGTCTCAACGAGTGATCGAATCTGCGCCGGGCGCCTTTGCGGCACGCCCGGCGGTAGCACTCGAAGTAATTGCGAAACACGTTCTTTCGTAATCCTTGAGGTTTCGGCGGGACGGGTACTGCGCGCAGCTCTCACCTGCGTCTCGCCGCGAGATGTTCTTGATGTCTCGGGGGGAGCTGGCACGCGATGCGGAACAGAGGAGCGCGCGGGGCTACTCTGCCCCCGGTTGCGCCTGACGGAGGGATCGAAAATGGCAGCGCTCAGCAAGGGTGTGGAGTCATCCAGGGCGACAAGCACCTCGTGGATGGCGACTTTGGGCGCAGTCGTTCTGATTGTGACGCCAGCTCTTGCGAAGGTCTGCTTTTACGCCGACTACCCCGGCTCGGACGACGCCTTCATCCACATCGCTGTCGCACAGCACATCCTGGACGGTGAGGGGTGGGGAATCGACTCCAGTGATCGCGTGAACATGTCGTCCAGTCCGGTCTTCACGGTGCTGCTGCTGCCGCTGTTGGCCATGGGGGACATCGGTCTCATCCAGCTGGTGACGCTCGCATTCGCATCAGCCGCTCTAGCCCTGCTCTACGTGACCGCACGCCGGCTCAGCGGTTCTACAGGCATCGCGCTGGTCGCCCTGGCAGTCGGCGCGTTCAACGTTCACCTGTGGCGCTGGTCCGGCACCGTCATGGAGACGTCCCTCGGCTTCCTCGCAGTGGCGTTGATCGTCTGGCTCACCGTCGGCTCCGACCATCGCCTCGAGTCGGACCGCCGGCTCTTCTTAGCCGGTCTGGCTGTCGGTCTAGGCACCCTCGTGCGCTTCGAGATCGGCATCCTCCTGGTGCTCATCGTCGCCACGCTGTTCTTGGGGGGATCGCGGGTTGTTCCCCGAGTGGCGATAATCGTGGCGGGTTTCGCAGGACCGGTGCTGGCGTGGGTCGCCTTCGCGCAGGCGTATTTCGGTGATCCCGTCCCTACGACCTTCAGCGCCAAGGCCAGTTCCTTCCACCTGGTGAACGTCGAGATCACGCGGCAGATCGTCTCGGTCGTCGCGTCCGGCTATCTCGTCTCGCTGGTGGCCGCGGTCGGGTTGAGCGTCATCGCGATCCGTGGGGGGACGCAGCCCGCGGACCTGGCAGGCCTGCGCCGCGACGGGCTCGTGCTCATCGGCTGGCCGCTGGCGCTGTTCGCCTTCTACTACCTGAAGACCGACTTCCTGCAGAGCGCAGCCCGGTACTACCTGCCCGGGATGTACACCTGGCCGCTCGTCTTCGCTCTGCTGCTCTCCCTCCCCGCGGTGCGCCGCGCCGCGGGGTCCCCGGCGCTCATCGCCGTCGGGGCGCTGAGCCTCGCCGCCGCGCTGGTCTTCAACGCCGTACAGGTCGCACCGGTGCTGCAGCAGTTCAACGACGGCTACCGCTCCACCATGGCCGAGGGGGCGGCCTTCCTCCGCGGGGCGTGCCGGCCCGGTGACCGGGCGCTCATCTCGGTCGACATAGGCGTCATGGCCGACGAGGGCATCGGGAACTGCGAACTCCTCGACGGTGGAGGCCTCGCTACTCCGCGGCTGCAGCAGATGGACCTGGATGAGCTCGTCGAGGCGACAACGCCCACCTTCGTGGTTCAGAGCATCGCTGAGGCGAGCGGAGATCTCCTCACCGATCACCCGGAGTGGAGAACGGTACTCACAGTCGAGTACGCCTCGCACGGCGTCTCCACCGCCGGCGCCCGGAACTTTCTGAACATCTACCGAACCGGCGACTGAAGCCGAACACGCTTTCGTGGCGTCATCGAAGCGAGTCGAGCTGCGTCCGGGAATGGAGAGCGACCGGCTCCACGGCGACGATGGTGGCGCCTCGCGGGATCAGGGGTTCCGCATAACCTGTACATTTCCGTCGTGCCACGGCCCGGTGCGCTCCCGCGCCTGACGTCGTTGCGCATCTTCGCTGCCCTCGTCGTCGTGGCCTTCCACCTGAGCGTGTGGCAGGTCCTGTACATCCCCGGGGTCGCGTCACTCGGTTACGTGGGTGTCGGCTTCTTCTTCATGCTGTCGGGCCTCGTGCTGGCATGGGGTACGTCGAAACTCCCGGCCCGCACCTTCTACCGCCGCCGCTTCGCGCGGGTCTGGCCGAGCCACGCGGTGATGCTCGCCATCGTGGCCGTCCTTCCCGTGGTGGCTGTGGGTAGAGGATGGAGCGAGGCGGTTCCGAACCTGCTGCTCGTGCAGACCTGGTGGCAAGACCCGTCGGTCGTCTTCGCGTTCAACGGGGTGTCGTGGTCCTTGGCGTGCGAGGCATTCTTCTACCTCACCTTCCCGTTCGCCATCGCGCTCCTCGAGCGACTGCGGCAGTGCTGGCAGTGGTCACTCGCCTGCCTGGCGCTGGCCGGGGGTGCGGCTTTCGGGCTCGTCACGCCCCTGCTGGGTTATCACCACCCTGTGGCTCGCTACGGGGAGTTCCTCCTCGGCCTCGTCGCCGGGCTGGCACTCCGCTCGGGCTGGTGTCCACGCGTCGCGGGACCGCTCGTCGGCGCTGCGCTCGCCGGGGGCCTCGTCCTGAGCGCCCTCGTCCCTTTCCCGCTGCCGAACATCGTCATGGCCGGCCCCTTTCTGCTCGTCTTCCTCTGGGCCGTCGATCGAGATGTCCGAAGTGTCGGTGGCTGGCTCCGCGCTCCGTTCATGATCTTCGCAGGGGAGGCGTCCTTCGCGCTGTACCTCGTGCACGAGGTAGTGATCCTGAACCTGGGTCGGGTGCTTCATCTGCCGACGTATCTGAACGCCGCGATCATCGTGGTCGTCGCGGGGGTTGCGGCGGTGGCGCTGCATCTCCTGGTGGAGCGACCGGCGAACAGAGCGCTGCGCGGAGGCACCCCGTCGATCGCTCTCGCCGAGCCAGAACGACTCGCGAAGGAAGGCGAAGGAGATGTTCCATCGGCCCTCGACCCATGAGGCGGCCCTCGGCTGAACACGGGCACGCATGTGCTGGCTGGTCGCCGGTCCGGACTCGCGGGAGTCCGCCTACCTGGCAGAGTGCGTCCGGTCCACCCGCCGTCCGGGCCGGCGATCCGCTTGTCCGAATACCTGCCACTGGGGAGTTCATGCCTCGCCTGCTGTTGTACTCGGATGCGGTCGGCTGGGGAGGCGCAGAGCAGGTTCTGCAGACGCTCGCCGCGGGCGTGTCCAGTGAGTGGGACGTCATCGTCCTCGGCCGTTCGGAAGAGGTGTGCGCACGCATCGCGGCCGCCCGGCCAGGCAGCCGCTCGCTCGCTCTGACGACGGGACCTCGATGGGATCCCGTCTCAGTTCTCCGCCTCCGTCGACTGCTCGTTCGCTTGGCGCCGGATGTCGTGCACGTCAACCTCACGTGGCCTCTGGCGTCCTGGCACGCGCAACTGGCACTGCTCTCGTACCGTCGACCAGTGGTGGTCCTCCACGAGCACCTACCTACTTCCTTCCGGTTCCGTTTCTACCGGGTGCTGAAGCAGGTCCTCACCCGCAGAGCCGACCGGCACGTCGTCGTCAGCGCGGTTGCTGCAGATCGGCTGGCGGAAGAGACAGGGCTCGACCGGCGACGTCTCACGGTGGTACCCAACGGCGTCGAGGTGCCGCCGGACCTACCACCCGCGCAACCCGTGCGCGCCCGCCCGGTCGTCGTCAGCGTCGGCCGGTTCACCCCGCAGAAGGGCTTCGACGTGCTCGTCGGTGCACTCGCGCTCCTCCCGGGCGTCGAGCTGCGTGTAGTCGGGGCACGTTCGGTCGATGAGACCGCATGGCTCGAACGGCTGGCCGCCGAGTCGGGCGTGTCGGATCGCGTGCATGTCCAGCCTTGGACTGATCGCCCGCACGACGCGCTGGTGCAGGGGGACGTCGTGGCCGTCGCCTCGCGATCGGAGGCGGCGCAGCTCGTGCTGCTCGAGGCGCTGGCAGCAGGTCTGCCGGTCGTGTCCACCCGCGTGGGTTCGGCCGAGGAGGTGCTCGGGCGTATCGACGACAGGCTGCTGGTGCCCGTCGAGGACCCGCAGCAGCTGGCCAGCGCCCTGCACCTGGTGCTGTCCGATCCTGTTCTCCGCGCCCGGGTAGCCGCTCGCGGGCGGGAACTCGTGCTGACCGAGTACACGACGGACGCGGTCTGCCGACGGTTCGAGGCCATCTACCTCGAGTGCCTAGCGGAGTAGGTCGGCTCCCGCGAGCCCGCTCCGCTTACAGCAGGGGTGGCACTTCGGGGCGCTCTGATCGGATCCCTGCATGGGCGGGCTCCGGCCCGGCCGTAGAGGTCTCACGCGCGGGCCGGTGGGAGGAGGCGGTCGTCAACCCGATCAGGAGGCCGACCAGGACCGAGTTCTCGCCCTCGAACGGTGTGGGGGAGGTGACCATCTGCGCTGCCAGCGCCAGCATGGCGAAGCCCAGCAGGACCGTGGCCGCCGGCGGTCTGCTGCCGCGTCGGGCCAGCGCCACCAGCCAGAGGTACACCAGCCACAGGGCGACGACGGAGCCGAGGACGCCGAGCTTCGTCAGGATCCAGATGTAGCTGCTGTGGATGTAGGTGAGGCCGTCCCGTCCTTGGAAGATCTCACCGGGCAGGATCGGCCGGTAGGGGGCGCCGAACCCGACACCGAGACTCCAGTTCTCCGAGAAGGCCTGCAACGCCTGGTTCGTCTCGCGGAACCGCCACGTCGTGCTCGTATCCGCACTGATGGTGCCCGGCTGGAGACCTGTCAGCACACGGCCGGCAAAGGCCTCCACCGCCCCGTCGACGAACGCCACCAGCGGCTGCGGGAACCACGCCCTGAGATTGCTCACCGCCGTTCCCACCACTGCAATGACGGCGGCGGTGCTAACCGCCCGGATCAGCACCCGACCCCGGAAGGCAGCCGATGCCAGACCGGCCAGGCTGATGACGATGAGGACGACGAAGTAGCCGCGGGTGAAGCTCAGCGCCACGACCACCATGCTCGCCGTCAGGTAAGCGATCCCCAAAGGCAGCCGGACACGGCACGGGTTCCCGCCGACGGTGGCGGACCAGCCCATGAGCAGGCAGGCGACGAGCAGGCCACCGAGCACCCCGGCCAGCACACCCGCGGGCGCGATGACGCGCGTGGACGAGTACACCTGGCTGGCCTGGCCAACGTAAAGCGCCGCGGACTCGGCGCGGAATGCGAAGAGCTGCACCCCCAAAGCGGCGAGCACGACCCCGACCGCTGTCACGGAGACGACGGCACCGGCCCCGTGCACCAGCAGCCGCAGCTGCCGTGGACCGTAACTGCGGTTCACCAGTACGGCGGCGACGGCGAGGTGCAGCAGGCCACGGACATCCCGCCACCAGAACGATGCGTCGGCGTAGTTGAGGAAGCCGACGGTCGTGAACAGCGCGACAGCGGCGAGCCCGATGACGGTCCACATCGCTACCCGTCGTCGGATGACGGCCCGGAACAGCCAATAGGCGATCGCAGCCAGGCAGACGAGGCTGGTCCAGGTGACTGTGTTCCCGGCTACCGAGACCCCGACGGGTACACCCAAGGGCAGGGGCATAAACGTGACCACGAGGAGGACGACGAGGAGCCCCTCGTCCACTGAGAGGCGCGACCTCTCCAAGCCAGCGTGGAGGAAGGGGACAGCGGCCAGCAGGACGAGCGCCAGCAGTACCTGTGTCCAGCCGAACGCGAGGGACAGGCCGGCCGCCGCAGCCGTGACCACTACCCCGATCGTGACCTGTGCGGTTCCCCGGTGCACGCTCGGTCCCCCCGTCGCAGTCAGCTACGGGATCCTACGGCTGGTCCTCCACCGTAAGCGTGTCCCGGTGGGCATGCCGGGCGATGAAGCTCGGCAGCCGCGGCGTGGATCCATGGTCGGGGATTCGACCGGGTTCGGCTGACCAATTCGAGTGCTGTAGCAGCGCCCGCTCGGTTCATGGAGCAATTGCCCCGGATTATGACCGAGTGGCCGACACAGGGCTGATGCAGGCTCGCCGGAAGAACGCCGGCGGTGTGCATTCTCGTCGATCCGGAGCGTCGAGCTGGCAGTGTGCAGCAGTCAACTGCGACGTGCCCGCTCACCACAAGATGTGCGTGGTGGGATCGCCCGTGCAGGATGAGCCAGAGCCGCAAGGGTTCGCGGGGAGGAAGCCGATGAGCACGTCACTTGCGGCGCTCTGGCCCGAGATCGAATTGAAGTCGTCCCGGCCGATGCTGCTCGTCGCGTCGACCGGCGGGCACCTAGCGGAACTGCATGCCTGGGAACAGCGACTCGGACTCTCAGGGCGGAACACGTGGGTGACCTTCGACACTCCGCAGAGTCGCTCCCTCCTCGCCGGCGAGGAGGTCGTGTTCCTGCCGTACATGGGTCCGCGGGATCTCAAGGGCGCCGTGCGGGCGCAGCCCCGGTTCCACGCAGCGCTCGCGGAGCGGCCGGGCGTGGCCGGCGTGATAAGCACGGGGGCCGGCATCGCCCTGCCGGCGTTCCTGGTGGCCCGTCAACGGCGAGTGCCGGCCTTGTACATCGAGAGCATCGCGCGGGTGAGTCGGCCCTCGATGACCGGGCGGCTGGTGCAGGCGTTCCGGCTCGCCGCTCTCCGAGCCCAGTCTCCGGGAATGGCCGTTGGCCGCTGGAAGTACCGGGGTGGACTGCTGGACCAGTTCCAGGTCCAGTCGCGAGCTCGGTCACCGAGACCGCGGCTGCTGGTAACGCTCGGCACCATCAGGCCCTACCGGTTCGACACCCTGGTGGACTCGGTCCTGAGGACGGGACTTGCCGACGAACGGACGGTCTGGCAGCTGGGATCCACGACCAGGCAGGACCTCCCCGGTCGTGTCGTGACTGAACTTGCGCCGGACGACCTGATGCACCACGCCCGGGACGCGGACGTCGTGGTGACGCACGCCGGGGCAGGCACCATTCTCGATTTGCTCCGAGCGGGGATATGTCCTGTCGTCGTCCCTCGTCGCCGGGTCCGAGTCGAACACGTCGACGACCACCAGGCGGAACTCGCAGGTCTCCTTCGTGAGCGAGGACTGGCGCACGTGCGGGAAGCGGATGAGGTGGACGCCGCCACGGTGCTGGAGGCATCGGGCACGATGGTCGCCGCGACAGACGGGAGCGATGAGTGGTCTTCGTGAGCTGGGTGGAGCACGGCAGGAGCCATGGTCTGGCTGCAGCTCTCGGATTGCGCACCGTCGACATCCTGGCCCGGGACCGGCAACGTTCGGCGCTGCGCCGGCATGTGGATCAGGCAGTCCGCACGGTGTCCTTACTGCGGCGTGAGCGGCCCTCCGCCGTGGCCGTCATGCTGCCCCCGCTGCCTGCCCTACTGGCGGCTCTGGTGGGACGACGACGAGGGGCAGCGCTGATCGCGGACCTGCACACAGGGGTGTTCAACGACCCCAAATGGTCATGGGCCTGTCGGCTCACGCTGCGGCTGACCCGTCCTCATGCCGTCATCGTGACCAACCGGCATCTGGCAGAGGTCAGCCGCAGCCTTGGAGTCCGTGCTTACCAACTGCACGACGTCCTGACTCCCGAGCCAGGCCCAGGATCGCCAGGCGAACGCAACATCTTGTGCCCCCTCAGCTTCGCGTCCGACGAGCCGGTCGACGAGATCCTGGGTGCGGCGCGCGCCATGCCCGACACGCAGTGGTGGATCACCGGTCGGGCTCCTGTCGGTCTGGAGATCCCGCCAAACGTCCGGTTGACCGGATACGTATCCGATTCCCGGTTCTGGGACCTCATGGGTAGGGCAAACGTCGTACTCGCTCTCACGACCAGACCGCACACCATGCAACGTGCGGGATACGAGGCCCTCATGCGGCTCAGGCCGCTCGTCACGTCGGACCACCTGGTGCTCCGGGAGTTTCACGGTGACAGTGCTCTCTACACCGCGCCCACGGCGCCCGATATCGCCGCGGCAGTCACCCGGGCGCTGCAGGACGAGACCGACATGGTCCAGCGGTCGGAGCGCGTGCTCTCGCGACGCACGGGGGAGCAGGAGAAGTCTCTGGAGGGCATCAGAGAACACCTGGGACTTACCCACTCGGGGACATGAGCGATCGAACATCCCGCCACGGTGCCTCCGTGGGTGCTCCCGACTCGGGCGCCGGACCGGGTCGACTCCGCAAGAACGTGCTGTTCAACGCCGCCGGAGGTCTGGCCAACATCACCGGTCAGATCGTCGCGCTGCCCCTTGCCCTCGCGGCCGTCGGAGCCGAGAGCTACGGATCATGGGCAGTGTGGATGGCGCTGTTGCAGATCGTGCTCGTGACGGACCTCGGCCTCGGCCCTGCGCTCGTGCAACGGCTGGCGTCTGAGCCGGGCGGGACGTCGCACGCCGACCTCAGCCGCACTGCGCTGTGCGCGTTCCTCGGCTGGGCAGCCCTGGTCGGAAGCACGACCCTCCTCGTCGCCCTTCCCCTCGCTGCCGCGGGAACTTTCGGCGACCACGGCACCGCGCTCGTGCTCGTGGCCGTCTTCGGCGGTCTCCTGCCCGCCCTCGTCGGACGATGGGGGCAGGCGCGGCTCTACGCCGCCCAGCTCTTCGGTCCTGATCGGGCCTTCCAGGTACTTGCCCTGGTGCTGCGCCTCGGAGGACTGGGTGCCGTGCTGGCGCTCGACGGGGGCATCGTCGCGGTCGCGGTCGTGGAGGCCGTGACCTTCGGCCTGCCCGGGATGCTCGCGGTCACCCTCGGTGGGCGATACCCGGGCGTCGCCACCACCGGAGGCGGGCGGGCCTCCCGCGAAGCGCTTGCTTCGCTGCTGCACTTCGGTCTCCGCGCCTTCTCGCTCGGGCTCGTCCTGACGGCGGCCGTGCAGCTGCCGGTGGTCATCGCGGGCGCCGTTGCGGGGAGCACCGCGGCGACGGCCTTCTCTGCGGCGGTGCGAGTGCAGGGGGCGCTGCGTCAGGCGCAGAGCTGGCTCACCGAACCTCTGCTCCCGAACATCGCGGCGGCGACCGATGCCCGGGTTCGTCAGGCGATGAACCGCGCGACCTTGGCGCTCCTGGCGCTCACCATCACGGCGGCGGCATTCGTCACCGCGTTCGCCGAGCCCCTGGTGTCCTTGTGGCTGGGTGAGGATCTCGCCGGTGCCGCTCCGCTCGTGCTCGCCCTGGCCATCGCCACCGCGATCGGCAGCGCGCACACCGCGCCACAGGTGGTCGGCAATGCGCTGGGCGAACCCTGGGTCTACCTGCGACCCTCGATCGTCGCGCTGGCGGCACACTTGATGGGCGTCACCGTCGGATTGCACGCCGCCGGCCTGAAGGGTGCCGCCGTAGGGATCGTCCTCGCCGCCGCTGCTGTAGAGGCGCACTACGTGGTCGTCACCGCACACCGATTCGGAACGAGGGTCGTCCGGCGAATCGTGTCGACAGCAGCGATCCTCGGCACGGTGTGCGCGGTAGCGGCCGGAGCCGCGTTCGTCGTGGCCGGTGGAATGCCGGATGTCCTGGCCGTGGTTCTCGGAGGCGCGGTCTACGGTCTGCTGGCCAGTGCGGGGGGAGTCATGGTTTGGAACCGGCTCATGGAGCTGTCGGGCAATCGCGCATGATTCGACGCCTGTTGCTCTTCTTGGCATCCCTTTCTGGTCCACGGCTCATCCGAGCCCTGCTGCTGCGCGCGGCCGGCGTCCGGACGAAGACGACGAATATCCAGAGCGGTGGGTTCTTCGGCGGCCCGGACATCGAGATCGGAGCCGGAGCCTTCATTAATCGTGAGTGCTTCTTCGACGTGAACGCCCCGATCTCCATCGGCGACGGCGCCCATGTCGGCCCCAGGGTCATGTTCCTCACGTCGGCGCACGTCATGGGTGCGCAGGGCATCATGCCCAACGTGCAGGCTCAACCGATATCGGTGGGCAGGGGAGCCTGGATCGGTGCCGGCGCCTGCCTCCTCCCGGGAACCACGGTCGGTGAGGGGGCGGTGATCGCGGCCGGCGCAGTCGTGCGCGGAGGCGTGCCCGACTTCGAGACCTGGGGTGGGGTGCCCGCGCGGCGGTTGTCCCGCTCGCACGCTGACGAGTAGGACCGAGCCCCGGCCGACGGTGGTCCTAGCGAGGACGGCTGAGCCCCCGTGCCCCGATCGTGTCGTGCTGTGTTGGTGCGGACAACGGTGCCCTAAAGTCGCTCCTCGGAGAGCAGCTGCGGGGGGACCGCTCGACGAAAAGGGATACAGATGGACTCCCGAGCAGTGCGTGCGGCACTTCGAGCGGCCTGGTGGCTCCCGGTGCTGGGAGCGTTGATCGGAGCAGCGGTCGCCGCGACGGCCAGCCTTCTCCAGACACCGCTGTACACGTCGTCGACTCAGCTCTTCGTCTCCACCACCGAATCGGCCACCACTTCGGACGTCTACCAGGGCGGGCAGTTCTCGCAGCAGCGTGTTGCTTCATACGCTCGCCTGCTGACCGGTGAGGAACTGGCCCGGCGGGTCATCGACGAACTGGGCCTGGACCTGAGCCCTGCGGAACTCAGCGCGACGGTCACCGCAACTCCTGTCCCCGAGACGGTCCTCATCGATGTGTCCGTGACGAGCCCCGATCCCGAGCGCGCTCAGGACGTGACCGCTGCGCTGGGTACCGAGTTCCGCGGTCTCGTGGCGGACCTCGAATCGGCACCGGGGACCGAGGCGTCACCGGTGCGTGTTCTCGTGGTGGACAGGCCGGAGCTGCCGATCTCGCCGAGCACGCCGCAGATCCCACGCAATGTGGTTCTCGGTGTCCTTGCAGGCCTCTTCCTGGGCGCAGCGGCGGCCCTTGTCCGCGCCCGGTTGGATCAATCCGTGCGTGACCAGGATGAGACGGCGAAGCTGGCCGCCGCCCCGGTGATCGGCACCATTCCCCGGGATCCGGCGCTCCAGACCACGCATCTCGTGGATCACCGGACCAGCGCCGCCGGCGCCGAAGCGTTCCGGCAACTGCACACCAACATACAGTTCCTGCAGGTGGACGAGCCGCCGCGCGTCATCATGATCTCCAGCTCCATCCCCGGTGAGGGCAAGACCACCTTGGCCGTCAATCTCGCGGTCACCTTGGCGGGCTCCGGGCAGCGCGTCGTCTTGGTGGAGGCGGACCTCCGTCGCCCTCGGGTCACCCGTTATCTCGGTCTGGTGGGCGGAGTGGGGCTGACCAACATCCTGGCCGGCACGGCGACCACCGACGAGGTGCTCCAAATGCACGGGGAGAACCTCGCCGTCCTGGGCGCGGGCCCCACCCCACCTAATCCAGGTCAGCTGTTGGCCTCGGGGCAGATGGCAGCGCTGCTGGAGGAGTTGAGGGACAAGAACGACATCGTGCTGGTGGATGCGCCGCCGCTCCTGCCGGTTGCGGATGCATCGGGGCTGGCCGTCCTGGTGGATGGCACCGTTCTCGTGGTGCGCTATGGCGGCGCAACGACCCGCGAGCAGCTCCGGCAATCCGCAACGACCCTGCAGCGCGTCGGAGCGAAGACCTTGGGCGTCGTCCTGAATTCCGTCCCGCCAAAGACCGCGGTCGCGTCGGCCTACGGATACGAGTACAGCGATCGCTACTCGCCTGACCTGCCCGAGGGCTGATCTCGGACTGGAGCCGCAGGAGGGCAGCAGTCGACGGCCGGGCTCTGAAACGCGGGGGTGATGTCGGGGATTCTGTGCGCCGTCGCGTGACCACGATCGGGACGCCGCATAATTCGGCAGTGCCTCGCCTGCTGCTGATCAACGAAGCCTCGATGGGGGTCGGTCACCTCGGGCACGGTCGGGTGACCGATGTCCTGTCCGCTGTCCTGCCGAGAAGAGGCTGGACCGTCGAGGTTCTCCCCCTCGCTCCCCTCGGACGCCTGGGCCGCCTCGCCACCCGTGGATGGCCGGTCCTGCGGCGATGGGACGCCGATCTTTCGCAGCTGCGGTGGCACCTCGCCTTCGGCTGGGCGGTGAGGCGACAAGCCCTCCATCGGCTGGCGACCGGTCCGGAAGTCGACGCCGTGCTCGTGCACACCCACAGCGTCGCCTTCCTGCTTCCTCGTCAACGAGGCGTGCCGGTCCTCCTCAGCGTCGACGTGGGAACGCGGGCGCTGAGGCAGTACGAGCTTTGGCGGCCGTGGCGGTGGGGGACCAGCGTGTCCCAGTGGATGACCGATCATTGGGAAAGGCGCACCATCGAGCGCCACCGGATCACGTTGCCGTGGACCCACTGGACGCAGGCGGGCCTCCCTACGACCACCAACACCCACGTCTGGCATCCGGGGATCGCCCCCGCGAGCACGTGTAACGGACCCCGCGAGCGACGGCGCTTGCTCTTCGTCGGGGGCCGCTTCGAGGCCAAGGGTGGGCCTTTCCTACTCGAGGTTCTCGGGCCGCTCCTTCGCGCCGGCCGCGTGCAGCTGGACGTCGTCACGCAGGACGACGTCTCCACAGAGCTCCCGAACGTGACTGTGTGGCGGCTGAGCCCCGGGCGGGAGCTGGACGAGCTGTTCGCCCGTGCCGGACTACTCGTGCTGGCCAGCGTCGGAGAGGGGGTGCCGTGGGTCATCCTGGAGGCATTGCGGGCGGGCGTTCCCGTCATGGCGTCGGATGTCGGAGCGAATCGGGAAGTCATCGGTGAGGACTGCGGTTGGGTCCTGGCACTCGGGGATGTCGCGATCTGGCGGGCAGCTGTCGAGGAGTACCTGGATCTCGATGACGCGGAGGGCCGGGCCCTCAGCGACCGCTGTGAGGCGCGGGTGCTCGAGCGATATGACGCCGAGGTCAACGCGGACCGCCTCGACGAGCTCCTGAGGGAGCTGACGAGTCACTGACGCGGCGCCGCGCTGGGGCATCCCCCACCTCGGCAGCTGATCTCGCCGCGGGTGACCGTGGGGTGTGGCCACGGCTCTCCGCGGGTCAAGACCATACTGACCTGGGAGCATCAGGTCGTGTCTCGCCACCGGACGCCCGAACCGGTCTTCCGGGTTCTGGTGGTCTGCACGGGGAACGTGTGCCGATCAGCTCTCGCTGAACGCCTCGGTCGGGCATACCTGGCCGAGGCGGCCGGGAAGGACGCGGAGGCCATTCGCCTGACGAGCGCGGGCGTGCGGGCCGTCGCTGGGTCTGCCATGCATCCCGACAGTGCCCTGGTGCTCCGCGGCCTCGGGGGAAACCCCGCTGGCTTCCTGGCCCGCCAGTTCCACGCGGACATGGCCATCGATTCCGACCTGATCCTCACCATGACGCGTCAGCACCGGAGTCACGTCCTGAGGAGTGCACCTCGTGCGCTGAATCGGACGTTCACACTTCGAGAGGCTGCTGGACTGATCACGTCGTTGTCAGCGGAGGAAGATCTCGCGGGAGCTGGCCTGGCTGATCGGTCCCGTGCGCTCGTCCAGCGGATGTCAGCCACCCGATCGAGTCGGCACGGGAGCCCAGCGGACGACGTTCCTGATCCGATCGGACGGCCGGTCGAGGTGCACGAACAGGTCGGGGGTGCGATCGCGGCGGCTCTCCTCCCGGTCCTTGCGCGCATCATCTCCCTGCATCCGCAGGCGAGGGACGCAACCCGAAGACCTGTTGCGTCAGACCATGGACGGACTCGGAAGTCGCGCTCGAACACTCGTGAAGAGCACGTCGGTGAGCGGCCGTAGAGAGGTGGCTATGACACCGGCCACCTCTTCGTGGACAGCTGGCCGACGTCCAATCGGGTCGGCGACATCGTCCATGTCGGTGCTCGCGCGCCATGCGCGAGCGGCATGCAGCCGATCGGCGAGCTCACCGACCCGGGCCGGGAGGGACTGGAGCGAAAGGCCCGTCAGATCGGCGTTCTGCAACAGATCGGCGGCCTCTCGCAGGGTGAACGTCCGACGCAGGCCTCGTGGCGTCGATTCGAGTACCGCGCGGCGATGTCTTCGAGTCATGGTCAAAACCAGATCGGCGCGCTCGCCCATGTCGGGTGTGTAGATCCGCGAGGCGAACGCGACGGGATCACCTCCAAGGGCGACCAGGGCGGCTGCCGCTCGACGGTCCATCGGCAGATCGGGTGTCGCGAGCAGACCTGCGCTGTCGATCTGCAGTTCGTGCGACTCCGGGCTGCCGTCCAGGGCTTCCCGGGCCCAGGAGGCGGCGAGACGTTCAGCCATTGGTGAGCGGCAGATGTTGCCCGTGCAGACGAAGAGAATGCGCACGAAGAGCAACGTATGCAATGCGTTCGCTGATCCGAGCGTGAGCGGGGCGGCGCGTAACTCGTGCGAGTGAGCGGGTCGCCCAGACGTCGGTGGCCCAAGGCGTCACCTGTGCGGGCCGTCGCTGTGACACGGCGGGCCGTAGTCCGTACGGTCAGCGCTCATGACCTGGTTGATCACTGGGGGAGCTGGCTACATCGGTGCTCACGTCGTCGCGACCATGCGCACCGCGGGAGAAGACGTCGTCGTCCTCGACGACCTCTCGACCGGCGACGAACGGCGTGTGGCCGGCGTGCCACTCGTCGTGGGGTCCACGCTCGACCGAGATGTGATCAGCCGAGCCCTACATGACTACCGGGTACGCGGGGTGGTGCACCTCGCCGCCAAGAAGGCGGTGGCCGAGTCGGTCCGGGATCCGCTGCTGTACTACAGCGAAAATGTCGAGGGCCTTCGTGTCCTCCTGGAGGCAGTGACCGTCGAGGGCGTCGAGGCTTTCGTCTTCTCATCGAGCGCAGCTGTGTACGGTGCGCCCGAAGTCGAACAAGTGCGCGAGGACTACCTCTGCCGACCGGTCAACCCATACGGGCGGACAAAGCTAATCGGCGAGCAGCTCGTGACGGACGTCGCCGCCGCCACCGGCCTCCGCCACGCCAGCCTCCGCTACTTCAACGTCGCGGGTTGCGCGCACCCGACTCTCTCCGACCGAGGAGTGTCCAACCTCGTGCCGATGGTGTTCCGGCGACTTGACGACCGGGAGGCGCCGGCGATCTTCGGGGGCGACTACCCGACGCCGGACGGTACCTGCGTGCGCGACTTCGTCCATGTCCAGGACATCGCTTCCGCGCACGTCGCGGCCGCCGCAGCCCTCTCCGATGGCCGGGTCGACCAGCTCGTGGCGAATATCGGACGTGGAGAAGGAGTCTCGGTGCGGGAGATGATTGAGACCATCCTTGACGTCACAGGGGCTCGGAAAGAGGACTGGGCGCAGCCGGTGGTGCTCGAACGCCGAACAGGAGACCCGCCGCGCGTCGTGGCCTCCGCCGACACGATCGAGCGCGTGCTGGGATGGCGGGCGCGACTGGATGTCAGGGACATGGTGGAGTCCGCCTGGGCGGGGTGGCGGCTCGCCTGAGGTGTCGAGAAGTGTGTGACGACACCTGCCTGAACCGCTCACGCCGCTGCTCGCGAGTGGAAAGCGATCGACACGCGCCTTCTCGAGGAGCCCGGGTCGACGGTGGCTGACCGGGTTCGCCCCTGAGGTGCAGACGCTGGTGCCGCTGTGCGTTCTTGGGGCGACCGTGGACGTCGGAGGATTCCGCGGGACGTCGGCCAGCCGAAGGTCAGCGCGGGACGTCGGGCAGCGCCTGGTCGCGGAAGGCGCCGGCGTTCTGCGCCAGCGAGTCGTTGCGGAGGTAGGCCCACATCCGCTCGGCCGCGGTGCCGTCGAGGTAGACGACGCTGGCCGGGCCCTCCATCCCGGTGCCGAGCACCGGTGCCGTGAAGAAGTCGACCTCGTCGGGGCGCAGGTCGCGCATCGACAGCGCGAGCCGGACCAGGTCGGCGTTGGACAGCGTGTCGTCGACGCTGACCGCGCTGGTGACCGCGCGCAGCGCGCCGTCCAGCCGGCCGGGATCGGTGAACGTGTCGGAGCTGAAGAGCTTGCCGAACATCGCCTGCAGGTACTGCTGCTGCCGGCGGACCCGGTCGAAGTCGCCGCCGGGCAGCCCGTAGCGCTGGCCGAGGTACCAGCGCGCCTGATCGCCGTCGAGGTGGTTCTCCCCGGCGGGGAAGGTGTAGGGGCCGTTGCTCGTCGTCTCCGCGACGACCACGTCCACCCCGCCGAGGTCGTCGGTGACCTGGATCAGCCCGTCGAAGTCGATGGCGACGTAGTGGTCGATGCGCACCTGGGTGAGTTCCTCGACCGTCTGGATGAGCAGCGTCGGGCCGCCGAACGCGTAGGCGGCGTTGATCTTGTCCAACCCACGCCCCGGGATGTTCACCCAGGAGTCGCGGGGGATGGAGATCAGCTGGGCATGCCGCCGGTCGCCGGCGAGCCGGGCGATCATGATCGCGTCCGAGCGGCCGGAAGGGTCCTCGCCCTCCTCGGCGGCGACCCGGGTGTCCGACCCGACGAGCAGGAAGGTCACCGGGTCCTCGGAGGTCTCCGCGGCCGGGGTGGCCGGGGCCGGGCGTTCCTCCTCGTCCAGGTCGGCGAAGACGTCGGCGACCCGGTCGACGTTGCCGGCGTAGCGCTCGGTCAAGTACCAGGCGCCACCCCCCGCGATCAGGCCGACCACCAGCGCGAGGATCCCGAGCGCGATCAGCACCCGTCGCAGCGTCCGGCCCCGGCGCTCGCCGCGGTCGGCGACGGCGTCGTCCTCCCGCTGCTCGTCGGTGCCGGTGCCGGCAGCGTCGGGCGCGGCCTCGTCGGCGTCCGTCCCGGACGCGTCGTGCTCGTCGGCGCTCACTGCGACCCCCGTCTGCGGACTGACCCGGCCGAGGTTACGGCGGCACCGGCCCGCTCGGGGGCCTGGTCACCCCGCGGAGGGGGGTCGGCGCCGCGCCTCCCTCGACGTGCGCCGCACCCCGGTGCGTGATCGACTTCCGGGTGGCGCAACCAGGCGCCCGGCCGCACGGGAGGTGGGCGTGCGCATCTCGGTCATCGGGTGCGGTTATCTCGGGGCCGTGCACGCGGCCTCGCTGGTCGAGCTCGGCCATGACGTCGTCGGCATCGACGTCGACGAGCGCAAGGTCCACGCGCTCGGCCAGGCCCGCAGCCCGTTCTACGAGCCCGGGTTCGAGGACCTCCTCCGCTCGTCGGTCGCGACCGGCCGGCTCACCTTCAGCACCGACATCGCCGCCGCCGCGGGCGCCCGCGTCCACTTCGTCTGCGTCGGCACGCCGCAGAAGCACGGCGAGTACGCCGCCGACCTCCGGTTCGTCCAGGCCGCGGCCGAGTCGCTGCTGCAGGTGGTGGAGCCGGGCGACGTCGTCGTCGGCAAGTCCACGGTCCCCGTCGGGACGGCGGCCCGGCTGGCCGCCATGTTCGAGGAGAAGGTGCCCGGCTCGGCGGTGGCGTGGAACCCGGAGTTCCTGCGCGAGGGCTTCGCGGTGCGCGACACCCTGTACCCCGATCGCCTGGTCTACGGGGTGCCCGACGACGGCGAGCGGATCGTCGGCGTCCTCGACGAGGTCTACGCGCGGATCGTCGCCCGCGGCACCCCCAAGGTCGTCACCGACTACGCGACGGCGGAGATGGTGAAGACGGCGGCCAACTCCTTCCTGGCGACGAAGATCTCCTTCATCAACGCCATGGCCGAGCTGTGCGAGGCCACCGGCGCCGACGTGAAGCAGCTCGCCGACGCGATCGGCTACGACGACCGGATCGGCCGCAAGTTCCTCAACGCCGGGCTCGGTTTCGGCGGTGGCTGCCTGCCCAAGGACATCCGCGCCTTCATGGCGCGCGCCGGCGAGCTGGGCGCCGACCAGGCGCTGACCTTCCTCAAGGAGGTGGACAACATCAACATGCGGCGCCGGATCCGCATGGTGGAGCTGGCCCGCGAGGTCTGCGACGGCTCACTGCTCGGCAAGCGGGTGGCGGTGCTGGGTGCGGCGTTCAAGCCCGACAGCGACGACATCCGCGACTCCCCGGCGCTCAACGTCGCCGCGCAGCTGCAGCTGCAGGGCGCGGTCGTGCGGGTGACCGACCCGGCCGCGATCGAGAACAGCCGACGGGAGTGGCCGCAGCTCGACTACGCGGGCACCGCGGAAGAGGCGGCCGAGCGGGCCGACGCCGTTCTCGTGCTCACGGAGTGGCGCCAGTACCGCGAGCTCGACCCCGTCGCCTTCGGGGAGGTGGTCGCCCAGAAGCGGGTGCTCGACGGTCGAAACGCGCTCTACCGGGAGGCGTGGACCGATGCCGGGTGGACCTACCGGGCCCTGGGGCGTCGCGCCGGCTGAGCGGCGGCGCCTCGTTCACCCCATCCGACCCGCCGGTCGCCTCGGGCCCCTGCGGTCGTGTCGGGTGCTCAGGTTTCCCGGAACGAGCGCCGATGGTGAGGGCGTGTGGTGGGTCTGGGTGCTGGGTGCGGTCGCCGTGTGGGCGCTCGCCGCTGTCGTGGTCGGTGTCGTCGTCGGCCGCGGGATCCACCTGGCCGACCAGCGCCGCCCTGGAGCGGCCGGCGTCCTCAGCACGGCCGACGTGCCTGGCCTCGCGGCCGCGCCGCAGCGCGCGGTCGGCACCCGTCGCCGTGCCGTCCCGCTGCCTCCCGTCGGCATCGCGCTGGCCGCGCTGGCCGTGGCGCTCGAGACCATCGGGTTCGTGGTGCGCCTGCGCGGCGAGACCGGACCGGTCGCGCGCGCCCTCTCGATGGACGCCCCGTACTCCGTGCCGCGCACCTTCGTGGCCGTCCTCTTCGCCGTCGCCGCCATCGCGGCCGTGGCCGGTGCCTCGCGCATGCCCGGGCGGCGCACCTGGTGGCTGGGCGTCGGACTGGTCGCCGGCGCGATCGCCACGGTGAAGGTCGGCAGCACCGTCCACGCCGACGCCATCGGCGCGCTCACCGACGCCGTCGGTGACGTGGGCGCCCTCGCGGTCAGCGCCGGCGCGGCCGCCGTCGTCGTCGGCAGCCTCTGGTTCCTCAGCCGCACCGAGCGCCGTGACCGCCGCCGGGTGCTGGGTGTGCTCGCCCTGTACGCCGGCGCCTCCGTCGGTCTGTCCGCGATGTCCAGCGTCGCCGCGAGCAACTTCGCCGCGAACGTGGCGGCCGCGGCGACCTACCTGGAGGAGTCCGGAGAGGCGCTGGCCGGCGTCGCCTTCCTCATGGCCGTCCTCCTCGGGGTCGCGCCGCGCCTGGTGCTGCCCGCCGAGTGGGCGCTGCGCCGCACCGCCGACGCCGAGACCCTGGACGCTCCGGTCACCGAGGCCCGGCAGCGGCCGGTGTCCGGCTGACCCCAACGGGTCAGAAATCACGCACACAGGTGTGCGGGCCTACTAGCGTCGGCATCTGCAGTACGGGCAGCCGACGCGCCCGTCACGCGACAGTGGGGAACGATCCATGCGCATGCTCGTCACCGGAGGCGCCGGCTTCATCGGCGCCAACTTCGTGCACCAGACGCTGCGCGAGCACCCCGAGCACTCGGTCACCGTCCTCGACGCGCTCACCTACGCCGGCAACGAGGCCTCGCTGGCGCCGATCCGCGGCGACATCGAGTTCGTCCACGGCTCGGTCGCCGACGCCGAGCTGGTCGACCAGCTCGTCGCCCGGCACGACGTCGTCGTCCACTTCGCCGCCGAGTCGCACAACGACAACTCGCTGCGCGACCCCTCGCCGTTCCTGCAGACCAACCTGATCGGCACGTTCACGATCCTCGAGGCGGTCCGGAAGCACGGCGTCCGGCTGCACCACATCTCCACCGACGAGGTCTACGGCGACCTCGAGCTCGACGACCCGGCCAAGTTCACCGCCGAGACGCCGTACAACCCGAGCAGCCCCTACTCGTCGACCAAGGCGGGCTCGGACCTGCTGGTGCGCGCATGGGTCCGCTCGTTCGGCATCCACGCCACGATCTCCAACTGCTCCAACAACTACGGGCCCTACCAGCACGTCGAGAAGTTCATCCCGCGGCAGATCACCAACGTGCTCTCCGGCCTGCGGCCCAAGCTCTACGGCGCCGGCGAGAACGTCCGCGACTGGATCCACGTCGACGACCACAACGCCGCCGTCCACCTCATCCTCGACAAGGGCCGGTCGGGGGAGACCTACCTGATCGGCGCCGACGGCGAGAAGAACAACCGCGAGGTGCTCGGCCTGATCCTCGAGCTGACCGGGCAGCCGGCCGACGCCTTCGACTCGGTCACCGACCGCGCCGGCCACGACCTGCGGTACGCCATCGACGCGTCCAAGCTGCGCGACGAGCTGGGCTGGGCCCCGCGCTACACCGAGTTCCGCGACGGCCTGGCCGCCACCGTCGACTGGTACCGCGAGAACGAGGCCTGGTGGCGCCCGCAGAAGGACGGCGTGGAGGCCGCCTACGCCAGGGCCGGCCAGTGAACGCGGTCATCCTGGGCGCCAAGGGGCAGCTCGGCCGCGCCCTGCACGCCCGGTACCCGCAGGCCGTCGCACTCGACCTGGACGAGCTCGACATCGCCGACGCCGAGGCCGTCCGCGCCTACGACTGGTCCGGCGCCGACGTCGTCCTCAACGCCGCCGCCTGGACCGCCGTCGACGCCGCGGAGGACCCGGCCAACCAGGCCGCCGTCCGGGCAGCCAACGTCGACGCCGTCGCCCACCTCGCCGAGGCCGCCGGCAAGCACGGCTTCACCCTCGTGCACGTCTCCACCGAGTACGTCTTCGACGGCCGGCACGACGGGCCGATCCCCGAGGACCTGCCGCCCTCGCCGCTCAGCGTCTACGGCCGCAGCAAGGCCGACGGCGACGCGCACGCCACCTCCGCCGAGCGCCACTACCTGGTCCGGACGACGTGGGTCGTGGGTGCCGGGGGCAACTTCGTGCGCACCATGGCCGGCCTGGCCGACCGCGGCGTCTCGCCGTCGGTCGTCGGCGACCAGATCGGCCGGCTCACCTTCACCGAGGACCTCGCCGCCGGCATCGGGCACCTGGTGGAGACCGGCGCGCCCTTCGGCACCTACAACCTGACCAACGGCGGGGAGCCGGCGTCCTGGGCCGACGTGGCCTCAGCCGTCTTCGCGGCGCGTGGCCGTTCCGCCGGTGACGTCAGGCGGGTCAGCACCGCCGACTACTTCGCCGACAAGCCCGACGCGGCGGCGCGGCCGTTGAACAGCGTGCTGGATCTGAGCCGGGTCACGGCCACCGGCTTCGCGCCGCGCGACTGGCGGGTCGCGCTCGACGAGTACCTGGCCCGGCTCCAGCCGTAGGTCAGGAGCGGGCGGAGGCCTGCTCGCGCAGGAACGCCTCGACGTCGTCGGTGCGGAAGGGCTTGGCGGCGGTGTCGTCCGCCAGCCGGATGCCGCGACCGACGAGCACCGCCACCGGCACGGCGAGCAGGGCCCACGCGCTGCCGAGCGCGATCACGAACGTCATGCGTCATGTCTACGGGCGTGATCGTGATCCTGTGTCACGCAACGCGGGCAGAAAGTGACGAACCGGTCCGCCTGCGCTGGCGGTCAGAACCCGGGCCGGACGTGCCCGCAGCGGCACCGGTAGAGCGAGGCGCTGCTGAACGGGTCGTCGCCGAGCCGGCGGAACCAGTGCACGTGCCAGGGCGTCGCCCGCTGCCCGATCCGCACCTGCTCCCGCACCGCCCCAGACTGCCACGTCCGGAGCGGCGACGGGAGGCCTCGATCAGCGGTGGGCGTCGCGCAGCGGCGCCACGCAGCAGCCGTCGCACGCGTGGGCGGTGACCACGCCGCCGACGGCCTGCCCCCGGACGACGTCGTCCGGGTCGGGGTGCCCGAGCCCGTGCGGGCAGAGGCGGTCGCAGTAGCCCAGCCGCGGGCGCCACACCAGCGGCCAGGACCGCATGTGGTGCCGGCCCGGGTGGGCGCCCGGGCAGCCGGGGATCGCGTGCGGTCCGCGCTCAGGAGGGAGGCCGGTGGCGCCCATCTCCTGCCAGTGTGCGCCTCGCGCCCGGGACGCAGGTGACCGCCCGGGTCACGCGTCCGGAGCAGCAGGTGAACCGCGGCGGGACAGCAGGTGGCCGACGAGGAGGACCGCCGCGGCGCCCCCCACGACGATCCTGGTCAGCTCACCGTCCCAGGTGGGCGCCTCGAACATCTCGGCCTCCAGGCCGGCGGCGGTCAGGGTCCGCCGCAGCTCCTCGGTCACCCCGGTGACCCCGGCGGCCCACCGTCCGGCGTTCATCGCCGGTTCCACCTCGGCGGTGATGATCTCCCCCATGTCCTCGTAGGAGAGAGGGAAGTTGTCGCCGAGCCACCACGAGTACTCGTAGGTCTCCTGCTCGATGGCGACCGCGAGCAGGGCATCGGTCGGGCCCAGCTCCGACCGGCGGGCGGTCGCCTCCGCCCAGTCGACGTCGCCCGTCGGCGCGAACTCCTCGACGACGACGACGTGGAGGTCCACCCCAGTGTCGGCGGCCAGCTCCGCCAGTGCGTCGTCCACGGCCGAGGTGCTCGGGGCCAGCGCACCGACCGCGTCGGTGAGCCGGTCCCCGACGTCCGCCGGGGGCGCGGCCGAGGCGACGCCGGGGGTGAGCAGCAGCAGCACCGGAGCCGCGAGCGTCGCCAGCGCCCGGGCCGCCACGGCCCTCACGCGGACACCGGCGTCGGGAGGGAGCACGTCGCTGTCCGGGAGCCGACGCCGGAGCCGGCGACCGCGAGCACCGCGCCCAGCCGGTGGTCCACCCAGTCGACGACGTGCAGGCCCCGCCACGCGCTCGTCCTGGGCCCGTCGTCCCGGGAGTCGGGTTCGGGGTCGACGGAGGTCAGCGTGTCCAGCGTGGCCAGCCCCGCCTTGACCAGGGACTCCTTGCGGACCCAGTGCCGCAGGAACTCGACGTCCGGCCGCCGGGCGCCCTCGACGCGGACGGTCTCGGCGGGCGTGAGGGCGATGGACATCGCGGCGTCGTCCACCCGCGCGCCGGCGAGCGACTCCACGTCGACCCCCACGGGGCGGAGGTCGGCGGCGGCGACGACCGCGCCCCGCGTGTGCGCCAGGCTGACGTGGACCTCCGGGAGGTCCGCTACCCAGGGCCTCCCGTGCTCGGGGGAGCCGCAGGCGGAGCACCGCTGCACCAGCTGCACGCCGTGCGGGCCGCGACCGGTCAGGTGGGCGACGCACTGCCGGGCGAGCAGGTGGGCCGCCGTGTAGCCGGCGCGGTCCGCCGGGTGGCGCAGGGCCCGGCTCCTCCGCCGCTCGCGCGCGCTCAGCACGTCCGGGTCCCACCGCCCCAGCACGTCGGCGGGGCGCTCGACCAGGACGACCGGACCGGTCGTCCCGGTGACCGCTCGGTGCTGCCGCACGGGGCCTCCTCCGGGTGCTCGGCCGGCCTGCGCGGCCCCGCCACCGGCCCTCGCCTCGTGCGGGACCGGCGCCAACGTAGCGACCCCTGCGGCACCGGACGGACCCCGTCCGCGCGCGGAGCGGCCCTCGGACGGAGCCGGGTGCCGGATCACAGCGCGTCATGACGACCACCTCGCACTTTCGTCACGGAGAGTGAGAACCCGACGTCGGAGGCACACGCGGCGCGCGACAGAGGTGGTCCGGCCGTCCGCCAACCCGTTGACGGTGCGTGGCGAGCCCGACTTCACTGCGGCAGCACCCGAGCCCACGGGGGAGAACCGATGCCCACGCCCGAGGACGACCTGAGCCTGTTCGCTCTCCTCGACGAGCCGCTCACCGAGGAGATCATGGACCCGGCCGCACTGCTGCGCCGCGAGGTCGCCCCCACCTACCGCCTGCACGAGAACGTCGCCGACGAGCTGGGCGGGCGGCCCTCCGGGCTGACCCGGCTGAGCCGCTTCTTCGAGCGGACGTGCGACGCGCGACCGGAGGCGATCGCCCTCGAGTGCGACGGTGCCCGGGTCTCCTACGCGGAGCTCGACCAGCGCGCGAACCGGCTGGCCAACCTGCTCATGCAGCTCGGGGTGGGCGCGGGGACGCGGGTGGGCATCCTGCTCCACCGGTCCCTGGACACCTACGTGGCCCTGCTGGGGATCACGAAGACCGAGGCCACCTTCGTCCCGATCGACCCCGAGGCGCCCGCCGACCGCCTCCAGTACATCGCCGAGGACTCCGCCCTCGAGGTGCTGGTGACCCACTCGTCGTTCGCGGAGACGTGCGCGGGTCTGAGCTGCCTGCCCCTGGCCCTGGACGAGGCGGTCCCCGACCTGGCCGTCCAGTCCAGCGCGCGTCCCGCCGTCGTCAGCGACGGCGACCCGGTCTGCTACATCATCTACACGTCCGGCTCCAGCGGCCGCCCCAAGGGCGTCGAGATCGCGCAGTCCAGCATCTGCAACTTCATCGGCATCGTGCCGCCCCTGTACGGGGTGACGCCGTCGGACCGCGTGTACCAGGGCATGACGATCGCCTTCGACTTCTCCATCGAGGAGATCTGGCCGACCTGGGCCGTCGGCGCGACCCTCGTCGCCGGGCCCACCGACGGCCGGCGGGTCGGCTCCGGGCTCGCGGACTTCCTCGACGAGCACGAGATCACGATGATCTACTGCGTCCCGACCGTCCTGGCGACGCTGGACCGCACCCTGCCGCTGCTGCGCACGATCAACGTCGGCGGCGAGGCGTGCCCCCGCGAGCTGGTCGAGCGGTGGGGGCCGGGGCGCCGGATCCTCAACACCTACGGGCCCACCGAGACCACGGTCACCTGCACCATGGCCGAGCTGCGCCCCGGCAAGCCGGTCACCATCGGGCGGCCCCTGCCCACCTACCGGATCACGCTCCTGGACGACGAGCGCCGCCCGGTGCCCGCGGGCCAGGTGGGGGAGATCTGCGTCGGCGGGCCCGGGGTCGCCCGCGGGTACGTCAACCGGCCCGAGCTGACCGCCGACCGCTTCCTGCCCGACCCCCGCGGCATCCCGGACGAGCGCATCTACCGCACCGGCGACCTGGGCCGCTTCCTGCCCGACGGCGAGCTGGAGTACCTCGGCCGCGCCGACAGCGAGGTGAAGGTCCGCGGCCACCGCGTCGACCTGCAGGAGATCGAGAGCGTGCTGCTTGAGCACGAGCGGGTCACCGGCGCGGTCGTCACGCTCCTGCAGGCGCCCGACACCGGTGGCGAGCTCGCCGGGTACGTCATCCTGCCGGGTGCCGACGACGACGCGGACGTCGACGCGGTGATCGCCGAGCTGCACGAGAAGCTGGCCGGCCAGCTGCCGCCCTACATGGTCCCGGCCTACCTCGAGGTGGTCGGCAGCATCCCGATGCTGCCCAGCGGCAAGGCCGACCGCGGCCGGCTCCCCGAGCCCGTCCGTCCGCGGCTGATGCGCACCTCCGGCGACCACGAGCCGCCGGTGGGCCCGGTCGAGTCCTGGGTGGCGGGCATCTGGGAGGAGCGGCTGCGGCTCCCGGCCGGCGCGGTCTCGGCGTCGGCGAACTTCTTCGAGGAGCTGGGCGGGCACTCGCTGATCGCCGCCAACGTCGTCTCGGTGATGCGGGAGAGCGACCTCGGCTCGGGGCTGTCGATCCTGGACTTCTACCGCCACCCCACGGTCCGCGACCTCGCCGGCTTCCTCGAGGCGGGCGCGGCCGAGGCGGTGGCACCGGTGACGCTGCCGCCCCGTGAGCCCCGGCCCCCGCGGCCCTCGCGCAGACGGGTCCTCGCCGTCGGCTCGGCGCAGCTGGCGGTCCTCTACCTGCTCGTGCTGGTCTTCCTCGTCCCGATCGCCGTCGTCTACGGCCTGGCCGGGGGCGAGCCGTCCTTCACGATGTTCCTGCAGCTGGTCCTCGCCCTGCCCGTGCTCTACCTGAGCTCCCGGTGGGTCCTCCCGCTCGTCGGCTCGCGGCTGCTCTCGCTCGGCCTGCGCCCGGGCACGTACCCGCTGTGGAGCGGCACCCACCTGCGGGTCTGGGCGGTGCAGAAGCTGATGACCGTCTCGCCGCTGACCGTGCTGGCCGGTTCACCCTGGGCGGCGACCTACCTCCGGTTGGCTGGCGCGACCGTCGACGACGAGTGCCACCTGGGCTCGGCCGACGTCTCGCTCCCCGCGTTCCTGCGGGTGGAGCGGGGGGCCACCATCGGCTACGGCACCCAGCTGCACGGCCACCGCGTCGCCGACGGCGTGCTCACCCTGGCGCCCGTCACGGTGCGCCCGGGCGCCGTCGTCGGCTCGGAGTCCGTGCTCGAGTGCGGCACAGAGGTCGGCGAGGGAGCCATCCTCTGCGACCAGACGCTGCTGATGTCCGGCTCCGCGGTGCCCGACGGCGAGACGTGGGCCGGCTCGCCGGCCCGGCCCGCGCCCGACTCGGCGGATCCGGTCGTCGCGGTCATGGCCGCCTGCGCGCAGGCCCCGCGCCGGTGGTCCACCCGGCTGCTGCTCGGCTTCACCGCGGGCATCGTCCTGCTGGAGCTGGTCCCGTTCCTGATCCTCCTGCCCGTCGTCGCCGTCGTCTGGTGGGCGCTGCTGACCTTCGGGTCGACGGCGGCGTTCATCGCCACGGCGCTGTCCGGCCCGCTGTTCGTGCTCGCCTCGTGCTCGGTGCTGCTGGGCATCCGCCGGCTCGTGCTGCCGGAGACGCCGGAGGGGGTGCACCACCTCCGGTCGCAGCGCGGGCTGGAGAAGTGGCTCGGCGACAAGCTCTTCGAGCTGAGCCTGCTGTTCACCAACACGATGTACTCGACGCTCTACACGCCGCTGTGGTTGCGGCTGCTCGGGACGAAGGTCGGCCGGGGCGCCGAGGTGTCGACGATCGCCAACATCGACCCCGACCTGCTCACCCTGGGCGAGGGCAGCTTCGTCGCCGACATGGCCAGCGTGGGCAGCGCCACCTACGCCAACGGGCACGTGGCCTTCCGGCGGACCGAGATCGGCTCGCGCGCCTTCGTGGGCAACGCGGCGTTCATCCCCTCCGGCACCCACATCGGCGACGGGTCGCTCATCGGCGTCCGGTCGATCCCCCCGCCGGGCGGCGTCGCGGACGGCACGTCGTGGCTGGGCTCCCCGCCGTTCTTCCTGCCCCGCCGGGAGATCTTCGAGGAGTTCACCGAGGCCCAGACCTACGCGCCCTCGCGGAGTCAGGTGCGCAACCGGTACGTGATCGAGTTCCTCCGCATCGTGCTGCCGAGCTCGGTGCTGGCCGTCGCGATGTTCGGCACCCTCTACGGCGCCTCCCGCATCGCTGCCGCCTGGGGCACGACCGCGACGGTGCTGCTCGCCCCGCTGGTCGCGCTGACCTCGAGCCTGGGCGTGGTCCTGTTCGTGGCCGCGCTGAAGTGGCTGGTCGTCGGGCGCTACCGGCCGCGGGTCCGCCCGCTGTGGAGCGGTTTCGTCCGGCGGACGGAGTTCGTGACCGGCATCTACGAGGCGGCGGCGGTGCCGGCGCTGCTCGCCTACCTCACCGGCACGCCGCTGCTGGGCCCGCTGCTGCGGCTGTTCGGCACCCGGGTCGGCAAGCGGACGCTGGTCGACACCACCTACCTCACCGAGTTCGACCTGGTCACCATCGGGGACGACGTCTCCGTGGGCGCGAACGCCTCGCTGCAGACCCACCTCTTCGAGGACCGCGTCATGAAGATGGACCGGGTCACGCTGCTCGACCGCGCCAGCATCGGTGACAAGTCCGTGGTGCTCTACGGCTCGGTCGTCGAGGAGGAGGCCTCCCTGGCCGCCCTCTCGCTGGCGATGAAGGGCGAGACCGTGCCGGCCGGCACGACGTGGTGCGGCATCCCGGCGCAGAAGGTCGACCAGGCGCCGGCGCCGCCACCAGGAACGGGCAGGTCGCGGTCGTGGGGCGGGACGATCACGGACGCGGGACGGTGACCCGCACCGTCCAGCCGGCCGCGCTGGCCCACGCCTGCGCGCCCGACGACCCGATCACCGTCGCCGGCCCGCCGCCGGCGCCCGCCCCGGTGCCGCGGAGCCCCGCCCGGCTGATCGGGATCGACGCCGCCCGGGGCGTCGCGCTGATCGGCATGATGGCCGTCCACACGATGGAGCCGCTGACCGACGCCGGAACCCCGTCGCCGGCGTGGACGCTCGCCGCGGGCAAGTCCGCCGCGCTGTTCGCGGTCCTGGCCGGGGTGGGCATCGCGCTGTCCACCGGCGGTCGGCGCCGCCCGACGTTGCGGACGTGGCCGGCCCAGGCCGCCGGGCTGCTCGTCCGGGCGGCCCTCGTCGGAGCCGTCGGGCTGCTCCTCGGGGCGCTGGTCCCGGCCGACTTCGCCTCGGTGATCCTGCCGTACTACGCACTGCTGTTTGTGCTCGCGATCCCGCTGCTCACCCTGTCGCCGCGGGCGCTCGTGGAGCTCGCCGTGCTCATCGGCGTGGGCATGCCGATCCTCAGCCACCTGGTCCGCACCGGCCCCGACGTGCGGCCGACGGTCCCCAACCTGACCTTCCAGGCCGTGGCGGACGACCCGGCGGGCGTGCTGCGCGACCTCGCGCTCACCGGGGCGTACCCGGCGCTGCCCTGGATGGCCTACCTCTGCGCGGGCCTCGCCGTCGGCCGCCTGGCGCTCTCCTCGCGCCGCACGATCGTGCACCTGATCGTGACCGGGGCCGTCCTCGCCGGCGGCGCGCAGCTCCTCTCGTGGTTCCTGCTCGACGGCCTCGGGGGGCGTGCCGAGCTCCGGCTCGCCGCCTCGGACGCGATGTCGGCGTCGGAGTTCGCCGAGCACATGGCCATCGGCTGGTCGGGGACGACGCCGACCGACACCGGCTGGTGGCTCGCCACGGTGGCCCCGCACTCCACGACGCCGCTGGACCTCGCGTTCACGATCGGGCTCTCGCTCGTCGTCCTCGGCGTCGCCGTCCTGCTGGGCCGGGCGGTCCCGGGCTACCTCAAGCCGCTGGCCGCGGCGGGCAGCATGACGCTGACGCTGTACTGCCTGCACCTGGTGATGCTCAGCCATCCCGAGACGCCCGAGGGCCTGGCCGGCTTCGGCCTGCAGGTCGCCGTGGTCGTGCTCTTCGCGCTGGTGTGGCGCCGGTACCACGCCCGCGGGCCGCTGGAGGAGATCGTCGGGCGGGCGGCGTCCGCGGTCCGCCGGCCCCTGCTGCCCGGTGGGAGGCGGCGGGCCCCGGCACCCCCCGGGGCGCCCGCGGTGCCCGGGCCGGAGCCGGACGACGCTCCCGGCCGGCAGGGGGTCCCCGCCGGTGCGACGACTGCGGCGCCCCGGGCCGGAGCACGGCTGCTCGGGGTCGACGCCGCCCGCGGGCTGGCCCTCCTCTTCATCATGGTCGCGCACCTGATCCCGAACATCTCCTTCGACGGCCGGCCGACGGCGTCCTACGTCGTCGGCGGGTACGGGGCGGCGATGTTCGTGCTCCTGGCCGGGGTCGGGATCGCGCTGGCCACGGGCGGGCCGCGGCCGGTCACCGGCCGACGGCGTCGCGAGCAGGTGGTGACGCTCGTGGTGCGGGCGATCGCCATCGCGTCGGTCGGGCTGGCCCTGGGGTACGTGGTCAGCCCCGAGGAGGACGCGATCGTGATCCTCGCGTCCTTCGGCGTCATGTTCCTGCTGGCGGTGCCGCTGCTGGGGCTGACCGCCCGCGGAGCGGCGATCGCGGCGGTGGCGATCGCCGTCGTCGTCCCCGTGCTGGTGCACCTGGCCTGGGACGAGCTGCCGAAGCAGGAGGCGGTCAACCACACCTTCGGGGACCTCGTCGGCGCGCCGGTGGACGTGCTGTCCGAGCTGACGCTGACCGGCACCTACCCGGCGCTGCCCTGGATGGCCTTCGTCTGCGCCGGGATCGCGGTCGGCCGGCTGCGCGACCTGACCTCGGAGCGGACCGCGGCGAAGCTGGTCGTCGTCGGCGTGGCCATGGCGGCGGCGGGCCGGCTCGCGTCCTGGCTCCTGCTCGACCGCTTCGGCGGGCTGGCCGCCCTCGAGCGCAGCGGGGCCGAGGACCTGGTGAACCGGACCACCTGGGGGCCCGGCCCGATCCTGCCGCGGCCGTCCGGGTGGTGGCTCGCCGTCGACGCCTCCTACTCGGGTCTCCCGCTCGACCTCCTGCACAGCACGGGCGTGGCGCTCGCGGTCCTGGGCCTGGTGCTGCTGGTCGCCCGGAGCACCGGATCGCTGCTCCGCCCGCTCGCCGCGGTGGGCAGCATGACCCTCTCCCTGTACGCGGTGCACCTGCTGGGGGTCTCGCTGTGGGCCCCGCCCTGGAGGGACGGCGAGATCCTGCTCGTCCACGTCGCGGTGGCGTTCGTCGTCGCCTGGGCCTGGCTGCGGGCGTTCGGCCGCGGACCGCTCGAGGGGGCCATCGCCGGCCTCGCGTCGTGGGCGGGACGCCAGGTGCTCGGGCCGCCCCCGCCGGGTGGTGGACCGGACACGGGATCCCCTCCTCCGGCGACCGGTCACCTGTCGAGCGCGTGCCCCCGGGCGGAGGGCCGGGCCGAGGCGGCCGGGACCCCGGAGGCCGACCGGCCCGGCTCCTCCCCGCTCGTCGGGCCGCGGGCGCCTGGCGAGGGGTGACCGGGTGCGGTCGCGGCGGGACCTGGCACTGGTGTACCGGGGGCCGGCGTCCACCGAGGGGTGCCCGGAGGCGGTGGCGGCCGCGCTCCGCCGCAGCCGCTGGGACCTCGACGTCCGGTACGTCGGCCCGCGGGAGGAGCTTTCCCTGACCGCGGAGGTGCTCGCGGCCGCCCGGTTGTACGCGCAGCCCGGGGGAGGGGAGCTGGAGCGGGCGCACCGGAAGCTGCGCTCCGCCGCGACCGCCATCCGGGACTTCGTCCGCTCCGGCGGCGGCTATCTCGGTTTCTGCCTGGGCGGCTACCTCGCCGGGAAGACCCCGGGCTTCGGGCTGCTCCCCGGTGACACCGACCGGTACATCGACTCGCCGGGCGCGCAGCCCGACCACGACGGGGACGCCCTGGTGACCGTGAGCTGGGCCGGCCATCCCCGCCGGATCTTCTTCCAGGACGGCCCGTGGTTCGACCTCGACCCCGCCCGCGGCCCGGCCGACGTGCTCGCCACCTACGCCAACGGGCTGCCCGCGGCGGTCGTGGCGCCCTGCGGCCGGGGGGTGGTGGGCGTGGTCGGTCCGCACCCGGAGGCCTCACCCGACTGGTACACCGACAGCGGCCTGCCGGTACCGGGGGACATCGGCGCGGACCTCACCCAGGACCTGGTGGACCGGGTGGTGCTGGCTCAGGCCGGGCGCGTCGGCTGACCGTGGCCGACGCGCCCGGCCTGGGCCGCTACGAGGCGTCGATGATCGCGCCGACGGTGCGGCCGAGCCGGCCGTCCAGCGCGTGGCCCACGCCGGTCGGGTAGTCGTGCGTCGCCACGACCCCGCGGGCGGCGTACCACCGCTCGCCGGCCTGGGCGCCCCACGCGGCTGTCAGCGGGACGGCCGTGTCCGCGGTGCCGGTGAACCAGTGGCCCCTGACCCCGGCCATGCGGGCGGCGGTCACGTTCGCGCCGCCGTCGGCCGGCGGACCGCCGCCGCCGAAGACGACCCAGCCGCCGCCCAGCCGCATGAGCTCCGGGTGCCGCGGGATCAGGAAGCGGGTGATCTCCTGGGCGCCGGAGGAGAAGCCGGACAGCCAGACCTCGTCGACCGGGAAGGCGCCGAGCTGGGTCTCGATGAGCTGGGCGAGGAAGTCCGCGTAGGCCGTGGTGTCCCCGGTGTGCCAGCACTCGCAGGACTGGTTCGGGCTCTCCACCGCGAGGGTGATCATGTTGCGCGCCTTCGCCGTCGCGACCAGGCCCGACGGGCCGCCGAGCGCGTAGGACGAACCGGGGTTGTTCACGCCGTACTCACCGGTGCCGTCGAGGTACACGACGAGCCCGACGGGCCGGGACGCGTCGATGCCGGCGGCGTAGAGCAGGTACTGGCCGACCTGCCCGTTGGCGGCGCGGAACTGCTGACGCGCCTGGTCGGTGTAGGAGCCGCCGGCGCCGGACGAGGCGCTACCCGCAGGGGCAGGGGCAGGGGCCGGAGCGCCCGGTGCAGGTACGGGCGCCGGCGCCGGCGCCGGGGCCGGGGCCGGGCCGGGGGCCCGGCGGCGGGCCGGGCTCGTGGGAGCGGCCTTCGCGGGCTGCGTCGGCACCGGTGCGGTACCCGGAGCGGGCGCGGGCGTGGCAGTGGCCGGCGCGACCGGCGCGAGCGCGGCGGCCTCCCCGGTGCTCGTGGCGCCGGCCGGCGGTGCCGCGGGGGTCCCGGGAACGGGCGCCGGGGGCAGCGGGACCGGCGTGGGCACGGCCGGCGCCTGGGCGCCGGTGGCGCCGGGGGCGGGGGCCGCGTCTCCTGCGAGCGCGCTGCCGTCCAGGGCGGCCGGGTCGCACGCGGTGGTGGCCAGCGACACGAGGACCGCGGCTCCCACCAGGGCGAGGCGGCGTCGGGCGGGGCGGGTGGAGCTGTGCACGAGCTGTTCCTCCGAGCGTCCGTCAGGTCTCTGGTGACGGATGGTGATTGCCGAGTGACGTTTCGATGCTGACAGATCATCTCGGTCACGGGAAGGTCACGGACAGCCAACGAGCCCCACGCGTCACATCCGCCACAGCCGGAACCCACGACCTGCTGAAACGCGGCCATGCCGCTTGTCACGACTTGCCGCCCCGGTGAGACTGGTGCCGCTCGGCCGACCCACCGGCCGCCCCGAGGACGCGTGCGAGGACGGGAATGCGCAGAGCTCGGCCGGCGCGCGTCCTCGTCGTGCTCGGTCTGGTGCTCGCGCTCGGCGGCTCCGCGGTCTCGGCCTCCGGTCCTCAAGTGCCGTGGGCAGACCGGCCCGTCGTGGACCTCCGTTACGAGGTGGCGGCCGACCTCCGTTCGGTGTCCGGCTACGAGCGGATCGAGTTCACCCCCGATCTGGACACCTGCGAGCTGGTGTTCCGGGCCTGGCCGAACAAACCCGCCACGGCGGCCGCGGGCAGCGGGATGGCGGTCGCGCGGGTGCGCGTCGACGGCCGGGACGTCGCGGCCCGCGACCTGCCGGCGGGCGCGCCGGAGGGGGCGCGGGCCGGAACCCTGCTGGAGGTCCCGGTGGCGGGGTGCATCGAGGCGGGGCGGACGGTCACCGTCGAGCTGGACTTCGACCTGGCCCTGGGCGAGCACGTCGACGAGCGGATCGGCATGTCCCCGGAGGCCGGCGTCGCCTGGTTCGCGACCGCCATGCCGCTGCTGGCCTGGGAGCGCGGGCGCGGGTGGGAGCGGGGCGAGGCGGTGCCGGTCAACGGGGAGAGCGCGGTCAGCGAGGACGTCCGGCTGGACCTCAGCGTGATCGCGCCGGCCGGCGCGGCGGTGCTCGGCACCGGGCGGGCCGTGGGCACCGAGGACCGGCCGGACGGCACGACGGTGCACCGCTTCGCGGCTCCCGCGGTGCGCGACGTCGCCGTGGCGGTCGGGGCCTTCGACGTGGTCTCGCGCACCGTCGAGGGCGTGCGCGTGCACCTCGGCCTGGACCCCGCCGTGGACGAGGCCGACGCCGAGGCGTGGCTGGAGGAGCTGGCGGCGTCGCAGCGCCGGTTGGTCGACCTGCTCGGCCCTTTCCCCTACGACGACCTGTGGGTCGCGGTGCTCTCGGCGCAGTCCAGCGGGATCGAGTTCCCGGGGGCGATCCAGTTCGGGGACGTCGACCCGCGGGCGCGGCGTGGGCTGATCACGCACGAGCTGGCGCACATGTGGTTCTACGGACTGGTCGGGAACGACCAGGGGGAGCACCCGTGGCTGGACGAGGCGTTCGCCACCTACGCCCAGACGGTGGCCGACGGCGAGGAGCCGGCCTACGACCACCGGACCTGGTCCGGCGCTCCGCCGGTGGGCGGGCCCATGACGTACTGGGACGACGAGTTCGAGAATTCCAGCGCCCGCTACTACGACACGGTCTACCTCGTCGGGGGCGCCGCTCTCGTGACGGCACGGGAGCGGGCGGGCCGGGACCGGTTCGACGCCGCACTGCGGGACTACCTGCGCACGAACGCCTACTCGGTCGCCGAACCCGACGACGTCGGGCGCGCCTTCGCCGAGCTGCCGGAGGTGCTGGCGGTGCTGCGGGGCGTCGGCGCGCTGAGCTGAACGGTGCCCCACCGGAATGGTCGCGTGACGTTGGGTGACCATTCTGCGGAATGGCGCGGGAGTGGGCGAGAAACGACGCGGGAATGTGGATGGTCGCGTCCAGGAACGGTCACAGGTCGCCGTCCCCCCGGTAATTTCCCGGGCGTGACAGCGGGGGGACCGCAGGCGACGCGACAGGGCACCGACCACCGGTCGCCCGGGCCACGCCCACGCGGTGCGAGCACCCGTCCGAGCCCGCCGGACACCCGATCCAGGAGTACCGCCATGCCCGTCGACGACCGCGCCGCCGTCCCCTCCCCTCCGCCAACGGGGGGCCTCCGGTGAGCGTCACGGCCCCCGGTGGCTTCCGCGCCGCCGGGACGGCAGCCGGGATCCGGTCGAGGGGCGCCCTGGACGTGGCGCTGGTCGTGAACGAGGGGCCGGAGGACGCTGCCGCCGGGGTGTTCACCACGAACCGCTTCGCGGCCCCGCCGGTGCGGTGGAGCCGGCACGTCCTGGCTGACGGGCGGCTGCGCGCCGTCGTCCTGAACTCCGGCGTCGCCAACGCCTGCACCGGGGCCGCCGGCGTCGCCGACACCGCGGCCGCCGTCGAGCACACCGCGGCCGAGCTGGGTCTGGAAGCCGACACCGTCGCGGCCGCGAGCACCGGGCGGATGGGTGTCCGGTTGCCCATGGGCAAGCTCACCGCCGGCATCACCACGGCGGTCAAGGAGCTGTCGGGCGAGGGCGGCCCCGATGCCGCGAGGGCGATCCTGACCACCGACCGGGTGCCCAAGACGACCGTGCAGCACCGCGCCGGGTGGTCGGTCGGGGGCATGGTCAAGGGCGGCGGCATGCTCTCGCCGAGCCTGGCCACGATGATCGCCGTCCTCACCACCGACGCCGTGGTCCCACCGGAGCTCCTCGACCGCGCCCTCCGGCGGGCCGGTGCGGTCACCTTCGAGCGGGTGGACTCCGACGGCTGCCGGTCGACCAACGACACGGTGATCGTCATGGCCAGCGGCGCCAGCCGGGTCACCCCCGAGCCCGAGGACCTCACCGCGGCGCTGACCGCGGCCTGCGCGGACCTGGCCGGCCAGCTGCTCGGCGACGCGGAGGGCTCGACCAAGGACGTCGCGATCACCGTGCGCAACGCGGCCTCCCTCGAGGACGCGCTCAGCGCCGGCCGCGCCTGCGCCGGGAACGTGCTGGTCAAGACCGCGCTGTACGGCAACGACCCCAACTGGGGGCGGGTGCTCGCCGCCATCGGCGCCTCGGACGCGGACTTCGACCCCGACCGGGTCGACGTCACCATCAACGGCGTCACCGTCTGCCGGGGCGGCGGCATCGGCGACCCGCGTTCGCTGGTGGACCTCACCGGCCGGGACGTCGACATCGACATCGATCTCCGGGCCGGCAGCGCCCGGGCGACGATCCGCACCAACGACCTGTCGATGGCCTACGTCCGCGCCGCCTCGGCGTACACGTCATGAGCGCCGACCTCGTCGGGGGCCCGCCGGCGTCCGACGTCCCGGACGGGCCGCGGCCCGCAACGGCCCGTCGCCGCATCGGTGGCAAGCGGGTGATGCGTCGGCACGATCCGCAGGGTGACTCGGTCAAGGCCGCCGTCCTCACCGGCGCGCTCCCGTGGCTGAAGGAGTTCTCCGGCCGCGTGATCGTCGTCAAGTACGGCGGGCACGCCATGGTCGACGAGGAGTGCCGGCGCGCGTTCGCCGAGGACATGGTCTTCCTGCGGACCTGCGGCATCCTGCCCGTGGTCGTCCACGGGGGCGGCCCCCAGGTGAGCTCGATGCTCACCCGGCTCGGCATCCCCTCCGAGTTCCGCGGCGGGCTGCGGGTCACCACCGAGCAGACGATCGGCGTCGTGCGCATGGTCCTGACCGGTCAGGTGGGCCCGGAGCTGGTGAACCTGATCAACGAGCACGGGCACCTGGCCGTCGGGCTCTCCGGTGAGGACGGCGGGTTGTTCACCGCCCGGCGCACCCTGGCCACCGTCGCGGGGGAGCAGGTCGACGTGGGTCTGGTCGGCGACGTCGCCGCCGTGGACCCGACCCCGGTGACGTCCCTGCTGGCGACGGGGTACGTGCCGGTCGTGTCGACCGTGGCACCGGATGCCTCCGGCCAGGTGCATAACCTCAACGCGGACACCGCCGCGGCGGCGCTGGCCGTGGCGCTGGGTGCGGTCAAGCTCGTGGTGCTGACCGACGTCGAGGGGCTCTACGCCGACTGGCCCCGCCCCGAGTCGCTCGTCCAGAAGATCGACACGCGAGAGCTGGCCGGGCTCCTGCCCACGTTGCACGAGGGCATGGTCCCGAAGATGGCGGCCTGCCTGCGGGCTGTCGAGGGAGGGGTGTCCCGGGCCACCGTCATCGACGGGCGCATGCCGCACGCCCTGCTGCTGGAGACCTTCACGTCCGAGGGCACCGGGACGATGGTGCTGCCCGCTGTGGACGTCGCAGCCCCGGAGCCGGACATCGCCGCGCTGCCGGGGCCGCGGACCCGCGCCGTGGAACCGTCGCTCTCCCCCGGCTGAGCCGGCCTGCCGGGCGGCGGTCCCGCCAGCCCGGGATCTGGACTGGCGGGCCCTGGCCGCTACGGCCTCCCGGGACCAGCCGCAGGGCGTGGACCTGCAGTGCCCACCGGCCACCCTCCCGACACGCGTCTTCCGGAACCGGGCGGGCTCGCCGGGGCAGTGGCTCCGGTGGCGCTCCGTCTCCTAGGCTCCGAAGATGACCGGAGATCCGCAGGTCACCGCTTCCGGGCGCTCCCTGGGCGACGTCATGAGCCGGGTGGCCCGCCGCCTCCAGGAGGAGCACGGAGACGTCGAGGGGACGCTGCAGGCGATCACCGCCGCAGCGGTCGCCACCGTGCCGAACGCCGAGGAGTGCAGCATCAGCTACGTGGTCGACCGCCGCAGGGTCGAGCCGCGGGCCTTCACGGGCGAGCTCCCCGAGCGGCTGGACCTGCTGCAGCAGCGCCTCGGGGAGGGCCCCTGCCTCGACGCGGTCTGGCAGTCCGAGGTCGTCCGCATCGACGACATGGCGATCGAGGAGCGGTGGCCCGGCTTCGCGCAGGAGGCGTCCGCCGCCGGCATCGGCAGCATGATGTGCTTCCAGCTGTTCGTGGAGGGCGACCAGCTCGGCGCCATGAACCTGTACGCCCGCACGGCGCACGCCTTCGACGACGAGGGCCCGGAGATCGGCCAGATCTTCGCCGGCCACGCCGCCATCGCGCTGGCCGGCGCGGAGCACGAGGAACACCTGCGCGCCGGCATCGGGAGCCGCGACGTCATCGGGCAGGCCAAGGGCATCCTCATGGAGCGCTACCGGCTCACGGCCGACCAGGCCTTCGCGGCCCTCGCCCGCGTCTCCCAGGAGACGAACCGCAAGCTCGTCGACATCGCCCGCGAGCTGTCCGAGACCGGGGCGCTGCCCCCCACCGAACGCGGGGAGTGACCGCCCGCGGCAGGGTCAGGCCTCGGTCCAGGCCAGCAGGTCGTCGGCGCTGCGAGTGTTGACCACGCGGTCGGGGTGCACGCCGCACTCGATGGCCCGCTCCACGCCGTTGTGCTGCCAGTCCAGCTGGCCGGGGGCGTGCGCGTCGGTGTCGATGGCGAACTCGCAGCCCAGCTCGTTCGCCAGTGTGAGCAGCCGGCGGGGCGGGTCCAGGCGCTCCGGGCGGGAGTTGATCTCGACCGCGGTGCCGAACTCGACGCAGGCGGCGAACACCGCCTCGGCGTCGAACGTGCTCTCCGGGCGCGGCTTCTGCTCGCCGTTGCGCTGCCGGCGGCCGATGACCAGCCGGCCGGTGCAGTGCCCGAGGACGTCGGCGTGCGGGTTGGCGACGGCGGTGAGCATCCGCTCGGTCATGGCCCCCGAGTCCGCGCGCAGGTCGGAGTGCACGCTGGCGACGACGACGTCGAGGCGGCCCAGCAGCTCCTCGGTCTGGTCCAGCGAGCCGTCGACGTTGATGTCGCACTCGATGCCGGTGAGGATCCGGAACGGCCGGAGCTCCTCGTTCAGCGCCGCCACCACGTCCAGCTGCTGCTCCAGGCGCGCGGACGACAGCCCGTTGGCGACGGTCAGCCGTGGCGAGTGGTCGGTCAGCGCCATGTACTCGTGGCCCAGGGCGATGGCGGCCTCGGCCATCTCGCGGATCGGGCTGCCGCCGTCGGACCAGTCCGAGTGCAGGTGCAGGTCGCCCTTCAGCGCGGCCCGGAACTCGGCGACGTCGTCGGCCATCGGGACGAGCTCGGCGAGGTTCTCCTCGAGCTTCGTCAGGTACTCGGGCACCTGCCCCTTGTGCGCCTGCACGATGACCGTCGCGGTCTTCGGGCCCACGCCCTTGAGGTCCTTGAGCGTGCCGGTGCGGATCTTCAGGTCCAGCTGGTCCTCGGGCAGCCCGTCGACCACCGCCGCGGCGGTGCGGAACGCCTGCACGCGGTAGCTGGGCTCGCGGGCGCGCTCCAGGAGGAAGGCGATCCTCCGGAGCGCGGCCGCGGGCGGGAGCGGGCTGGTCAGTGCTCGACCCTGCTCAGCGGTTCTTCTTGAGCTTCTTCTCGGCCTTCTTCTGCGCCTTGGCGGCGCGCTTGGAGGCCTTCTCGAAGCTCTTCTCGGTCGCGGCGGCCGCGGCCCTGGCGCTGCGGCGGGCGCGGTAGCCGACCGACGGCTTGCCCTCGGTGTCGACGGCGGCGAGCAGCAGCCCGCCCAGCAGGCCGGTGTTCTTCAGGAAGTTCGAGATCTGCCCGAACTGCTCGGTGGGGTCGTCGTGCTCCCAGAAGCGGTGGCCGGCCAGCGTCGTCGGCACGATCGAGGCCGACAGCACCAGCGCGGTGAGCCGCGGGAACTTGCCCAGGGCGAACAGCGAGCCCGCGGCCACCTTCACGGCGGCGTCGGCCTGCACCCACTGCTGGACGTCGCGGGGCACCTGCACCGGGAGCTGCTTGTCGGCGGTCTCCGCGATCTTCTCGACGACCGGGGCTGCCCCGGGTACGCGGTCCTGCGGCTTGCGCAGGGTGCTGATGCCGCCGTAGATGAACGGAGCGGCGAGCAGGGGCCGGGCGATCCGGCGGACCAGCATGGTGACCTCTTTCCCTCTGTACCTCGGTGGACGTCGGGTGGTGCTCTGCCCGGCGCGGGGCGCGGGCAATCCCTGGCGACGACGGTAGTGATCACCGCCGCGCCCCGCCCCTCGACGGTGCGCGGCGTCAGTGCGCCGCCGCCCACAGCACGGCCCGGTGCGGCGCGCGGGCGGGTGCGGGAGGGAGCGGCAGGGCCGCGGGTGCGGTCGGCGCCGGCCGAGCCGGCCGGCCGACGAGCCACTCGACCAGGTGCTCGCCCGCGACGTAGCAGAGGCCGCCGCTGCCGGCCGCCCGTTCGGGGAACGGCGCCCAGACCACCACCACGGCCTGCGGCGCCGGAACGGGTCGACGACCGGAAGCGGCGAGCGCGCGTGCGACCGCCGACGCAGCGGGGGGCAGCGATCGGTGCGGGCCGCGGGCGGTCCACGCGGAGCCGGGATCCCGCTCGGGGGTGATCGTCGCGCCCTTCTGGTCCACCGTGACGACACCGTGCCAGGCCTTGCTGACGAGGACGTACACGCCGCTCGGGCCGGCCACGAGGTGGTCGACCGGCTCGATTCCCGGGATCCGGAGGTCGTGGGTCACGTCCCAGCCGGCATCCCGCAACGGGTTCAGCAGGCGCTGCGTGCGCCGGCGGGCCTCGGTGGAGGCAGCCCAGGTGTGCACCCGGGCCGCCGCAGCGGCGACGGCGCGCAGCGGGTCCACGGCCGGGGTCCGGGCCGGGCGGCGGTCACGGCGAGCGGGAACGGTTGTCGGCATGGCGCCAACCCACTTCGACCGGTGATGGGACGAGCGAACTGTAGGGACCCCGATCGGGCCTGCCCATGGGTTCGCGCCGCCACGTTCGGTCACCGCCCCCGCCGCGGTCAGCCCGCGCGGCCGCAGTACACGGTCAGCGGTGCCCGCTTGCCGAACCGGAACGTGGTGGCCGGCTCGCCCATCTCGCCGTCGTAGGCCACCCGCTGCGGCCCCGACCGGGAGGCGACCTCCAGCTCGGTCGCCTGGAACTTGCCGTAGCTGCGGCTGTGCTCGCTGACGCCCAGCAGCGTGGCCAGCACCGCGCGGGTGCGGCCGAAGCGCAGGTCCGCACGCAGGTACTGGACGTCGAGCAGCCCGTCCTCCAGCCGCGGCCGCCAGGCCGGCGAGAGCCCGCGCGGGGTGTAGAGGCAGTTGCCCACGAACAGGATCCAGACCCGCAGCGGCCGCCCGCCCACGACGAGCTCCACCGGCGTCCCGGTGCGCAGCACCTGCGCCGCGGCCACGGTCAGCGCCAGCCACTTGCCGAGCGCCCCGGCCAGCCGGTCGCGGCGACGCACCATCTCCGGGTAGGCGCCGATGCTCGAGGTGTTGAGGAACGGAACCCCGTTCACCTCGGCGACGTCGACGGTCACCGCCTCCCCGGCCAGCACCGCGTCGACGGCGTCCTGCGGGGTCAGCAGGCCGACGTCGCGGGCGAAGTGGTTGAGCGTGCCGGCCGGGATGACCGCCAGCGGAAGGCCGTGCTCCAGCGCCACCGCGGCGGCCGCGGCCACGCTGCCGTCGCCGCCGGCCACGCCCAGGGCGCGGGCGCCGCCCCGTGCCGCCGGCCCCAGGATCTGCTCGACGCCGGCGTGGGCGGTCAGCTCCAGCACCTCGGCGCGGGGGAGCAGCCGGCGGATGTCGGCGGCCGGGTCGTAGTCGTCGGGCCCCGAGCGCGGGTTGACCGCGACCACCAGGCCCTCTCCCTCGGGGAGCGCCGGTGCTGTGGAGGTCGGCCGCACCCGGGCCGGGTCCGTGGGGCGCACCCGCCACCAGTGCTGCGTCGCGGCGGCCACGCCCGCGCCGACGGCGAACCCGGCCACGACGTCGCCGGGGTAGTGGACGCCCACGTGCACCCGCGAGTAGCCGACCGCCAGCCCCACCGGCGCCAGTGCCTCGCCCACGGGCAGCGACTCCATCGCGACGCCGGTGACGAACGCCGCGGCCGAGGCCGCGTGCCCGCTCGGGAAGGACGACGACGTCGGCGAGCGGCGCAGCATCCGCTCGGCGCGCCCGCTGTGCTCGGGGCGCCCGCGCCGGAACACCGTCTTGAGGACGGCGTTGGTCAGCGCGCTGGTGACCGCCATCGAGCCGACGCCCCGCAGTGCCGCGCGGCGCAGGGAGCCGCGGCGCAGCGCCAGCAGCCCGCCGAGGACCAGCCACAGCCGGCCGTGGTTCGCCGAGCGGGTGAGCCGGCGCAGCCAGCGGTCCGCGGGGGAGCTGGGCAGCCCGCCGACGAACGCGTGCAGGCGGGCGTCCAGGTTCCGCGGGGAGGGCACGCCGGGACGCTAGCCCAGCACCGGGCTGATCAGGGCGGCGTCAGTCGCTCTTCCGCCGGGCCCGGTACGCGGCGACGGTCGAGCGGCTGGCGCACGTGTTGGAGCAGTAGCGGCGGCTGGCGTTGCGCGAGGTGTCGACGTAGACGTCGTCGCAGGTCTCCGCCGCGCAGATGCCCAGACGCTGCCAGCCGTGCTGCACGACGACCTGCGACAGGCCCATGGCCACCGTCGTCGTCAGCTGCTCGAGCGCGGGGGAGTCGGGGCGGGCGTAGTGCAGGTGCAGCTCGCCGTCGTGGTCGGTGGCGTAGGGCCGCGGCCGGGCCAGCGCCAGCAGCTCGTTGAGCCGCTCGAGGACGTCGGGCTGCGTGTCGGCCAGGGCGACAGCCCGGACCAGCGAGGCGGTGGCGGCGGCGCGCTGGGCCTCCGCGGGGGTCAGCTCCAGCGAGGTCCCCGGCGTGAACCACTCGTCGTGGGATCCGAGGAAGGCACGCGTCCACTCCGGATCGGTGCGGTCGGTGTTGGCCAGCTCGATGGCCAGCTCCACCGCCGTCGACCCGTAGGTGTCGTAATCCATGTGACTCCCTACCGATCCGTGCTACGGTCGCTGCTCGTAGGTGGTCAACGAGCTTTGACCGCCTACCAATTCCTCTCTTCCCGCAAGTGTGAAACGAGCTCTCCCGTGCGTGCCTACCTCCCCGTCTGGCGGCTCCCGTCCGCGCCCGTCCTGCTGCTCGCCGGCTTCGCCGGCCGGCTGCCGTCGGCCATGGTCCCGCTGGCGCTGCTGCTCATGGTGCAGCAGCAGACCGGCTCCTACGCGGTGGCCGGGCTCGCGGCCGCGACCCTGGGCATCGCCTCGGCGGTCATGGCGCCGATCCTCGGCCGGACCGCCGACCGTCGGGGCCCGCGGCCGGTGCTCCTCGCCCAGGCCGTCGCCTACCCGCTGCTGCTCGCGGTGCTGATCGCCGTCGCCCTGGGCGGGGCGCCCGACCTCGCCGTGATCGCCGCCTCGGCCGGCGCCGGCGCGGCCACCCCGCTGGTCTCGGGCACCGTGCGCGCGCTGTGGTCGCGGGTCGACCCGCGCGTGCGTCCCACCGCCTACGCGCTGGACGCGACCGCCACCGAGCTGGTCTTCGTCGTCGGCCCGTCGCTGGTCGCGGCCCTCGCCGTCCTCACCTCGCCGGCCCTGGCCGTGGGCGTCGCGGGTGTGCTCGCCGTCGTCGGGGCGCTGGGCATCGCGACGTCCGCGGCCACCCGCGCCTACGTGCCCTCGCCGGGGACGAGCGCGGGCATGTTCGCGACCGTCCTGACCCCGGGGATGCCGCGGCTGCTGGTCAGCGGTGCGGCGCTGATGCTCGGGTTCGGCGCGCTCGAGGTCGCCGTCCCCGCGTTCGCCGAGCAGATCGGCGCGCCCGGGCTCTCCGGCGTGCTGCTGGCGCTGTGGGCGCTGGGCTCGGTCATCGGCGGGCTGTGGTTCGGCGCCCGGGTGCTGAGCATGTCGCTGCCCCGCCAGTACCGGCTGCTGCTGCTGGGCGTGACGATCGGGCTGGCGCCGCTGGCCTGGATCTCCAGTCCCTGGGCGCTGGGCGTGCTGCTCTTCCTGGGCGGTACGGCGATCGCCCCGACGCTGACCGTGCAGAACACGCTCGTGGGCTCCATGGCGCCGGTGCACGCCACGACCGAGGCCTTCACCTGGCTGTCCACCATCACCGTCGGCGCCTCCGCGGTCGGCGCGGCCGTGGGCGGTGCGCTGATCGAGGGCCGGTACGGGGTGAGCGGCAGCCTCGCGCTGGCCGCCGCCGGTGCCGCCGTCGCCGTCGGCATCACGCTGGTGCCGGGGCGGCGTCCCGCGGCGGTCGGGACCGACGTCGTCCGCGAGCCCGTCGCCGCCTGACGTCCACGAGATCTGCACACTCGTGCCCTTCGGGCCGCTGGACGGCCCGAGTGTGCAGATCTCGTGGGGGGGCCGGCGCCCGCACGAGGGCGGCTGCCCGGCCCCCTGGGGACGCCGTCCGGGGCGCTGGTAGTCTCTCCGTCGGTGGTTACGAGGCGACTCGGACCCCGGGAGGCTTCGCCTAGTCCGGTCTATGGCGCCGCACTGCTAATGCGGTTTGGGTTAATCCCCATCCCGGGTTCAAATCCCGGAGCCTCCGCGCACGACAACTGAACACACGCACCCGTAGCTCAACGGATAGAGCATCTGACTACGGATCAGAAGGTTAGGGGTTCGAATCCCTTCGGGTGCACGTCTGGTTGAGACACCGAGCGGCCCCGCACTTCGACGGAAGTGCGGGGCCGCTTCGTCGTCCGGCTCAGGGCAGCGGCCCGGAGCCGGACGCGGCGTGCCGCGTGCCGCGGTGCTCGGCCTCGCGCTTGACCGAGGCCAGCGTCGAGCGCAGCAGGAAGGCCACGAACGGCCGCAGCGCCAGCCAGTAGAGGCGGAACCGGCGCCGGGCCTCCTCGTCGGTGGTCACGGTGCGGTTCTCGTAGGTGAGCAGCGTCCGGTCCGCGCCGTGCGGGTGCAGCGAGAAGCCGGCCACCGTCTTGGCGTAGCCGGGCCGGTCGAAGGCGGCGAACTCCTCGGGGCGCAGTCGCACGATCCCGTAGTCGGCCCGCCAGAACCGGCCGACCAGCCCGACGAGGAACTCCACCCCTGGTTCGTCGCGCAGCAGCACCCAGCCGGCCTCCTCCCCGCCGGCGTCGCGCAGGGTGATCCGACGGGGGCGCTCCGCCGGCTGCGTGGCCCGCCGACGCAGCGCGTTGGGCAGGTCGCGGGCCCGCACGAGCAGCCGGGTGACCGGGTTGTCCACGATGTCGGCGCGCAGGAGGGCCCGGTAGGTCTCCTCGGGGCGGGCGTCGACCACGACGTGCTCGACCAGGTGCGCGTCGAAGCGCGGCATGACCTCGTCGATGCGCAGCGGGAGGCCGGTCGCGGCGGGCGTCTCCAGCGCCGTCGCGGGCGCCATCAGCTGGTCCGCATCTCGTCGCCGTGGACGACGATCGCGTAGATCACCAGCACGTCGATCGCGATCACGATGGTCGACCAGATCGGGTACGCCGCGAGGAAGGCCAGGTTGGCGAGCGCGCTGATCCCCGCCATGGCCACCGCGGCGATGCGGGCGGCGAGGTTGCCGACCATCAGCCCCAGGCCGACGAGGACGGCGACGACGCCGATCCCCAGGTGCGCCCAGCCCCAGGTGTCGTAGTCGACGTCGATGACCAGGCCGCTGGGCCGCACCACGAAGAGGCCGTCGTCGAGCAGCGCCACCAGGCCGAGCACGGCCTGGAACGTCCCGGAGAGGATGAGCATCGCACCGCCGAAGACGATCCAGCCGGTCCAGCCGGAGCGCGACGAGGAGCCGGTGACGGGCGCGCGCGGGGACGGTACCGCCTGCCGCGCCGCCGCCCGGGTGTCCTGCTGGTCGCGAGAGGTCTCGGTCATGGGTCTCTCCCTGTCATCCGCGGTCGGCGTGGCGGCGGGACCGCACGCCTCGCCTCGGGCGAGCACGAGCCTCCGCCCGCAGCCGCGGCACGGGCAGGGCCCGACGTCACCCCGACCGGGGCGGGAGGTCCCCGGCGCTGCCGCGCCCCGCCGCCGGTCCCCGCGGCGTGCCGATCAGCGCACGCCCGACCGCACCCGGCGGGTGAGCCGGAGGGCGGTGAGGACCGCTCGTCCGGCCCGGCCGGTGAGCCGGCCGCGGAGGTCGGCGATCGCGGCGTTCCACTGCGGGTCGGCGTAGGTGGGGTAGGGGTGCATCGCCCCGGTGAGGTGGGTGGTGGTCAGCCCCCGGGACACCGCCAGCGTCAGCTCCGCGAGCGCCTCGCCGGCGCGCGGCCCCACGACCGTCGCCCCGCGCAGCCGGTGCCTGCCGTCCACGACGACGCGGGTGAAGCCCTCGGTCGACTGCTCGGCGATCGCGCGGTCGGTCCGGTGCAGCTGCTCGGTGCGCACCCGGCGACCCGGCCGGGGGGTGCCCGTGTCCTCGCCGACCGCCGCGACCTCGGGCCGGGTGAACGTCACCCGGGGCACCGCGGCGAGGTCGATCCGCCGGCGCAGGCCGAGGACGGCGTTCAGGGCGGCGAGGTTGCCGTGGACGCCCGCGACGTGCGTGTAGCCGGGATGGCCGGTGACGTCGCCGGCGGCCCAGATGCGCGGGTTCGACGTGCGCAGCGCCTCGTCGACCTCGACCCGGCCCCGGTCGTCGACCGAGACGCCGGCCGCGTCCAGGCCGAGGCCCGCGGTCCGCGGTTCGCGGCCGACCGCGAGGAGCAGGCGGGTGAACCCCACCGCGGCGCCGTCGGCGAGGTGCAACCGCCCCTCCCGCGTGTCGCCGGTCACCCGCACCGGCCCGCTGCCCGTGCGCACGTCGACGCCGTCCCGGCGCAGGGCGTCCGCGACGACGGCCGCGGCCGCCGGGTCCTCGGCCGGCAGCAGCCGGTCGCCGGCCTCCACCAGGGTCACGCGGACGCCGAGACGGGCGAACGCCTGCGCGAGCTCGCAGCCGCTGGTGCCCCCGCCGAGGACGGCGAGCCGATCGGGCAGATCGGCGAGGTCCCACACCGAGTCGGTGGTCAGCGGGTCGACGTCCCGCAGTCCGGGCAGCCCGGGCAGTGCGGGCGCGGACCCCGTGCACACGAGCGCCTGCCGGAACCGGATCCCCACCCCGTCCACGTCGGCCAGCGTCGGTCCCGTGAACCGGACGGAGCCGTAGGCGGTCTCCGCGCCGGAGAGCCGGACGGCGTCCGGTGCGTCCACCGGCTCGATGGCCGCGATGGCCTCGCGCACGGTGGCGAGGACAGCCGGTCCGTCCACCCGCACCCCGCTGACGTGGACGCCGTACCTCGCCGCCGCCCAGGCATCCGCTGCTGCGTGCGCCGCGGCCAGCAGGGCCTTGGACGGGACACAGCCGGTCCAGAGGCAGTCGCCACCGAAGCGGTCACGCTCGACGAGCAGGACCCGGGCGCCGAGCGAGGCGGCGACCTGCGCGCCGACGAGGCCGGCCGTCCCGGCGCCGACGACGAGCAGGTCCCAGCGGGAACGGGCGAGTGCGGAGCGGGCCATGCCCCACCCTCGCACCGCGGGGGAGAAGAGGGGCGGGGGGCCGGTCCTGGCGGTCTGGCCGCGTTGGTCGGTCCACCCAGCGATGGGTGGCCATTCGTTGCCGGCTGCCCCCGCCCGCACCAACTGTGAGCCAGGCCACACTCGTGAGTCAACCCCTGCCCGGGATGTCGACGACCCCGGGCGGGTCCCCCCAGGTCAGCGAAACGCCGGGGGACACGCCGGGGTGGCGCCGGGATCGCAGTGACGCACTGGCGACGATGCGTGACATCGGCCATCATCGGGGGCAGGAGAGCGCCGGATCCGGGGGGTGTGGGCGCCGATCAGCACCAACCAGTCCGGCAGCACCCGGACAGCACCGGGGTCGCGGGCGGCAGCCTTCGCCGGCCTCCTCGTCGCCCTCGCCGCGGCAGGGCTCGGCACCGCCGCACCCGCGGCCGCCATCGACGACCCCACCCGCCCCGACGCGACGGTCACGCACGGCCCGAGCTGCCGTCCCGGCGGGCTGGTGGTCGAGGTCGTCGCCGGCACGCTGCCCTACTCGGTCCGGCTGGCCACGACCCGGGAGCCGGACGGCGAGGACGAGGCGCTGCTGCAGCCCCACGGGACCGTGGTCCTCAGCACCGGCGACGTCGCCCCCGGCGAGACGATCGACGGGCGCCTCGAGTACGCCGCCCAGGACGGCTCGGGCAGCACGTACGTCGACGAGCTCGACGACTGGACCTTCACCCGGCCCACGCTCGAGGACTGCGACCAGGCGACCGCGCCGCCCGAGCCGCCGGCGCCCGAGCCTCCGGCGACCGAGCCGCCGGCGACGCCGCCCCTCGGGCAGGCACCACCGCCCGACGACCCGACGGGCACGCCGGGCCCCGCACCCGAGCCGCCGTCCGACCCGGCGCCGACGGTCCCGGCTCCCACTGCGCCGGCTCCTCCCGCTCCCGGCCCGGGCGCGCCCGTGCCCGCCGAGCCGCGGCCCACCGGGCCGGCGCCGGCGGACCGGCCGACGACGCCTGCCCCGAGCGCGGCCCCCGCACCCGAGCCGCAGGCCGGCGCCGCGCCCGCAGCCGTCGCCGCCGGCGGGGTCGTGCGCGTCCGGGTCGAGGGCTACCAGCCCGGGGAGCAGGTGAGCATCGCGCTCCACGGCACCGACGAGGTCCTGGCCGAGGCGACCGCCGACGACGACGGCGCGGTGGTCGCCGAGGTGCTCATCCCGGCCTGGACGGCCTCCGGCCCCGCGTCCCTCGACGTCGTGGGCGAGGGTGCGGCCGCCGTCGTCCCGCTGGAGGTCGCCTCGGCCACGGACGGAGCACCCGCCGACCGCACGGCACGGCTCCCGCTGCTGCTCGCCGCGGGCGCGCTGACGGCCACCGCCACCGGCCTGGTGACGACGGCGGCGCGCCGCCGCGCCGCCCGGCGCTGACCCCGGCGCGCCGTCGGTTTCAGCCGCCCCCGATGCGGGGACGACGCCCCCGTGCACCTGTCCGAGGATGCGCTCGCGCCCGAGGTCCCCCGGGACCCCGCCGCTCTTCCCGGAGCCGCTCCCCGCCCCGCCGAGACGTGGCTCCGCATCGTGCAGGTGCACGACCGGATCACCCGGCGGGTCGACTCCGCGCTGCACCGCGAGCACGGCCTCTCGCTGACCGGCTTCGAGGCGCTGCGCCGGATCGCCGCCGCGCCGGGGGACCGGGCGTCGATGGGCGAGGTCGCCGAGGCGCTCGGCCTGTCCCGGCCCGGCGTGACCAGCACGGTCAGCCGGCTGGTGGCCGAGGGCCTGGTGCTGCGCGAGCGCGGCGACGCCGACCGGCGGGTCCTGCACGCCACCCTCACCCCGGCCGGCCGCCGGCGGGTCGACGAGGCGGCGCGCACGCACGACGAGCTCGTCGCGCACCTGCTCGCGATGCTGGGTGACGACGCCGCCGTCGTCACCGACGCCCTGGCGCGGGTCTCCGCCGCCACCCGCACCCGGCCCTGAGCCGGGCACCCGGCTCGGGCAGAGTGGGCGGAGCCGGGCGCGGTGCCCGCACGAGCGGACGGGGAGCCTGTGATCGACAAGAGGGTCGGATCGCTCGCCGAGGCGGTCGCCGACCTGCAGGACGGCGCCACGGTGCTCGTCGGCGGGTTCGGCAACTCCGGCATCCCGGTCGAGCTGTGCCACGCCGTCCTGGACCAGGGCGCCCGCGACCTCGTGCTGGTCACCAACAACGCCGGCAGCGGGGACAGCGACGTCGCCGCGCTGCTCCGCGAGCACCGGGTCCGCAAGATCATCTGCTCCTACCCGCGGACCAGCGGCTCGATCTGGTTCGAGGAGCGCTACCGGGCCGGCGAGATCGAGCTGGAGCTGGTCCCGCAGGGCACGCTCAGCGAGCGGATGCGCGCGGCCGGGGCCGGGCTGGGCGGCTTCTTCACCCCCGCCGGAGCGGACTCGCTGCTCGCGGAGGGCAAGGAGGTGCGGGTCATCAACGGCCGACGGCACGTGTTCGAGGAGCCGCTGCACGGGGACGTCGCCCTGATCAAGGCCCGCGCGGCCGACCGCTGGGGCAACCTCGTCTACTCCACGGCGGCGCGGAACTTCGGCCCGACGATGGCCACCGCGGCCACCACGACCGTCGTCCAGGTGCGCGAGCTGGTCGAGCTGGGCGACCTGGACCCCGAGTGCATCGTGACCCCCGGCATCTTCGTCGACCGGGTCGTGCAGGTGGAGGCACCGTGAGCAGCCCCCGGCTCGCCCTGACCGACATGGCCCGCCGCGTCGCGCGCGACATCCCGAGCGGCTCCTACGTCAACCTCGGCATCGGCATGCCCACGCTCGTCGGCGACGTCGTCTCGCCCGAGAAGGAGATCGTCTACCACTCGGAGAACGGCATCCTCGGGATGGGCCCCGCACCCGCCCCGGGCGAGGGCGACCCCGAGCTGATCAACGCCGGCAAGCAGCTGGTCACGCTGGTGCCCGGCGGCTCGTTCTTCCACCACACCGACTCGTTCATGATGATGCGCGGCGGCCACATCGACGTGACGGTGCTCGGCGCCTTCCAGGTCTCGGGGACGGGCGACCTCGCCAACTGGGCCACCGACGAGGTCGGCCACCCGCCCGCGGTGGGCGGCGCCATGGACCTCGCGGTCGGCGCGAAGCGGGTGCTGGTGCTCATGACGCACACGACCAAGGACGGATCGCCGAAGATCCTGCCCGCGTGCACCTACCCGCTCACCGCGGCCGGCGTCGTCGACCGCATCTACACCGAGCTCGCGGTCATCGACGTGACCGACGAGGGGCTGCTGGTCCGCGAGATCGTCGCCGGGCTGGGCCGCGAGGAGCTGCAGGCCCGCACCGGTGCCCGCCTCTCCTTCGCCGACGACGTCGTCGAGCTGCACCCCGGGGCGGTCTGAACCGGTGCACGGCCGGGTGGACGGCGGAGAAACTTCAAGCCCGTAGCGTTTCTGCCCGATCCGGTCCGGGCAGGACGCGATCATGCTCGCGGAGTGCACCGTCGTCGTGCCGACGATCGGGCGCGCCTCGCTCGATGCGCTCCTCGACGCGCTCGCGGCCGCTCCCGGCCCGCGACCCACGGAACTCGTCCTGGTCGACGACCGGCGCAGCGGCCCGCCGCTGACCCCCGAGCGCCCCGGGTTGCCGCCCGTGCGCGTGGTGCGCACCGGCGGCGGCGGACCCGCGCGGGCCCGCAACCTCGGCTGGCGCAGCGCCCGCACGCCGTGGATCGCCTTCCTCGACGACGACGTCGTCCCGGATCCCGACTGGTACGGGTGCCTGGCCGCGGACCTCGCCGGCCTGCCCGCGGACGTCGCCGGCAGCCAGGGCCGGGTGCGCGTGCCGCTGCCCGAGGACCGGCCGCCCACCGACTGGGAGCGCGGCACCGCCGGGCTGGCCGGCTCCAGCTGGATCACCGCCGACCTCGCCTACCGCCGGGCCGCGCTCGCGACGGTCGGCGGCTTCGACGAGCGCTTCCCCCGTGCCTTCCGGGAGGACTCCGACCTCGCGCTGCGGGTCATGGACACCGGCGCGCGGCTGGTGCGCGGCGAGCGCTGGATCACCCACCCGGTCCGGCCCACCGACCGCTGGACGAGCGTGCGCGTGCAGGCGGGCAACGCCGACGACGTCCTCATGCGGCGGCTGCACGGCCCCGACTGGCGGCAGCGGGCCGACGCCGCGCTCGGCCGGCGGCCGCAGCACACCGCGATCACCGCCGCCGCGGTGGCCGCGGTCGGCCTCGCGCTGGCGAAGCGGCCCGGTGCCGCCGCGCTGGCCGGCGCCGCCTGGCTCGCCGGGACGGCGGAGTTCGCCTGGGCCCGCATCGCGCCCGGCCCGCGCACCCGCGACGAGGTGGCCACGATGCTGGCCACCAGCGCCGCCATCCCCCCGCTGGCGACGTGGCACTGGCTGCGCGGGGTCGTGCAGCACCGGGGCGTGCAGCGCTGGAGGGGCCTGCCCGACCTCGTGCTCTTCGACCGCGACGGCACGCTGGTCCGCGACTACCCCTACAACGGCGACCCGGAGCTGGTGCGGCCCGTGCCCGGCGCCCGCGAGGCGCTGGACGCGCTGCGTGCCCGCGGCGTGCGGGTGGGGGTGGTCAGCAACCAGTCCGGCGTCGCCCGCGGGATCATCACCCGGGAGCAGGTCGACGCCTGCATGACCCGGCTCGAGGAGCTGCTCGGCCCCTTCGACACCCTCCAGGTCTGCCCGCACGGCCCCGAGGACGGCTGCGCCTGCCGCAAGCCCGCCCCCGGCATGGTCCGGACCGCCTGCGCCGAGCTCGGCGTCGACCCCGCCCGGTGCGTGGTCATCGGCGACATCGCCGCCGACGTCGACGCCGCGGCCGCCGCCGGCGCGACCGGGATCATGGTGCCGACGCCGGTCACCCGCGCCTCCGAGGTCACCGCCGCGGCGCACGTCGCACCGACCCTGACCGCCGCGGTCGACGCGGTGCTGGACGGCGAGTGGTGAGCGGCCGCACGGTGCTCGTCGCCCGGCTCGACAACGCCGGCGACGTGCTGCTGCAGGGCCCGCTCGTGCGGGCCGTCGCGCACGGCGCCGACCGGGTGGTGCTCCTCGCCGGCCCCGCCGGTGCCGCGGCCGCCGAGCTGCTGCCCGGCGTCGACGAGGTGTGGACCTGGTCCTGCCCGTGGATCCTCGGCGACCCGCCGCCGGTCGACGCCGCCGACCTGGCGGCACTCACCGAGCGGGTCCGCGCGCTCGCGCCGGACGAGGCGGTGGTCTCGACGTCGTTCCACCAGTCGCCGCTGCCCCTGGCGCTGCTGCTGCGCACCGCCGGCGTGCCACGCATCTCCGCGATCAGCGTCGACTACCCGGGGTCGCTGCTCGACGTCCGCCACTCCGTCGACGATGACCTGCCCGAGCCGGAGCGGGCGCTCTCCCTGGCCCGGGCGGCAGGCTTCGCGCTGCCGCCCGGCGACGACGGCCGGCTGGCCGTGCGCCGCCCGCTCCCGCCGGTGGCGCACGACCCGGGCTACGTGGTCGTGCACCCCGGGGCGTCGGTGCCCGCGCGCGCCTGGCCCGCGGACCGGTGCGCAGAGGCGGTCGAGGCGCTGGCCGACGCCGGCCACCGGGTGCTGGTCACCGGCGGCCCCGGCGAGCGCGAGCTCACCGCGGCGGTCGCCGGCACGCGCGGGGTCGACCTCGGTGGGGCGACGTCGCTCGGCGAGATGGCTGCGCTGCTCGACGGCGCGGCGGTGGTCGTCGTCGGCAACACCGGGCCGGCGCACCTGGCCGCCGCCGTCGGCACGCCGGTGGTGTCGCTGTTCGCGCCGGTGGTCCCGGCGGCGCGCTGGGCGCCCTACGGCGTCCCGACCGTGCTGCTCGGCGACCAGGCCGCACCCTGCGCCGGCACCCGGGCCCGCGAGTGCCCGGTGCCCGGCCACCCCTGCCTGACCTCCGTCACGGCGGCCGACGTCGTCGCCGCCGTCGAGAAGCTGGTGAGCGCATGAAGGTCCTGGTCTGGCACGTGCACGGCTCGTGGACGACGGCGTTCGTCGAGGGGCCGCACGAGTACCTCATCCCCGTCGTGGAGGGGCGCGGCCCGGACGGGCTGGGCCGCGCCCGCACCTGGGACTGGCCGGCGAGCGCCCGGGAGGTCACCCCGGAGCAGCTGCGCGCGGAGCCGCCGGACGTCGTCGTCCTGCAGCGGGTGCGCGACCTGGAGCTGGTGCGCGGGTGGCTGGGGCAGGAGCCCGGCCGCGACCTGCCCGCTGTCTTCCTGGAGCACAACGCCCCCGGGCTGGAGCCCCACGACGGCCCGGTCCCGCACACCCGCCACCCGATGGCCGACCGCGACGACGTCCCGATCGCCCACGTCACGCACTTCAACCGCCTCTTCTACGACAACGGCCGGGCGCCCACGACGGTGATCGAGCACGGCATCGTCGACCCCGGTGAGCGCTGGACCGGGGAGCTCGCCCGCGCCGCCGTCGTCACCAACGAGCCGGTGCGCCGCGGCCGCACCGTCGGCGCCGACCTGCTGCCGGGGCTGGCCGAGGCCGCGCCGTTCGACGTCTTCGGCATGGGGCTGACCGGCCTGCACGAGCGGTACGGCCTGGATCCCGCGCGGGTCGGCCTCTTCGACGACCCGCCGCAGGCGGCGATGCACGCCGAGCTGGCCCGCCGCCGCGTGTACGTGCACCCGGTGCGCTGGACCTCCCTCGGCCTCTCGCTGCTGGAGGCCATGCACCTGGGCATGCCGGTGGTCGCCCTGGCCACCACCGAGGTGGTCGAGGCGGTTCCGCCCGAGGCGGGCGTGATCTCCACCCGGCCCGAGCGGCTCTGGACCGCCGTCGGTGAGTTCCTGCACGACGAGGACGCCGCCCGGCTGGCCGGCAAGGCCGCCCGCGCGGCGGCCCTCGAGCGGTACGGCCTGGCCCGCTTCCTGCGCGACTGGGACGCACTCCTGGACGAGGTGACGCGATGAAGATCGATCTGGTCAGCGAGCACGCCAGCCCGCTCGCCGCCATCGGCGGGGTCGACGCCGGCGGGCAGAACGTGCACGTCGCCGCGCTGGCCGCCGGGCTCGCCCGCCGCGGGCACGACGTCACCGTGCACACCCGCCGGGACGACGCCTCGCTGCCCGAGCGGGTCGTGCTGCAGGACGGCTACGACGTGGTGCACGTGCCGGCCGGCCCGGCGCGGGAGCTGCCCAAGGACGACCTGCTGCGGCACATGCCCGAGTTCGCCGCGAACCTCCGCCGCACCTGGGCACAGCACCCACCGGACCTCGTGCACGCGCACTTCTGGATGAGCGGGCTGGCCTCGGTCGCCGCGGCCGGGTCGGTCCCGGTGCTGCAGACCTTCCACGCCCTCGGCTCGGTGAAGCGCCGGCACCAGGGCGACGCCGACACCTCGCCGCCGAACCGGATCGAGCTCGAGCGCTCGCTGTGCAGCAGCGTCGACCACGTCGTCGCCACCTGCACCGACGAGGTGTTCGAGCTGCGCCGGCTCGGGCTGACCACCGACCGGGTGTCGATCGTGCCGTGCGGCGTCGACACCGACGTCTTCACCCCCGACGGGCCGGTGGCCCCGCGCTCGGAGCGCAAGCGGCTGCTGGTGCTGGGCCGGCTGGTCGAGCGCAAGGGCCAGGACGACGCCGTGCGCGCGCTGCGGGCGGTCCCCGACGCCGAGCTGGTCGTCGTCGGCGGCCCCCCGACCGACGGCATCGACGCCGATCCCGAGGTGCGCCGGCTGCGCGCCGTCGCCGCCGAGGCGGGGGTGGCCGACCGGCTGGTCTTCGCCGGGTCGGTGGCCCGTGCCGACGTGCCGGCCTGGGTGCGCTCGGCCGACGTCGTCCTCGCCGTCCCCTGGTACGAGCCGTTCGGCATCACGCCGCTGGAGGCCATGGCGTGCGGCCGGCCTGTGGTCGCCACCGCCGTCGGCGGCCTGCAGGACAGCGTCGCGGACGGCGTCACCGGCGACCTGGTGCCACCGCGGGACCCGGACCGCCTGGGCGAGGTGCTCGCCGCCCTCCTCGCCGACGACGCCCGCCGCGCGGCCTACGGCCGGGCCGGGGTGGCGCGCGCCCGCGACCGCTACCGGTGGAGCCGCGTCGTGGCCGACACCGAAACCGTCTACCGGCAGGTGCGAACCGGCCGCCGTCTCGTGGAGATCGCCCGATGAGCGTCCAGCCGCACTCCTTCTTCGAGAACGTCGTCGCGCCGGAGCCGGTGCCCGACCCGGCGACGTGCACCCACCTCACCGGCGCCGACCACGTCGCCTCGCTGACCGCCGCGCTCGGCTCGCTGAACGGGCAGCTCGACGTGCTCGACGACTGGGGGCGGCTGCTGGCCGGGGTGCTCTGCGGCGACCAGCGCGGCCGGCTGCTCGCGGCCGGCAACGGGGGCAGCGCCGCGCAGGCCCAGCACCTGACCGCCGAGCTGGTCGGCCGCTACCGGGCCGACCGGCCGCCGTTCTCCGCCATCTGCCTGACCGCGGAGACCTCCTCGCTCACCGCGATCGCCAACGACTACCCCGCCGACGAGCTGTTCGCCCGGCAGGTCGAGGCGCACGGCCGCCCCGGTGACGTCCTGGTGCTGCTCTCCACCTCCGGTCGCTCGCCGAACGCCGTGGCCGCGGCGCGCCGCGCCCGCGAGTGCGGCATCACCACGCTGGCGATGACCGGGCCCGGGCCCAACCCCCTGGCCGCCGCGGCCGACGACGCCGTCTGCATCGACTCGCCGTGGACCGCGACCGTGCAGGAGTGCCACCTGGTCGCGCTGCACCTGGTGTGCGCCGCCTTCGACGCCGCGGTGCTCGCCGAGCCCTCCCGCGTGCCGTCGGGGCCGACGCTGGGGACGGCCCGATGAGCCGGCCGCTGGTGGTCGTCGGCGACGCGCTGCTCGACGTCGACCTGGTCGGCAGCGCCTCGCGGCTGACCCCGGACGCGCCCGTGCCGGTCGTCGAGGACGTCGACCGCCGAGAGCGGCCCGGTGGCGCCGCCCTGGCCGCGGTCATCGCCGCGGCCGCCACCTCGCGCGAGGTCGTGCTCGTGGCTCCCCTGGACTCCGACGACGGCGCCGACCGCTTGCGGACGCTGCTGGACGGCCGGGTGCGGCTGATCGCCATCCCCGCCGGCGGTGGGACCGCGGTCAAGCAGCGCATCCGCGTCGGCGACCACTCCGTCGCCCGGCTGGACAGCGGCGCCCCGGTGGCGACGCTCGGCCCGCTGCCCGGCGAGGCGGCCGAGGCGATCCGGGACGCCGCCGCGGTGCTCGTCGCCGACTACGGCCGCGGGACGACGGCGGCCGAGGACGTCCGGGCCGCGCTGGCCGGCGCCCGCGGGCCGGTGGTCTGGGACCCGCACCCCCGCGGCGCCGACCCCGTGCGCGGCGTCCGGCTGGTCACGCCCAACGGCGCCGAGGCCGCCCGCGTGGTGCCCGACGCGCCCGGCGACGGTCTGGCCGCGGTCGGTGCCCGGGCCGAGGCGCTGATCGAGCGCTGGGGCGTGGGCGCGGTCGCGGTGACCATGGGCGCCCGCGGCGCGCTGCTCTCCTACGGCCCGGGTGCGCCGATGGTCGTGCCGGCCGTCCCGGTGACCGGCGGCGACCCGTGCGGTGCCGGCGACTCCTTCGCCGCGGCCGCCGCCCTCGCGCTGGCCGACGGCGCGGTGACCGGGGAGGCCGTCGCCTCGGCGGTCGCGTTCGCGTCGGCGTTCGTGGGCCGCGGCGGGGCGACGGCGTGGGACTCGGCGCCCGAACCGCCCGAGGCCGCTGCGGAGCCGGGCGCGGAGGCGGTGATCGCCCGGGTGCGGGCCGCCGGCGGCACCGTGGTCGCCACCGGGGGCTGCTTCGACCTGCTGCACCCCGGGCACGTCGCCACGCTGCGGGCCGCCCGCGGGCTGGGTGACTGCCTGGTCGTCTGCATCAACTCCGACGACTCGGTGCGCCGGCTCAAGGGCCCCTCGCGGCCGCTGAACAGCGCGCCGGACCGGGCGCGGGTGCTCGAGGCGCTGGAGTTCGTCGACGCCGTCGTCGTGTTCGACGAGGACACCCCCTCGGCGGTGCTGCAGACGCTGCAGCCGGACGTGTGGGCCAAGGGCGGGGACTACGCCGGCGCCGACCTGCCCGAGGCCGCCGTGCTGCGCACCTGGGGCGGCCAGGCGGTCGTCCTGCCCTACCTGGACGGGCACTCGACCACCGCCCTGGTCGAGCGCTCCCAGGTGTGAGGACCGCCGTCGTCCTGCGGCCGCTCGGGCTGGGGGACCTGCTCACCGGCGTGCCCGCGATCCGCGCGGTGCGGACGGCCGTGCCCGGCCACCGGCTGGTCCTGGCGACGACGGCGGCGCTGGAGCCGCTCGCCCGGCTGATCGACGCCGTCGACGAGGTGCTGCCCGCCCGCGAGCTGGAGCCGCTGGACTGGTCCGGCCCGCCCCCGGAGCTCGCCGTCGACCTGCACGGCAAGGGCCCGGCCTCGCACGTGGTCGTCGCCGACCTCGCCCCGGAGCGGCTGCTCACCTTCGCCAGCCCCGGCTACCCGGGGCCGACCTGGTACCCCGACGAGCACGAGGTCCACCGCTGGTGCCGGCTGGTCAGCGAGGGGCTCGGCGTCGCGGCCGACCCCGACGCGCTCGACCTCGCCGTCCCGTCGGTGCCGCCGCCGGTGCGCGGCGCCGCCGTCGTCCACCCGGGTGCGGCCTTCCCCGGCCGGCGCTGGCCGCCCGACCGGTTCGCCGCCGTCGCCCGCCACCTCGCCGACGCCGGCTGCGACGTGCGGATCACCGGCGGCCCGGGCGAGGTGGAGCTGGCCCGCGCGGTCGCCGACGCCGCCGGGCTCGGGCCGGACGCGGTGCTGGCCGGCCGCACGACCTCGGTGGAGCTGGCCGCCGTGGTCGCGGCCGCCCGCGTCGTGGTCTGCGGTGACACCGGCGTGGCCCACCTGGCGACCGCCTACCGCCGTCCCTCGGTGGTGCTGTTCGGGCCCGTGTCGCCGGCGCTGTGGGGTCCGCCGCCGCGGGAGCAGCACGTCGTCCTCTGGCACGGCGACGGCACCGGCGACCCCTGGGGCACCGAGCTCGACCCCGCGCTGGCGCGGATCACCGTCGACGAGGTGCTCGTCGCCCTCGCCGCCCTCCCTGCTTCTCCGCGGTAGAGCAGGGCGCTTTTCCGCGGAAGAGCAGGGCGCTTTTCCGCGGAAGAGCAGGGGAAGGTCCGTCAGCCGCGCTGGCGGAGGGCGTCGAACAGCACCGTCTGCAGGTCGTTCTCGTCGACCGCGGAGTACGCGTCGCCGCCGGTCGCCTCGCCGATGCGCTCCAGGGCGCTGAGGTCGGCGTCCGGGCCGAGCGCGATGCCGATCACCTGCACCGGGCGGCCGGGGTCGGCCTCCGAGGCGAGGGTCTGCAGCAGCGCGTCCAGGCCGACGCTGCCCTCGTCCTCGTCCTGCCCGTCGGTGATGACGACGACGGTGTTCACCGCGGTCGGGTCGAAGTCGACCCGTGCCTTGCGCACGGCCGCCAGGGTCGTGTCGTACAGCCCGGTACCGCCCGGGGAGAGCCGGCTCGGGAAGGTGTCGGCCTGCTCCTGGAGGACGTCGCGCTGGGTGCGCCCGTCGACCTCGGTGTCCAGCGTCCGGGTCGGGACCAGCTCCTGCCAGTCCGTCCCGGGGGTCAGCTCGCGGGCGAACACCCACAGGCCGATCGCCGAGCGGCCAGGGATGAGCGCGAGCGCGCTCTTCGCGGCGTCCCGCGCGAGGGTGGCGCGGGTGCCGCCGTTGACCGGTGCCTCCATCGACGCCGAGACGTCGACGACGGCCAGCAGCCGGGAGGGGGCGGCGAGCGCGGCCAGCCGGGCGAAGAGCGCCTGCACCTCGGTCGGCTCCAGCTCGATGGTCGCCGGCGCCTCCTCGCGGATGCCGCTCTCCGGACCGGCCGCCGGGGGAGCGGCCCCGTCGGCGTCGCGGAACCCGGCCTCGGCGGCGGCGGTGCGCGCGTCCTCGGAGGTCAGCACGGCCACGACGGCGTCGACCGCGCGGCTCTGGTCGCCGGTCGGGGAACCGACGCGGGTCACGGGGTAGTCGAGCACCGGGGAGCCCTCGGAGGGGTAGACGGCGACGATGGACGAGGTGGCGTCCGCCGCGCGGGCCGCGTAGACGGCCTGCTCGGTCACCGGCACGAGGGGGGCCTCGGTGCTGTTCTGCCCGGCGGCCTCGAGCGCCCCGGAGGCGCCACCCGCGCCGCGGTCGGCGGCCAGCACCGCCTCGACGACGGCGGTGTCGCCCGTCTCGTCGTCGCCGACCGAGCTGCGCAGCGACGCGAGGGCGGCCAGCGCCTCGGCGCTCGCGGCGATGTCGGGCATCGCGACCGGCTGGTCGCCGGTCAGCGCGCCCGGCCACGACGGGGGCGTCTCGGCCCAGCCCTGCGCGTCGGCCACGGCGGTGCTGGTGGAGAGCACCACGGGGGAGGTCGCCATCGACGCCCCGGGCGAGATCTCGGCGTCGCCGGCGCGGGGGAACCACAGGGACGAGTCGGGGACCCACACGTCGGGCAGCGCGTCGCCGCCCAGGGCGCTGAGGTCACCGGCGGTCTGCAGCGGCGGCTGGGCGGTCACCTCCGCCGTCACGCAGCCGTCGGCGCCGAGCGCATCGGGATCGGAGAGCAGGCCTTCGGCCAGGTCGGTCAGCTCGGGCGCGACCGTCACGGCGACGGTCGAGCGCGTCGCGCACTCCTCGCCGTCGCTGCCGGCGGCCAGCCACCACACCAGGCCCCCGGCGAGGAGCACGATGACGGCGCCCGCCGCGATCAGGAGCGTGGGGAACTGGCGGCGGGTGGCAGTGGGATCAGCGTGTCGGCCCATGCTCGCTCTCTGTCATCGGCTCGAAGACGGGCGCGGCCCCCCGGCCCGCACCGGACAGCCTAGAGGGGACGGCGGCCCGGCCGCCCGGGCCGCCACCGACGTGCCGCTGACCTGGCGGTTCAGCCGGCGCGGGCCTCCCGGGCGGCGCGCTGCGCGGCGAACCAGTCGACGGTGCGGCGCAGACCGACGGCGGAGGGCACCTGCGGCCGCCAGTCGAGCAGCTGCTCGGCCCGGGTCGTGTCGGGACGCCGGACCTTCGGGTCGTCCACGGGCAGGTCGACGAACTCGACGGGCGAGTCCGAGCCGGTGAGCTCGACGACCCACTCGGCCAGCCGCAGCATCGACAGCTCGTCGGGGTTCCCGATGTTCACCGGGCCGGCGTGGCCCGAGAACGCCATCGCGAGGATGCCGGTGACGGTGTCGTCGACGTAGCAGATCGAGCGCGTCTGGGAGCCGTCGCCGGCCACCGTCAGCGGGCGGCCGGCCAGCGCCTGGCCGACGAAGGCCGGGATCGCGCGCCCGTCGTCGGCGCGCATCCGCGGGCCGTAGGTGTTGAAGATCCGGACGATGCCGGTGTCGGTGCCCTTGGCGGTCCGGTAGGCCGTGGTCAGCGCCTCGCTGAACCGCTTGGCCTCGTCGTAGACCCCACGCGGGCCGACCGGGTTGACGTTCCCCCAGTACTCCTCGGGCTGCGGGTGCACGAGCGGGTCGCCGTAGACCTCCGAGGTCGAGGCCAGCACGTAGCGGGCACCCTTCTCGTGGGCCAGGCCCAGCGTGTGCAGGGTGCCCAGGCTGCCGACCTTGAGCGTCTCGATGGGCATCTTCAGGTAGTCCAGCGGGCTCGCGGGCGAGGCGAAGTGCAGCACCAGGTCGACCGGGCCGGGCACGTGCACGAAGTCGGTAACGTCGCAGCGGACCAGCCGGAAGCCGGGGTGCTCCAGGAGGTGCGCGACGTTCTCCGGCGAGCCGGTGAGGAAGTTGTCCAGGCAGACCACCTCGACGCCGCGGTCGAGCAGCTGCTCGCACAGGTGCGAGCCGAGGAAGCCGGCGCCGCCGGTCACCACCGCCCGCCGGATGGTCCGCGCTGCCCGCACCGGCTGCCCCATGACTGCTCCCTCGCTCGCCCCGGGCGCACGCCTCCGGCGGTCCCGCACCGCGGCGTCGTACCCGCCTCCCGCCAGCACACACTTCGGCGTCGAAGTGTTCGCTGGTCGGGGGCCGTTCGGGTGAGCGGACCGCCGGCGACGATTCGGTCACAAGTCCGGGTGGTGCAGGCGGCTGCTCGTGGCTGTGGTCACAATGGGCGCACCGCACAGTGTTGGCCGTGACGGGTTGTGCTGTACGTCACGCCGGAGGAGGAGATCGAGTGCTGGCGTTCGACCCCGAGGTCTCGTCGTGTCTGGTCGACCTCGCCCCGCTGCTCCTCGGGCAGCTGGACGCCATGACCGATCGGGTGCTCGACGTGCTCGCGCGGACCGAGCCCGCCTACCGCGACTTCCTCGCCGGGACCGCGGGGTCCGAGGACGAGCTCCGGCGCACCACGCGGGACAACCTCGAGCACGGGCTCCTGGCCCTGGTCGGCGCCCCGGTGCCCGACCGGCCCTTCCTGCACGGCGCCCGGGAGACCGGCCGGCGGCGGGCCGAGCAGGGTGTCCCGCTCGAGGCGGTGCTGCGCGCCTACCGGCTCGGCGGGCAGGTCACCTGGGAGGCGCTGCTGGCGGTGTCCGCGCAGGCGGGCGGCCGGCACGACACCCTGCTGCTGCAGGTCGCCGGCACGATCTGGCGGGCCAACGACGTCGAGTGCGCCGCCCTCGCCGAGGGCTACCGCGAGGAGCAGCGCCGCCTCGCCGGCATCGGCGACGAGGAGCGCCGGCGAGTGCTCGACGGCCTGCTCGACGGCCGCGGGGCCGACCCGTCGTTCGTGCGCACTGCCGCCGACGTCCTTGCCATGCCGCTCGACGGCCGGCTCATGGCCGTCGTCGCGCTGTCCGCGGGCGACGAGGTCCCCGCGCTGGACGGCGTCGGGCCGGAGCTGCTCCGGCACGGGGTGCGCTCGGCGTGGGGCACCCGCTCCGGCGCGCAGGTCGGCGTCGTCGCGCTGGGCGCGGCCGGCGCCGCCGAGATCCGCGGCCGCCTGCAGGCCCTGACCACCGGCCCGGTCGGCGTCTCCGCCCCGGTCGACGGCGCGGCGGCGGTGGGCTCGGCCTACCGGCTGGCCGAGACCGCCGCCCGGACGCTGCCGCGCGGCACCCGCCGGGTGGTCACGATCGACGAGCGGCTGCCCGAGGCGTTGCTGAGCAACTCCCCGGAGATCAGCTCGCGGCTCGTGGGCCAGACGCTGGGCGAGCTGCTCGCGCTGCCGGAGGAGGAGCGCGAGGTGCTCCTGGACACGCTCACCGCGTTCCTCGCCTCCGACGGCTCGCCGACCCGTGCGGCCGACGAGCTGTACTGCCACCGCAACACGGTCATGCACCGGCTGCGGCGGATCGAGCAGGTCACCGGCCGCAAGGTCGCCGACCCCCGCGCCCGCCTGCAGTGGCAGCTGGCCCTGCTCGGCGCGCAGCAGGGCCGGCCGGCCCGGCGCTCGGCCTGAGCCGCTACTGGAGGTAGCTCTCCACCTGCGACTCCGGGCGGACCTGGGCCTCGTCGGGGTCCTCGTCGTACTGGCGCTTGGCCCGCCGTTGCCGCAGCAGGTCCCAGCACTGGTCGAGGTCGGCCTCGAGCTTGCTCATGCGGGAGCGCGTCTCGTCGGTGTGCTCGGCGCTGTCGCGGAGCGTGTGCTCCTCCTCGACCAGCGCGTGGATGCGGCTGAGGATGTCGGTCTCGTCCATGCCCCGAGCGGTGCCCGCACGCGGCGGCACGAAACGGTCAGCCCGGCTGTGCCGTTCGGCCCGGCTCCGCGCCCCGGTCCGCTCCTCGCTCGTCCCTCGCTGCGATGCTCCCGGAGCTGTCGCCGGGCGTCGGCACCCAGCCCTCGACGAACGCCGCCAGCCGCCGGGTGACCGCGCCGCCGGACCGGCCCAGCGCCAGCAGTGCGGCCCGCTCCAGGGGAACCCGGACGGTGCGCCGGGCGTCCTCCCGGCCGACGGCGGCGTGCCCAGCGGCGACCAGGTCGGGCCACGGGCGCTCCAGCTGCGCGCGCACCCGGTCCAGCGCCGCGCCGGTCGGCCCGGCGTTGCCCTCGACCATCGCCGTGACGAAGGCCGGGTCGCTGCCGATGACCCGCGTGCCCGAGCGGAAGCTGCCGGCGGCCAGCGCGAGCGCGAGCGGCCCGGCCTCCGCGGCGGCCGCGGCGAGGGCGGCGGCGAGCAGGTGCGGCACGTGGCTGATCGCCGCGACGGCGTCGTCGTGCTCGGCGGCCGTGACGGGGACGACCTCGGCGCCGGCTGCGAGCGCGACCTCCGCGACCCGCAGCCAGCGCGGCAGCTCGGTGTCCGGCTCCAGGCAGAGCGCCCAGCGGGCCCCGGCGAACAGCGACGGGTCGGTGGCGGCGTGCCCCGACCGCTCGGTCCCGGCCATCGGGTGCCCGCCGACGAACCGCGTGCCCAGCGCCGGCGCGAGCGCGCGCAGGACGGGGACCTTGACCGACCCGAGGTCGGTGACCGTCGCGTCGGGGGCGACGGTCAGCCCGTCCAGCGCCGTCGCCATCGCCGGCAGCGGGACGGCCAGGACGACGACGCCCTCCAGCTCCCGGGTGATCGTGACGCCGCGCGCCGCGGCGGCCTCGCGGGCGGCGGGGTCGACGTCCCAGCCCGCGACCGGCCGCCCGGCAGCGACCAGCGCCGCGGCCAGCGAGCCGCCGAGCTGCCCCAGCCCGACGACGGCGACAGGCGGCGCGGGCAGGGTCGGCACCGGGAACGACGGCGTCGCACCGGCAGCGGGGGACCCGGCGTTCTCGGCATCGGCCATGATCAGAGGCTATGACCCCCGAGCCGCACGAATCCGCGACACCCGACGGGCCGGCCAGCTTCGCGGTGCGGGTGTCGCGGGCGGGCGCGCGGTGGCGGGTGGAGCTGCTGGCGGGCGACGCCGGTGACGAGCTGCCGGTGCTCGAACGGGCGCTCGGCCGGTTCGACGCGAGCGCCTGGCCGCCCCCGTTCGTCGTGGTGGTCGACTCCCGGCTGTACTTCCTGGTGCTGCGGCACGGGCCCGGCGGCATGGTCCGGGCGCTGATCTCCGACGCGACGATGCTCGAATGGGTGCTCGCCGCCGAGGTGGTGGAGCGGTACGGGATCGGCGTCGACACCGACGGCGCCTTCGACGACGACGAGAGCGGCTGGCCGGGTGGGGACATGGACGTCTTCGCCGACGACGGCCTGCCCGCCGAGGAGCTGAGGACGATCGTGACAGCCGACGACCTGTGGGCCGACGAGATGGTGCAGCGGATCGCCGCCCGCCTCGGGTTCGCCGACGAGCTCGCCGCGGCGGTGACCGCATGAGCGGCACCGTGACGGCGGTCGTCTTCGACCTCGGCGGGGTGATCACCGAGAGCCCGATGACCGCGTTCGCCGCCTACGAGCGCGAGATCGGCGTGCCCGACGGCCTCATCCGGCAGCTGAACTCGACCGACCCCGACACCAACGCGTGGGCGCGCTTCGAGCGCAACGAGCTCGACGTCGCCGGCTTCTCGGCCGCGTTCGAGGCCGAGGCCGCGGCGCTCGGCCACCGGCTGGACGCCGGCCGGGTGCTCGAGGCGCTGCGGGGTGAGGTGCGGCCGGCCATGGTCGAGGCCATCCGCCGGCTCAAGGCGGCCGGCCTGCCGCTGGGGATGGTGTCGAACAACGTCTCCCCGATGGAGCGCGGCGGCCGGATGGACGACGTCCTCGATCTGTTCGACGTCATCGTGGAGTCGTCGGTCGAGGGCGTGCGCAAGCCCGAGCCGGAGATCTACCGGCGCGCGCTGGAGCGGTTGTCCGGGGCCGTCGGCCGGCGCATCGAGGCGACCGACTGCGCCTACCTCGACGACCTGGGCATCAACCTCAAGCCGGCACGGGCGCTGGGCTTCTCGACGATCAAGGTGGTCGACCCGGCCGTCGCGATCGCGGAGCTGGAGGCGCTGGTCGGCTTCCCGCTGGGCGACGCCGCGCCGTGAGCACGTCGTGACCGACGTCGACGCCGCGATGGGCCGGGCGCTGGAGCTCGCGGCCGCGGCGCAGGAGTGGGGCGACACCCCGATCGGCGCCGTCGTCCTCGGGCCGGACGGCGCGGTGCTCGCCGAGGCGGCCAACGAGCGGGAGAAGCGCGGCGACCCCACCGCGCACGCCGAGGTGCTGGCGCTGCGGTCGGCCGCGGAGGTGCACGGGGACGGCTGGCGGCTGACCGGCTGCACGCTGGTGGTCACCCTCGAGCCGTGCACGATGTGCGCCGGTGCGAGCGTGCTCTCGCGGGTCGACCGGGTGGTCTACGGCGCCGACGACCCGAAGGCCGGGGCGGCGGGCTCGCTGTGGGACGTCGTCCGGGACCGGCGGCTCAACCACCGCCCCGAGGTCACGGCGGGCGTCCGGGCCGAGGAGTCGGCCACGCTGCTACGTGCGTTCTTCCGCGCTCAGCGGGGCCTGTAGTCTCTTCGGCGGTGGCGTGTCCGAGCGGCCGAAGGAGCACGCCTCGAAAGCGTGTGAGGTGCAAGCCTCCGTGGGTTCAAATCCCACCGCCACCGCAGATCGACGGCGGCGTCCCCTCCCGGGGGCGCCGCCGTCGTCGTTCGCGGGCTACCGCGCCTCGTCCCGGTCGAGCAGCAGCCGGCCGTCCTCGCCGGTCTCGAACCGCAGCTCGTGCGACTCGGTCTCGGTGGTGCCGTCGGGGCGCACGTAGGTGATGTCGGCGGTGGCGCGGTCGTCGCCCTGGGCCCGGACGTTGCTCACCCGGACGTCGGTGAAGTCGTCCCAGAAGCCCGAGAAGCGGCTCAGCGGGAACTCCGCCTGGAACGAGGGGCTGGTGAGCTGGTGTGCCGCGGCGAGGTCGCCGGGGACGAGCGCGAAGAAGGCGTTCACCGCGCTGACCGGGTCGTCGGCCGGGGCCGTGACCTCCTCGGGCGGGGGCGTCGGCCGGGGCGTCGTCGGCCCGCTGCCGGTGCCCGTGCCGGTATCGCTCGGCTGGTCAGCCGTGGTGTCGTCGGCCGGCGGGTCCGTCGACGGCGGCGCCGACGACGTCGGTGCGTCGGACGCCTCGGCCTCGGCGCTGCTGCCGTCGGGGTCGTCCCGGCCGAGCGCCCAGAAGCCGACCAGCGCGGCGAGCGCCACGAGGACGAGCGCGGCGGCCAGCCACGCCCCGCGCTTCCGGCCGGACCGCCGTGGCGCGGGCACCACCCGCGGCGGTGGCGTCGTCGACGCCGGGGGCCGGACCGGGGGAGCGGGGGAGGGTGCGGCTGCGGCCACCGGCGGCACCGGTGCGGCCGCCCGCGGCGGGGGGTCCGCGGGCAGCACCGCGGTGTTCGACGGCGAGCGCAGGTCGGTCCGGGCCAGCAGCACGGTGGTGGTGTCACCGCTGCGGCCCGCGGCCAGCTTCGCCAGCTCGTCGCGGACCTGGACCATCGTCGGCCGGTCGGCCGGGTCGGCCGACAGCATCCGCATCAGGGGCGCGGTGAGCGAGCCGGCCCGCTGCGGCGGCACGACGGCCCCGCCGGCCACCTTGTGCAGCATCGCCAGCGCGTTCTCCTCCATGCCGAAGGGCGGCTGTCCCTCGAGGCAGGTGTAGAGCGTCGCGCCGAGGGAGAAGACGTCGCTCGCCTCGCCCATCTCGGCGCCCTGGGCGACCTCGGGGGCCAGGAAGGCCGGCGTCCCGGTGATCTGCCCGGTCTGGGTCAGCGTGACGTCGCCGTGGGCGTGCGAGATGCCGAAGTCGGTGATCTTGACCAGGCCCTCGATCCGCTCACCCCGGCCGATCAGCACGTTCGCGGGCTTCACGTCCCGGTGCACGATGCCGGCGGCGTGCGTGGCGGCCAGGGCGTCGGCCACCTGCGCGCCGATCTGGGCCACCTGGTCCACCCGCAGCAGCCCGTCGGCGGTCACCACCTCGGCCAGGCTGCGCGAGGGCAGGTACTCCATCACCAGCCACGGCGTCCCGCCCTCCTGCGCGACGTCGTAGACCGAGATGGCGTGCGGGTGGCTCAGCCGCGCGGCGATGCGGCCCTCGCGCAGGGCGCGCTGGCGCTGCTGCTCGGCGAGCGTCTCGTCGGTCGCCGAGACGAGGACCTGCTTGACCGCGACCTGCCGGCCGAGGAGCTCGTCGCGCGCCAACCAGACGGCGCCCATGCCGCCGCCGCCGATCTGCGACTGCAACCGGTAGCGCCCGGCGACCAGGCGTCCGGGATCGGTGAGGGGTCGGGACACAGGAGGCCGGCGGGTCAGGCGCCCGAGGGCTCCCCGTACCGGCGCACGTACTCCTCCCGCGCGCCTTCGGGCAGGGCGTCGAAGAGCTCGCCGAGCTCGGTGTGCACCGCGGGGTCGAGGTCGTCGAAGATCTGCGCCCACGTGGGGGGCTCGTCGTAGCTGCGGGTGACCAGCAGCTCCCAGGCCTGGGACTGGCGGTCCCGCTTGGCGCGGTCGGCCACGAAGTCCGACAGGTAGGAGTCCTTGGCGGCCGCCTTCTCCGCATCGGTGGCGCCCTCGGGCAGCGCCGCGGCGTCCCCGCCCTTGAGGACGCCGACGATCGCTTCGACCACGTCCGGCCGCACCTGCGTGTCCTCGGCCATGTCCGCCTCCTCCTCCGGTCGCCCCGCGGGCGCGTCGGCTACGTATCCGCACGGGCATGCCCGCGGGTCGGGGCACTCAACCACCTCGACCCGGCGCACGTCACCGAGAGCCGTGCCCGGAGCGCCGAGGGCGCCCGGTAGCATCGGGTCCGCACGTGGAGGATTCGCCTAGTGGCCTATGGCGCTCGCTTGGAAAGCGGGTTGGGGGCAACCCCTCGGGAGTTCGAATCTCCCATCCTCCGCAGCACCGGGCCCGCCCCGTCCACCCGGACGCGGCGGGCCCGCCTCGTCCCGGGTCGCGCGGCGCGGTGCTCTACAGTGGAGCCCGACCCCTCGTGCGGCGTCACCCTGTGAACCTCCCCAGGGCCGGAAGGCAGCAAGGATAAGCGGGCTCTGGCGGGTGCGCGGGGGGTCCTCTTCTTCCCCGGTCGCCGCGGACGCGTGACCTGCTTCACAGCCTCCTGACAGGTTCGTGCGCTTCGATGCATGAACCGTCAAGCAGAGGAGTGGCCATGCGCCGGCGCACCTGGTGGATCCTCGGGGGCGGCCTCGCCCTCGTCGTGCTGGCCCTCGTGGCCGGGCCGCTGATCTACGCGGCGCTGGACGAGGACGCGCCGCCCGCCCCGACGGTGCAGGCGCAGCCCGAGGATGCGCAGCTCTCGGCGGAGACCGCGGGCACCTGGACGGTCGCGCCCGGCTCGAGCGCCGGGTACCGCGTCGACGAGGTGCTCAACGGCGTCGACAACACCGTCGCCGGCACCACCGACCAGGTCAGCGGCTCCGTCGTGGTCGACGAGAGCGGGGCGCTCGCGTCCGCCGAGGTCGTCGTCGACATCGCCAGCGTGGCCACCGACAACGGGCGCCGCGACGGCTACTTCCGCGACAACGTCATGGACGTCGGGCAGTTCCCCACCGCCACCTTCGCCGTCACCGGGCCGGTCGACCTGCCCGAGCTCACCGGGACGCCGGTGACCATCCCGGTGACCGGTGAGCTGACGGTCAAGGGGACGACGCGCGAGGTGACGGCCGAGCTCTCCGCCGTCCGCACGCCGGAGGGGGTCGACGTCTCGGGATCGGTCCCGGTGACCTTCGCCGACCACGGCGTCGACCCGCCGAACCTGGGCTTCGTCCGCGTCGAGGACACGGGCGCCGTCGAGTTCCTGCTGCGCCTGACCCGCTGACGCCCGCGCCGACCTCCGCAGCACCCGGCGACGTGCCCGGAGCGTCGGAGGGGCTGGGTAACCTCGCCCCGTGGCCCTGGCTCTGTACCGGAAGTACCGCCCGGCGACCTTCGCCGAGGTGGTGGGCCAGGAGCACGTGACCGCCCCGCTGGTGAACGCCGTGGACGGCGGCCGGATCAACCACGCCTACCTCTTCAGCGGCCCGCGCGGCTGCGGCAAGACCTCCTCGGCGCGGATCCTGGCCCGCTCGCTGAACTGCGCGCAGGGCCCGACGTCCACGCCGTGCGGGGTCTGCGAGTCCTGCGTGGCGCTCGCCCCCGACGGTCCCGGCTCGCTCGACGTCATCGAGATCGACGCGGCCAGCCACGGTGGTGTCGACGACGCCCGCGACCTGCGCGAGCGGGCGTTCTTCGCGCCGGTCAGCAGCCGCTACAAGGTCTACATCGTCGACGAGGCGCACATGGTGACCACGCAGGGCTTCAACGCCCTGCTCAAGGTGGTCGAGGAGCCGCCGGAGTTCCTGGTCTTCGTCTTCGCGACGACGGAGCCGGACAAGGTCCTGCCCACCATCCGCTCGCGCACCCACCACTACCCGTTCCGGCTCGTCCCGCCGACGACGCTGCGCGGGCTGCTGGAGAAGACCTGCCAGGCCGAGGGCGTCGCCGTCGAGCCGACGGTGTTCCCGCTCGTCGTGCGCGCCGGTGGCGGCTCGGTCCGCGACTCGCTGTCGATCCTCGACCAGCTGCTCGCCGGTGCCGGGCCCGAGGGCGTCACCTACCGGAGCGCGGTGGGCCTGTTGGGGGTCACCGACGACGCGCTGCTCGACGAGACGATCGACGCGCTGGCCGCGCACGACGCGGCGGGGGTGTTCCGCGCCGTCGACCGCGTGGTCGAGGCCGGGCACGACCCGCGGCGCTTCGCCACGGACCTGCTCGACCGGCTGCGCGACCTGATCGTGCTCGACGCGGTGCCCGACGCCGGGGGCAACGGCCTGCTCGACTCGCCGACCGACCGGCTGGACCTGATGAGCCAGCAGGCGCAGGCCCTGGGCTCGGCCACCCTGTCGCGGATGGCCGACACCGTGCACGAAGGCCTGACCGAGATGCGGGGGACGACGGCGCCCCGGCTGCTGCTCGAGCTCGTCTGCGCCCGCATGATGCTGCCGGGCACCGACGGCTCGGCCGTGGCCACGCTGCAGCGGCTCGAGCGCCTCGAGCGGCGGATGTCGATCGCCGGCGAGCACGCCGGCCGGCCGCAGGCCGCCGAGCCCGCCCGTGCCGCCGAGGCCCGGCCGGCGCCGGTGCGTGAGCAGGCCCCCGACCGCGAGCCGGCCCGGACCGCCGCGCCCGAGCCGGCCCGCCCGGCGCGGGCCGACGAGACCCCGGCCGCGCCGTCCGCGGCCGCCCCCTCCCCGGCGGCGGCCGCGGCCAAGGAGTACGTCCGTCCCTCCCAGCGGAGGACCGCGCCCGCACCGGCGCCCGTGCCGGCCGCGCCGGCGGCCGCCGCTCCGGCCGCGGACGACTGGCCGGAGACCGTGCGGCCCGGTTCCGGCTCCCGGTCCGGTGCGGCCGCGGCGAGCGCGCCCGCGCCCACCCCGCCGAGCGCGCCCGCCGCGCCGCCGACGCCGCCGACCCGGGACCTGCGGGTGGCCACCGGCGAGCCGGACATCCCGCTGCCTCCCGAGCCCACCGACGACGAGGACTGGCCGCACCCGGCGCAGCCGGCGGCCCAGCGCGCCGCCGCCGCCCGGGTGGAGGAGCCGCGGCCGCCGGCCGAGCCCCGCCCGGCGGCCGAGTCCTCGCCCGTCCCGCGGGGCGGGGAGCCGTCGCCGGTCGTCTCGGCCAACCCGCCGGAGGCCGCGGACACGCTCAACACCAGCGACGTCCGCCGCGTGTGGCCCGAGCTGCTCAAGGTGGTCCGCGGGCACAAGCGGACCACCGAGGCGCTGCTCAAGAGCGCGCAGGTGCACGACCTGGCCGGCGACGTCCTCACGCTGGCCGCGACCTCGCCGGCGCTGGCCAAGATGCTGGGCGACGACCTGAACAAGGACGTCATCCGCACGTCGCTGCAGGAGCTGCTCGGTGTGCGCTGGCGGGTCCAGGTCGTCGTCGAGGGCGCCTCGGTGCCCGGCCCGACGGTGAGCCGGGAGGACGCCCGCGAGGCGGCCCGCGCCGCGGAGGCGGCCGAGGCCCGCGAGCTGATGGCCGAGCGCGCCGCCGAGGCCTCCCGGCCCGAGGCCGAGCGGGAGCCCGCCGTCGACCCGGAGCAGGCCGCGCTGCAGCTGCTCAAGGCGCAGCTCGGTGCGCAACCCATCGACGGCTGAGCCCCACCCGTCCCGCGCGTGCGCGGCCGGCCGGTGGCGGTCGTACCCGCGGCCTACTCTCGGGGCATGTTCCCCGGAGGTGGCCAGCCCGACCTGAGCCAGCTGATGAAGCAGGCGCAGCAGATGCAGCAGCAGCTCGTCGCCGCGCAGGAGGAGCTCGCCACGCGCGAGGTCACCGGCACCGCCGGCGGCGGGCTGGTCTCGGCGACGATGACCGGCAGCGGCGAGCTGACCGCGCTCACCATCGCACCGGCCGCCGTCGACCCGGAGGACCTGGAGACGTTGCAGGACCTCGTCGTCGCCGCCGTCCGCGACGCCAAGCGCGCCGTGGACCAGCTGGCCGCCGACACGATGGGCCCGCTGGCCGGCGGGCTCGGCGGCCCCGGGGGCGGCCTGGGCCTACCGGGCTTCTGACCGTGTACGAGGGTGCCGTCCAGGACCTCATCGACGAGCTCGGCCGCCTCCCCGGCGTCGGGCCGAAGAGCGCGCAGCGGATCGCGTTCCACCTGCTGGCGTCGGAGTCCGCCGACGTCGGCCGGCTGGTCGCCGCGCTGAACCGGGTGCAGGCCGAGGTTCGCTTCTGCGTGACCTGCTACAACGTCGCCGAGGCCGAGCAGTGCCGGATCTGCCGCGATCCGCGCCGCTCCGAGGACGTGCTCTGCGTCGTCGAGGAGCCCAAGGACGTCGTCGCCATCGAGCGCACCCGGGAGTTCCGCGGCCGGTACCACGTGCTGGGCGGCGCGATCAGCCCGATCGACGGCGTCGGCCCCGACGACCTGCGGGTCAAGGAGCTGATGACCCGGCTGATGAACGGCACGGTCACCGAGCTGATCATCGCCACCGACCCCAACCTCGAGGGCGAGGCGACCGCGGCCTACCTGGCCCGGCTGGTCGGGCCGATGGGGTTGACCGTGAGCCGGCTGGCCAGCGGGCTGCCGGTGGGTGGCGACCTCGAGTACGCCGACGAGGTCACCCTCGGCCGGGCCTTCGAGGGCCGCCGCCGCATCACCGCGTAGTAGTTGAGACTTGTCACATCTGCTCGTGCGCGTGGCCTCCCGGACCCGGGGCAGGGGATGATCGACCGGTGCTGGGTGGCGGTGTGCTGACGCGTCGGCGCGCCATCGACCTCATGCGCACGGCCAGCCGGCTCTAGCTCCGGACTCTCCGCGCCCGCCCGGGGTACCCCCCGCACCGGCGCCCGTCCCGTGCCGCACCGCCGAGCCCCTGCCGAGGCCCCCGTGATCGAACTGACCGACGTCCGCAAGGTCTTCCCCGCCCGCCGCGGGGCGGCCGAGGTGACCGCCGTCGACGGCGTCACGCTGTCGGTCGCCGACGGCGAGTTCGCCGGCGTCGTCGGCCCGAGCGGCTCGGGCAAGAGCACCCTCGCCCGGCTGGTCAACCTGCTCGAGCGGCCCACCTCGGGGCGGGTCGCCGTCGACGGGCAGGTGCTGACCGACCTCGACGACGACGGCGTCCGGCAGGCCCGCCGCACCGTCGGCATGGTGTTCCAGCACTTCAACCTGCTCGACTCGCGCACCGCGGCAGGCAACGTGGAGCACCCGCTGGAGCTGGCCGGCGTCGGCCGGGCCGAACGCCGCGCGCGGGTGGCCGACCTGCTCGACCTCGTCGGGCTCGGCGACCGGCACGCCTCCCGGCCGGCGCAGCTGTCCGGCGGGCAGAAGCAGCGCGTCGCGATCGCCCGCGCCCTGGCCGCGCGGCCCAAGGTGCTGCTCTGCGACGAGGCGACCAGCGCGCTGGACCCCGCCAGCACCGCCGGCGTGCTCGACCTGCTGCGCCAGGTGCGCGCCGAGCTCGGCCTGACCGTCCTGCTCATCACGCACGAGATGGCCGTCGTGCGCGCGGTCTGCGACAGCGCCGTGCTGCTCGACCGGGGGCGGGTCGTCGACGGCGGCCCGCTCGCCGAGGTGCTCACCAGGCCGCACTCCGCCCTGGCCGCGCAGCTGCTGCCCGCGCCCGCGGTGGCCGGCGCCTCCGGTGACCTGGTGCGGGTCACGGTCACCGGGAGCGCCCCGGAGGGCCGGGTGCTGCGCACGCTGGCCGGCGAGCTGGGGCTGGACGTGGAGGTCGTCGGCGGCTCGGTGGAGACCGTGGCCGGCCGGCGCTTCGGCCGGCTGCTGCTCTCCGTCACCGGCGACGACGGCCGGCTGGACGCCGCGCTGCAGCGGCTCCGCGCCGGCGGCTCGCTGGTCGAGCGCGCGCTGCCCGGCGACGAGCCGGTGCCGGTGGACCTCACCGAGCCGGAGCCCGCGCCCGACGCCGGCAGCGACGCGCCGGCCTTCGCCCGCCTCCTCGACTCCCCGGACGTGCAGCGGTGAACGACTGGTCCCGGATCGCACCCCAGCTGGCCGAGGCCACCTGGGACACCCTCTACATGGTCGGCGTCTCCACGGTGCTCACCGTGCTGATCGGGGTGCCGCTCGGCGTGCTGCTCACCATCACCGCGCCCGGCGCGCTCTCCCCGCGGCCGGTGGTGCACCGGGTGCTCGGCCTGGTGGTCAACCTCGGCCGCTCGCTGCCCTTCATCATCCTGCTGGTGCTGGTCGCCCCGGTGACCCGCGGCATCGTCGGCACCACCATCGGCTCGACCGCGACGATCGTGCCGCTCACCATCGGCGCCGTCCCGTTCCTCGCCCGGCTCGTGGAGACCAGCCTGCGCGAGGTGAGCCCCGGCAAGGTCGAGGCGACGCTGTCCATGGGCGCCCGCCGGCGCGACGTCGTCCGCACGGTGCTGCTGCCCGAGGCGCTCCCGTCGCTGGTCGCCGGCGTGACCGTGACGGTCGTGGCGCTGATCAGCTACTCCGCCATGGCCGGCGCCATCGGCGGCGGTGGCCTGGGCGACTTCGCGATCCGCTACGGCTACCAGCAGTTCCGCACCGACATCACCGTGATCACCGTCGTCCTGCTGCTGGTCGTCGTCCAACTGCTGCAGTGGGCCGGCGACCGCTGGGCCCGCCGGCTCGCGCACGTCTGACCACCCGCACCACCCCCCCCCCCCACCGCACGAGGAGAACCGCCATGCACCGCCCCCGTAGGACCGCCCTCGCCGCCGTCGCGGCCGCCGCGCTGCTCGGCCTGACCGCGTGCGGAGGTGGCGACGCCGAGCTGTCCGGTTCGGACGAGCCGTTGCGCGTGGGCGCCTCGCCGGTGCCGCACGCCGAGATCCTGCGCTTCATCGACGAGGAGCTGGCCGACGACGCCGGCCTGGAGCTCGAGATCGTCGAGTTCACCGACTACGTGCAGCCCAACGTCGCCCTCGACGACGGCTCCCTGGACGCCAACTACTTCCAGACGGTGCCCTACCTGGAGGAGCAGGAGACCAACGCCGGCTACGACTTCACCGCTCTCGAGCCGGTGCACATCGAGCCTCTGGGCCTCTACTCCGAGACGCTGACCGACGTCGCCGACCTGCCCGACGGCGCGACGGTGGCGATCCCGAACGACCCGACCAACGCCGCCCGTGCGCTGCGGCTGCTCGAGGCCAACGACCTGCTCACGCTGGCCGACACCGGCGACGCCGCGCCCACCGCGCTGGACATCCAGGTCAACCCGAAGGACCTGGAGATCCAGGAGGTGGAGGCCGCGCAGCTGCCCCGCTCGCTGGCCGACGTCGACGCCGCGGTGATCAACGGCAACTACGCCATCGACGCCGACCTCAACCCGGCCGAGGACGCCCTCGTGCTCGAGGAGGCCGAGGGCAACCCCAACGCCAACCTCGTCGTGGTCCGCAGCGGTGACGAGGACGACGAGCGGATCCAGCAGCTGGAGGAGCTGCTGCACTCCGACGAGGTCCGGCAGTTCATCGAGGACACCTACTCGGGGGCCGTGCTCCCGGCGTTCTGACCCGCGGCACGGGAGCAGCGTTTGCGGCGTCCGCACGGTCGGGCCGCAGTCACGACGCGATAACGGTGTTCTCGCAGGATTCATTGCGGCGGGTACCGGGTGTTAGATCTGCTTCATCCACTGAACTCCGGCGGTCCGCGGCTGCGTGAACGCAGCCGCGGACCGCTGTTCGACGAAGACGAGGTGACGGATGATCTCCGGATCGAGCAGCCGGCGGCGCGTGGTCGCCACGGCGGGCGTCGCGGTGACGGCCCTGCTGCTGAGCGCCTGCGGTGGCGACGACGGTGACGGCGGCGGGTCCGGCGGCGGCGGCGGTGGCGGCGCGCTGACCATCGGCACGACGGACAAGATCACCTTCCTCGACCCGGCCGGTTCGTACGACAACGGCTCGTTCGCGGTCATGAACCAGGTGTTCCCCTTCCTGCTGAACACCCCGTACGGCAGCCCCGACGTCGAGCCCGACATCGCGGAGTCGGCGGAGTTCACCTCCCCCACTCAGTACACGGTCACCCTCAAGCCGGACCTGAAGTGGGCCAACGGCAACGACCTGACCAGCTCCGACGTCAAGTTCACGTTCGACCGCCAGCTGGCGATCGCCGACGAGAACGGCCCGTCGTCGCTGCTGTACAACCTCGACAGCGTCGAGACGCCGGACGAGACCACGGTCGTGTTCAACCTGAAGAGCGAGAACGACCAGGTCTTCCCGCAGATCCTGTCCAGCCCGGCCGGCCCGATCGTGGACGAGGACGTCTTCTCGCCCGACGAGGTCACCCCGGACCAGGAGATCGTCGACGGCGAGGCCTTCCACGGCCAGTACGTCATCACGAACTACGACCAGAACAACCTGATCTCCTACGAGGCCTACCCCGACTACCAGGGTGTGCTGGGCGCGGCGAAGACCGAGCAGGTCAACGTCAAGTACTACGCCGAGGCCTCGAACCTGAAGCTGGACATCCAGGAGGGGAACATCGACGTCGCGTGGCGCAGCCTGACCGCCACGGACATCGAGGACCTGCGCGGCAACGACGGGGTCCAGGTCGTCGACGGCCCCGGCGGCGAGATCCGCTACATCACGTTCAACTTCAACACCCAGCCGTTCGGCACGACCACGTCCGAGGCCGACCCGGCCAAGGCGCAGGCCGTCCGGCAGGCCGCGGCCGACCTGCTCGACCGCGAGGAGATCGCCGAGCAGGTCTACAAGGGCACCTACACCCCGCTGTACTCCCACGTCCCCGAGGGTCTGACCGGCGCGGTCGAGCCGCTCCGCGAGAAGTACGGCGACGGCTCCGGTGGCCCGGACGCCGCCGCGGCCAAGGCGCGCCTGGACGCCGCCGGCGTGACCACCCCGGTCGAGCTGAACCTGCAGTACTCGAACGACCACTACGGCCCGTCCTCGGCCGACGAGTACGCGCTGATCAAGGACCAGCTCGAGGCCGACGGCCTGTTCACCGTCAACCTGCAGACCACCGAGTGGACGCAGTACTCCGAGCAGCGCACCGCCGACGCCTACCCGGCCTACCAGCTGGGTTGGTTCCCGGACTACTCGGACGCGGACAACTACCTGACGCCGTTCTTCCTCACGGAGAACTTCCTCAGCAACCACTACGAGAACCAGCAGGTGAACGACATGATCCTGGCCCAGGCCAGCACGGCCGACCCGGCCGAGCGGCAGGGCATGATCGAGCAGATCCAGGACCTCGTCGCTGACGACCTGTCCACGCTGCCCTACCTGCAGGGTGCTCAGGTCGCCGTCGTCGGTTCCGGCGTCGAGGGCACGGAGGACACGCTCGACGCGTCCTTCAAGTTCCGCTACGGAGCCCTCAGCAAGGGCTGATCCCACCAGCTGGGAGACTGCAGTCGACACGGCCCCGGGTGACCCGCCGCGCGCGGATCACCCGGGGTCTGCCGTGCGAGGGCCCGACCACGAGTGGGAGAGATGACCACCACCACGACCGAGCTCACCGGGGCCGGCGCCGCTCCGGAGGCCGCGCCCACCGCGGCCCGGCAGCGCCGCAGCGGTGGGCTGGGCAGCTACCTGCTGATCCGCTTCCTGCTGATCTTCCCGACCGTGTTCATCCTGGTGACGACGGTCTTCGTGCTCATGCGGCTCACCGGCGACCCGATCACCGCCGCCCAGGGCGGCCGGCTGCCGGCCGACGAGCTGGCCCGGCGGATCGCCGAGGCCGGGTACGACCGGCCGGTCCTCGTCCAGTACTGGGAGTACCTGGGGCAGATCGTCCGCGGCGACTTCGGGACGGCGATCAGCGACGGCCGCGAGGTCAGCGACATGCTGACCACCTTCGGCGCCGCCACCCTCGAGCTCGCCTTCTACGCCCTGGTCGTGGCGTTCGTCGTCGGCATCCCGCTCGGCCGCCTCGCCGCCTACCTGCGTGACCGCTGGCCCGACGCCGTCCTGCGCATCTTCGCGATCCTCTGCTACGCCACCCCGGTCTTCTTCGCGGGCCTGCTCCTCAAGCTCGTGTTCGCGGTGAACCTGGGCTGGCTGCCCGTCGCGGGGCGCGCGTCGACGGGTGCGGAGATCCAGCTGCAGTCCCAGGACGGCAGCACCGGCATCTACCTGATCGACGCGCTGAGGCTCGGCGACGGCGAGGTGATCTCCGACGTCCTCGAGCACGCCGTCCTGCCGGCCATCGCGCTCGGTCTGCTGACCGCCGGGGTCTTCCTCCGGCTGGTGCGCACGAACGTGATCGGCACCCTTGGCAGCGGGTACGTCGAGGCGGCCCGGTCCCGCGGGGTCGCCGAGCGGCGGCTGCTGCGCAAGCACGCCTACCGGCCGGCCCTCATCCCGATCGTCACGGTCATCGGCCTGCAGATCGCCCTGCTGCTCGGCGGCGCGGTGCTCACCGAGACCACCTTCGAGTGGAAGGGCCTGGGCTTCCAGCTGGTCGAGTACCTGCAGGCCCGTGACTTCGTCGCCGTCCAGGGCATCGTCGTCCTGGCGGCGGTCATCGTGGCGCTGGTCAACTTCGTCGTCGACGTCATCGCCGCGCTGATCGACCCCCGGGTGAGGTACTGAGATGGCCACCGCCTCCACCACCACCGCGTCGGGCGTCGCCGCCGACGTCCCCGCGCCCGGCCGCCGGCCCCGCGGCTGGCGCGGCCTGCCGGTGGTCCGCCAGCTGCGGCAGAGCGTCGGCCTGCAGCGCGGCATGCTCGTCGCCGGGCTGGTCCTGACCGGCGTCTTCCTGCTGACGGCGGTCTTCGCGCCGCTGTTGGCGCCCTACGAGTTCAACCAGCTGCGCGACGCGACGGGTCCGTTCGGCGCGCAGCAGGAGCCCTCGGCGGAGCACTGGCTCGGGACGACCGTCGGCGGGTACGACGTGCTGTCCCGGGTCATCTGGGGCACCCGGACGGCGCTGTTCGTCATCGTCGCCGCCGTCCTGATGTCGATCGTGCTCGGCGTGCTGCTCGGTCTGGTCGCCGGCTACTTCGGCGGCTGGCTGGACCGGGTCCTGGTCGTCGTCGCCGACGCGATCTACGCCTTCCCGTCCCTGCTGCTGGCCATCGTCGTCGGCATCGTGCTCAACGGCGGCGAGTCCAGCCTGATGGGCGGCGTCATGGCCGCGTCGATCGCGATCACGGTCATCTTCGTGCCGCAGTACCTGCGGGTGGTGCGGGCGGAGACCGTGCGGATCAAGGCCGAGGCCTACGTGGAGTCCGCGCGGGTCATCGGCGCCTCGCACTGGCGGATCATGGCGCGGCACATCTTCCGCAACGCCACCCGCACGCTGCCGCTGATCCTCACGCTGAACGCCTCCGAGGCGATCCTCACGCTGGCCGGCCTGGGCTTCCTCGGCTTCGGGATCGAGCCCACGGCCGCCGCGGAGTGGGGCTACGACCTGCAGAAGTCGCTGTCCGACGTCACCAGCGGCATCTGGTGGACCTCGCTGTTCCCGGGCCTGGCGATCGTGCTGGTTGTCCTCGGGCTCACGCTCGTCGGCGAGAGCCTCAACGACCTGGCCGACCCGCGGCTGCGCACCCGCCGGCGGGGCCCGATCACGCCGGCCGACGTCGCCGAGACCTCCGTCGTCCCCGGCAGCCCGGCCGCGGACACCGACGACCTGGACGGGAAGGGACCCCTGTGACCACGGCATCCGGGCGCGACGTCGTCGGCATCGAGAACCTGTCGGTCAGCTTCGCCACCGACTCCGGCGACGTCGCCGCCGTGCGGCACGTCAGCCTGCAGGTCCGCGCCGGCGAGGTGCTGGCCATCGTGGGGGAGAGCGGCAGCGGGAAGACCGTCACCGCCCGCTCCATCCTGGGCCTGCTGCCGGAGACCGCCACCACCCGCGGCGCGGTGCTGCTGACGAGCAAGGACGGCGGCAGCACGTCCGACGTCGTCACGCTGTCGCGCAGCCGGCTCGGCGAGGTCCGCGGCCGGGACGCCGCGATGGTGTTCCAGGAGCCCTCGACCGCGCTCAACCCGGTCTACCCGGTCGGCTGGCAGATCGCCGAGGGGCTGCGGGCGCACGGCTCGTACGGGAAGAAGGAGGCGCGGGCCAAGGCGATCGACGTCCTGCGCCGGGTCGGCATCCCCGACCCGGAGACGCGCGTCGACCACTACCCGCACCAGTTCTCCGGCGGGCAGAAGCAGCGGATCGTCATCGCCCAGGCGCTCGCGCTCGACCCCGGTGTGATCATCGCCGACGAGCCGACCACCGCGCTCGACGTCACAGTGCAGGCGGAGATCCTGGACCTGCTGCGCCGGTGCCGCGACGAGTTCGGCGCCGCGATCGTACTGATCACCCACAACATGGGCGTGGTCGCCGACCTCGCCGACCGGGTCGCGGTCATGTACCAGGGCCGGATCGTCGAGTCCGCCGACGTCCGCACGCTGTTCTCCGCGCCGCAGGACGGCTACACCCGGCAGCTGCTGGCCTCGGTGCCCCGGCTGGGCGAGGGACGCGCCCGCACCGCCGACCGCGCCGCTGCCCGCCCGGCCGGCTGGCAGCAGGCGACCCCGGTCGTGGAGGCCCGCGACCTGCGCATCGTCTACCCCGGCCGGTTCCGGCAGCCGGACTTCGTCGCCGTGGACGGCGTCAGCTTCAGCATCCGCCCGGGCGAGGTGCTCGGGCTGGTCGGTGAGAGCGGCAGCGGCAAGACCACGATCGGCCGGGCCATCGCGGGGCTGACCAAGGTCACCGGCGGCTCGCTGCAGGTGCACGGCACCGAGATGAACGGCCTCCGGGAGCGGGCGTTCCGGCCGCTGCGCGAGCGCATCGGGTTCGTGTTCCAGGACCCGGCGTCCAGCTTCAACCCGCTGCTGACCATCGCCGACGCCGTCGCCGAGCCGCTGCTGGTGCACCGGCGAGCGAAGGACGGCCACGACGCCCGCGGGCGCGTGGACGAGCTGCTCGAGGCGGTGCAGCTGCCCCGGAGCTTCGGTGACCGCTTCCCGCACGAGCTCTCCGGCGGCCAGCGGCAGCGGGCCAGCCTCGCGCGGGCGCTGGCGCTGGACCCGGAGCTGCTGATCGCCGACGAGCCGACCTCCGCGTTGGACGTCTCGGTGCAGGCCCGGGTGCTCGAGCTGTTCGACGAGCTGCAGCGGCGGTTGGGCTTCGCCTGCCTGTTCATCAGCCACGACCTGGCCGTCGTCGACCTGCTCGCCGACCGGATCGCGGTGCTCTACAAGGGCGAGCTGGTCGAGGAGGGCACCGGCGAGCAGGTGCTCGGGGCGCCGCAGCACCCCTACACCCAGCGGCTCCTGGCCTCGCTCCCCGTGCCCGACCCGGACGCGCAGTCCACCCGCCGTGCGGAGTGGGAGCGCCTGCGCGCCTGACGCGTCCCGAGCCTCAGTCCTCCAGCACGACGTCCTCGCCGGACCGGCGGGCGCGGCGCACCCGCAGCCGGACCACCGAGCCGAGCAGCCGGACCAGCTGGGTGTAGCCCGGCGTCGGCCCGTGGTAGCCGAGGAAGCCGCGCGGGCCCTCGACCATCTCGCCGGTGCGGACGTCGTAGCGGCTCTGGTGCCACGGGCAGACCAGGCAGCCCTCGGCGTCCACGCTGCCCCCGGAGAGGTCTGCCAGCTGGTGGCGGCAGCGGCGGGAGACGGCGAAGAAGCGGTCCTCGCCGTCCGGCCCGGGCCCGCGGTTGCCCACCGCCCAGTCGCCGGCGCGGCGGACGGCGCCCGGGGGCAGCTCGGCGGCGGGGATCCGGTCGTGGTCGGGCACGGGCGCTCCAGTGATCGGGGGGGTCGGTACGCGCCCCCTACCCGTCGGGCGGGCGCCGGACCCCTCGCGCGTCGGTAGGGTCGATCACCAGTACCGACTCGCTCCGGAGGTGGCCGTGCGCCGGCTGTTCGTGGTCCTGGGCGCGTCCGCCCTGCTCGGCGTCGTCGCCGGTCCCGCGCTGGCGGAGGAGCCGTTCCGGCTCGAGGACCGGATCGTCGACGAGGCCGGCGTCCTCGGGGACGAGTCCGAGGTCGAGACGGCGCTGGACGAGCTCCAGACCGAGGACGGCATCCAGCTGTTCGTCGTCTTCGTGGACGACTTCGGCGGGCTGTCCAGCGACCAGTGGATGAGCGAGACGCAGCAGCTCTCCGCGCTGGGCGGCGCGGACGCGATGCTCGCCGTCGCCGTGGACCCGGGCGAGTTCGGGATCGACGTGCCCGACGGCGCCGACGTCACGCTGTCCGAGGCCCAGCGGCTGGCCAACCAGGCGATGGTCCCGGAGTTCCGGGAGGGCAACTGGGAGGCGGGTGTCGTCGCGTACGCCGACATCCTGCGCACCGGTGAGGCCCCCGGGGACGGCTCCGGCGGGGGCGACGCGCTGCTGCTGCTGGGCGGGATCGCCGTCCTCGGCGGCGGGGGGTACCTCGTGATGCGCAACCGCCGGAAGAAGCGGGAGGACGCGCCGCCGCCGGTCACCCGGCTGGAGAAGCCCGACCCCCACGCGGGCGAGACGACCGAGCAGCTGCAGTTCCGTGCCAGCTCGGCCCTGCTGGAGCTGGACGAGGCGGTGAAGACCTCGCAGCTGGACCTGGACTACGCGCGCTCCCAGTACGGCGAGGAGGCGGTGACCGGGTTCGACCGGGCACTGGCGGCGTCGCGCGACGAGCTCTCCCGCGCGTTCACGCTGCGCCAGCAGCTGGACGACGACGTCCCGGAGGACGAGCCGACCACGCGGCGGATGCTGGCGGAGATGCTGGGCCTCACGGAGGCCGCAGGAGCCCGGCTGGACGAGCAAGCCGAGTCCTTCGCCCGGCTGCGCGACCTGGCGAACACCGCGCCGCAGGTGCTCGACGCGCTGGCGCCGCGGATCGCCGAGCTGCACGCCCGCATCCCGCAGGAGGAGCAGCGGCTGGCCGGCCTCCAGCAGCGCTTCGCCGCCTCGGCGGTCGCGCCGGTCGCCGCGAACGTGACCGAGGCGCGGGCCCGGCTGGCCGCAGCCGAGCAGGAGGTGCAGGAAGCCCGGACGGCGCTGGCGTCCGCCGAGCCCGGCACCGCCGTCGGCGACATCCGCGCGGCCGAGGACGCGGTGGCGCAGACCGCCACGCTGCTGGACGCCGTCGGGCGGCTCGGTGCCGACCTCGACGCCGCCGGCGGGCGGGTCGCGGCGGTGCGGGCGGAGACCGAGGAGGACCTCGCCGAGGCGCGGGCGCTCGTCGCGTCGGGCGACAGCGCCGGGCTCCGGCCGCAGATCGGCCGGGCCGAGGCGGCGCTGGCCGCCGCCGACCAGCAGCTCGCCGGCGACCGCCCCGATCCGCTGGCCGCGCTGCGGCAGCTGGAGGAGGCCGACATCGCGCTGGAGCAGGCGCTGGCCGTCGCCCGCGACGCGCAGACCCAGGCCCGCCGGGCGGCAGCGGCGCTGGAGTCCGCGGTCATGACCGCGCAGTCGGAGATCGCCGCGGCCCGCGACTTCATCGCCACCCGCCGCGGCGCCGTCGGGCCCGAGGCCCGCACCCGGCTGGCCGAGGCGCAGCGGCACCTGGACGCCGCCGTCGGTCGCGGGCGCGACGAGCCGGTGGCAGCGCTGCAGCAGGCGCACCAGGCGACCTCGCTGGCGCGGTCGGCGCTGGACCGGGCGCAGGACGACGTGCAGGGCTGGGGCGGCGGCTACGGCGGCGGCCCCGGCGGGTTCGGCGCCGGCTACGGGCCCGGTTACCGGCGCGGTGGCGTGGACCTCGGCAGCCTCGTGCTCGGCGGCATCCTCGCCGGTGGCGGGCGCGGCGGGTTCGGCGGCGGCTTCGGTGGGGGCTTCGGCGGCGGTGGCGGCGGCTTCGGCGGTGGGGGTGGCGGCCGCGGAGGAGGCGGCGGCGGGATGGGCGGCGGTCGGTTCTGACCGAGCACGCCCGTACTCCTGGGAACTGTCGGACCCCGGTGGGACGGTGTTCCTCCCCGCAGACGGAGGAGGAGCGAGATGCCAGAACGAGACACCGCCTGGCCGGCCGGCACCCCCTGCTGGATCGACTACGGCGCATCCGACATCGACGGCGCGAAGGCGTTCTACGGCGACCTGTTCGGTTGGACGTGGACCGGCGGCGACCCGGAGTACGGCGGCTACCTGAACGCCGCGAAGGACGAGCGCCAGGTTGCCGGCATGGGGCCGCTGATGGGCGAGGGCGACCTGCCCTCGTGGACGACGTACTTCGCCACCGAGGACGCCGCGGCCACGGCGGACCGGATCCGCGAGGCCGGCGGGACCGTGGTCGTGGAGCCCATGGAGGTCGGGCCGGTGGGCACGATGGTCATCGCGCTCGACGCGCAGGGGCACGCGTTCGGCCTCTGGCAGGCGGGCGAGCACACCGGCGTCCAGCGGTACAACGAGCCCGGTTCGCTGGTGTGGAACGAGTCGGCCGTCGAGGACCCGGAGGCGGCCCGGGCCTTCTACACCGCGGTGTTCGGGTTCGAGTGGGAGCCGATCGAGGGCATGGAGCCCTACGCCACCTTCGGTACCGGCGGCGGGCCGCTCGGTGGGCTCAGCGGGGTGGAACCGGGGCTGCCGCGCGGCTGGACGGTCTGCTTCGCGGTGTCCTCCACGGACGAGGCCGTCGCCACGGTCGAGGCAGGTGGCGGCAAGGTCCTGCACCCCGCCGAGGACACGCCGTTCGGCCGGTTCGCGGTGGTCGAGGACCGCTGGGGAGCCCCGTTCTCGGTGATGGAGGTCCGCGCCGAGGGCTGAGCCCGCGGAACGGCTCCGGTGGCCACCGTTGCCACCGGAGCCGTCAGCAGTCAGGCGTCAGGTGCGGACTCGCCCCGGACCTCGCCGTGCGGGACCGCGTCCCGGCGCCCGTACGTGGCCGGGATCGAGCCGAGCCGGCCCTTCTGGAAGTCCTCGAACGCGTCGACGACCTCCTGCCGGCTGTTCATGACGAAGGGGCCGGCCATGGCGATCGGCTCGCGGATGGGCGCCCCGCCCAGCACGACGACGTCGAGCGCCGGGGTGCGCGACTCCTGGTTCACCGCCCCGGTGACCGTCACGGTGTCCCCGGGGCCGAGCACCGCCAGCTGGCCGGTGCGCACGGGGGCGCCGTCGATGCCGACGGACCCCGCGCCGGAGAGGACGTAGACCAGCGCGTTGAAGTCCGGACGCCAGGGCAGGTCGAGGTTCGCGCCCGGGGCGACGGTGGCGTGCACCATGGCCATCGGGGTGTAGGTGGACCCCGGGCCGGTGTAGCCCGCGACGTCCCCGGCGATGACCCGCAGCAGCGCCCCGGCGTCGGCGCTGGCCAGCAGCACGGACTCCTGCGCGCGGAGGTCCTGGTAGCGCGGCTCGACCCACTTCTGGGCGCGTGGCAGGTTCACCCACAGCTGCAGGCCGTGGAACAGGCCGCCGCTGACGACGAGGTGCTCCGGCGGGCGCTCGATGTGCAGGACGCCGCCCCCCGCGGTCATCCACTGGGTGTCGCCGTTGCTGATCGTGCCCCCGCCGCCGTGCGAGTCGGCGTGCTCGAAGGTGCCGTCGATGATGTAGGTGACGGTCTCGAAGCCGCGGTGCGGGTGCCAGGAGGTGCCCTTGGGCTCACCGGGCGCGTACTCGACCTCGCCCATCTGGTCCATGTGGAGGAAGGGGTCCAGGTCGCGGAGGTCCACGCCGGCGAAGGCCCGCCGGACGGGGAAGCCCTCGCCCTCGTACCCCGCCGGCGCGGTGGTGACCGAGCGGGTCCGCCGGCGGACGGTCCTCGGCGCGGGGAGCGGGACGCGGGGCAGCGTGGTGGTGTCCTCGACGGTGACGGCGGGCATGCCGACCTCCTGGGTTGAGGGTTCAACTACGTGGCTCCGGTAACCGTCGACCCCCCGGTTCTCTTCCCCGGGGGAGGGGCCGGCTCAGGAGGCGCGGGCGGCGAGCTCCCCGCTGCCGAGAGCGCCCTGCGCCACCTCGGCGTCGTCGAAGTGGACCGCGCTGCGCGGATCGAGGCCGTCCTGCAGCAGCGTCTCGTGGCCGCGGCCGGTGATCAGCACGACGTCCCCCTCGTCGGCCGCGGACACCGCCGCGGTGATCGCCGCGTGCCGGTCGAGCACCGTGCGCACGGTGGCCGTCGTGCCGAGCAGGCCCAGCCGCAGCTCGGCGACGATGGCTGCCGGGTCCTCGCCGTGGCTGCCCTCGTTGGTCAGCCACACCTCGTCGGCCGCGCGCGCTGACGTCCCGAGACCCTGGCGCTTGTAGCGGTCCCGTCGGCCACGGGCGCCCAGGACCAGGTGCAGCCGCCCGCCGGGGGCGACCAGCCCGCGCGCCGTCTCGAGCGCGAGGTCCAGCGCCCCGGGCGTGTGCGCGTAGTCGACGACCACCACCGGGCCGGTCGGGGAGCGCAGCACGGTGGTGCGCCCCGGCGGCGGGGTCACCGCGGCGAGGCCGGCGACCGCGTCGCGCACCGGCACGCCGAGCAGGCGGCCGGCGGCCCAGGCGGCGGCGATGTTGGGAACGTGCATCCGCCCGACCAGCGCGCTGTGCACCAGGTGCACGCCGTCGGCCTCACCGAGCAGCACGTCGGTGCCGTCCGCGCCGCTGCGCCAGTCGAGCACCCGCACGTCCGCGCCCGGGGACGAGCCGACGCGGGTCACCGGGATGCGGGCCTGGTCGGCCAGCCGACGCCCCCACGGGTCGTCGACGACGACCACCCCGGCGGCGGCGCGATGGGGTTCGAACAGCCGGGCCTTGCTCGCCCAGTAGTGCTCGAGCGTGCCGTGGTGGTCGAGGTGGTCCTCCTCGAACCCGGTGAAGACCGCGACCTCGAACGCCAGCCCGTCCAGCCGGCCCATGTCCAGCGCGATGGACGACGCCTCGACGACCGCGCTGCCGGCGCCCCGGTCGAGCATCCAGCGCAACGTCGCCTGGAGCTCGGGTGCCTCCGGCGTGGTCAGCGCGGTCCCGCGGACGTCGTCCCCGATGCTCGCGCCGACGGTGGTCACCAGCCCGGCCCGGCGGCCGGCGGCGTCGAGGACGCCGCGGATCAGGGTGCTGGTGGTCGTCTTGCCGTTGCTCCCGGTGACCGCGACCAGCTGCAGCTCGTCCGACGGGTCGCCGGCCAGCAGCGCACCCACCGGCCCGAGGACGGCGCGGACCGAGGGCACCACCAGCTGCGGCAGCGGGACGGGGACGGGGTGCTCGACGAGCAGCGCGGCCGCTCCCGCCGCGGCGGCCGTCGCGGCGAAGCGGTGGCCGTCGGCGGTCGCGCCCGGCACGCAGGCGAACAGGCACCCGGGCTGCACGGCGCGGGAGTCGCCGACCAGACCGCGCAGCCGCAGCGCACCGCTCCCGGTCCTCGACACGGGTCCGGACGCGACGGCCCGCGCCCGCTGCTCGACCGCGGACCACGCGACCCACGGTGGTGGCACGCGTCGACGGTAGGTTGTGCGCGACGATTCCGCTGGGTGAGCGCGTCGCCCCGCAGCGCGGCCGCGTTTCACCGGCGGGCGCGCGGGCACGGCTGCACCGTGCCCGACCTCCTGCCACCCCGGCTGGGCTGCCCCAAGCGGATGGTGTTCGGGCCGTGCGGCGGCGTCCGCGCCGACGGGCGCTGCGAGGTGGCCGAGCACCGCTGCGTCTTCCTCGACGAGCCGGCGCCGGCCTGGCCGGACGAGCCCGTCCCGCCCGCCCGGGCCAGCCACCTGCTGCAGGCCGCGACCGAGGGGCCCGTGGTCCTCGCCGATCTGACGACCGTGCCCTACGACGGCGACTCCGTGCGCCGGGTGGTCGAGGTGCTGGCACCGGTGTGCGACGCGGTCCTGGCCGGCGAGCACGCCAACCGGCCCGACGTCCCCCCGACGATGCTGGCCGCCCGCGTGCACGGCGCCGGCGGCCGGCTCTGGACGACGCTGGCCTGCCGCGACCGCAACCGGGTGGTGCTCGAGCAGGAGCTGACCGGGCTCGCGGGGCTCGGCGTGGACGGGGTGCTCTGCGTGACCGGTGACGCCCGCGGCCCCGGTGTGGCGGCGGAGGCGACCCAGGTGTTCGACCTCGACGGCCCGCGGCTGGCGGCGCTCGCCACGGCGACGGGGCTGCCGGTGGCCGTGCCCGAGTCGCCCGAGGCGCCACCGGTGGCCTCCCGGCCGGCCCGCGTCGCGGTCAAGCAGCGCGCCGGGGCGCAGCTGTGCGTGCTCAACCACGTGCGCAGCCCCGCCCGCGTCGCCGGGTTCGTCGCCGCGGCACGGGAGGCCGGCGCGACGCTGCCGTTCCTCGCCGGGGTCGCCGTCTACACCGACGAGCGCTCGGCGCGGGTGCTGCAGCGCTTCCCCGGGCTGCACCTCGACGACGAGCGCGTCGAGCAGGTGCTGGCCGCGCCGGACCCTCGGGCTGCCGGCATCGAGGCCGCCGTCGAGGAGGCGCGGGCGCTGCTGGCCGTCGACGGCGTCGTGGGGGTGAACCTGTCCGGGATGGGCTCGGAGCGGGGCGTGGACGACGGCGCGCGGATCAAGGCCGCCGTCGCGGCGGAGCTGAGAGGGAGTTCGTGAACGAGCTGGCGAGCGAGGCGATGGAGGCGGAGTTCGACACCGTCGCCGGCTGGACCGAGGAGGCCGTGCGCGCGCTCGGCGCGGACCACGCGATCCCGGCCGGCTGCCGGGGGAGCGGCAGCGAGGGCGCGCTGCGCTGGCTTGCCGACCGGCTGGAGCTGCGGACCGGCAGGCGGGTGCTGGACTCCGGGGCAGGGGTCGGCGGGCCGGCGGCGTGGCTGGCGGCCGAGCGGGGGGTCGCGCCGGTCTGCGCCGAGCCGATGGAGGCCGCGGTGCGGGCGTCGCGGCGGCTGTTCGGCCTGCGCTCGGTCGTCGCGATGGGGCAGCAGCTGCCGTTCGCCGACGCCTCCTTCGACGCCGCGGAGTGCCTCGGCGTGCTGGACACGACGCCGGACAAGGCCGGTGCGCTCGCCGAGCTGCGCCGCGTGCTGGCCGACGGCGGGCGGCTGGGCCTGCTGGTGTTCGTCGCCGACGGCGAGCTGACCTCACCGGCGCCCGAGGGCAACGAGTTCCCGTCCGAGGCGGGGACGCGCGAGCTGCTGGCGGCGGCCGGGTTCGAGGTGGTGGAGGCCGGGGAGGCCGACCTCTCCGACAGCCCCGGGGAGTGGACCCGCGCGGCCGACGCCGTCGAGGCCGAGATCGCCCGGCGGCACGGCGGGGACCCGGCGTTCCGGCAGGCCGAGGAGAACTCCGGCCGGGTGGGCGCGCTGCTCTCCGACGGCTCGCTGCGCCCCTGGCTCGCCGTCGCCGTCGCCACCCCCCGCTGACCCGGGTGCGGGTTCGCGGCTCCGAAACGCGCGGGACACATCCCCGAACTAGGTTCTCGGCCATGGCGGACCTCTTCGACGGCTACGTCCTGGGGCAGCAGTGGGACGAGATGTTCGGGGACGTCGGGGACCCGCGGCCGGCGTACGCGGGGCTGCACGCCTCGCTCCAGCCGATCGACGGCGAGGAGCTCGCCGCCCGCGCCGACCTGCTCAGCCAGACCTACCGCGACGCCGGCGTCACCTTCGCGCACGCGGGGGAGGAGCAGCCCTTCCCGCTCGACATCGTGCCGCGGGTCATCGGCGCCGACGAGTGGGACGTCATCGAGCGCGGTGTCGCCCAGCGGGTGCTGGCGCTCGAGGCCTTCCTCGCCGACGTCTACGGCGCGGGCCAGGTCTTCACCGACCGGGTCGTCCCGCGCAGCGTCGTCACCACCAGCGCGCACTTCCACCGGCAGGCGCACGGGCTGGTCCCGCCCAACGGGGTGCGGGTGCACGTCAGCGGCATCGACCTGGTCCGCGACGAGGCCGGCGACTTCCGGGTGCTCGAGGACAACCTGCGCTCGCCGTCGGGCGTCTCCTACGTCATCACCAACCGGGCCGCGATGAGCCAGGTGCTGCCCGAGCTGTTCGCCGACCACCGCATCCAGCCCGTCGACGACTACCCGACCCGGCTGCTGGCCGCGCTCAAGGCGTCCGCGCCCTCGAACGTCGCCGACCCGACGGTCGTCGTCCTCACGCCGGGGGTCTACAACTCCGCCTACTTCGAGCACGCGCTGCTGGCCCGCCAGATGGGCGTCGAGCTGGTCGAGGGGCGCGACCTGGTGTGCGCCGGCAACCAGGTCAGCATGCGGACGACGGACGGCCAGCGGCGCGTCGACGTCATCTACCGCCGCATCGACGACGAGTTCCTCGACCCGGTGCACTTCCGGCCGGACTCGGTGATCGGCTGCGCGGGCGTGCTCAACGCGGCCCGGGCCGGCCGGGTGACGATCGCCAACGCGGTCGGCAACGGCGTCGCCGACGACAAGCTGCTCTACACCTGGGTGCCCGACCTGGTCCGCTACTACCTGGGTGAGGAGCCGGTGCTGCAGAACGCGGAGACCCACCGCCTCGACGACCGCGACACCGTGGAGTGGGTGCTGGAGTCGCTGGACCAGCTGGTGCTCAAGCCGGTCGACGGCTCCGGCGGCAAGGGCATCGTCATCGGCCCGCGCGCCGACGAGAGGACGCTGGAGGAGCTCGCGGTCAAGGTGCGGGCCAGGCCGCGGGACTGGATCGCGCAGAAGCCGATCGGGCTGTCCACCTGCCCGACGCTGGTGGGCGGCCGGATCGCGCCGCGGCACGTCGACCTGCGGCCGTTCGCCGTCAACGACGGCGACGAGGTGTGGGTGCTGCCCGGCGGGCTGACCCGCGTCGCGCTGCCCGAGGGCGAGCTGGTGGTGAACTCCAGCCAGGGCGGCGGGTCCAAGGACACCTGGGTGCTCAGCCGCCCGCGGCCGGTGGAGGACGGCGTCGAGGACCCGGCCCGCGACCTCACCACCATCGAGTTCACCGCCGCCGACCTGCCCGACGAGCCGCCCGCGCAGGACCCCGGCCCGCCGAACGACAACGCGCTGGCCCAGTCCCAGCAGCAGCAGCAGCAGGGGCGGGGGGCGTCGTGCTGAGCCGGATCGCGGAGTCGCTGTTCTGGATCGGCCGCTACGTCGAGCGCGCCGACGACACCGCCCGCATCCTCGACGTGCACACCCAGCGGCTGGTCGAGGACCCGTGGATCGACGAGCGGCGCGCCTGCGCGAACCTGCTCGCGCTCATGGGCACCCCGGTCCCGGACGAGGAGGCCGACACCGAGCGGGTGCTCGCGGCGCTGGCGTTCGACCGGTCCAGCCCCAGCTCGATCGTCGGCGCGCTGTCCGCGGCCCGCGAGAACGCCCGTGGCGCCCGCGAGGTGCTCAGCGCCGAGATCTGGGAGTCGCTCAACGTCACGCACAACGCGCTGCCGCAGCAGCGCACGATGGCCCGCCGGTACGGCCCGCACTCGCTGTTCCGGTTCGTGCGCGAGCGCTCGGCGATGGTGTTCGGCCTGGCCGACGCCACCATGAGCCGCGACGAGAGCTGGCTGTTCCTCATCCTCGGCCGGTCCCTGGAGCGGGTGGACATGACCGCGCGGATGCTCTCCACCCGCGTGCTCGCCGGCGACGCCGCGCCGTCCTGGACCCTGGTGCTGCGCTCCACCGGCGCCTACGAGCCCTACCTGCGCACCTACCGCGGCGTCGTCGACTCCAGCCGGGCCGCGGAGTTCCTGCTGCTCGACCGGCTCTTCCCGCGCTCGGTGTTCGCCTCGCTGGAGCAGGCCGAGGCCTGCCTCGCCGAGCTGGAGCGCTCGACGGTGCGCGACGCCGCCCGGGTGGGGGTCGCCGGCGAGGCGCACCGCATCGTCGGCCGGGCGCGCACGATGCTGGAGTTCATGAGCACCCCGGACCTGCTCGCGCAGCTGCCGACCAGGCTGGAGGAGCTGCAGCGCACCTGCTCGGCGGCGAGCGCGGCGGTCACCCACCGGTTCTTCACCGAGCAGGCCCCGCAGGTGTGGGTGCCGGAGGAGGCAGGGTGACCCAGTTCCAGACGCAGGCCCCGGCCGCCCGCGCGCCCGGCTCGCGGTGGCGGCTGCAGATCGTGCACCGCACCCGGTTCCACTACAGCGGGCCGGTCCGCTCCTCGTACAACGAGGCCCGGCTGACCCCGGAGAGCAGCGCCCGGCAGACGACGCTGCGCTCGCGGGTGGAGATCGAGCCGGCGGCCAGCGCGTCGGCCTACCGCGACTACTGGGGCTCCACGGTCACCGCCTTCGACCTGCACACCCCGCACGCCGAGCTCGTCGTCACCGGGACCTCGATCGTCGAGGCCGGCGCCGACCTGGCCGCGCACGACCGGCTGGGCTGGAGCGCGCTGGCCGGGCGCGAGGTGCGCGAGCAGTTCGGCGAGCTCCTGGCGCCGACGCCGCTCACCGCCATCGACGACGACGTCGTCGCCGCCGCCCGGGACGCCGTCGGCGACGCCCACCCGCGTGACGCCGGCCGGCTCGTGTGCGACTTCGTGCACGACCACATGGAGTACCTGTCCGGCTCGACGAACGTGAAGACCAACGCCATGCAGGCCTGGACGTCGGGCAAGGGCGTCTGCCAGGACATCTCGCACGTCACCGTGGGCGTCCTGCGCGCGCTGGGCCTGCCCGCCCGGTACGTGTCGGGCTACCTGCACCCGCGGCCCGACGGCGAGATCGGCGCCGCGGTGACCGGCGAGAGCCACGCCTGGGTGGAGTGGTGGGACGGCGGCTGGAACGGTTTCGACCCGACCAACTCCGTCCCGATCGGCAACCGGCACGTCACCCTCGGCCGGGGCCGCGACTACGGCGACGTCCCGCCGTTCAAGGGCCTGTTCTCCGGGCCGCGCAGCGAGGGGCACACGGTCACCGTCGAGGTCACCCGGCTCGCCTGAAGAAGGACCCCCTGCCCCCCGTCACTCGCAGGCTCGCGACGGGCCCCTGCAGGGGGCCGCGGCGCGCTGGGCCCTCTCGACCGCGCCGGGCTGCCAGGATGCCGCCGTGTCGATGCGGCGTCGGTGGTCGGTCCTGGGTGCGGCGGCGTGCGTGCTGGTGGCCGCGGGGTGCACGAGCGGGTCCGAGGAGCCGGCGGCCGAGCCCGCCGCCGACGCCGCCGTCGAGGGCGAGGGCTGGACGGTGCTCGTCTACTCGATCGCCGACACCGACCTCGAGCCCTACCTGCTCGCCGACCTCGAGGAGTTCGCCGAGGTCGGGTCCGGCGAGAACCTGCAGGTCGCCGCCATGGTCGACCGCGCCGAGGACTACAGCTCCGACCCGCTGCTGGGGCTGGAGGACTGGGTCGGCGCCAAGTACGTCTCCCTGGGGCAGGGCCGCGCCGAGGAGCTCGACGACCTGGGGGACGTCGACACCGGCGACCCCGGGCCGCTGGCGGACTTCCTCGCCCAGGGCATCGCCGACCACCCGGCCGAGCACTACGCGCTGGTCATCAGCGACCACGGCGCCTCCTGGCCCGGCGTCGGCGGCGACGAGGGCTCGGGCATGAGCACGCTGACCCTCGAGGAGCTGCGCGACGGCATCACCGACGGCCTGGACCGGGCCGGGCTGGACCGGCTCGACCTGCTCGGCTTCGACGCCTGCCTGATGGCCACCTACGAGACGGCGAGCACCCTCGCGCCGGTGGCGGACCGGATGATCGCCAGCCAGGAGCTCGAGCCGGGCCACGGCTGGGACTACGGCGCCTTCCAGGTGGCCGCCGACGACCCGGACGTCGACGTCGACACGCTCAGCGCCGCGATCGTCGACGGCTTCGCCGCCCAGGCACAGGCCGAGGGCACCGCGGCCGACATCACCCTGTCCGTGGTCGACCTGGACCGCATGGCCGCGGTGGACGACGCGCTGGCGGAGTTCAGCGACGCGCTGGGCTCGCGGGCCGCCGACGTCGCCCCCGTCGTCGGCCGGGAGCGCGCCGAGGTGCTCTCCTTCGGCCGCGACCCCGACCCGGAGGTCGACACCCACATGGCCGACCTCGGGCTGCTGGCCGCGGAGATCGGCGTGGACGCCCTCGACGTCTCCGACGAGGCCGACGCGCTGATCCGGGCGATCGGAGACGCGGTCACCTACGAGGTCGCCGGCCCGGCGGCCGTGGGGGCCAGCGGCCTGTCCATCTACTTCCCGCCCACCGAGGACCTGCTCGACGAGGACTACGCCTCGGTGGAGAGCGCGCAGGCGTGGAGCGGCTTCCTCGACAGCTACTTCGAGGCGGGCTCGGCGATCCCGGCCGACCGTCAGCCCGTCTTCACCGCCGACGGTGCGGAGACGTTCTTCGACCAGGACGGGCTCAACCTGTTCGGGACCTTCGACGCCGCGGCCGCCGACAACGTCGTCTGGTCCTCCATCAGCTACGGGCAGGTCGGGGACGACGGTTCCGTCACGTTCTTCGGAGAGGAGCAGGCGGAGGTCGCCGACGACGGTTCCGGGGACGTGCTGGGCATCTACGACCTCACGGTCATGACGATCAGCGACGGCATCGACACCTCCTACGCCTACCTGACGCTGGGCTACGACGACGAGGCCGAGATCGCCACCATCGACGTGCCGCTGGCCTACTACGAGCCCGGCGAGGCCGAGGAGTACCGGGACGTCACGCTGACCATCACCTTCGACCCGGCGACCGGCGACGTCCTCAACGAGACCTACTACGGGTACACGGCGGCGGGCACCTACGGGGAGCTCAGCGCGGACCCCGAGGGGATCGTGGTGCCCAAGCTGCTGGTGGTCGCGGCCGACGGCACGGCGTCGTGGGAGCCGGCCACCGACGTCGGCCTGTACGCGGACCTGCCCGCCCTGCAGTACGACTTCGAGCCGCTGGAGAGCGGCACCCCGCTGTACGCGGAGCTCTCCGTCACCGACTTCGGCGGCAACAGCGACTCGGTGTCCGCGGAGGTCGTCGTCCCCTGATCCGCGGAGCGGGGATACTGGGCGGCGATGAGCGCACCCCTGAACCTGGTCAACCTCGAGCGGGTGCACAAGGCGCACGGCACGACCGTGATCCTCGACGACGTCTCCCTGGGCGTCGCCGCAGGGGAGCGGATCGGCGTCGTCGGCCGCAACGGCGGTGGGAAGTCGACGCTGCTGTCCCTGCTGACCGGCACCGACGAGCCCGACTCCGGCCGGGTCACCCGCCGCGGCGACCTCGCCCTCGGCGTCCTCGACCAGTTGGGCACCCTCCCCGAGGGGACGACGATCCGCGACGTCGTGCTGCCGACGACGATGTTCGCCAACGAGCACGAGTGGGCCGCCGACCCGGCGGTGCGCAGCGTGCTGGCCGGGCTGGAGCTCGACCGGATGGGCCTGGACGCCCCGGTCGCCCCGATGTCCGGCGGCGAGCGGCGGCGGGTGGCGCTGGCCGCCCAGCTGATCCGCCCGCTGGACCTGCTGGTCCTCGACGAGCCGACCAACCACCTCGACGTCGAGGGCGTCGCCTGGCTGGCCGAGTACGTCAACCAGCGCGCCGGCGGCCTGGTGGTCGTCACCCACGACCGCTGGTTCCTCGACGAGGTGTGCACGACCACGTGGGAGGTCGCCGACGGCAGCGTGCACGCCTACGACGGCGGCTACTCGGCCTACACGCTCGCCCGCGCGGAGCGGGCGCGGATCTCGGCGGTCACCGAGGAGCGCCGGCTGAACCTGGTCCGCAAGGAGCTGGCCTGGCTGCGCCGCGGCCCGCCGGCCCGCACCAGCAAGCCGAAGTTCCGCATCGAGGCGGCGCAGGCGCTGATCGCCGACGAGCCCCCGGCCCGCGACTCGCTGGCCCTCAAGGGCTTCGCCGCCCGGCGGCTCGGCAAGACCGTCTACGAGCTGGAGGACGTCGACTACGCCGTCCCCACCGACGACGGGCCGCGCACGCTGTTCCGCGACCTGACCTGGAACGTCGGCCCGGGCGACCGGATCGGCATCGTCGGCGTCAACGGCGCGGGCAAGACCTCGCTGCTCAAGCTGCTGGTCGGGGAGACGCAGCCGGACGCCGGCACCGTCGTCGTCGGCCAGACCGTGGCCCCGGCGTACCTGTCCCAGCACGTCACCGAGCTGCCGCCGAAGGCGCGGGTGCTCGAGGCGGTGCAGGACGTCGCCCGGCTGGCCCGGATCGGCAACCAGGAGATCAGCGCCTCCTCGCTGGCCGAGCGCTTCGGCTTCGCCGCGAACCGTCAGTGGACGCCGGTCGGCGACCTCTCCGGTGGTGAGCGCCGGCGGTTGCAGCTGCTGCGGCTGCTCATGGCCGAGCCGAACGTGCTGGTGCTCGACGAGCCGACCAACGACCTGGACATCGACACCCTGACCGCGCTCGAGGACCTGCTCGACGGCTTCCCCGGCACGGTGCTGGTGGTCAGCCACGACCGGTACTTCGTCGACCGGGTGTGCGACAAGGTGGTCGCGCTGCTCGGGGACGGCTCGCTGGCCGAGCTGCCCGGCGGGGTGGACGAGTACCTGCGGCGCCGGGCGGCCGGCGGAGCCCCGCTCACCACGGCGGCCGGCGGCGGGGGGACGCGGCCGGTGGGCAGCCCGTCCACCGCGGCCCCGGCGGTCTCCGCCGCCGAGGCGCGGGCGGCGAAGAAGGAGGTCGGCCGGCTCGAGCGCCGGATGCTCAAGCTCGACGCCGACGAGAAGAAGCTGCACGAGCAGCTCGCCGCCGCCGCGGCCGACTACGCGAAGGCCGCCGAGCTCGACGCCCGCCTCCGCGAGCTGCAGCAGGAGAAGGACGAGGTCGAGGAGGCCTGGCTGGTCGCCTCGGAGCTCGCCGAGGGCTGAGCGGCCGGCGACCGCCTCCTCCCTCACCGCAGAGCGTCCTCCCTCACCGTGCACCGTGAGGGAGGACGCTCGATGATCAGGTGACCTGATCGTGGCGGAGGGGCGGGGCGGTCAGGAGGCGGCCGCCGCCTCGGCCCGGTTGCGCTGGATCATGCGGAGCCCGATCACCACGGCGGGGACCGCGCCGACCACGGCGTAGCCGGCGAAGAGGAGCGGGCTGAACGGCGTCGCCATGGAGGCCACCAGAGCGGCGACCGCCGGGACGAGCAGCCACCAGCTGATCACGCCGGCCCGGGCGAGCCCGGAGAAACCGACCAGCGGGCCGAGCAGCCCCAGCAGCGTCAGCGTGCCCGCCACCGCGACCCCGACGGACCCGTTCACCGTCTCGAACAGGCTCACGGCGGTGGCCTGGTCGAGCTCGCGCCCGATCGCGCCGGTCCAGTAGTCGTACATGACCATGCCGGTCACGCTGACCAGCCCGACCGCCGACAGCAGGGCGCCGACGATCGTGGTGGTGCTGCCGCGGCGGCCGCGGACGAGGGCCGGCACCGCCAGCCAGGCCAGGGCCAACGCCAGGTTGCCGTAGTGCAGGAGCATCGCCGAGAGAGCGGTGCGGCCCTCGTCCCGGGCGAGGGAGGCGATGTAGTCGGCGTCGGACATCGAGTCCGCCGGGGGCGAGGCCGCCATGCCGGTCACGTAGAGCAGGGAGCCGGCGATCAGGGCGCCGCCCGCGATCGGCAGGAGGCGCGACCCGGCGGAGCGGGCGGGCCGCTCCCCGGTGGTCGAGGTGGACGGGGTCATCAGGTCGGTCGTCATGGCCGGAAAAGCTAGGGACGACGGGGGGTCGCCGGCGTCCGCCGGGACGCACCGACCCGCGTCCGCCGCGCGGGGGAACCGGAGGCGCCCCGGTTCGGCCGCGAGGGGGATGTGCGCAGGTCCGCGCGGCCCCTAGCGTGCTCGCATGCCGCGCTGGATCGCCTCCGTCCCCCACCGCAGCCGCCTGGTCTGGGCGGCCGTCGGGCTCGCGCTGGGCGGCATGTCCGTCGTCGAGACCGCGACCGACAGCGTCTACGACTACGGCATGGCGACGGCGCTGCCCGGCGTCGGCGTCGGCGTGCTGCTGGCGCTCAGCCCGCGGTGGCCGGCCGCGACCGCGCTGGCCGGTGCGTTCTCCGTGCTCGGCAACTACGCGCTGGACACCCCGGGCCCCGGCGGCGCCCAGCTCATCGGCATGGGCGTGCTCATCGGGCACGCGGCCGCCGTCCTCCCGCCCCGGCGCGGCGCGCTGACGGCGGCGGTCGCGGCGCTGGTCGTCGTCGGCTCGGGGTTCTTCGCCATCCCCTCGCCCTGGGAGGGGCTGTTCTACCTGCTGGTCGCCGGTGCCGCCTGGGGTGTCGGCGCGCTCGTGCGCCAGGTGCAGACGCGGTCCCGGGAGCTGCAGGTGCTGGCGGCCCGCCTGGCCGAGCAGCAGGAGGCGGTGGCCGCGTCCGCGGTGGTCGCCGAGCGGTCCCGGATCGCCCGCGAGGTGCACGACTCCGTGGCGCACTCGGTCAGCGTGATGGTCCTGCAGATGGGCGGGCTGCGCCGGCTGCTGCCCGACCACCCGGAGGCGCAGGACGTGCTGCTGGGCCTGGAGCGGCTGGGCCGCGAGGCGGTCGACGAGATGCGCCGGGTGGTCGGCATCCTGCGAGAGGGGCCGGACGGCGACCCGGCGCCCCAGCCCTCGCTCTCCCGGCTGGACGCCGTGCTCGACGAGCTGCGCGCCGGCGGCATGCCGGTCGAGCTGGTCGTCACCGGGGAGCCGGTGGAGCTGCCGCAGCTGGTCGACGTGAGCGCCGTGCGGGTCGTGCAGGAGGCGTTGTCCAACGTCGTCCGGCACGCCGGCGCCGCCGCCACGCGGGTCGAGGTGGCCTGGACCAGGGGCCAGGTCGCCGTCTCGGTCTGCGACGACGGGCGGCCGCGGGTGCCCGCCCCGCGGAGCGGGAGCGGCAGCTCCGGCGGGCACGGCCAGCTGCACATGCGCGAACGCGTGTCGGTCTCCGGCGGCACGCTGGAGGTCGGGCCGGTGCGCGGTGGCGGGTACCGGGTGCGCGCCACGTTCCCGGTGCCCGCGGACGTGCCGGCGGTGCGCGCGTGACCATCCGGGTGGTGCTCGTCGACGACCAGGCGATGGTGCGCACCGGCCTGCGCATGGTGCTCGCCGCGGAGTCCGGCATCGAGGTGGTCGGCGAGGCGGCGGACGGCGAGGCCGGCGTCCGCGTGGTCACCGAGCTGCGGCCCGACGTCGTCCTGCTCGACGTGCGGATGCCGGGCGTGGACGGGCTCGAGGCGGCCCGGCGCATCCTGGCCGCCGGCCTGCCCACCCGCGTCGTCGTCCTCACGACCTTCGACGAGGACGACTACGTGACCGCGGCCCTGCGCGCCGGGGTGAGCGGCTTCCTGCTCAAGGTGGCCCCGCCCGAGGACCTCGTCAGTGCCGTCCGGACCGTCGCCGCGGGGCAGGGCCTGCTCGACCCGGCGGTCACGCTGCGGGTGATCGAGAGCTACGCGGCCGCCCCGGCGCCGGATCCGGCCCGGGCTGCGGCGCTGGCGGGGCTGACCGAGCGGGAGACCGACGTCCTCGCCCTGGTCGCGGCGGGGTTGTCCAACGCCGAGATCGCCGCGCGGCTGTACCTCGGTGAGGCGACGGTCAAGACGCACGTCAGCCGGCTGCTGCTCAAGCTCGGCCTGCGCGACCGCGTGCAGGCCGTCGCCTTCGCCTACGAGAGCGGCCTGGTCACGCCGGGCAGCAGGTGAGCACGGTCCGGTAACCTGTGGATACCGCCGGTGTCCCGCGACGTCTGTGGTCCCCCGAGCCCCTCGAGACTCCCGGAGACCCGTGCTCGCTCTGCTGCTCCTCCACCTGATCGCCGCGACGGCCGCGCCGCTGCTGGTGCGCTGGTGGGGACGGCAGGCATTCCTCGCGCTCGCGCTCGTCCCCGCCGCCGCCTTCGCCTGGACGATGGCGCAGCTCGGCACCGTCACCGACGGCGGCGAGGTGCGGGAGACGGTGCAGTGGGTGCCGACGCTGGACCTGGAGCTGGCGTTCCGGCTGGACGCGCTGTCGCTGACGCTGGCGGCGCTGGTCACCGGCGTCGGCGCGCTGGTGCTGCTGTACTGCGCCCGCTACTTCGAGCCCGACGACGAGGGCACCGGCCGGTTCGCCGGCGTGCTGACCGCCTTCGCGGGCTCGATGCTCGGGCTCGTCCTGGCCGACGACCTGCTCCTGCTCTACGTGTTCTGGGAGCTCACCACCGTCTTCTCCTACCTGCTCATCGGTGGGTCCGGCGCCCGACTGGCGGCGCGCCGCGCGGCCAGCCAGGCGCTGGTGCTCACCACCGCGGGCGGCCTGGCGATGCTGGTCGGGCTGATCATGATCGGCGAGACCAGCGGCAGCTACCTGCTCTCCGAGGTGGTCGCGGACCCGGGCGACGGGCCGTTCCTGGTCGCCGGCACCGTGCTGGTGCTCGTCGGGGCGATCACCAAGTCGGCGATGGTCCCGTTCCACTTCTGGCTGCCCGCGGCCATGGAGGCGCCGACACCGGTCAGCGCCTACCTGCACGCCGCGGCCATGGTGAAGGCCGGCATCTACCTGGTCGCCCGGCTCGCGCCCGGCTACGCCGACGTGCCCGGCTGGCGGCCGATCGTGCTCGGGCTGGGCCTGGCCACGATGCTCGTCGGCGGCTACCGGGCGATCCGGCAGAACGACCTGAAGCTGCTGCTGGCCTTCGGCACCGTCAGCCAGCTCGGCTTCCTCATGGTGCTCGTGGGCGCCGGCAGCCAGGAGATGGCCGCCGCCGGGCTGGCGATGGTCGTCGCGCACGCGCTGTTCAAGTCCACGCTCTTCCTCACCGTCGGCGTCGTCGACCACGCCACCGGCACCCGCGACCTGCGGGTCCTGTCCGGGCTGGGCCGCCGGCTGCCGGTGCCGGCCGTCGTCGGCGGGCTCGCGGGCGCCTCGATGGCCGGGGTCCCGCCGCTGCTGGGCTTCGTCGGCAAGGAGGCGGCGTTCACCGCGCTGCTGGACGGCGGCCTGCCCGACCGCACCGCCGCGCTGCTCGAGCTGACCGGCCTGGTGCTCGGCTCGGTGATCACCGCGGCCTACACGTTCCGCTTCCTGTGGGGCGCCTTCGCGCGCAAGCCCGGCTGCGAGGACACCGAGCCGGTCCACCCGCCGTCGCCGCTGTTCCTGGCCGCGCCCGCGCTGCTCGCGCTGGCCGGCCTGGCCCTGGGCCCGGCCAGCCCGCTGCTCGAGCCGCTGGCCGCGGGCTACGCCGAGGAGCTGCCGCTCATCGCGCCCGAGGCGGAGAAGCTGGCGCTCTGGCACGGCCTGCAGCCGGCGCTCGCGCTCTCGGCGCTCACCCTGCTCGGCGGGTACGCGATCTTCGCCTTCCGCGTCCCGGTCAACCGGTTCCAGCGGCGGGTCGCCGTCGGGGCGTCGGCCGACGAGGGCTACTGGAACACCCTGCAGGTGCTCGACCGCCTCGCCGTCCTCGTCACCGGGACGACGCAGCGCGGCTCGCTGCCGGCCTACCTCGGCACCATCCTCGTCGTCGTGCTGGCCCTGCCGGGGGCGGTGCTGCTCTTCCGCGCGCCCTGGCCGGACGAGTGGCGGGCCTGGGACAGCCCCATCCAGGCGCTGGTCGGCGCGGTCGCGCTGATCGCCGCCGTGCTCGCGCTGCGGATCCGCCAGCGCCTGTCCGCGGTGCTGGTCGTCGGCGTCACCGGCTACGCGCTCGCCGTCCTCTTCGCCCTGCAGGGGGCACCGGACCTGGCGCTCACCCAGTTCCTGGTCGAGACGCTGACCCTCGTCGTCTTCGTGCTCGTGCTGCGCAAGCTGCCGAAGGACATCACCGACCGGCACCGGCCCCGCGAGCGGGCCGGCCGGGGCGTCATCGCGATCGCGGTCGGGGCGCTGATGGCCGCGGCCGGTGCGGTGGCGATGAGCGCGCGGACCGCGACGCCGGTGTCGGTGGACTACCCGGAGGAGGCCTACGAGTTCGGCGGCGGCCAGAACATCGTCAACGTGACCCTGGTCGACATCCGCGCCTGGGACACCCTCGGCGAGATCTCGCTCCTGGTCGTGGCCGCGACCGGTGTGGCCAGCCTGGTGTTCCTCCGCCGTCGCACCGGCACCGTCGACCGCCTCGACCCGGTCCAGCTCGCCCGGCAGGAGCGCTCGTCCCGGCGCGCGCCGCGCGGTCAGTGGCTGGCGGCGACGGCCGCGCTGGCGCCCGAACGGCGCTCGGTGATCCTCGAGGTGATCACCAGGATCCTGTTCCACACCATCCTGGTGTTCTCGTTGTTCCTGCTCTTCAGCGGCCACAACGAGCCCGGCGGCGGGTTCGCCGGCGGGCTGGTGGCGGGGCTGGCGCTGGTGCTCCGCTACCTGGCGGGCGGCCGGTACGAGCTGGGCGAGGCCGCGCCCGTCGACCCGGGCTTGCTGCTCGGCGTCGGACTGCTCTTCGCCGGCGGCACCGGCGTCGTCGGCCTGATGGCCGGGGCCGAGGTGCTGCAGACGGCGATCCTGGAGACCACGCTCCCCGTGCTCGGCGACGTCAAGCTCGTCACCTCGCTGTTCTTCGACATCGGCGTCTACTCGATCGTCGTCGGGCTGGTCCTGGACATCCTGCGCAGCCTCGGCGCCGAGCTGGACCGCCAGGCCGACGAGGACGACCCGATCGACGTCGCACCCGGAGAGGTGATCGCCCGATGACCCCCACCGTCGTCCTGCCGGTGATCATCGGCGGCCTCTACGCGGCCGGCGTCTACCTGCTGCTCGACCGCAGCCTGACCCGCGTGCTGCTGGGCTTCCTGCTCCTGGGCAACGCGACCAACCTGCTGCTGCTCTCCTCGGGCGGGCCCTCGGGCCGGGCGCCGATCCTCGGATACGGCGACCCGGAGGACATGAGCGACCCGCTGCCGCAGGCGCTGATCCTCACCGCCATCGTCATCACCTTCGGCATCGCGGCCTTCCTGCTGGCGCTGATCTACCGGTCGTGGCGGCTGGTCCGCCAGGAGGTCGTCGGCGTGGACGAGGAGGACCGGCGGATCGCCCGCCGGTCGGCGACCGACGCCGACGAGATCGACCCCGACGACCTGGCGCCGGAGGACCGGCCCGCCATGCACGCCGACACGCTGTCGGCCGACGACGAGGCGGAGGCCGCCCTGGCCCGGAACTACGCGGGCATCCCGTCCGACGACGTCGACCTGCCCCAGGTCCGGGGGGAGCAGCCGTGATCAGCGTGCTCACGCCCCTGCCGGTGCTGCTGCCGCTGCTCGGCGCCGCCGCGGCCCTGCTCGTCGGCGGCCGGCACCCGCGGACGCAGCGCACGCTGAGCATCCTGGTGCTCGCGGCGGTCCTCGTGGTGTCGGTCGTGCTCCTCGTCCTCGCGGACTCCGACGGCGCCGAGGCGGTCTCCGTCGGCGGCTGGCGGGTCCCGCTGGGCATCGTGCTGGTCGTCGACCGGCTGTCGGCGCTGATGCTCGTGGTCGCGGCCACGGTGGCGCTGGGCGTGCTCGTGTTCGCCGTCGGCCAGGGTGCGGCGGACGGCGACGAGGAGACGCCGATCTCGATCTTCCACCCCACGTTCCTGGTGCTCATCGCGGGTGTGGCCAACGCCTTCCTGGCCGGCGACCTGTTCAACCTCTACGTCGGCTTCGAGATCCTGCTGACCGCGAGCTACGTGCTGCTGACCCTCGGCGGGTCCGCGCCGCGCATCCGCGCGGGCATCACCTACATCGTGGTCAGCCTGCTGAGCTCGCTGATCTTCCTCGCCGCGATCGCGCTGGTGTACTCGGCGACCGGCACGGTGAACATGGCGCAGCTCGCCGTCCGGCTGCAGGAGCTGCCCGACGGCACGCAGCTGCTGCTGCAGTCGATGCTGCTGATCGCGTTCTGCATCAAGGCGGCGGTGTTCCCGCTGTCGGCCTGGCTGCCGGACAGCTACCCGACCGCCCCCGCGCCGGTCACCGCGGTGTTCGCCGGCCTGCTCACCAAGGTGGGCGTCTACGCGATCATCCGCACCCAGACGCTGCTGTTCCCCGGCGGGGCGCTGGACGAGGTGCTCATGTGGGCGGCGCTGGCCACGATGGTGATCGGCATCCTCGGCGCCGTCGCGCAGACCGACATCCGCCGGATCCTGTCCTTCACGCTGGTCAGCCACATCGGCTACATGGTGTTCGGCATCTCGCTGGCCTCCCAGGCGGGGCTGGCCGGCGCGATCTTCTACGTGGTGCACCACATCGCGATCCAGACGACGCTGTTCCTGGTCGCCGGGCTCGTCGAGCGCCAGGGCGGCTCCACGTCGGTGGACCGGCTGGGCGGGCTGGCCCTCGGCTCCCCGGTGCTGGCGATCCTCTACTTCGTGCCGGCGATGAACCTCGCGGGGATCCCGCCGTTCTCCGGCTTCATCGGCAAGCTCGGCCTGCTCCAGGCCGGTATCGCGGACGGCGGCTGGCTGCCGGTCGTCCTCGTGGCCGGCGGCGCCGTGACCAGCCTGCTCACCCTGCTGGCCGTCTCCCGGGTGTGGAACCGCGCCTTCTGGCGTCCCTCGGCCCAGTCACCGGAGGGCGACACCGCCGAGGCGGCCGCGGCGGACGCCGGGCCGGAGATCCAGCCGGCCGCGGTCGACGCCGACGCGCCGGGTGCGGCGGGCACCGGGGACGCGGACGACGGCGCGGACGAGGAGGACCTGGACCCGGCCCTGGTCGGGGCCACCGCCGCCTCCGGCGGGGGCCGGCAGGCCGCGCGTCGGGCGGCGTGGGTGCGGCACACCGCCGTCGCCACCGCGTCCACGCCCGCCACGGACGGCCTGGGCAAGGAGAAGGGCCGGGAGCGGCCGCTGGAGCCGCTGCCCCGGGTGATGGTCGGGGCGACCGCGGCCATGGTCGTGGTGACCGTCGGGCTCACCGCCGTGGCCGGCCCGCTGTACGGCGTGGCCCAGCGCGCGGCCGGTGACCTGTACGAGCGGACGCCCTACATCTCGGCGGTCTTCGGCGCGGAGGACGTGGAGTGAGCGCGCCCGTGGCCTCCGGCGCCGCCCACCGGTTCCGGCACCAGCTGCCGCTGCTGCTGTGGCTCGTGCTGGTCTGGAACCTGCTGTGGGGGACGTGGTCCTGGGCGAACCTGCTCAGCGGCGTCCTCGTCGCGCTCGGCGTCACCCTGCTGCTGCCGCTGCCCCCGGTCATCGGCGGCGCGACCGTGCGCCCCGTCGCGCTGCTGCGCTTCCTCGGGCACTTCGTGGTCGACCTGGTCAGCTCCGGCGCGCTGGTGGCGTGGCAGACGGTGCGGCCCCGCGGGATCGACCGGAGCGCGATCATCTCGGTGCAGCTGCGCACCGACTCGGACCTGCTGCTCACGATCCTGGCCGAGTCGTTGACGCTGGTGCCCGGCTCGATGGTGCTCGACCTGGACCGGGAGCGGCGCACCATCGCGCTGCACATCCTGCACGTCCGCGACCGGGGCGACGTGGAGCGCCAGCGGGCCGGGGTGCTGGCCGAGGAGGAGCGCGTGGTGCGGGCGTTCGGTTCGCCCGAGGAGCTCGCGGCGCTCGGTGTCGCGACGCCGGAACCCGGCGTCCCGCGCTCGGGGAGGAGGACGCCGTGACCGTGGTCTTCTGGCTCGCCTACGGCTTGCTGGGGGTGGGGGCCCTGCTCGCCCTCGTCCGGCTGGGCCGGGGCCCGTCCCTGCTGGACCGCGTGGTCGCCACCGACACGCTGCTGGTCATCATCGCGGCCGGGCTCGCCGTCCACGCCGGGCTGCAGCGGGACCCGACCGTCGTCCCGGTGCTCGTGGTGGTGTCGCTGCTCGCCTTCGTCGGCTCGGTGTCGGTGGCCCGCTACATCGGCGGCATGCTGATCGGGTCCGCGAGCGACGGCCAGGACGTCGGCCTCCCCGAGGCCGCCGAGGAGCGGGCCGCCCGCGAACGGGAGGAGAGCCGGTGACCGGCGTGGAGGGCGTCGCGGACGTCGTGGCGGTGGCGCTGCTGCTGCTGGGTGCGTTCCTGTGCCTGACGGCGGGGCTGGGCCTGGTGCGCTTCCCCGACGTGCTGACCCGGATGCACGCAGGGACCAAGCCGCAGGTGCTCGGTGTCCTGCTCATCATGGTCGGCGCGGCGATCCGGCTGCAGGGCTGGTCGGCGACCTGGATGCTGCTCCTCGTCGCGGCCTTCCAGATGCTCACCGCCCCGGTCAGCGCCCACATGATCAGCCGGGTCGCCTACCGGCGACGGCACGTGCGCCGCGACCGGCTGCTGGTCGACGAGCTGCGCTCGGGGCAGCGCCAGGACCACGTGTACCGGGGGGACGAGCCGGCCGACGCGCCGCCGGAGGAGCCCGGGCGGGCACTGGCCGAGAGCCGCCGGGAGGACGGGACGCGCTGATCCGGCGCGCCCCGTCCCCGGGCGCTCAGCGCTGGGCGCGGTTGACCGCGGACACCACCGCGCGCAGCGACGCGGTGACGATGTTGGCGTCGATGCCGACGCCCCACAGGATGCGGTCGCCGACGGCGCACTCGACGTAGGCGGCGGCGCGGGCGTCGCCACCGGCGGAGAGCGCGTGCTCGGCGTAGTCCAGCACCCGGACGTCGACGTCGACGGCGTGCAGGGCGTCGACGAAGGCCGCGATCGGGCCGTTGCCGCGCCCCTCGAGCGTGACGGGGACCCCGGCGTCGACCAGGTCCACGACCATCTCGTCGTGCTGGTCGGCGTTGGCCGTGTGCCGGTGGCCGGCCAGGCCGAAACGGCCCCACGGGGCGTCGGCGTCGGGCAGGTACTCGTCGGAGAACGCGGCCCACATCTGCGCCGCCGTCACCTCGCCGCCCTCGTCGTCGGTGTGCTGCTGGATGACGGCGCTGAACTCGATCTGCAGCCGGCGCGGCAGGTCCAGGTGGTTCTCGGTCTTCATGATGTAGGCGACGCCGCCCTTGCCGGACTGGCTGTTCACCCGGATGACGGCCTCGTAGCTGCGGCCGACGTCCTTCGGGTCGATGGGCAGGTACGGCACGGCCCACGGGATCCGGTCCACGGTGGTACCGGCCGCCGCGGCGTCGGCCTCGAGCGCCTTGAAGCCCTTGTTGATGGCGTCCTGGTGCGAGCCGGAGAAGGCGGTGTAGACCAGGTCGCCGCCGTAGGGGTGCCGCTCGTGCACGCCCAGCTGGTTGCAGTACTCGACGGTGCGGCGGATCTCGTCGATGTCGGAGAAGTCGATCTGCGGGTCGATGCCCTGGCTGAACAGGTTCAGCCCCAGCGTGACCAGGTCGACGTTGCCGGTGCGCTCGCCGTTGCCGAACAGGCAGCCCTCGATGCGGTCGGCGCCCGCGCGGTAGCCCAGCTCGGCGGCGGCGACGGCGGTGCCCCGGTCGTTGTGCGGGTGGAGCGAGAGGACGACGGAGTCGCGCCGGCCCAGGTTGCGGTGCATCCACTCGATCTGGTCGGCGTAGACGGTCGGCTCGGCCATCTCGACGGTCGCCGGCAGGTTGAGGATCGTCGGCCGGTCGGGCGTGGGCTCCCAGACGTCGGTGACGGCGTCGCAGATCTCGACGGCGATGTCGAGCTCGGTGCCGGTGAAGGACTCGGGGGAGTACTCGTAGCGGATGTCGGTGTCGCCCATCTGCTCGGCGAACTTCCGCACCACCCGCGCGCCGTGGACGGCGATGTCGACGATGCCGGCGCGGTCGGAGTCGAACACGACCCGGCGCTGCAGGGTGCTGGTCGAGTTGTACAGGTGGACGATCGCCTGCTTCGCGCCGCGCAGGGACTCGAAGGTCCGCTCGATCAGCTCGTCACGTGCCTGGGTCAGCACCTGGATGGTGACGTCGTCGGGGACCAGGTCGTCCTCGATGAGCTGCCGGACGAAGTCGAAGTCGGTCTGGCTCGCCGCGGGGAAGCCGACCTCGATCTCCTTGTAGCCCATGCCGACCAGCAGCTGGAACATCCGCCGCTTGCGGTCGGGGGTCATCGGGTCGATCAGCGCCTGGTTGCCGTCGCGCAGGTCCACAGCGCACCAGCGGGGGGCCTCGGTGGTGACCCGGTCGGGCCAGGTGCGGTCGGGCAGGACGACCGGGGTGAAGGGCGCGTAGCGGTGGATCGGCATCCGCGAGGGCTGCTGCGGATGGCGTGCGTGCGGGTGCTGCTCGTTCACGGAAGGGCTCCTCTGGCGCGGGCTGGACTCAGCTCCGGTGGGGCGGTCAGCTGGCGCCGGCAACGCGCTCCGTCACAGAGGCAGCGTCACGGCAGGACACCGCGGCGAGGGGGCCGACCTAGGAGAGGGCCTCGCCGCGGCGGGTAAGCAGGAGGCTGCCGCGCACGGGCCCACGGTAGCAGCGCGCGGCCGGTCGACGACGTCCGCGGTGCTGCTGTCAGCGTGCGTCGTCCTCCTCGGCCCGCGCCAGGGACACCCCGCTGGCGATCAGCCCGAGGTGGCTGAACGCCTGCGGGAAGTTGCCGAGGAAGGCCCCGGTACCCGGGTCGACCTCCTCGGAGAGCAGGCCCACCTCGTTCGTGCGCCCGCACAGCGAGGCGTAGAGCTCGTGGGCCTCGTCCAGCCGGCCCTGCCCGGTGAGGTTGTCGACGAGCCAGAAGCTGCACAGCAGGAAGGCGCCTTCCGCACCCGGCAGGCCGTCGTCGGTCTCGTCGTGGCGGTACCGGTAGAGGAGGCCGTCCCCGGCGTCCAGGTGCCGCCGCACCGCGTCCGTGGTCGCCACCATGCGCTCGTCGTCGGCGTCGAGGAGACCCCGCAGCGGCAGCGTGAGGAGGGAGGCGTCCAGCCCACCGCGCCCCTCACCGCGGTCGTCGGCCAGGTGCTCTGTGAAGGACCGGCGCTCGGGGTCCCAGGCGCGGTCCAGCAGCGCCGACCGGATCGCGTCCAGCTCCGCCTCCCACCGCTCCCGGGGGTGGTCGAGGTCGCGGGCCGCGGCGATGCGCAGGGCCCGGTCGACGGCGACGGCGCACATGGCGACGGAGTAGGTGAACGGGCGGCCCTCGGACCGGATCTCCCAGATGCCGTGGTCGGGCGTCCGCCACGCCGAGACAGCCTCGTCTGCCAGGTCGCGCAGGACGGCCCACAGGTGGTCGTCGACCGCTCCGCCGCTGGAGACCCAGCCGTGCGCGACGTCGAGGATCTCCCCGTACACGTCGTGCTGCGTCTGACCGGCCGCGGCGTTGCCCCAGCGCACCGGCCCGGACCCGCGGTAGCCCGACAGGCCGGGGTCCTCGCTCTCCCCGGGGGGCTGGCCGCCGTCGAGGGCGTACATCAACTGCGCGCGACCGTCCCGTTCGACGTTCGTGATGGTCCAGGCGAGGAAGGCGTCCGCCTCACTGGTCATCCCCACGCGGCGCAGCGCGTAGGTGGAGAACGCTGCGTCACGCACCCACGTGTACCGGTAGTCCCAGTTGCGGACACCACCGATCTCCTCGGGGAGCGAGGAGGTGGCGGCGGCCATCAGCGCCCCGCTGGGCACGTGGTCGAGGAGCTTCAGGGTCATCGCGGAACGGCGCACCAGCCCCCGCTGCGGGCCCTCGTAGCGGAGGTGGGACGCCCAGCGGTGCCACGCCTGGGTGGTCCGGTGCACCAGCTGGTCGGGATCGGTGCGGTCGGCAAGCCGTGCCGAGCGGGACCAGCCGAGGCTCGCCGTGAGACGTTGCCCCGCCCGCAGGTCCACGACGGCCTCGATCGAGCCGTCCGGGCCGGGCGCGAGGTCGTGCGAGCAGGCGAGTGACAGAGGCAGCTCCGGGCGTGGTGGCCAGAGCAGGCGCCACGCCCCGCCCTCACGGGTCAGCCGTACCGCGTCGCGGGGTCGCAGCCGCACCTCCAGCTGCACGGTGCCGGTGACGACCCGCGCGACGCGCAGGAGCTCGCTGCGGCCCGCGGGGACCAGTTCGCGCAGGTCGGCGCCGGACCGCAGCGGCATGCAGTCGGTCAGCTCCACCACGCCGTCAGGGCCCTCGAGGATCGTGACCAGCACGGCGGTGTCGTCGAGGTACCGCTGGGAGGAGGCGACCAGGCCCACCGGCCGGATGTCGAAGGACCCGCCGCGTCCGGCGTCGAGCAGCCCCGCGAGGAACGGGGGGTCGTCGAAGTGCGGGAGGCAGAGCCACGGGATGGAGCCGTCCCGGCCGACGAGGGCGCAGGTGCCTCCGTCGCCGATGAGGCCGTGGTCCTCGATGGGCAGGTGTCCGTCGACCAGCTCGAGGCGCCGCAGGGCCCTCGCCTCCTCCGTCCAGCCGTGCAGGGTGCCTGCTGGCGTGCCCCCGGAACGGGTGACGCAATCCCGCCGTCCGCGTCACCGACCGGGCAGAGTGGGCGGGGTGGAGCGTCACGGGGAACCGGCAGGGGGACCCGCCGGCGCGGCGGCGGTGGGGGCCGAGCTCGCCGGGCTGGCGGCGACCGCGGCCGCCCGGGCCGGGGTCCCCCACGCGCTGCTGGAGGGCTTCCTGCCCGCGCTGCTCGCCGTCGCCCGCACCGGCCGCCGGATCAGCGCGGAGGAGGAGGCGGCGAGCCGCCGCACGGGCGCGCGAGCGGTGGCGATGGGCGTGGGACTGCCCGACCTGGTCGACGTGCACATGGGCGCCGCCCGCCGCCTCTGGCCGCGCATCCCCGACCTGGTCGGCGCCCTCCGCGGCCGGCCGGTCCGCTCCTCGGAGCTGATCGGGATCGGCGAGGCCGTCTGGCGGGCCGCCGACACCGCCCTGGCCGCGCTCACCGGCGGGTACCAGGAGGAGCAGCAGCTGGTGGTGCGCCGGGAGGAGGCGGCCCGGCAGGAGTTCGTCGAGGACCTGCTCACCGGGCGGTCCGACGTGGCCACGCTCCTCGACCGCGCCGAGCCCTACGGGTTGCGGCTGGCAGCCGGGCACGTGGTCGTCGTCGTGGAGGCCGAGGGCGACATCGACTCCGTCGTCCGGGTCGCGGGAGCCGTCGAGGACGCGGCGCGGCTCCGCTTCCCCGGGACGGGGCTGCTCGTGGCGGCCAAGGACGGAGGGCTGGTGTGCGTGCTCGGCTGCTCGCCCTCGACCCGCGACGACCGCGGCCACGACCTGGCCGATCTGGCCGGGGCCGTGGTGGCGCGCTCGACACCGGATCGCCATTGGCGCGCCGGCGTGGGCCGCGCACACGCCGGACCGAGGGCCGTGCAGCGGTCCTTCGGCGAGGCGCGGGAGGCGCTGGACCTCGCCCGCCGGCTGGACCTGCCGCAGCAGGTGGTGGAGGCCTCGGAGCTGCTCGTCTACCGGGTGCTGGCCCGTGACGAGACGGCGATCGCCGATCTGGTGCGCGCGGTGCTCGAGCCGTTGACCGTTGCGCGCGGGGGAGCGGAGCCCTTCGTCCGCACGCTGGAGGCCTACTTCGCGGCCGGCGGGAACGCGGCGGCGACCGCGCGGGAGCTGCACCTGAGCGTGCGGGCGGTCACCTACCGGCTGGCCCGGATCGCGGAGCTCTGCGGCTACGACCCGGCGAACCCCGGCCACCACCTGGTGCTGCACGTCGCGGTCACCGGGGCCCGCCTGCTCGACTGGCCGAGACGGGCGCTGGTGCGCGAGTAGCCACCGGCGGTTGCCCGATCCCGGCAACGGCCGGCGGCCGGTTCGTGCAGGGCCGGGCCGGTGGTGCCGGTCGGCGTCCGCGCATGGTCGGGGCATGCGCCGATCCGCTCCGCTCCTGCCCCGCCGTCCGCTGCTCCCGCGCCCCGGAGGTGCCCGGTGACCTGGCGCCTCTGGCTCCCCCTGGTCGTCCTCTGGATCGTGGTGGGTCTCGCCGCGGTCTTCTTCCTGCTGCACCGGCGGGGATTCCGGGAGCCGCTGTGGTACCTCATCGGCGGGGTGCTGGGGCCGCTCTTCGTCCCGATGGCCGTGGAGCGGTCACGGCGCCGCACCGGCGTCGTCGAGCGGCGACCGGCAGCCGACGCCTCGGGGGCCGGTCCCGGCGAGGGCATCACCCTGGTCGTGGGGGTCGACGGATCGCCGGAGGCCGATCGAGCACTCGCCGATGCCGCGCTGCTCGCCGCACCGGTGGCCGCCGCCCGGATCGTCCTCGTCACCGTGATCGGCGTGGACGAGGCGGAGGGGACGGACGGCGAGGCGCGCGAGCGGGCGCGGCGCCTGTTGGCGGACGCCGAGGCCCGGCTGCCCGCCGGCGGGGGTCCGGTCGAGATGCGGGTGCTCAGCGGCCGCCCGGCCTCGGCGCTGGCCGACGCGGCAGCCGGGGAGGCCGCGGCCGTCCTCGTCGTGGGCCGCCGCGGCACGGGGCTGTCCCGGGCGCTGCTCGGGAGCGTCGCCGAGCAGCTGGGCCACGAGTGCTCGGTACCGGTGCTGCTCGCCGGACCGGTGACGGCGCCCCCTCGGTAGCGACCGCGGGGGCCACCGTCAGACCTCCTCGGGTGGCGGCCTCCGCGTGAGCAGGTCCGCGCCGCGGGTGCCCTCCACCACCGGCGCGCGGGACCGCCAGGCCGCCTGGGCGATCTCGTAGCCGGCGATGGGCACGGTGAACAGCTGCAGCGCGATGGCGATCAGCAGGATGGCGACCGCGGTGCCGCTCGGTGCCAGGACGACGACTCCGAGCAGCACCGACACCAGGCCGGCACCGGCCGCCTTGGCCACGGCGTTGGCCCGGTTGTAGACGTCCGGCAGCCGCAGCAGGCCCACGGCGGCCACCGCCATGAGCACCGCACCGAGGACCACGAACACGTCGCCGACGACCTCCTGCACCGTCATGACGACCGCCCCCGTCCCGCGAGGCGGGCGAAGGCGACGGTCGCGAGGAAGCCCACCAGTGTGGCGACCAGCACGAGGTCGAGCATCGCCGGCGCCTCGAGCCGGACGGCGAGCAGCGCGATGCCGGCGATGACGACGGCGAAGCCGAAGTCCACGCCGAGCGCCCGGTCGACGTCGTCGGGACCGGCCGCGACGCGGAAGGCCGCCACGACCAGGCAGATCGCGAGCACGACGAGCGCCGCGTCGAGCAGGAACACGGCGGTCACCTCCCAGGGCTGTCGGGGGCGGGGGACGGTGGGGTGCGGTGCGGCCGGGTGATGGCGAGCAGCCGGCGGTCCAGGTCGAGGAGCTCGTCGCTCAGGACGTCGGGGTCGGCGGCGTGCATCCCGTGCACCAGCAGGCCCTGACCGTCGTCGCTGAGGCCCAGGGCCATGGTGCCCGGGGTGAGGGTGATCAGGCTCATGAGCGAGGCGAGCTCGGCCCGGCCGTGGTCGGCCACCGGGATCTGCACCACCGCGGGGGCGAGCCCGCTGCCCGGGGTGAGGATCTCCCGCGCGACGGTGACATTGGCCCGGGCGAACCGCACGGCGTACCAGCCGGCGAAGCGCACCGCGAGCACCGCGCGCCGCCCCGGTGCCCGGCTCACGGGGACACCGCCCGGACGTAGGCGCCGGTGTCGACCAGCCCGTCCGCCGCCGCGGCGGACGCCGACAGGAGGGGCTCGGCCCAGATGCCGAGCACGAGGGCCGGGACCGCGAGCAGCAGGGCGGGCGCCACCAGCGCCGGTCGCACGCGGGACCGCACCGCCACGTCACCGCCGGCGGGGTCCTCCTCGGCCGGCTGCCAGAACGAGGTGTTCCAGATCTTCAGCATGGACGTCAGCGTCAGGAGGCTGACCGCGACGACCGCCGCGAGGGCGACGTAGCTGCCCTCCTCCGCGGCGGCCGAGGCCAGCCCCAGCTTGGCGACGAAGCCTGACAGCGGCGGGATGCCCACCAGGGCCAGCGCCGAGACGGCGAACGCGACGGCCAGCACGGGTTCCCGCTGCATCAGGCCACGCACGCGGTCCAGGGAGCCGGTCCCGTACCCGACCTCCACGGCCCCGGCGCACATGAGGAGCGCGGCCTTGACGAAGACGTACTGGACCAGGAAGAACACGGCGGCGGCGAGCCCCGCGGCGGTGGACAGGGCCAGGCCCACGAGCACGTACCCCACCTGGCTGACCATGTGGAAGGTCAGCACCGGCCGCATCGCCTTCTCGCCGACCGCCCCCAGGACGCCCACCACCATCGTCGTGACCGCCACGGTCATCAGCACCCAGGCGAACCGCGGGTCCCCGTCGAAGACCACCGACCACAGCCGGACCAGCGCGTAGACGCCGACCTTGGTGAGCAGGCCGGAGAACAGCACGGTCACCGCCGGCCCGGTGGCCGAGTAGCTCGTGGGCAACCAGCTGTGCACGGGGACCACGGCCGCCTTGGCGCCGAGGGCGACCAGCACGACGGCGCCGGCCGCGGCGGCGGCCGGCGAATCGGCCGCCGACCCCGCGAGCTCGCCGAGGTTGACGGTGCCCGTCACGCCGTAGAGCAGACCGACCCCGGCGAGGAAGACGGTGGAGGCCAGCAGGTTCACCGTCACGTAGACGCGGCCGGCGCCCAGCCGCCGCCCGCGGCCGGAGGCCACGAGCAGCACGTAGCTGGGCAGCAGCATGACCTCGACGAAGACGAAGAGGTTGAACAGGTCCGCGGTGAGCACGGCACCGTAGACACCGGCGGACAGCACCAGCGCCAGGGGCAGGAACCAGGGGTCCTCGTCCTCGCCGGTGGCCGCGGCGTAGGCGGTCCCGGCCAGCACGAGCAGCGCCGTCACCAGCAGCATGAGCGCCCCGAGGACGTCGGCGACGAGGGTGACCGCGATGCCGGCCGGCCAACCGCCCAGCCGGAGGACCGGGAGCCCCCCGTCGAGGGCGCCGGCCAGCAGGACGGCGCCCACGACGGCGACGCCCGCGCTCACGCCCCAGGTCAGCGCGCGCGCGAACGGCCGGGCCAGGTCGCGGACGAGCAGCAGCACGGCGGCGGCGGCGAGGGGCGCGACCACGGCCGTCCCGAGCAGGGCGCTCACCGCGCCACCTCCTCGCCGGCGGGCGCCTCGGCGTCGGGGTCGGGCGTCCCGTCCTCGGTCGCGTCGGAACCCGCGCGCACCAAGGCCAGCAGGTAGACCGTCACCGCGAAGGCGATGACGATCGCGGTCAGCACGAAGGCCTGCGGGAGGGGATCGGCCGTGCGCGCCGGCTCGGACCGGCCCACGAGCGGTACCTCCCGGCGGTCCATGCCGCCCGCGGCGAGCATCAGCACGTTGACGGCGTGACCGAGCAGCACGAAGCCGAGCACGACGCGGACCAGGCCGCGCTGCAGCACGAGGTAGGCGCCACCCGCCACGAGGACGCCGACGGCGAGCGCCGCGGTCACCGGGCGACCCCGGTGCCGGAGGGCGCATCCGCGACCGGCGCGCCGAGCCGGTCGAAGGCGGCGACGAGCAGCCCCAGCACCAGCAGCAGCACGCCGAGGTCGAAGACGACCGCGGACCCGATCCCCACCGCCGAGAGCACCGGCACGGAGTACGGGGTGAGGAAGGCGTCGCCCCACAGCACCGGCACGAGCCCGCTGCCCAGCGCGACGACCAGCCCGGATCCCACGAGCGTCACCGGCTGGAGCAGCCGGGGGAGACCCGGGAAGCCGTGCGCCACCTGGTGCACGCCCACGGCGATGCCCGCGACCAGCGCCGCGATGAAGCCCCCGCCCGGCTCGTCGTGGCCGCGCCACAGCAGCCACGCCGACAGCACCGCCATGCCCGGCACCAGCACCCGGGCGGCGACCTGCAGCACCAGGCCGGGATCGGGGCTCCCGGTGCGGACCGACGGGGCGCGCCCGCCGCCCGGGGTGCCCGCACCCAGGAGGGCGAGCAGCCCCAGGGCGGCGGCTCCGAGGACGACCGCCTCGCCGAAGGTGTCGATGGCGCGGAAGTCCACGAGGATCGTGTTGACCACGTTGCTGCCTCCGGTCTCGGGCACGGCGGCCCGGAGGTGGTAGGCGCCGGCGTCGGAGATCTCCCGCCGTCCGGTCAGCGCGTACGTGCCGGCCGCGGCCAGCGCACCCAGCGCCAGGGCCAGCGCGCCGGTGCCCAGCACGCGGGGCCGCGAGCCGCGGGGCAGGTGCAGGGGGACGCGGCGCAGCACGAGGACGGCGACCACCGTCGTCAAGATCTCGACGAGCACGAGGGTGAGGGCCACGTCGGGCGCGCCGGTGAGCAGGAACCACACGGCGACGACCAGGCCGACGAGCCCGATCAACCCCAGGGCGCCCAGCACGGACCGGACGAGCACGGCCGCGAGCACGGTGCCCGCGAGCAGGGCGAGGACCGGCCAGTCCAGCGGCCCCACCGTCGCGCGGGGCGCCGGCAGGCCGTCCACGGTCGCCACCGCCGCGACGCCGAGGACCAGGAGCACGAGCAGCGGCCGGACCAGGTGCGGCGCGGGAGCGCTCGCGCGGTCGGGGCGGCCGATCGCCGACCCGAGGGCGAGCAGGCCGTCGTGGGCCCGGTCGAACCACCGGCCACCGTCGGGCAGCCGGAGCCGCTGCAGGGACCGGTCCACCGGTGCCCGCGCCAGGAACAGCGTCGTCCCCACCGCGATGGTGATCGCCGACATGAGCAGCTCGGGGCTCAGCCCGTGCCAGAAGTAGAAGCGGACGTCGACGACCGGGACGACGTCGGCGGCCGCCCGGGTGACGAGCGGGTCCAGCCAGCGGATGCCGGGCCCGAGCGCCAGGCCGGCGACGGCGCTCACGGCAGCCGGTGCGAGGAAGGCCGGCGACGGCTCGTAGAGGTCCGGCTGGCGGGTCGGGCCCCCGAAGGCGCCGTGGAAGATCCGCAGGCCGTAGGCGAAGGTGAGCGCCGAGGCGACGACTGCGAGCCCGCCGGTCACGGGTCCCGCCCACGGCGCGAAGTCGGCCTGCAGCGCGCCCTGGAAGAGGTACTCCTTGCTGACGAAGCCCAGCAGCGGGGGCACCCCGGCCATCGAGAGCGCGGCCAGACCGGTCACGGCCGCCGTCACGGGCATGACCCGGCGGAGCCCGGAGAGGTCCCGGATGTCCCGGCTTCCGGTCTCCTTGTCGATGATCCCGACCAGCATGAACAGCGTCGCCTTGAACAGCGCGTGCGCGAAGGTGTGCAGCATGGCGGCGGCCAGGGCGGTGGACGTGCCCACGCCGGTGACGGCGATGAGCAGGCCGAGCTGGCTGACCGTCGAGTGGGCGAGGATCGCCTTGAGGTCGTGCTCGCGGAGGGCCATGAACGCCCCGATCACGGCGCTGGCCAGGCCGACGGTGACCAGCAGCGCCGACCACGCGGCCTCCCCGGCGAACAGCGGGGAGGTGCGCATGAGCAGGTAGACGCCCGCCTTGACCATGGTCGCGGCGTGCAGGTAGGCGCTGACGGGGGTCATGGCGACCATCGCCCCGGGCAGCCAGAACTGCAGGGGGAACTGCGCGGACTTGGTGAACGCGGCGGTGGCGACCAGCAGCCCGATGACGGGGGCCAGGGGGGAGGCCAGCACCGCGTCCCGCTCGGCGAGGATCGTGCCCAGGTCGGTGCTGCCGACGATCCCCACCAGCAGCACGACGGCCACCAGCAGCGCCAGCCCCCCGGCGGCCGTGATCAGCAGCGCTCGGCGGGCGGGTCGGATGGCGACCGGTCCGGCGGTGGCGACGAGGAAGAACGAGCAGACGGTGGTGAGCTCCCAGAAGACGTAGAGGACCACGACGTCGTCGGCCAGGACCAGGCCGAGCATGGCTCCCGCGAAGACGGTCAGCAGCCCGTAGACGGTGCCGTTGGCGCTGTCCCGGCCCAGGTACCGGGGGCAGTACGCCATGATCAGCGCGCCCACGCCCAGCACGATGATGCAGAAGAGCCCCGCGAGGCCGTCCAGGCGCAGGGAGAACGCGGCGTCGCCGAGGGAGGGCAGCCAGGGGCGGGAGAAGGTGACGGCGCCTCCGTCGCCCACGGTGGGAGCCGCCGTCGCCAGCAGACCGCCGACGGCGAGGAAGCCCGCGGTGAGGACGTACCCGGTGGCGGGGCCCAGCCGGCGGGCGAGCAGCGGTGCCAGGACGGCCAGCGCGGCCATCGCCCCCAGGGCGACGACGAGGATCACGCGGGCAGGCCGACGGCGACGGTCAGGCGGTCCACGGGCTCCTCGATGCGACGGCGGGCGGTCGTTCGGCCAGGAAGATCTCCCGGCCGGGCCGTCGCGCAACCTGCAGGACCGGGACACGTCGGCGGGTCGGTGCCTGCCGGTGTCCGGCAGCGGCGCGTCATCAGAAACCGCCGCGCAGGCGCAGCCGGAGCGGCCGGCCGTCGGGGTCGACCAGCACCCGGTAGACCGGCGTCGCCCACAGCCGGGTGAGGCGGCCGAGCTTCTCGGGCCGGTGGGGTCGCAGCCGGCCCGGCGGGCGGGGCCCGCGCCTGCCGCCGTCGTGCCAGGCGGCCAGGGCCGCCGCGCGCGCCTCCAGCTCGGCCACGAAGCGGTCGGGGTCGATCACCAGCTCGTCGTCGGTCCCGTCGGCGGCCAGGTCCAGGTGCTCGCGGGCCAGGGCCAGCCGCAGGTCGCGGGCGAAGGTGCGCGCCCCGTCGCCGGCACCTCCCGGGTCGCGGGGCTCCCGGTCGTCGCGCGTCGTGTCGAGGACGGCGGTGGACAGCTCGCTGTCGTGGGTCCACGAGCGGCGGTTGAAGTTGTCGCTCCCGATGCTGGCCCACACGTCGTCGACGACGCACACCTTGGCGTGCACGTAGACCGGCGTGCCCGCGTGGTTCTCGACGTCGAAGACGTGCACCCGCTCCTCGCCCCCGGCCCGCACGCACAGGTCGATCGCCTGCCGGCGGCCGACGTACTGCGGCGTCGCGTTGAACGACCCGCTCTGGTCGGGCAGCCGGGGCACCACGACCACCAGGTGCAGCTCGGGGTTGGCCTCCAGGGCGTCGGCGAACAGCTGCGCGACCTCGGAGGACCAGAGGTACTGGTCCTCGAGGTAGATCACCCGCCGCGCCCGCTTCACGGCCTTCGAGTAGCCGCGGGCGATCGAGCGCTCGCCGTCGGGGGCGAAGTCGTACGGCGGCCGGATCTTCGGGTAGCTGCGCAGCGTCTGCACCAGGTGCGGGCCGCACGGGGGCGGCGGGGGCAGCTCCGGCGGCAGGGGTTCGGCCTCCAGCCGCGCCCGCCGGAACCGGTCGATCAGGTAGGAGATCGGGTTCCCGCTGTCCGGGTTGGTCGGGTCGGCCCAGCGCTGGCGGAACACCGTGTCGAGCACGCCCACGGCCGGTCCGCGGATCTCCGCCTGCACGTCGTGCCAGGGAGGGGTCGGGCCGTAGGCGTCGGACATGGCCACCGCCTGCGGGTCCCCGCCGTGCTCGCCGTCGTCGCGGCGGCTGTGGCACAGGTCGATGCCCCCCGCGAACGCGACGTCGCGGGAGGGGTCGGCCGGGCAGCGGATGACCACGATCTTCTGGTGGTGGCTGCCCGCGCGGCGCACCCGCTGGTCGAGTATGACCTTGCCGCCGTCCTCCTCGATCTCGACGTCCAGCGCCCGGTTCTCCTCCGCGCTGAAGGACATCGCGTCGGTGTGCGAGCGCCAGACGAGGCCGCGCACGTCTACCCCGCGGTGGGAGGCGGCGCTGAACAGCTCGTCCACCGTCGGGCCGTCGAGGCGCAACCGCTCGTCCGGGTCGCCCCGCCAGTCGGTGAACCACACGCGGTCGCCCTCGCCGAGGGCCTCCACCTCCTCGACCAGCCGGTCGAAGTAGGCGACGCCGTGCACCAGCGGCCGGACGAGGTTCCCCTCCGTCCACGCCGGGAGCCCACCTGCGGGGTTGCCGCGCTCCTCCGAGGTCAGCAGCCACTCGCCGGGGTCGTCCACCGGGTGATCCCATCCTGCGGGAAAGCCGGACGCAACCGCCGGGGTCTTGGCCCGCGCCGGTAACCTCATGCCCCGTGGCCCTCGTCGTCCAGAAGTACGGCGGCTCCTCCGTCGCCTCCGCAGAGCACATGAAGCGTGTCGCCGAGCGGATCGTCGCCGCGAAGAAGAACGGCGACGACGTCGTCGTCGTGGTCTCGGCGATGGGCGACAGCACCGACGAGCTGCTCGACCTGGCCGGCCAGATCACCGACGAGCCGCCCGGCCGCGAGCTCGACATGCTGCTCACCGCCGGCGAGCGCATCTCCATGGCCCTGCTGGCGATCGCCATCTCCACGCACGGCTACGAGGCGCGGTCGTTCACCGGCTCGCAGGCCGGCGTCATCACCACCGGCAGCCACGGCAAGGCCCGCATCATCGACGTCACCCCGGGGCGGCTGCGGTCGGCGCTGGACGAGGGCTCGATCGTCATCGTCGCGGGCTTCCAGGGCGTCAGCCAGGACACCAAGGACATCACCACGCTGGGCCGGGGCGGTTCGGACACCACCGCCGTCGCCGTCGCCGCCGCGCTGGACGCCGACGTGTGCGAGATCTACACCGACGTCGACGGCGTCTTCACCGCCGACCCCCGCATCGTCCCGAACGCCAAGCGGCTCGACACCATCACCTACGAGGAGATGCTCGAGCTGGCCGCGTCCGGGGCCAAGGTGCTCATGCTCCGCTGCGTCGAGTACGCCCGCCGCTACGGCATCCCCGTGCACGTCCGCAGCTCCTACTCACAGCTCCCCGGCACGACCGTGGCCGGCTCGATGGAGGACCTCCCGGTGGAACAGGCGATCATCACGGGCGTCGCGCACGACCGCTCCGAGGGCAAGATCACCGTCTTCGGGGTGCCCGACCGGCCGGGCGAGGCCGCCCAGCTGTTCCGCGTCCTGGCCGACGCCGAGATCAACATCGACATGATCGTGCAGAACGTGTCGGCCGAGGCCAGCAAGCTCGCCGACATCTCCTTCACGCTGCCCAAGAGCGACGGCCCGACCGCCCTGGCCGCCCTGGAACGCGTGAAGCACACCGTGGGTTACACCGGCGTGAGCTTCGACCAGCACATCGGCAAGGTGTCGCTGGTCGGCGCCGGCATGCGGTCGCACCCGGGCGTCTCGGCCAAGTTCTTCGGCGCCCTGGCCGATGCCGGCGTGAACCTCGAGCTCATCAGCACCTCGGAGATCCGCATCTCCGTGGTCTGCCGCGACACCGACGTGGACATCGCCGTCCGCGCGGTGCACGACGCGTTCGACCTCGGCTCCGACGTCGAGGCCGTCGTCTACGGAGGGACCGGGCGATGAGCTCGTTCAGCGACAGCGGCCTGCGGGTCGGCATCGTCGGCGCGACCGGCCAGGTGGGCCGGGTCGTGCGCGACATCCTCGCCGAGCGGGAGTTCCCGCTCGCCGAGCTCCGCTTCTTCGCCTCCGCGCGCTCGGCGGGCACCACCCTGCCGTGGGCCGGTGGCGAGATCACCGTCGAGGACGCCGCGACGGCCGACCCGACCGGCCTGGACATCGCCATCTTCTCCGCGGGCGCGACGACCTCCCGCGCCCAGGCGCCGCGGTTCGCCGCCGCCGGCGTGACGGTGATCGACAACAGCTCGGCCTTCCGGCGCGACCCGGAGATCCCGCTGGTCGTCAGCGAGGTCAACCCCGGCGACATCGCCAAGGCCCACGGCCGGATCATCGCCAACCCGAACTGCACCACCATGGCCGCGATGCCGGTGCTCAAGCCGCTGCACGAGGAGGCCGGCCTGGTCCGGATCGTCGCCAGCACCTACCAGGCGGTCTCCGGCAGCGGCGTGGCCGGCGTCGAGGAGCTGCACGGGCAGGCGAAGGCCGTCGTCGACAAGGCCGACGAGCTCACCCACGACGGCTCGGCCGTCCCGTTCCCGGAGCCGCAGAAGTACGTGCGGCCGATCGCCTTCAACGTCGTCCCGCTCGCCGGGTCGATCGTGGACGACGGCACGTTCGAGACCGACGAGGAGCAGAAGCTCCGCAACGAGAGCCGCAAGATCCTCGGCCTGCCCGACCTCAAGGTCTCGGGCACCTGCGTGCGCGTGCCGGTGTTCAGCGGCCACTCGCTGTCGCTGAACGTCGAGTTCGAGCGGCCGATCTCGGTCGAGCGGGCCACCGAGCTGCTGTCGACCGCGCCCGGCGTGGAGCTCTCCGACGTCCCGAACCCGCTCCAGGCCGCCGGCGCCGACCCGAGCTACGTGGGCCGCATCCGGCAGGACCAGAGCGTCGACGGCGGCCGCGGGCTGGTGCTCTTCGTCAGCAACGACAACCTGCGCAAGGGTGCCGCCCTCAACACCGTCCAGATCGCCGAGCTGATCGCCGCCCAGCGCTGATCTGCTTTTCCGCGGTAAGGCGGGACGCCTTACCGCGGAAAAGCAGGGTCAGGGCTCGACGTGGCGGAGGGCAAAGGCGAGGGCGGCCTCGACCTGGCGGATGGTCTCCTCGATGACCAGCGAGCCGTGGCCGGCGTCGAAGCGGTACACCTCGTGCTCCTTGCCGAGCTCCTCGAGCCGGGCCAGGTAGTTGTCGATCTGACGGATCGGGCAGCGCGGGTCGTTCGCGCCGGCCACCACCAGCACGGGTGCGGCCACGGCGTCGACGTAGGTGATCGGCGAGGAGCGCACGTAGACGTCGCGCACCTCGTCCGGTGAGCCGCCGAACAGCGCGCGGTCGTAGGCGCGCAGGCCCTCCATCTCGTCCTCGTAGGCGGCCAGGTAGTCGGCCACCGGCACCTCGGCGATGCCGGCCGCCCAGCGCTCGGGCTGGGTGCCCAGGCCGAGCAGGGTGAGGAAGCCGCCCCACGAGCCGCCGGACAGCAGCGCGCGCTGCGGGTCGACGACGCCCTCGGCGACCAGTGCGTCGTACACCGCGCCGACGTCCTCGAGCTCGGTGAGCCCGGGGCGGCCGGTGAGCGCGTCCCGCCAGGCCGAGCCGTAGCCGGTGGAGCCGCGGTAGTTCACGTGCACGACGGCGTAGCCGGCGTCCACGTAGGCCGCCCGCCGGGCGCGGTAGGAGTCGTCGTCGGCCGCCTCCGGGCCGCCGTGCACCAGGAACGCCGTCGCGTACGGCGCCGAACCGGCGGGGCGGACGAGCAGCGCGTGCACGTCGCCGCCGGGGCCGGGCACCCAGCGGTCCTCGACCGGGTAGGCCGCCGGCGGCTCCTCCTCCGACACCTGCAGGACGACGGGGCCGTCCGCGCGGCGGATCACCGGTGGCTTCTCCGCGTTGGACCAGGCCAGCTCCACGGTGCCGTCGGGGCGGGCGGTGGCCCCGCGGACGACGCCGGTCGGGGTGTCCAGCTTCTCCAGCGCGCCGCTGGCCAGGTCGTAGCGGTACAGCTCGGTGCGGGCGGCGTGGTCGTGCCCGACGAGCAGCGCCGTCCCGTCGGGGTACCAGCCGGCCGAGACGTCGCCGGGCAGGTCCAGCACGATCTCGGTCTCGGTGTCGGCCGCGACGTCCCAGATGAGCAGCTCCTCGCGGCCGCGGCGCTCGTGACCGACGAGCAACCGGGTGTCGCCGGGCAGCGGGGCGAACTCCGAGGCGTGCAGGCCGCGGCCCTCGCCGTCCCACTTCTCCGCGACCACGGCCGGTACCTCTTCGGTGGTGTCGGAGGTGCGCAGCACGCGCAGCGCCGGGTAGCGCGGGTCGCCGTGCTCGGAGTGCGAGACGACCAGCAGGTCGCCGTCGTGCGTGAGGGCGTCGACGGACGCCGGGTCGGCGTGCCGGTAGACCACCCGCGGCGTCCCGCCGCGGGGCGCCAGCCAGAGCTCGCTGCCGTCGTCGGTCGAGCGGCCGATCGCGACGACGTCGTCACCGATCTCGAGCCCGGCGGGGTAGGCGGGACCGACCTCGGGGACGGCGACGGTGTCCCCGCCGCCGCCGAAGGGCTGGGTCATCCAGACGCCGAACTCGTCGCCGTCGGAGTCGGCGAACCACCACACGGTCTCGCCGTCGGGGCTCAGCGTGCCGATGAGCGTGCCGTTGGGGCGGTCGGTGACCTGCCGGTGCGTGCCCGCCTCGCGGTCCCAGGCGTACTGCTCGATGACGCCGCTGACGTCGGAGGCGTAAAGGTTGCGGTGCGGGGCGTCGAACGCCCAGTCCGGCAGCGAGACCCGCGGCGCGCGGAACCGGGCCTGCCAGCGGGCGGTGACCTCGGGGGGAAGGGCGGGGGACGGGGTCTGCTCGGCGGTCACCCCGTCATCTTCCACCGGCGCCGGCTCCCGTCGCCGCGGCACCCTGCTCCGCGCCGTCGACCACGTCGTCGCCGCGCCGGTGCTCGGCGGCGGCGTCCCGGACGTCGCCGATCAGCCGCTCCAGCACGTCCTCGAGCGCCACGAGGCCGGTGGTCCGGCCCTCCTCCACCACCCGGCCCAGGTGGGTGCCGGCGCGCCGCATCGTGGCCAGCACCTCGGGCAGGGCGGCACCGGCACCGAGCTCGACGAACGGGGTGAGGTGCTCGTCGGCGATCGGCCGGTCGCGCGCCCCGGCGTCGAGGACGTCCTTCACGTGCACGAACCCGAGCAGGTGGGCACCCTCCCCGCGCACCGGGTAGCGGCTGTACCCGTGCTCGGCCACCACTGCCTCCAACTGGCGGGGCGTGGTGCTGCGCGGGACGGTGACGACGTCCTCGATCGGCAGCAGGACGGCGTCGATCTCGTGCTGCTCGAAGGTCAGCGCTCCGGCGGCCAGCTCCCCGACCTCGGCGCCCAGCCGCCCCTCACGCCGGGACTGCGTCACCATCGAGGCGATCTGCCCCTGGTCGAAGCTCGCCGCCACCTCGTCGGTCGGCTGCACGCCGAAGAGCCGGACGAAGGCGTTGGCCAGGGTGTTGAAGAACCGGATGAACGGCCGCAGCACCCGGACCAGCGCAGCCAGCGGCGGGCCGAGCACGAGCGCGGCGCGGTCCGGGCCCGCGAGGGTGATGTTCTTGGGCACCATCTCGCCCAGCACCATGTGCAGGACGGTCACCAGGGCCAGGGCGATCGCCAGCGAGACGGGGTGCAGCAGGCCCGCGGGCACGTGCGCGGCCTCCAGCGGCACCTCGATCAGGTGCGCGATCGCCGGTTCCCCGACCGCACCCAGCCCCAGCGAGCACAGGGTGATGCCCAGCTGCGCGCCGGCCATCATCTCGCTGACGTTCCGCATGGCCGCCAGCGTCCTCACCGCCCGCTGCGAGCCGGCCTCGGCGCGGGGCTCGATCTGGTCGGCGCGGGTGGATACCAGCGCGAACTCCGCCGCGACGAAGAACGCGTTGCCCAGCAGCAGGGCGACGAGCACCAGCAGGCTGACGACGGTCATGCCCGGACCTCCTCGCGCAGCAGGTCACCGGCGACGTCGTCGGCCGGCCGCAGGTGCACCCGGACGCGGGCCACCCGGCGGCCCTCGACGGTCTCGACGGTGAGCTCGGCGTCGTCGAGGCCCACCGTGTCGCCGGGCTCGGGCAGCCGCTGCAGGTGCTCGGCCAGGAACCCGGCCACGGTCTCGTAGCGGCCCTCCGGCACCCGCACGCCCGTGCGCTCCTGCACCTCGTCGGGCCGCAGCAGGCCCGACACCACCCAGGTGTCGCCGTCGACCCGGCGCAGCGTCCGCAGCGGTCGGTCGGTCTCGTCGGCGATCTCGCCGACCAGCTCCTCGACGATGTCCTCGAGCGTGACCACGCCGTGGGTGGCGCCCCACTCGTCGACGACGAGCGCGAGCTGGAGGCCCTGGTCGCGCAGCAGGTCCAGCAGCCGTTCCAGGTGCAGCGACGAGGGGACGGCGAGCACGGGGACGGCCAGCTCGCCGGCGGTGCGCGTTCCGCGCTCCTCCTCCGGGACCGAGACGGCGTGCTTGACGTGCACGACGCCGGTCACCTCGTCGAGGTCGGCGCCGTAGACGGGGAAGCGGGAGTTGCCCGACTCGACCGCGGCGGCGATGACCTCGGACGCGGTGGCGCTGGACCGCAGCGTCCACAGCCGGGTGCGGGGGGTCATGACGTCGCTGGCGAGCTTGCCGCCGAGGCCGAGCGAGCGCTGCAGCAGCCGGGCGGCGACGGGGGAGAGGTCGCCCTCCTCGGCGGACCGCCGGGCGACGGACACGAGCTCCTCGGCGCCGCGGGCGGTGTCCAGCTCCTCGCGCGGCTCGAAGCCCAGCCGACGGACGATCCAGTTGGCCAGCCGCTGCAGCGCCCCGACGACCGGGCCCGTGACCCGGGTGAAGGCGCGCATGCCGGGCGCGACGAACCCCGCCACCGCGAGCGGGTCAGCGATCGCCAGGTTCTTGGGGCCGAGCTCGCCGAGCAGCATCTGCAGCGTGGTCGCCACCGCGATGGCCAGGGCCAGCGCGACCCCGGTGGCCGTGGCCTGCGGCAGCCCGAGCGCTTCGAGCGGGTCGTGCAGCAGCTGACCGATCGCGGGCTCGGCCAGGTAGCCGACCACCAGCGTGGTGATCGTGATGCCGAACTGCGCCGCGGACAGCTGGGTGGACAGCGTGCGCAGCGCCCGCACGACCGACCGGCCCCGTGCGTCGCCGTCGGCCGCCGCCTCCTCGGCGCGGCCGCGGTCGACGGTGGTGAGGGAGAACTCGGCTGCGACGAAGAAGCCGGTGAAGGCGGTGAGCACCACCGCCGCGAGGAGGAGCAGCCATTCGGTCATCGGGCACCCCCGTGCCCCCGCGGGAGTGCGCCCAACCGGACGGGCCGGGAAACGACCCAGGGGCCGCCATCGGCGGCCCCTGGGTGCTGGTCGGGGTGACAGGATTTGAACCTGCGGCCTCGTCGTCCCGAACGACGCGCGCTACCAAGCTGCGCCACACCCCGAGGTGCGCTGGACGAGTCTAGCGCTCCCTCCCGCCGGCCCGTCCGCCGGGTCGGCCCGGCTAGGAGGCGTCCCGCGCCGTCAGCGTGAGCAGCGTGGCCTCCGGCGGGCAGGCGAAGCGGACCGGCGCGTACGGGCTGGTGCCCAGGCCCGCGGAGACGTGCAGCCAGGTCCCGTTCGGCCGGCCGTCGGCCGCCCCGGCCCACCGGTGCAGCCAGCGGACCCGCTCCCGGTCGATGCCGCAGTTGGTGACCAGCGCGCCGTAGAACGGCACCCGCAGCTGGCCCCCGTGGGTGTGCCCGCACAGCAGCAGGTCGTAGCCGTCGTGGGCGAAGCGGTCGAGCACCCGCGGCTCGGGGGAGTGGGCCAGGCCCAGGCGCAGGTCGGCCGCGGGGTCGGCCGGCCCGGCCACCACGTCGTACCGGTCGCGCTGCAGGTGCGAGTCGTCGACACCGGCGAGGACGATCCGCCGGCCGGCCACCTCGAGCTCGCCGGCGGCGTTGGTCAGGTCCAGCCAGCCGCGGTCGAGCATCCCGTCGCGCAGGTCCCGCCAGGGCAGCTCGGTGCCGTGCACCCGCTTGTGGCCGGGGAAGAAGTACTTGAGCGGGTTCTTCGGCCGCGGCGCGTAGTAGTCGTTGCTGGCCAGCACGAAGGCTCCGGGCCGGTCCATCAGGGGGGCGAGGGCCTCCAGCGTCCCCGGCACCGCGTCGAAGCCGGCCAGGTTGTCGCCGGTGTTGATGACCAGGTCGGGCTCGAGCGCGGCGAGCGAGGCGACCCACTCCCGCTTCGAGCGCTGGCCGGCCGTCATGTGCAGGTCGGACAGGTGCAGCACGGTCAGCGGGGCCGACCCCGGGGCCAGCACCGGCACGTCGAAGCGGCGCAGCGTCCAGCGGGTGCGCTCGTAGAGGCTCGCGTAGGCGAGCACGCCCGCCCCGGAGGCGACGGCGGCGGTCGGGACGGCGGTGTACCAGCGCACGTCCTGGAGCCTACGGGCGCACGCCCCGGGGACGTCGTGCCAGGCTGGATGCGTGAGCGACCTGAAGAAGCAGCTGCGCGACGACCTGACCACCGCCATGAAGGCCCGGGACGAGCTGCGCACCGCGACGCTGCGCATGGTGCTGACCGCCGTGAGCGCCGAGGAGGTCTCCGGCAAGGAGGCCCGCGAGCTCGGCGACGACGAGGTCCAGGCGGTGCTGCGCCGCGAGGCGAAGAAGCGCAAGGAGGCCGCCGAGGCGTTCGCCGGGGCCGGTCGCGCCGAGCAGGCCGAGCGCGAGCGGGCGGAGGGCGCGGTGCTCGCCGACTACCTGCCGGCCCAGCTCGAGGACGCCGACCTGGCCGCGATCGTCGCCGACGTCATCACCCGCACCGGCGCGAGCGGCATGAAGGACATGGGCAAGGTCATGGGCGCCGCGAACGGCGTCGTCGCCGGGCGGGCGGACGGGGGGCGCGTCGCCGCCGAGGTCCGCCGCCAGCTCGGCTGAGCCGGGCCCGACCGGTGGACCCGGCCCCGGTCACCGTCCGGCGCTTCGAGGCCGGCGACCTGCCGTGGTTGATGGCCGGTGCCGCCCCGGGGGACCGCCGGCACCACGAGGAGAGGTCCGGGATGCAGGAGCGCGGCGAGGCGACCTACCTCGTCGCCTGGCGGGACGGCGTGCCGTGCGGCCGGGTCACCCTGCTCCACCGCTCGAAGTACCCGTCGGTGCGCGCGGTGCTGGGCGACGTGCCGGAGCTGAACGCGCTGAAGGCCACCCCAGTGAGGCTCGGCACCGGTGCGCGGCTCGTCGCGGCGGCCGAGACCCGCGCACGGACGATGGGCGCGGCGCGGGTCGGGCTCGCCGTGGCGCACGCGAACACGGGTGCCCGGCGGCTCTACGTCCGGCTGGGGTACGCCGAGTGGGCGCACGGCGACGTCGTCGACCGGTGGCCCGAGCGGGATGTCGACGGCACGGTCGTCCGTGAGCACGCCGATCCGTGCGGCTACCTGGTCAAGGACCTGACCTAGCGACCGCGGCCCGCGCTCAGTCGTCGTCGTCGTCGAACGGGAAACCCGGCCCGAAGGCGGGTGCGCCCTCCTGCGGTTCCGGCGGCGCCGGGACGCCGGCTGCGGGACCGGGCGCCGGGGCCGGCGCGGGAGCCGGGGCGGGCGCGGGAGCCGGGGCCGGCTGGGGCACGGGCTCGGGCTGCGGGGCGGGCCGGGGACCGCTGCTGACCAGGATGGACACCGGCTCGCTGACGTAGGCCGAGGCGCCGGCGGCCGGGCTGGTGCCCACGAAGCTCCCGCGGGCGGCGCTGCTCTCGACCTGCACCGTGCGGGCCTGCAGGCCGGCCGCCTGGAGCGCCTGCTCGCACTCGGTGACCGATCCGCACGCGGGCACCGGCAGCTGCCGGCCGTTGGCGACCTGCGGGTCGGCGGGCGGGAACGGCACGGCCGGCTGGTTGGTGAGGATCGGCGCCATGGCGTCGTGCCAGATGGTCGCCGGCTTGTTGCCGCCGAAGCCGCCGACGTCCTGGTTCTCCTTGGGGTTGAGCACCATCACGCTGGCCGTGTACTGCGGCGTGTAGCCGACGAAGGCGACCGAGAAGTTGTTCTGCGACGTCCCGGTCTTGCCCGCGATCTCGTGGCCGGGGACGGCCGCCCGCGTGCCGGTGCCCTCGGGGCTGGCGACGTCACCGATGAGGATCTGGTTCAGCGTGGTCGCGACACCGGGCGGGATGGCCTCCGGGGTGCAGGTGGTGCCCTTCCAGACCGGGGCGCCGTCCTTCTCCAACGGTTTGCCGTCGCGGCCCAGCACGCCGCTGATGGGCGTGGGAGCGCACGAGGTGCCGTTCGCCGCCATGGTCCCGTAGGCGCTGGCGAGGTCCAGCGGGCTGGTCGCGTTCGGCCCGAGGACGAACGAGCCCTGGCGGCCCTCGATGATGTCGTCGGCGACCGCGTCGATGGACCGCAGACCCATGGCCTGCGCCATCCGCACCGGCTTCTCGACGCTGCCCAGCTGGTCCAGCAGGGCGAGGAAGTAGGTGTTGGACGACCGCACCAGGGCCCCGCGCATGTCCAGCGTGTTCGGGTAGTTGCCGACGTTCGAGACGTCGTAGGGCGCCCCGCGGGTGCCGCCGTTCTCCTTGAACACCCGGGACACGTAGGTGTTGGGCGTCGTGATGGTGTGGTTGGCGGCGAAGCCCTCCGCCAGCGCGGCGGCGGCGACGAAGGTCTTGTAGGTCGAACCGGCGCCCTGGCTGGCCCGGGCGTTGAGGATGACCGACTCGCACTCGGGGCCCTCGCAGCCGAAGCGGCGGTTCACGCTCATCGCCAGCAGGTTGCCCGTGGTCGGCTCCAGCGCGGTGTACATGCCGGCGAGGGGGTCGCCCATCGGCACCGTGTTGAGCACCGCCTGGTCGCCGGCGACCTGCATGTCGGGCCGCAGCGTGGTCTGGATCGTGAGGCCGCCGTTGCGCAGCTCCGCGTCGGTCAGCCCGAGCTCCCGGACCAGGTACTCGACGGCGTAGGCGCAGAAGAAGCCACCGACGGTCGCGTCGATGCAGCCGTTGGGCGGCGCGATGCCCGGGGCGACCGCCACCGGCGTCGGCGCGATCTCGGTGAGCTGGGCCTCGGTGATGTAGCCCAGGTCGAACATCCGCTGCAGCACCTGGTTGCGCCGCGTCTGGGCGTTCTCCGGGTTGTCGATCGGGTCGTCGTAGAACGGGCTCTGCACCAGGCCGGCGAGCATCGCCGCCTGCGGCAGCGTCAGCTCGGCGGCGTTGACGCTGAAGTACTGCTGGGCGGCGGCCTGGATGCCGTAGGCGCCCTTCCCGAAGTACACGATGTTGAGGTAGCGGGTGAGGATCTCGTCCTTGGAGTAGGTCTCCTCCAGGGCCAGCGCCAGCCGGGCCTCGCGCAGCTTGCGGGCCGGCGTCTGCTCGGTGGCGGCGTCCCGCTCCTCGGGCGAGTTCGCCGTCTGCAGCAGGGTCTGCTTCACCAGCTGCTGGGTGAGGGTGGAGCCGCCCTCCTGCACGGAGCCGGCAGCCAGGTTCTTCACGAGCGCGCGCAGGGTGCCCTGCACGTCGAGGCCGTTGTGCTCGTAGAAGCGCGAGTCCTCGATGGCGACCAGCGCGTCCTTCATGACCTGGGCGATCTGGTCGGACTCCACGGGCGTGCGGTTCTTGTCGTAGAGGTTGGTGATGAGCGATCCGTCGGCGGCCAGCACCTTCGTCATCCCGGCCGGCGTCGCGTCCGTGAGCTCGACCGGCAGCGCGTCCAGCAGGTTGGCGGAGTTGCGGGCCACCAGCCCACCGCCCCCGACCCACGGCAGCAGGAGGCCGGCCAGCAGGACCCCGGCGACGGCGATCGTCAGGGCCAGCTTGGCGAGCACGCGGGAGCGGAGGCGGGCGGTCTCGGACATCGCAGCCAATGTACGGTGCCCGGCCCGGCCGGGGCCGGGGTCAGCCGCGGCGCGCGGGCAGGATGCGGGTGCGCGGGATGCCGGTCGGCGTGTCCGCGTCCGCGCCGGTCAGCTCGGCGGCCATGGTGCGCAGCCCGTCCAGGTCGTGCACGTCGCCCGCGGCCGCCGGCACCGTGCGGACGGCGACCTCCGGGTGGGCGCTGGTGAACCGGTCGGCCAGGTGCTGCTCGCGGGCCGCCAGCGTCATCCGCTCGGCGTGCACGCGCAGCGCCGCGGCCGCGAGCGGGGCGTCCGGCCCGCCGGCCTCGAGCACCTCCTCGGCGGCGGCCTCGGCGCGGGTCGCCGACAGCCCCGCGGTGGCCGGCGGGTGGGTGCGGTTCACGACCAGGCCGGCCAGCGGCATCTGGTCGGCGGAGAGCCGGTCGACGAAGTAGGAGGCCTCGCGCAGCGCGTCGGGCTCCGGGGAGGCGACGACGACGAAGGCGGTCCCCGGACGGCGGAGCAGCTCGTAGGTGGCGGTGGCGCGCTCGCGGAAGCCGCCGAACATCGTGTCCAGCGCGGCGACGAACGCGGAGATGTCGCGCAGCAGCTGGCCGCCGAGGATCTTGGACACGATCCGGCTGAACAGCAGGAACCCGGCGCTGGCGAACTTGAAGCCCGCCCGGCTGGGGGCGGTGAGCAGGCGGATCATCGTGCCGTCGAGGAAGCGGCTCATCCGGTTCGGGGCGTCGAGGAAGTCCAGCGCCGACCGCGACGGCGGGGTGTCGACGACGATCAGGTCCCACTGGTCGCTGGACCGCAGCTGGCCCAGCTTCTCCATCGCCATGTACTCCTGCGTCCCGGAGAACGACGAGCTCAGGGTCTGGTAGAAGGGGTTCTCCAGGATCTGCTGGGCGCGCTCGGGCGTCGAGTGGGCGGACACGACGTCGTCGAACGTCCGCTTCATGTCCAGCATCATCGCGTGCAGCTCGCCGGCCGCCCCGGGTACGTCGACCTGCCGCGGCTCGTTGTCCAGCTCGGTCAGGCCGAGGGACTGGGCCAGCCGCCGGGCCGGGTCGATGGTGAGGACGACGACGCTGCGCCCCGCCTCGGCCGCGGCCAGGGCGAGCGCTGCCGACGTCGTCGTCTTGCCCACGCCGCCGGCGCCGCAGCACACAACGATCCGGGTGGCGGGGTCGGTGATGAGGGCGCCGAGGTCGAGCGCGGGGGCCTGCGGGCGGGAGCGCCCCGCGCCGGACTGCGCGGGTGCGGCGCTCACGCGGCCACCTCGGTCACGCGCAGGTGGTCCTCGAGCCGGCCGGCCAGCTCGAAGAGGGCGCCCAGGTCGACCGGTCCGGTCAGCAGCGGCAGCTCGACGGTCGGCCGCCCCAGCGCCTCGACGTCGTCGCGGAGGGCATCCTGGCCCGTCCACCGGAGGGCGTGCTCGACGGTCTGCGCGGCCAGCGCCTCAGCGATGCCGTCGCCCGCGGGCAGGTGCGCGGCGGTCAGCGCGGGAGCGAGATCGGCGCCGGTGAGCCCGGGCCCGGCCGCCCGGGCCAGCCCGTCGGGCGGGAGCACGGCATCGGTGGCCAGGTTCACGATCACCGAGCCGACCGGCAGGCCGGCCTTCTGCAGCTCGGCGATCGCGTCGGCGGTCTCCTGCACCGGCATGTCCTCGAGGATCGTCACCAGGTGGACCGCGGTCTGCGGCGACTTCAGCACCGCCATGACGCCGTCGCTCTGGGTCTTGATCGGGCCGGAGCGCGCCAGCTGGGACATCTCGCCGGTGACGCCGAGGAAACGGGTGATCCGGCCGGTCGGCGGGGCGTCGACCACGACCGCGTCGTAGACCGGCCGGCCGTCCTTGCGGCGGGTGACCGCCTCCTTGATCTTGCCGGTGATCAGCACGTCGCGGAGACCCGGCGCGATGGCCGTGGCGAAGTCGACGGCGCCCATCTTGCGCAGCGCCCGGCCGGCCCGGCGCAGGTTGTAGAACATGTCGAGGTAGTCCAGCAGGGCCTCCTCGACGTCGATGGCCAGCGCCTTGACCTCACCGCCCCCGCGGGCGACGGCGACCCGCCGCTCCTCGTAGGGCAGCGGCGCGGTGTCGAACAGCTGGGCGATGCCCTGCCGGCCCTCGGTCTCGACCAGCAGCACCGAGCGGCCGTCGGCGGCCAGCGCGAGGGCCAGCGCGGCGGCGACGGTGGTCTTCCCGGTCCCGCCCTTGCCGGTGACGACGTGCAGGCGTGCGGACGACGGATCGGGGCTCACCGTTCAAGAGTATGAGCAGCCCGGCCGCCCGGCCGGGGACGCGACCTCCGGTCGGACCCCCTGCTGCGCTAGCGTCCGACGCATGACCGAATCGGCGCGCCAGCGGTGGGAGTACGCCACCATCCCGCTGCTCATCCACAACACCAAGGCGATCCTCGACTCGTGGGGCGTGGACGGCTGGGAGCTGGTGACCGTCCTGCCCGGCCCCAGCGGCTCGGACCAGCTGGTGGCCTACCTCAAGCGCCCGGCGTGACCACGCCGGCCCCCGGCTGGCACGCGCGGCTGGCCGAGCTCGGCATCCGGCTGCCGCCGGTGGCCGCGCCGGTGGCCGCGTACGTGCCCGCGGTGCGCACCGGGTCGCTGGTGTTCACCTCCGGTCAGCTGCCCTTCGTCGACGGCGGCCTGCGCCGCACCGGCAAGGTCGGCGGCTCGGTCGACGTCGAGGCCGCGGCGGCCGACGCCAAGGTGTGCGCGCTCAACGCGCTGTCCGCGGTCGACGAGCTGGTCGGCCTGGACGAGGTCGCCCGCATCGTCCGCGTGGTCGGGTACGTGGCCAGCGCCGAGGGTTTCACCGGCCAGCCGCGCGTGGTCAACGGCGCCAGCGAGTTCCTCGCCAAGATCTTCGGCGAGGCCGGCCGGCACGCCCGCAGCGCGATCGGCGTCGCCGAGCTGCCCCTGGGGGCGCCGGTCGAGGTCGAGCTGACCGTGGAGCTGCGGTGAGCGAGACCATCCGGCACGCGGCGACCGTCCTGATCGTCCGCGACGGCGCCCCGGGTCTCGAGGTCTACCTGCTCCGGCGCACCAAGGGCATGCCCTTCGCCGGGGGGATGACCGCCTACCCCGGCGGCGGGGTCGACGAGCGCGACGCCGACACCGCGATCGGCTGGGCCGGGCCCTCGCCCGCCGAGTGGGGCGAGGCGTTCGGCTGCGACGAGCGGCTGGCCCGCGAGCTGGTCTGCGCCGCGGTGCGGGAGACCTTCGAGGAGGCCGGCGTCCTGCTGGCCGGCCCGGCGGAGGGCGCGGGGGTGGGCGGGGTGGTGCCATCGGTGTCGGGCGACGACTGGGAGGAGCAGCGCCAGGCGCTGCTGTCCCGCGAGCTGTCGCTGACCGAGCTGCTCGCCGGCCGCGGGCTGGTGCTGCGCTCGGACCTGCTGCGCCCGTTCGCGCACTGGATCACCCCGCCGATGGAGTCCCGGCGCTACGACACCAAGTTCTTCGTCGCCGCGCTGCCGGCCGGCCAGGAGGCGCGCGACGTCTCCGGCGAGGCGGACGAGGCGGCGTGGCTGTCGCCGGCCGCCGCGCTGGCCGAGCACCACGCCGGCGACCGGCCGATGCTGCCGCCGACGTCGCACACGCTGGCCCAGCTGGGCCGGTTCGGCGACGTCGCCGCGGCGCTGGCCGGATCCCCGCCGGACCCGATCCAGGCGGTGCTGCCGGAGTTCGAGCAGACGGAGGCCGGGCGCTTCGCCGTCCTGCCGAACGGTGACCGCGTGCCCTTGGTGGCGCCGAAGCGCTGAACGCGAGAGGCCCAGGACCGGATCGGTCCTGGGCCTCGTGCGTTCAACGGCTCATCGCGCGCGGCGGCGGAGGCGGTCCTCGTCGAGGACGACGACCGACTTGCCCTGCAGCTGGATCCAGCCGCGGTGCACGAAGTCGGCCAGCGCCTTGTTCACCGTCTCGCGGGAGGCCCCGACCAGCTGGGCCAGCTCCTCCTGCGTGAGGTCGTGCTTGACGCGCAGGCCGTCGCTCTCCCGGTTGCCGAAGCGGTCGGCCATCTGCAGCAGCGCCTTGGCCACGCGGCCGGGGACGTCGGTGAAGATCAGGTCGGCGACGGAGTCGTTGGTGCGGCGCAGGCGGCGGGCCAGCACGCGGAGCAGCTGCTCGCCGATCTCCGGGTGCGCCTCGATCCACGGGCGGAGCACCGACTGCGGCATCCGGGCCAGCCGGACGTCGGTCACGGCGGTCGCCGTCGCCGTGCGCGGGCCGGGGTCGAAGACCGAGAGCTCGCCGAACTGGTCGGACGGGCCCATCACGGCGAGCACGTTCTCGCGGCCGTCGGGGGCGCGGCGGGACAGCTTGATCTTGCCCTGCATCACGATGTAGAGGCTGTCGCCGGGCTCGCCCTCGTTGAAGACGACGCGGCCGCGCGGGAGCGTGACGATCTCGAGGCGGCTGAGGACGGGGTCCACCGCGTCTTCCGAGAGTCCTTGGAAGAGCCCCGACTGGGCCAGCACCTCGTCCACTGCACGTCCTTTCCCACTGCTGCTCGACGGGCGCACAGGTCCCGTGTCCGCAGGCGAGTCTAGGGGCCTGTGCCCCGGGTCACCCGTTCGGTGGCCCAGCACGTCCCCCCTGCGAGCGAGACGGCCCCCCTGCAGGGGCCCGCCGTGAGCGTGCGAACGGTGGGGGGCAGGGGGGGTCCTTCTTCAGACCAGCGGCGGGTTGGTGGTCCCGGCCTCGCCGCGACGGCGCCGGCGCCACCGGCTGATCGCCCGCCGGATGCCGGAGCTGGCCAGGGTGTCGACCTCCGCGGCGTTGGCGGTGTCGAGGAACTCGCCGACCTCGCGGGGCGAGGCGGGACGGCGCAGCGGCTCCTCGACGCGCTCCATCACGAGCAGGAAGGCGATGAGCAGCGGCGGGAAGAGGATGACGCTCAGCGCGACCACGCGTCCTCCTCGGGTTCGTGCGGCAACGTCGTCGGCGGCCGGGTGGCCGGGTCCGATGATGGCACGGCCGGGTCGCTGTCAGCAGGTCCGCCTACGCTCGGTCGCGTGTCCGCCCCCGCTCCGTCGCCGGCCTACGCGCGCCCCGCCCCGCCCCGCCGTCCCACGAAGGCCGCCCGCACCGGCGCCTCGCCGTTCGACCCGGCGGAGACCCCGCTGGGGCGCACCCGCCGGGCCCGCCGGATGGCCCGGGAGCTGGCGGTCATCCACCCCGACGCGCACTGCGAGCTGGACTTCACCAACGCCTTCGAGCTGCTGGTCGCCACGGTCCTGTCCGCGCAGACCACGGACAAGATGGTCAACAAGGTCACCCCGCGGTTGTTCGCCCGCTACCCCGACGCCGAGGCGCTGGCCGGGGCCGACCGGGCGGACCTCGAGGAGATCCTCAAGCCCACCGGCTTCTTCCGCGCCAAGGCGAACTCGGCGCTGGGGCTGGCGCAGGCGCTGGTCGAGCGCTTCGACGGCGAGGTGCCCGGCCGGATGGCCGACCTGGTCACGCTGCCCGGGGTGGGGCGCAAGACGGCGAACGTCGTCCTCGGCAACGCCTTCGGCGTCCCCGGACTGACGGTCGACACCCACTTCGGCCGGCTCGTCCGCCGCTTCGGCTGGACCGAGGAGGAGGACCCGGTCAAGGTCGAGGCGCAGGTCGCCGGCCTCGTCCCGAAGAAGGAGTGGACCGACTTCTCCCACCGGGTGATCTTCCACGGCCGCCGGGTGTGCCACGCGAAGAAGGCCGCCTGCGGCGCCTGCGGGCTGGCGAAGTGGTGCCCGTCCTACGGCATCGGCCCGGTCGACCCGGAGACGGCCGCGAAGCTGGTCAAGACCCCCGCCGCCTCGGACACCGAGTGACACGGCGCTGGGTGACCGGCGTCGCGGCGCTCCTGCTCCTGTCCGCCTGCAGCGGGGACGGCGCGGCGGAGGAGCCGCCGAAGGCGGTCGGGGACTACACCGGGCTGAGCGCCTGCCCGGAGCAGCCGGAGCAGCCCGCCGCCGGCGCCGAGCTGCTGCCTCCCCTGGCGTTCGACTGCCTCGGCGGCGGGACGCTCGACCTCGGCCGGGCGCCCGGTGTCCCCACGCTGGTCAACCTCTGGGCGAGCTGGTGCGGGCCGTGCCGCAAGGAGCTGCCGCTCCTCCAGGAGCTGGCGACGGCCGCGGGGGACCGGGTGCGGGTGGTGGGCGTCATCAGCAAGGACGGCTTGCCGCAGTCGGCGTCCTTCGCCGAGGAGGCCGGGAGCACCTTCCCAGGTGCCTTCGACGGGGAGGGCCAGCTCATGGCCGAGCTCGGGCTGAACGGGCTCCCCTACACCTACTTCCTCGACGCCGACGGTGCCGTGGTGCACGTCGAGCGGGGCGAGGTCTCCTCGGCCGACGAGCTGGACGGGCTGGTCGCCCAGCACCTCGGGGTGCAGCTGTGACCGCCCCGGACCGGGACGGGCTGCCGGGGTACCTGCTGCAGCTGCTGGACGGGGCGCACGACCTGCCCCTGGCCCGCCGGATGCCGGAGGCGACGGCCACCGCCCGGCGCTCGGCCGTGCTGATCCTCTTCGGCGAGGGCCCGGCGGGACCGGACCTGCTGTTCATCGAGAAGTCGGCGCACCTGCGCAGCCACGCCGGTCAGCCGGCCTTCCCGGGCGGCGGTGTGGAGGCCGCCGACGACTTCCCGATCGGCACCGCGCTGCGCGAGGCGCACGAGGAGGCCGGGATCGACCCCGAGGGCGTGCGCGTCCTCGCCACCCTGCAGGAGCTCTACCTGCCGCCGTCGAACCGGCTCGTGGTCCCCGTCGTCGGCTGGTGGGACGACCCGCGCGACGTCACCGTCGGCGATCCGCACGAGGTGGCCCGGGTGGCCCGCGTGCCGCTGGCCGACCTCGTCGACCCCGCCAACCGGTACCGGGTGCGCCACCCGGCGGGCTTCATCGGCCCGGCCTTCGCCGTCGCCGGCATGGAGATCTGGGGCTTCACCGCCGGGCTGGTGGACGCCATCCTCGAGGCCGCCGGGCTCGCCCGGCCGTGGGACGACACCGACGTGCGACCGATGGGCGCCCCCCGGCTGAGCCCCTACACGCTGCCCGGGTCCGGCGACGACGACCCGGCCGGCGACGCCGCCGCGCCGACGGTCGCCGATCCCGCTCCCGACGGGCCCCCGACGCGTACGGTTCCGCCCCGATGAGGGAGAGGGTGCGGGCTGCGGCGTTGGGGGCGGCGGTGCTGCTGCTCGCCGGGTGCGGCGGTGCAGATCCCGCCCCGCGGGACGACGAGGGGGCGGCCGGGGGCCTCGGCGAGGTGACCGTCGCCGACGACGGCGTCCAGGAGGTCACGCTGCAGACCCAGGACGACTACGTCTTCACCCCCGACAGCTTCACGGTCGCACCCGGCACGGTGCGGCTGACGCTGGTCAACGCCGCCGACGAGATGACCCACAACCTGCAGTTCGACGAGGGCGCCGGGCCCGAGCCCATCGGGGCCGGGATCGACTTCCTGGGACCCGGGCAGGAGATGACCATCGAGTTCGAGGTCTCGGTCCCCGGGGAGCACCCCTTCACCTGCACGTTCCACACGCAGCAGGGCCAGGTGGGCACGATGACGGTGAGCGCGGGGAGCTGACCGTGTCACTGGTGGACGTCGTCCTGATCGTGCTGGCGCTGGCCTTCGCCCTCTCCGGGTTCCGCCAGGGCCTGCTGGTCTCGGCCACGTCCATCGCCGGCTTCCTCGGCGGCGCGGTGCTCGGGGCCCAGCTGTCCGGCCCGGTCGCCGAGCGGATCGACGGCTCCAGCGTGACCCGGGTGTTCGCCGCGCTCGTCGTCGTCCTCGCGGGCGCCCTGCTCGGCCAGATCCTGGCCGGCGCGATCGGCCGGGCGGTGCGCCGCAAGGTGACGTGGGAGCCGGCCAAGATGCTCGACTCGGTGGCCGGCGCCGTCGTCTCGGCCGCCGCCGTCCTGCTGGTGGCCTGGATGGTCGCCTCGCCGCTGGCCACCTCGCCGTTCCCGCAGGTCGCCGGGCAGGTGCGCCAGTCGGCGCTGGTCCAGGCGGTGGACAGCACCGTCCCGAACAGCGTGCGGTCGGTCTACGACAACCTGCGCCAGGCCATCGACCGGCGCGGGCTGCCGGACGTCCTCGACCCGCTCACCCCGACCCAGGTCCGCGACGTCCCCGCGCCCGACCCGGCGCTGGAGGGCAGCGCCGTCGTCGCGTCGGTGCGCGGCTCGGTGGTCAAGATCAGCGGCGTCGCGCCGTCCTGCTCGCGGCAGATCGACGGCTCGGGGTTCGTCTACGCGCCCGAGCGCGTGATGACCAACGCGCACGTGCTCGCCGGGGTCAGCGAGCCGACGGTCGAGGCGGAGGGCGAGGAGTACGAGGCGACGCCGGTGTTCGTCGACGAGGCGGTGGACGTCGCCGTGCTCGCCGTCCCCGGACTGCCGCAGGTCGCGCTGAACTTCACGCCGGCGCTCGCCGGGGCCGGTGACGACGCGATCATCATGGGCTACCCCGGCGGCGGGGACTTCTTCGTCGGGGCCGCCCGCATCCGCGACCAGGGTGAGATCAGCGGGCCGGACTTCCGGAACAGCACCACCGTCGTCCGCGACGTCTACGCCCTGTTCGGCAGCGTCCGCGCCGGCAACTCCGGCGGGCCGCTGTTCGCCCCCGACGGCAGCGTCCTGGGCGTCGTGTTCGCCTCGGCCATCGACGACCCGAACACCGGGTACGCGCTCACCGGCCCGCAGGTCGCCTCGGCCGCCACGGCCGGCGAGAACGCCCGCACCCCGGTCGGCACCGGCCCCTGCGAATGACGGGAGCCGGCCGGCGTCAGCTCGCCCAGCCGGCGATCGCGGCGGTGACCTCGCCGGGGGCCTCCTCGGGGAGGAAGTGGCCGAGGCCGGGCAGTTCCCGCCACTCGTAGGCGCCGGCCACGTAACGGCCGGAACCGCGGGCGGTGCCGGGCAGCACGCACGGGTCCGCGCCGCCGTGCAGCTGCAGCGTCGGGGCGGAGATCGGGGCGGACATGCGCCGGGCGAAGCGGAGGCCGTCCGGGCGCAGCTGGGACCGCCCGGCCCAGCGGAAGTACTCCATCGAGCCGTAGGCGGCCTGCGGGATCCGGGCGGCGGCGCGGTAGCGGTCGACGGACTCGGCGAAGTCCGCGGTGCGCGTCCACTCCGGCCCCGACCAGCTGCGGAGCAGCTCGGCCACCGGGTCGTCGTCGTCCCGGGTCAGCCGGCGCTCCGGGAGCCGCGGCAGCTGGGCGCCGAGGAAGTAGCGGAACGCCCGCCGCTGCGCGGCGTCGGTCATCCCGGCGCGCAGCTGCCGCGGGTGGGCCATGGACAGGACGACGAGGCGGCGGACGCTGCGGGGGTGCAGCGCGGCCGCCGTCCAGGCGACCAGGGCTCCCCAGTCGTGGCCCACCAGCACCGCGTCGCGCTCGCCGAGGGCGCGGACCAGCGCGGCGACGTCGGCCGCTGCGGTGGGGAGGTCGTAGCCGCGCGGCGGCTTGTCGCTGGCGCCGTAGCCGCGCAGGTCGGGCGCGACGACGCGGAAGCCCGCGTCGGCCAGGCCGGTGAGCTGCGCGCGCCAGGTCCACCAGAACTGCGGGAACCCGTGCAGCAGGATCACCAGCGGGCCCTCGCCGGCCTCGGCGGCGTGCAGCCCGATGCCGTTGGCCGAGAGGTCGCGGTGGGTCCACGGCCCGGGCAGCAGGACGCTCGTGGCGTCCGGCTGCCCGTCCGGGAGGACGGTCACCGCCGGCTCAGACCTTGTACGACTCGTTGCCGCGCAGCGCGACCTTGCCGTTGCTCACCTCGGGGACGGCGCGGTGGCGCTGCCCCGGGGCCTCGCGGTGCAGCACGTCGGGCAGGTCCGACAGCGTCTCGAGGGTGCGCTCCGGCTTCTCGATCTTGGAGATCATCCGCTTGCCGATGAGGGCGCAGATGCCGGCGAGGATCAGCAGGAAGAGCGTGACGATGCCGTAGGACACCCAGCGGGGGAGACCCAGCGCCGTCAGCGCCTCGGCGATGGTGACGAACAGGTAGATGCCGGCGAACGCGGCCAGCACACCGGCCGCGCCGAACAGCCCGACGCTGATGCCCGCCTTCTTCGCCGACCGGCCGACCTCGGCCTTGGCCAGCTCGATCTCGCTGCGGACCAGGGTGGAGATGTCGGCCATCGCGCTCTGCACGAGGGTCCCGACCGAGGGCTCCTCGGCTCCGGACGTCGAGTCCCGGCGGGCCGGCGACACGCTGTGGGCCACGGGGGCTCCTCCTTCGATCGATGCAGCTGGTCAGGGGAATCGTGCCCCACAGCGGACCGGCGCGCGCCCTCACGTCCTCCGACGGGGTACCCCGGAGGCCGGTTCAGTCCTCCGCGGGGGCGGCGGGCAGCTTCTCCTTGATCAGGTTCATGACCGACGAGTCGGTGAGCGTGGTGACGTCGCCGAGCTCGCGGTTCTCGGCGATGTCGCGCAGCAGCCGGCGCATGATCTTGCCCGAGCGGGTCTTCGGCAGCTCCTGGACGACCATGATCTGCCGCGGCTTGGCGATCGGGCCGATGTCGCGGGCGACGTGGTTGCGCAGGGTCTGCACCAGCTCGTCGCCGGAGTCGGTGCCGCTCTCCCGCAGGATGACGAACGCGACGATGCCCTGCCCGGTGGTCGGGTCGCTGGCACCGACGACGGCGGCCTCGGCGACCGTCGGGTGCCCCACCAGCGAGGACTCCACCTCGGTCGTGGAGATGCGGTGCCCGGACACGTTCATGACGTCGTCGACGCGGCCGAGCAGCCAGATGTTGCCGTCGGCGTCCTTCTTCGCGCCGTCGCCGGCGAAGTAGACGTTCTTCCCGAACCGCGACCAGTAGGTGTCGACGTACCGGTCGTCGTCGCCCCAGATGGTGCGCAGCATCGACGGCCACGGCTCGGTGAGGACGAGCAGGCCGGTCGAGTCGTCGGCGAGCTCGTTGCCCTCGTCGTCGACGACCTTCGCGGAGATCCCGGGGAAGGGGACCTGCGCCGAACCGGGCACCAGCGAGGTCACGCCCGGCAGCGGGTTGATCATGTGGCCGCCGGTCTCGGTCTGCCACCAGGTGTCGACGATCGGGCAGCGGCCGCCGCCGATGTTCGAGTGGTACCAGAGCCACGCCTCGGGGTTGATCGGCTCACCGACCGAGCCGAGCACCCGCAGCGTGGAGAGGTCGAAGCCGGCGGGGACGTCCTCGCCCCACTTCATGAAGGTCCGGATGACCGTGGGCGCGGTGTACAGGATCGTGACCCCGTACTTCTGCACGATCTCCCACCAGCGCCCGCGGTGCGGCGTCTCCGGGGTGCCCTCGTACATCACCGACGTCGCCCGGTTGGAGAGCGGCCCGTAGACGATGTAGCTGTGGCCGGTGACCCAGCCGACATCGGCCGCCGTCCAGAAGACGTCCTCGTCGGGCTTGAGGTCGAAGCTCGCCCAGTGCGTGAAGCTGACCTGGGTCAGGTAGCCGCCCGAGGTGTGCAGGATGCCCTTCGGCTTCGCCGTCGTCCCCGACGTGTACATGATGTAGAGCGGGTGCTCGGAGTCGAAGAACTCGCAGGCGTGCTCGGGGGACTGGCGCCCGACGACGTCGTCCCACCACAGGTCGCGGCCCTCGGTCCACGCGACGTCCTCGCCGGTCCGCTTGACGACCAGCACGTTGCGGACGCCGGGGGAGCGGCCGACGGCGTCGTCGACGGCGGGCTTCAGGGCGCTGGGCGCGCCGCGGCGGTAGCCACCGTCGGCGGTGATGACCAGGACGGCGCCGGCGTCGTCGAGCCGGCTGGCCAGGGCGTCGGCGGAGAAGCCGCCGAAGACCACCATGTGGACGGCGCCGATGCGGGCGCAGGCCAGCATCGAGATCACCGCCTCGGGGATCATCGGCAGGTAGATCGCGACCCGGTCGCCGGCCCGCACGCCGAGCTCGGTGAGCGCGTTGGCCGCGCGGCTCACCTCGTTCTTGAGCTGGGCGTACGTGATCGTGCGGGTGTCACCGGGCTCGCCCTCCCAGTGGTAGGCGACCTGTTCTCCGTGCCCGGCCTCGACGTGCCGGTCGACGCAGTTGTAGGCGACGTTGAGCCGGCCGCCGACGAACCACTTCGCGAACGGCGGGTTGCTCCAGTCGAGCACCTCGTCCCACTGCCGGTCCCAGGACAGCCGGCCCGCCTGCTCCGCCCAGAACCCCAGCCGGTCGGCCGCGGCCCGCTCGTAGACGTCCGGGCCCACGTTGGCCCGGGCGGCGATCGCCTCGGGCGGGGGGAAGGTGCGGCCCCCGACCGGTGCCTGGGTGTCGCTCATGCGCCTACCTCCGGTGTCCGGCGCCGCCCTGGCCTGCGGCGCGATGTGCGTCCGGCCTCACCGTAGGGCGGAACCGCGGGCGCTGTCTCCCCGTACCGGCGGGTAGCGGGGGGCCGGCGCCGCCGGGCTCAGGAGGAGTGCCGCACGTCCTGGAAGGGGACGTCCCGGTCGACCTCCGGCTCGCGGGGGAGGCCGAGCAGCCGCTCGCCGATGATGTTCCGCTGGATCTGGTCGGTCCCGCCGCCGATCGAGGTGAAGTACGCGTTCATCGAGGCGAAGTTGGCGTCGTCGCCGTCCGGGTTCTCCGGCCCCTCCAGCAGCGCCTCCGGCCCGACGATCGCCGACTGCACGCGGCCGGTCTCGTGCACGATCCGCGACATCGCCAGCTTGCCGAGCGACGCCAGCGGCGAGGAACCGCCCTGCTCGGCCTGCGCCTGCGCGCGCTGGTTGGTCCAGCGGTTCACCGAGCGCAGGGCGTGCAGCCGGGCCAGGTCCCGGCGCAGCAGCACGTCGCCGTCCCGGCCGTGCCGCCGCGCGAGCTCGACCAGGTCGGTCTCCGCCCGCCCGTTCGCCCGGGTCATCGCCCCCAGGTTGGTCCGGCCGAGCGCGACCCGCTCGTAGGCCAGCGCGGTCAGCAGCACCCGCCACCCCTGGCCCGGTCCGCCGAGCAGGTTCGCCCGCGGCACCCGGGCGCCGGTCAGGAACACCTCGTTGAAGTGCGCCTCGCCGGTGATCTGCCGCAGCGGCCGGACCTGCACGCCGGGCTGGTCCATCGGCAGGAAGAAGAAGCTCAGGCCCCGGTGCTTGGGCAGCGCGGGGTCGGTGCGGGCGAGCAGCATCCCGAAGTCCGCGCCGGCGGCGTTCGACGTCCACACCTTCTGGCCGTCCACCACGTACTCGTCGCCGTCGGGCGCCGCGGTGGTGCGCACCCCGGCGAGGTCGGAGCCGGCTCCGGGCTCGCTGTAGAGCAGGCACATCCGCACCCGGTTCTCCAGCAGCGGGCGCAGCAGCCGCGCGCGCAGCTCCTCGGTGCCGAAGGCGAGCAGCGTGCCGGCCCACAGGTTCGTGCGGTCCTGGCCGGTGCCCGGCGCACCCACGCGGGCGAACTCGGCCTCCACGATGCCGGCCTGCGCGTCGTCGAGGCCGGCACCGAAGGCATCGCGGGGCCAGCGCGGCGCGGCGTACCCGGCGTCCACGACGGCCGCGGCCCACGCCCTGCGGTCGACCGCCGGGTCCCAGTGCGCCGCGAGCCAGGCGCGGACCTCGTCCCGGAGCTCGGCGTCGCTGCTCATCCCGTCGTCCTACCAGGTCGCGCGGCCGCGGGTCAGGACTGCAGCACGACCGTGGCCAGGGCCATGACCCCGACCAGGAAGATCAGCGCGCTCAGCGCGACGAACAGCCGCGCGTCCGGGAGGGCCTCGTCCCGCCGGACCCGGGCGTCCGCCGCCCGGTGCCGACGCGCCGCCTGCACCCCGATCACGGTCACGAGGGCCGTGGCGGCTGCGGCGAGCGCGATGGCCGTCACGGGCGACCGGTCCAGCAGGAGCCGGCCGATGAGGAGTGCGGCGCCGTACCCGGACAGCACGGTCCGGCGCCAGGCCAGTGCGGTGCGCTCGACCTGCAGGCCCGGGTCCCACGGGGCCTGGCGAGGTGGGCGGGCCATCAGACCAGGATGAGGAGCACGAGGCCGACCGCGACGACGGCGATGCCCCCCGTGAGCACCACACCGAGTCCGAGCGCGGGGAGCGGCTCCTGCCGCCGCATCGCCCGCTCGTTGGCCGCCCAGCGGAAGAAGGCGGACCCGCTGGCGAGCAGGCCGAGGACGATCAGGGCGACGGCCAGCGGCCGGTACCCGTCCGCGTCGACGTCGCTCGACTCGGCGAGGACGTCCACCGCCACGCCCGCGACGACCAGGGCCAGTGCGGTGCGCAGCCACGCGAGGAAGGTCCGCTCGTTGGCGAAGGTGAACCGCGGGTCCGGCTCGACCCCCTCGCGGTAGACGCTCGCCGGCCAGCGCCCCACTAGTCGCGCGGCGGAGCGAGCAGCCGCGCCGCAGGGCCCGCCTGGGGCCCGGTCCCCTCGGTGACCTTGCGCGACTCCGCCGCGGCCCAGGTGAAGATGCCCCGCGCCATGAGCGAGTCCTCGACCTTGGACCGTGCGTCGAACACCTCGGCCCGGGCCGCGTGCGCGGTCGCGTCGCCGGGGTCGGCCTGCACGGCCAGCTCGGCGAAGTGCCCCGCCAGGCGCAGCTCCCCGGCGTCGGCGTAGCGCCGGGCGGCGTCGGCCAGGGCGGTCGAGCCGCCGGCCAGCTCGGCCACCGCAGCGGCGAACTGCGCGTCGGGAGCCGGCTTGAGGTTGGCCGGGTTGCCGTCGTACCAGCCGGCGTAGCGCCGCCAGAGGTTGCGGACGATGAACTCCGGCTCGTCGTACCGGGCCCGCAGGTAGGGGCGGTCGGCGAGGTGCGCCGGGGGCTGCACCGCGTGCACCAGCTCGTCCAGGCGCGCCCCGGCGTTCATGCCGTCGAGCGTCTGCTCGACCAGGCTCTCCAGCCACTCGGCCGTCTCGGTCAGCGCCTGGCGGATGCGGTCGGCGCCGAAGATCGGGGCGCCGTGCGAGGGCAGCATGGTCTCCGCACCGAGCGCGGCCATGCGGCGCATCGCGATGGCCCACTCGCGCGGGTAGCGCTGCACCTTCTGCGGGTTGCCGCAGTTCGGCGTGACCCAGATGAACATGTCGCCGGGAAGCAGGATGCGCTGCTCGGGCAGCCAGCCGACGGTGGCGTCGTCGGTCTCGCCCTGCACGTGGAAGAGCTCCATCGTGAGCCCACCGCGGGTCAGCGTCATGCCGTCCCGGTAGGTGACGTCGGGCCGGCGGTACTCGGTGGGCCAGGTGAGGTTGGGCGCCTGGAACTGCCGCTGGTTGATGACGGCGTTGTAGCCGTTGGTGAGGACGTAGCGGTCGAACCGGTCGCCGATGAGCTCCTGGGCGACGACGGTCGGCCGGGGGGAGGCCTCGGCGTCGAACGGCCCCACGCCGAAGACGTGGTCGATGTGGCCGTGCGAGAAGACGACGGTGTTCACCGGGTCCTGGCTCCACTGGCGGACCGCGGCGTGCAGCGCGGGGGCGCCCATCGGGTTGCCGCTGTCGAAGAGGACCAGCTCGCCGCCGGCCTGGAACGTGATGACGTTGCCGAAGCCGGGGTGGAACCCCACCCCCTCGGCGACGTCCAGGACGCCGGTGCCGCCCGAGCCGATCTGGGCGATGTTGTCGTCGGCAGCGCCGTTCCAGACCTCGTCGGCGTAGTCGGTGAGGGAGCGCGTCATGTGCTCCACCGTGGCCGCCCGCCCGGTTCCGGGCAACAGGCCCGGCCCCAGCCATCCGGGGCTATCGTTGTGAGATGTCACAGGCGGTCGACGCGCAGGCCGCCGCGCTGGCCGCCCGGCTCGTCCCGCAGGTGCCCCGGCTGGCCCGGCGCGTGGTCGACCGCATCCGCGCCGAGGTGCCCGGCTTCGACCAGCTGCCCCAGGACGTGCAGGACGTGGAGGTCGCCGGCACCGCGCGGGCGGCGATCCGGGCCTTCCTGCAGCACGCGCAGGGGCTGCCCGGGGGCAGCGGCGGGCTGTCCCGGCAGCGCGCGGTGCAGCGGGCGGAGGAGGGCGTGCCGCTCGCTGCGCTCGTGCAGACCTACGCGCTCGGCGCCGAGGTCGTCGTCGACGCGCTGACCGAGGCGGCCGGCCCGGGCGAGGAGGCAGCGCTGCAGCGGCTGACCCGGGAGCAGATGCGTGCGGTGGGTGCGGCTGTCGCCCAGGTGACGGAGGCCTACGTCGCCGGGGCCGCCGACCAGCACGTCGCCGTCCGCGAGCTCACCTGGGCGCTCGTCCGCGGCGAGCGGCCCGACGAGGTCGCCGCCCGCTACGGCCTGCCGCTGGAGAGCGGCTACCTGGTGCTCCGGGTCCGGGCCGCGCCCGGGGGCGACCCGGGGGCCGGGCGGACGGCGCTGCGCCGGGTGCTGGCCCAGGTGGCCCCGCGTGCCGACGGCCGGGCGCTCAGCCTGCGCGACGACGCCGGCGGCTTCGTCCTGCTGCCCCCGCACGTCGACGTCGGGGACCTCGCGCGGCGGCTGCCCCCCGGCGACGCCGGCCCGGTCGTCGGGGTGGCGTCGGCCGCTGCGCCGGCCGAGGTGCCTGCGGCCGCCAGGCGGGCCGACCGGGTCGCCGCCGTCGCCGGGCGGCCCGGGGTGCACCGGCTCGCCGACGTCCTGCTCGAGTACCACCTCGGTCAGCCGGTCGACAGCGCGGTGGAGGTCGCCGCGGTCCTGGACCCGCTCGCCGGCCGGGTCGAGCTGCTCGGCACGCTGGCCGCCTTCCTGGACGCCGACCTCGACCGGCGGCGCACCGCGCAGGCGCTGGGCGTGCACGCCAACACCGTGGACAACCGCCTGAACCGGGTCGCCGCGCTGACCGGGCTGGACCCACGTACGACCCGGGGCCTCCAGCTGCTGGGCGCGGCCCTGGTGGTTCGGCGGGTGCCGGGCTAGGCGGTGTGGGAACGTTCCGTCTCGTTCCGAGCACGTGGGGTGACGACGCACGCTGGCGACAGGTGGAACCGCAGGTCACAGGTAGCGAGGTGGGGTCGGCGTTCGGACAGTGAGGGCGCTCACTCACTTGTTACCGGGGGTCACACTTGTCTCTGCGCCGTTCCTCGCTCGTCGCTGCCGGCCTGGCCGCCGCCCTGGTCGCCGTGCCCGGCACCGCGGCCGCCGCACCGTCGGACCCGGTCGACCAGATCACCGCCTTCCTGGACGAGCTCGCCGCGGCGGCGCCGTCCGGCGCGGAGGGTGCGGGACTGCCGGCGTTCACGGTGCCCCCGGGGGTCCGGGCGGCGTTCCAGCAGCTGGCCGACGCGGCCATGCTGCCGGAGAACTGCGTGGACGGCGTCGCCGACGCGATCGACCTGGTCCTCGCCGGCCTGGTGGCGCTGCCCCTCGAGCTGGCCGACGCGCTCGCCGAGCTGCTCGAGCTGCTCGGCGGTGGTGAGGGCCTGCCGCTGCCCGACGAGCTGGCGGTGCTGCAGGACCTGCTGGACCAGCTGCTGGGCGGGCTCGCCGGCGCGGCTCCCGCCGCCCCCGCGGCCGCCACCCCCGGGGACGCCGCCGCGGAGACGGCGCCCGAGGAGGAGGCACCGGCCCCCGCGACGCCGCTCGACCCGCTGCTGGGCGCCCTCCCGGCGGAGCTCCCCGGCGCGCCGGAGGGGACTCCGGAGGAGGAGGTCCCCGAGGAGGAGGCCCCGGTCGAGGAGGCGCCCGAGCTGCCCACCTTGGTGCAGGGCCTCGTGGCGCTCGGCGAGGCGCTGCAGGCCTGCGTCCCCACGCCCCCGACCGGCGGCGAGGAGACCCCGCAGCCGACGGCGCCGGTCACCTCGCCCGCCGAGCCGCCGGCCCCCGGGCCCGCCCCGCACACCCCGGCGCCGGTCGCCCAGCCGGTCACCTACCTCGGCTACGCACCGACCGGTGCCGACGCCGCCCGCGCCGACGACTCCTCGGTGCCGCTGACCGCCGTGGCGGGCGGACTCGTCCTGCTGGCCGGTGCCGGCGCCGCCGGGTACGGGATGCGGGGCCGTGCGCGCGGCTGACCTGCGCGCCGCCGCCGCGTTCCTGGTGGTCCTGGCGGCCGGGCTCGGGCTGCTGCTCGTCGTCGCCGGGCGGCCGGACGCGGGCGCCGCGTCCCCGGCGCCCGGGGCGGCGGCCGGGGACCTGCTCGCGACCGGCGCCATCCGGCCCGCCTCGCTCAGCATCCCGGCGATCGACGTCGACACGACCGTGGAGTCGCGCGGCACGGTTCGCTACGAGAACCCGTTCACCGGCCAGGAGGTCGACGGCTACGGCGTCCCTGAGTCGATGGCCACCACGTCCTGGTGGTCCGACGGCCCGCTGCCCGGCTCGGGTCAGATGGCGGTCGTCCTCGGCCACCAGCAGGCCGAGGGCGGCGCGGTGTTCGACCGGCTGCACACGCTGCGCCCCGGCGACGAGGTGAGCCTGCGGGACGCGAACGGGGCCGTGCTGCGGCTGCAGGTCCTCGGCGAGCCGGTCACCGGGCTGGACAAGGCCACCCCCGCGCTGTCGGAGGCGCTCAACGGGCACCCGGCCGGCGCCGACGTCGCGCTGGTGACCTGCGGCGGCGAGTTCGTCGAGGACGCGGGCACCAGCACGGACAACACGGTGGTCTTCGCCGGCGTCGTCGGCTGACCTAGCGGGCGGCGTCCACCCCGGGCGCCTGCGAGACGACGTCGCCGACGACCCAGACCGACGGCGGCCGGACGTCGGCGGTCGCCAGGGCGGCGGGCAGCTCCGCGAGCGTCGTCCGCAGGGTGCGCTGCGTCGGCGTGGACCCGTCGCTCACGACGGCGACCGGCGTGGCCGGGTCGCGGCCGTGCTCCACCAGGGCGGCGGCGATCGCGGGCGCGGTCTCCACCCCCATCAGCACGACCACCGTGCCGCGCAGCCGGCCGATCGCTGCCCAGTCCACCAGCGAGTCCGGGTGCCCCGGCGGCAGGTGGCCGGAGACGACCACGAACTCGTGGGTGAGACCGCGGTGGGTCACCGGGATGCCGGCGAGCGCCGGCACGGCGATCGCGCTCGTCACGCCCGGCACGACCTCGACCGGCACGCCGGCGGCCACGCAGGCCTCGACCTCCTCCATGCCGCGGCCGAAGACGAACGGGTCCCCGCCCTTGAGCCGCACGACCCGCTTCCCGGCCAGCGCACGCTGCACCAGCAGCTCGTTGATCTGCTCCTGCGCCATCGACCGGCCGCGCGGCAGCTTGGAGGCGTCGATCACCTCGACGTCCGCGGGCAGCGAGGCCAGCAGCGCCAGCGGCGCCAGGTGGTCGGCGACGACGACGTCGGCCCGGGCCACGGCCTGCCGCCCGCGCACGGTGATCAGCGCGGGGTCGCCCGGCCCGCCACCGACCAGCACGACCAGCCCCGCGCGACCGGCCGACGACGCCCGCGACGTGCGGTCGGCGATGGTGCCGTCGGTCAGCCCCTCGACGACGGCGTCGCGCACCGCGATCGCCCGCTGCGGATCGCCCCCGCCGTGCACGCCGACGACGAGGTCCCCGTGCCGCGCCGTCGCCGGCGTCCAGACGCTGGAGGCGGCGCGGTCGTCGGCCCGCGCGCAGAAGATGCGGGCGGCCTCGGCCTCGGCGGCGACCGCCGCGTTGACGTCCGCGTCGTCGGTGGCGGCCACGGCGTACCAGGCGCCTGCGAGGTCGCCGGGCTCGTACCGCCGCCGCACCCAGGCGACCGACCCCGGGCCCACCAGCGCCTCGAGCGCCGGCGTGACCTCGGGGCTGACCACGGTCACCTGCGCCCGCGCCTCCAGGAGACCCGCCACGCGGCGGTGCGCGACCTGCCCGCCGCCCACCACGACCACCTGCCGGTCCAGGAGCCGCAGGCCGACGGGGTAGACGACGCCGGTCGCCGGGTCGACGGGGGAGGCCATCAGCCCTTCTCGGTGACGCCGGCGGAGTCGAAGGTGGCGACGTCGCGCAGCGCCCGTGCCGCGCTCGCGACCAGCGGGAGGGCGAGCAGCGCGCCGGTGCCCTCGCCGAGCCGCAGGTCCAGCCCCAGCAGCGGGCGCAGGCCGAGCGCCTCCAGCGCGACGGCGTGGCCCGGCTCCACCGAGGTGTGCCCGGCGAGGGCGAACTCCAGCGCGGTGGGGCACAGCGCCGCGGCGACGAGCGCGGCCGACCCGGCGATGGCGCCGTCCAGCAGCACCGGCACCCGGGCGGCCGCGGCGCCCAGCACGAAGCCGGCCAGGCCCGCGTGCTCCAGCCCGCCGAGCTCGGCGAGCACCGCGAGCGCCGCCTCGGGCGTCGTCGGGCGCGCCGGCACGCGGGACACCGCGCGGCTCACGACCTCGACCTTCCGGGCCAGCGTCGGGTCGTCGATGCCGGTGCCTCGCCCGGTCGCGATGGCCGGGGTGGCGCCGGTGAAGGCGCACACCAGAGCGGCCGAGGCGGTGGTGTTGGCGATGCCCATGTCGCCGGTCACCAGGCAGCCGCTGTCGGCGGCCAGCGTCGTCGCCACCTCGATGCCGGCCTCGATGCCGCGGCGCGCCTCGTCGAGGGTCATGGCCGGACCGACGGCGAGGTCGGCGGTGCCCGGCCGCACCTTGCGGTCCAGCAGCGACGGTGCGGCGTCGAGCGGGACGGCGACGCCGACGTCCACCACGACGACCCGCGCACCCAGCCCGGCCGCGAAGGCGTTCACCACCGCGCCGCCGGCCAGGAAGTTGGCCACCATCTGCGCGGTGACCTCCTGCGGCCACGGCGTGACGCCCTGGGCGTGCACCCCGTGGTCGCCGGCGAAGACCGCGACGGTGGCCGGCTCGGGCAGCGGCGCGGGGCAGACCCCGGCGATGCCGGCGAGCTGTGCGGCGACGTCCTCCAGGACGCCGAGCGAGCCCGGGGGCTTGGTCATCCGGTCCAGGCGCTCGCGGGCGGCGCGCTCGGCGGCCGCGTCCCGCGGGCGGACGGCGGCGATCGTGTCGCCGAGCAGGGTGCCGGCGAACGGGCTGGGGTCGGTGCTCAGCGGAACTCCTCGGGCGCGGGGACGGCGTCCAGGATCGCAGACCCGCCGGGAGCCGATCGGCGGCGCGTGCCCGGCCGGCGGTCGGGCGCACCTGCCCCTAGCCGCGCCGCACGCCTACCCTGGCTGGTCGCGGGACGAGCGAGGGAGCGCTGAACTGTCCGAGGACGTTGCAACCGGGGCCGAGCCGGCCGACGACGACGCGGTGCTGCTGTACGTCGGCGGTCCGCTGGACGGCCGCGTGGAGATCCGCAAGGCCTGCCACGGCGACCCCCTGCCGACGGTCACCCACGTGCACCTGCACGGCGGTCCCAAGGTGGTGCACCGCTACGACCTGCAGACGCTGGCCGGTGGCGCGGGGATCTACACGGTCCGCCCGCGCGCCCAGCAGCCCGTGCCGGACGACGCCGTCCCCGAGTAGGGGCGGGCCGGGCCCGGCTCACCAGCCCTGCACGCGCCGGGCCTCGGCGACGACCCGGTCGAAGCGCGCGCGGTCCAGTGCGGCCCCCTCGCGGCGGACGGCTCCCGGCGGCAGCTGGAGCAGCCGGTCCAGGCGCACCTCGCTGGGCCGGCCGCGCACGTCCCACGCGCCGCTGCCCAGGTCGGTCCACACCCGACCGTGGCGGGCCTCGTCGGCGGCGTCGCGGTCGTGGTCCTGGCTGCTCAGCAGCAGGCCGAGGAGGTCCCCGGCCCGCCGCCCGATGACGAGGACCGGGCGGTCCTTGCCGCGGCCGTCGCCCTCGTCGTAGGGCACCCAGGCCCACACGACCTCGCCGGGGTCGGCGGCGCCGTCGTCCCGCGGCCGGTACTCGACGTCCGGTCCGGCGCCGGCCGTCCCGACCGTCGGGCGCGTCCGCCCGCGCCGGGCGCCCACCGGTCGTGCCGGGCGCCGCAGGAGACCGAGGACCGTCCGGGCCGCTGATCGGAGCCCGCGCTGCGCTGCCATGCCCGGCACGCTACGGCGGGCGGGGTGGGTGTGGCGTGTGTGACACGTGGGAAGCAGCCGCTCACGCAGTGGTTAGGGAACTCGATCGGTGGGAACGACCTGCCGCACGGGGTCGGCCGGAACGCGCGTCCGTCGGTGGAGCCTCGGGAGAGAGGGGTTCCCCATGACGTCGGCAGAGCCGGTCCGCCCCGCCGCCCCCCGGGTCGGTGAGATGCAGGCGAGCGTGCTGGCCGCCTTCCAGCTGGTGGAGGACGCGCGCTACCGGAGCAGCGGCCGCACGCGCCGCCGGCAGCGGAACCGGCTGCTCGCCGAGCGCGCCGTCGCCGACCGCAGGCTGGCCCGGGACCTGCCGACTACCTGAGACCGTCAGGCGACGCAGAACTCGTTGCCCTGCGGGTCGGTGAGCACGGCCCACTGCATCGGCCCCTGGGTGTGCCGCGCCTGCTCGCTCGCGCCCCGGGAGACCAGACGGGCGATCTCCGCCTCGCGCCGCTCCGGCCCCACGCGGACGTCCAGGTGCAGCCGGTTCTTGACCGATTTCTCCTCCGGGACCCGCTGGAACAGGACCCGTGGCCGCCCGGGGTCGGGGGAGGTGATGGCCGCGCCGAGCCGCCAGACCAGCGCGCCGCGGTGGCGCACCGTGTCCTCCTCGCTCGCGGCACCCGACTGCACCATCCGGGTGATGAACGCCTCGTCCTGCGGTTCGACCTGCCAGCCCAGCGTCTCGGCCCACCAGTCGGCGAGCGCGTGCGGCGCGGTGGAGTCGACGACGACCTGGATGTCGAATGCCATGCCCGGGACCGTAGGGCAGGGGTCCGACACGCCCAGGTGTCAGAGCTCCTGGCGCAGGTCCGCCCAGATCGTCGCGTCGTCGGGGAGGTCGGCCTCCAGCGCGCAGTGGTCCTTGATGACCCGGCCGAAGGGCGTCAGCGTCCCCGGCGCCACGCGCTGCTCGGGGTCCCACAGCCCGGAGCGCATGACCGACTTCGGGCACTGGAAGAACGCCTTGCGGACCTGCATCACCAGCACCGACAGCGGCGCGCGGCCGAACTCGGTGAGGTCGACGCCGAGCTCCTCGGGCCGGACCAGCGACGTCGTCCCGTAGACGCGCAGCGTCTGGTCGACCCCCGGCACGAAGAACATCAGCGCCGCCCGCGGGTTCACCGCGAGGTTGCGCAGGCTGTCCACCCGGTTGTTGCCGGGGCGGTCGGGCAGCGCCAGCCGGTGCTCGTCGAGCACGTGCACGAAGCCGCGGTCGCCGCCGCGGGGGGAGATCTCCGGCCAGCCCTCCGGGTCGGCGGTGGCCAGGGTGGCGAAGGGAGAGTGCGCGATGAACTCGCGGCAGTGCGGGTCGAGGTGGTCGATCACCTTGTCCAGGACCAGCCCGCCCGGGGTGCGGTACCCGGCGACGACCGCCCGGTCGGGGTCGGCGGGCGTCACGTCCGGAGCGGCGGCGAGGTCATCCACGCGACGACCGTAACCGGCGGCGCCGATACCGTGCCGCCTCGTGTCCCACGTGTGGAGTGCTCCCGTCCGCTTCGTCGAGTGCGACATGCAGGGCATCGTCTTCAACGCCCACTACCTGGTGTGGGCCGACGAGGCGCTGACGCCGTGGTGGGTGGCGCAGGGCGTCGACTGGAGCGCCTACGCCGGCCACGGGTACGTCGTCGTCGCGAGCACGCTGGAGTGGCGCTCGTCGGCGCGGCACGGCGAGACCGTCGACGTCGCGGCGGAGCTGGAGGAGCTGGGCCGCACGAGCCTGGCGGTGCGCTTCGAGATCCGCGTCGGCGACCGGCTGTGCTGCACCGTGCGGACGACCTACGTCTGCCTCAGCGGCGGCACGCCGGTGGAGTGGCCGGAGGACCTGCGCGCGCGCCTGGCCGCCTGAGGCGGGCTCAGGACGCCGCGCCCCACCCGGCCTTCTCCTGGCCGGAGAGGGCGGCGATCTCCTCCATGATCCGGTCGGTCACCTCGCGGCGGGCGCGGCCCTTGCCGGCCATCCCGCGGTGCTCCGGGAAGGTCAGCGGCTCCCCGAAGGTGACCTGCACGCGGTGCGGCCGCGGCCAGCGGGCGTCGACGGGCTGGACGCGGTCGGTGCCGGCGACGGCGACCGGGACGACGGGGCAGTCCGCGGTGAGCGCGAGCCACGCGACCCCGGTCTTCCCGCGGGCCAGCCGGCCGTCCCGCGACCGCGTGCCCTCCGGGTAGAGGCCGAAGGCGTCGCCGCGCTGCAGCACGCCGAGGGCGGTGTCGAGGGCGGCCTGTGCCGCGCGGTGGGTCTCCCGCTCGACGGGGTGCGCGCCCAGGGCGGTGAAGAGCACCCGGGTGAACCAGCCGGAGATCCCGCTGCCGGTGAAGTACTCGGCCTTCGCCAGCAGGGCGACCCGGCGCGGGGCCACGGTCGGGATGAGGATGCTGTCGATGAAGGACAGGTGGTTGCTGGCCAGGATGACCGGGCCGGTCAGCGGCACGTGCTCCCGGCCGGTCACCCGCGGGCGCAGCAGCACCCACAGCAGCGGGCGGATGACGAGGCGGGCGACGACGTAGACCACCGGGTGCTCCCTCCTCGGCCCGCCCCGCCCGCGGCGGGACCGACGGCGACGTGCGGCGTCCGCATCCTCCCCGACGCCGCCGTCGCCCCCGCGCAGGCTCCCCGCCCCGGGCGGTCAGCCGTGCGGCGCCGGAGGAGGGCAGGCGTCGCGCACGATGGCGCGGATGTCGGGCGGGAGGGGCGTCGCCCCGGAGGCGGAGGCGGTGATCGCCAGCGCGACGTCGCGCACCTTGCGGTGGGTGTGCCCCGAGATGTGGGTGAGCAGGGCGAACGCGACGGGGTCGGTGCAGCCGGTGAGCAGCATGAGGATGCCCTTGGCCTGCTCGATGCAGGCCCGGCTGGCCATGGCCGCCCGCAGCTGGGCCACCTCGACCTCCAGGGCGGCGGCGCGGTCGGCGTCGGCGGTGGATCCGGGGTCGGGGCCGCCCGGCGGCACCGCCGTGGAGACGGGTGGACGGGGCGGCCGCGCGCGGTGGCGGGGCAGGACGGGTGTCGGTGTGGACATGGCTGCTCGCTCCTGGGCGAGAGCGTGCCGGGGGCCCCGGCAGGACCGCGTGGCCGCTGCTTGGACCACCCGGATCCACCGGCCCGCGCAGGGCCGGTCGCGCCGATGCCGAGGACGGTACGTCCGCGCGGTGAACTCCGCAGCACGGACGGCGCGGCGTTCTCCCTAGGATCGGGCGTCATGCGTCTGCCCGGCCGTTACGACGGCGTCGCCCGGCCCATCGTCACCTACGGCTCGAACCCCGTGCTGCACCGCGCGTGCGCCCCGGTGACGGTGTTCGACCGCGACCTGCGGCACCTGGTCCTGGACATGTTCGCCTCGATGGAGGCGGCCGACGGCGTCGGGCTGGCGGCCAACCAGATCGGCGTCGACGCGCGCATCTTCGTCATCGACTGCCCGGACGCGGCGGGTGAGGACGTGGTCGGGTACGTGGTCAACCCGGAGCTGACGATCCTCGACCCGGAGGAGGGGGAGCCCGCCGAGGAGGTCACCGAGGAGGGCTGCCTGTCGGTGCCGGGCCCCTACGCCGAGCTGCCGCGTGCCTTCCGAGCCCGGGTCGACGGCGTCGACGTGCACGGCGACCCGGTGCGCATCGAGGCGACCGGGATGGCCGCCCGCTGCCTGCAGCACGAGGTGGACCACCTCGACGGCACCGTCTACGTCGACCGCCTGCCGCAGGAGCAGCGCGAGCGGCTGCTCGCCGAGGCGGCCGGTCCGGGCGGTGACCTCCCCGCCTGAGCCGGTCCTCGGGAAAAGCGGGTGAGCGGCCGGCCTCCGTCGCGCAGGATGGGCCGGCCGTCCACCAGCGAGGAGACCGATCGTGCACGCCCTCACCGAGCCGCAGGTCCGCCGCTCGTTCGTCAACTGCTCCCAGGGGGAGGCCAGGGCGCTGGCGCTGCCGAAGGACTTCGCCACGCTGGAGTGGCACCGGCTCGAGCTGCTCGGCTGGCGGGACCCCAAGGCGCCGCTGCGGGGTTACCTCGTCGTCGAGGACGCCGACGGCGGGGGCGCACCGGTGGGCATCGCGCTCCGCGCAGCGGAGTCGCGCATGTCGGCCCGCACGACGGCGATGTGCCTGCTCTGCCAGACCGCGCAGGCCGGCGACGCCGTCTCGTTGTTCACGGCCCGGCGCACCGGGGCCGCGGGCCGCAACGGGAACACCGTCGGCACCTACGTGTGCGCCGACCTCGGCTGCGCGCAGCGGGTCAGGACGGAGATCCCGCCGTGGTTGCTCGACCGCGATCCGGCCGAGGTGGTCGTCGAGCGGGCCGCCGAGCTCCGCCGGCGCGCGCTGGGCTTCCTCGGCTCGGTGCGGGGCTGATGTGTGAGCGAGGTCGGTTGCGGGGCATCTGACCGTGCATGACCGATCCCACGCCCCTCCGCGCACTGGCGCTCGTCTGCAGCCTCAAGGCGTCTCCCGCACCGTCCAGCAGCGACCTGATGGCGCGCCAGATCCTCGAGGAGCTGGGCAGGCACGGGGTGACCGGTGATGTCGTGCGCGTCGTGGACCACGACGTGAAGCCCGGCGTCGAGATCGACATGGGCGAGGGCGACGCCTGGCCGGCCATCCGCGAGCAGCTGATGGCCGCCGACATCCTCATCGTGTCGACGCCGACCTGGGTCGGTCACATGAGCAGCGTGGCGCAGCGTGTCCTCGAGCGGCTGGACGGCGAGCTGTCCGAGACCGACGACTCCGGGCGCCCGCTGGTCGCGGGCAAGGTCGCGGTCGCCGCCGTCGTCGGCAACGAGGACGGTGCGCACAAGATCATCGCCGACCTCTTCCAGGGGCTGGACGACATCGGCTTCACGATCCCCTCGCAGGGCGGCACCTACTGGAACGACCAGGCCATGGGCGGCACCGACTACAAGGACCTCGACGAGACGCCGGAGGCGGTCGCCTCGACCACCGCCACCCTCGCCGAGAACGCCGCGCACCTGGCCCGCGCGCTGAAGGCGAACCCGTACCCGGGGCGCTGAGCCGGAGCAGGCGTGGCCCGCGCCGCGGCGGGTAGGGGCCGCCCATGGCGCTTCCCCGCATCCTCGTGCTCGTGCTGGCCGGTGGCGCGGGTGGCCGCCTGGAGCTGCTGACCGACCGGCGGGCCAAGCCGGCCGTCCCCTTCGCCGGGGTCTACCGGTTGATCGACTTCCCGCTCAGCAACTGCCTGCACTCCGGCATCGCGGACGTCTGGGTGAACATCCAGTTCCACCCGACGTCGATCTCGGACCACCTGGCCAACGGCCGCCCGTGGGACCTCGACCGCACCACCGGCGGGCTGCTGACGCTGCCGCCCTTCCAGGGCACCGACCGCGGGGGCTGGCACACCGGCACCGCCGACTCGCTGTGGCGCCAGGCCGAGCTGATCCGCGCGTTCGCCCCTGACGCGCTCGTCGTCGCCAGCTCCGACGCCGTCTACAAGCTGGACTACCGGGAGGTCGCCGACGCCCACCTCGGCTCGGGGGCCGAGGTGACGATGGTGACCACCGAGGTGACCGCCGACGACGCCCCGCGCTACGGCATCGTCGAGGTCGACGGCGGTCGGGTGACCGGGTACGCCTACAAGCCCGACAAGCCGGCGACGACGACGGCGACCAACGAGGTCTTCGTCTTCTCGCCCACCGAGACGCTCGACCGGCTCGAGGCCCTCGCCCGGGACGCGGGGGAGGAGGGGCTCGAGGACCTCGGCACGCAGCTCCTCCCCGCGCAGACCGCCGACGGGCTGGCCCGCGCCTTCCCGCTGGACGGCTACTGGCGCGACGTCGGCACCGTCCCGGCCTACTGGGAGGCGCACCGCGAGTTCATCCAGGAGGAGCCGCCGCTGGACCTCGACGACCCATCCTGGGCGATCCGCACCCGGGGCGGGAGGCACAGCGCCGCGCGGCTCCTGCGCGGCGCCGTGGTGGAGGACAGCCTGGTCTCCGGCGGCACCCGGGTGGCCGGGGAGGTGCGCGGGTCGGTGCTGTCCCCCGGCGTGGTCGTCGAGCGCGGGGCGACGGTCGTGGACTCCGTCCTGCTGCCCGGCGTCCGGGTGCGGGCGGGGGCGACGGTGACCCGGTCGGTGCTCGACGACGGGGTCGAGATCGGCGAGCGGGCCACCGTCGGGGGGGAGGGCGAGATCGCGCTGGTCGGGCACCGCTCGGTCGTGGAGGCGGGTGCCCGGCTCCCGGCCGGTGCCCGCTTCCCCGAGCCCGAGGACGGCTGAGCCGGCGGCTCAGTCGAAGCTCATCCACACCCGGCGCCGCTCGCCACGCGTGTGCACCCGGGCCATGGCCTCCACGCGGCGTCGCTGGTCGTCGGTCGCGACGTGGTTGACCACGGCGATCTCGGCCTCGCGCATGGCTCGCTCGGCGGCGAACTCGGCCGGCGTCGAGGGGACCGATTCCGGTCCGCCGTCGTCGTCGGTCCGGGGCCGGGCGTAGGGGCTGTCGGGCGGGAGGTTGCCGCTGACCCGGCCGTAGGCGCCCAGGAGCAGCAGCACCAGACCGGTCACCTCGGAGAACACCACGTTCTCGATCTCGAAGGCGAGCAGGTTGGCGTCGGTCCGCAGCACCGCCAGGCTGGCCAGGCCGGCGACGAGGAACAGCACCCCGACGACCATCATCAGCGTCGAGGCCGTCCGCGGGCTGCGCAGCGCGGCGAGCACGAGGACGGCGGCGGTGACCACCGAGACCGTCGAGAGCAGACCGTTGGACGACATGCCCAGGATCGGTTCGCCGTCGGTGGAGAAGAAGTCCAGGCCACCGGCGAAGCCGAGCAGGCCGAAGACCAGGATCACCGCGGCGACGGCGAGCGCGCCGACGCGCTGGACGGCGAAGACGCGCGGGTCGTAGCTGCGGCCGTGCTCGTCGATGGCCCGCGCCGGCCGGCCGCCGCCGGTCGTTCCACGGGAGGGGAGGGGGCGAAGCTGCATGGCGGGCTCCTCGGTCGGGAGGCGGATGCACCCTCTTCGCCCGGTCATGGCGGCGCGGATGCGCGGGCGGCGGTCCGGCCCGTCGCGGGGAAGAGGGCGCGGGGGCCCCGCGTTGGTCGGACCGTGAGCCAGCCGTTCGAGATCGACCTGCACTCCGAGTTCCTGCGCGCGGACCTGCACCTGGCGATGGGCCGCCCCGACGAGGCTGCCCGCATCCTCGAGCCGGTCGTCGCGGCCGAGCCCGAGAACGAGGCCGCGCTGGAGGCGCTCGCGCGGGCCTACTTCGGCTCCGCCCAGCTCGCCCGCGCGGAGGGCGCGCTGACCCGCCTGGTCGCGCTGGCGCCGGCGAACGGCTGGGCCCGCCGGGCCCTGGCCCGCACGCTGGAGCGGCAGAGCCGGCACGACGAGGCGGCTCCGCACCACCGGATGGCCGACGCACTGGGTGCCCGCTGAGCCGACCGGTGGTTGGTCCACGCCCCTCGACAGCGCGTGACGCCACGCCGTCGGCCGCCCCCGAGGACGGGTCGGACCGCGGTCGACGGGGCACCCAGCAGCCATGAGCATCCTCGGACGACTGATGGGAACTGCTGAAGGCGCCGCACGCGGCGCGGCCCGGAGCGGACGCGTCGCTCGACCGGCGCGCGGGACGGGCCGGCCGTCGACGCGGTCGGCCGTGGGTGGCCGCCGGATGGGCCGTGGCCGGGCGGCCGCGCCCGCCACCACCGGCGGCCTCGGGTCGCTGGTGGGCGGGCTGCTGCGCCGCCGCTGACCTCGCCCGACCGGGTCGGCCCGGCTACCAGGTGGCGGCGGCGACCAGCAGGGTCGCCGCCGTCGCCACCTCCGCCATGGCGCCCATGACGTCGCCGGTGGTGCCGCCGATCCGCCGAGTGGCCCGGCGGTGCAGGAGCTCCGCCGCGAGCGCGCCGGCGACGAGGGCGGCACCCAGCACCCCGGCGTGACGCGGGTCCACCACGGCGGCCGCCGCACCGGCCGCGAGCAGGAGCACGAGCACCGCGGAACCGGCGAGCCACCCGGCGGAGACGGTTCCCGCCACGGTGCGCCCCAACGAGGAGCCTTCGGCGACCGCCACGTTCGGCAGCCCGGAGCGGGCCATGACCAGCCGCGCGCCGGCGACCGCGGCCCAGAGCGCGAGCCAGCCGCCGTCACGCGGGAGGAGTGCCGCCAGGCAGGCCACCTGCAGCAGCAGGGTGAGCACCAGCGTGACCACGCCGAACGGCCCGACGTCGCTCTGGTGCATGACCTGGAGCGCCCGCTCGCGGCCGCGCAGCGGGCCGAGGCCGTCGGCGGTGTCGGCCAGCCCGTCCAGGTGCAGCCCGCGGGTGAGCAGGGCGAGCGCGGCGACGGCCAGCACCGCACCGGTGAGCGGCGAGACCAGGTGGGTGCCGGTTCCGCCGACGGCGACCGCGATCCCGCCGAGCAGCACGCCCACCAGCGGCGCCCACGGCAGCACCCCGCGCGTGGAGGTCGCCGCCCGTGCCGGGACCGGCAGGGCGGTGAGCAGGGCGACCGACTCCCAGGGGCCGGTGAGCCTCATCGTGTGGAGCGGTGCGCCGGCGTCGCCGGGTCCCCGGCGCGAGCGCGGTGGGTCACGGGTGGAACTCCAGCCGCGTGACGCTGCCGTTGTGCGGCGTGACCGCCGGCATCGCGTCGGCGCCCAGGCCGGCCACGACCGCCTGGATCGCCCGGATGGTGTCCCCGTGGGTGACCAGCGCGATCACCTCGGCAGGTGGCTCGGCGCAGAGGTGCTTGAGGTAGGCCTCGACCCGGCCGTGCAGCTCGGCGAGGCTCTCCCCGCCCTCGGCCGACCACTGCGCGTCGCTCCAGTCCACGACGTCCCACAGCTCGCGCGAGGGGCGGCCCTCGAGCACGCCGTAGCCCTGCTCGCGCAGCGCCGGCGTCGTCTCCACCGGGAGACCGGTCGTGCGGGCGCACGCCTCGGCGGTCTGCACCGCGCGCAGCAGGTCGCTGCTGATGAGCGCGCCGGGGGAGAGGGCGGCCAGCTCAGCGGCGGCCTCCTCGGCCTGGCTGCGCCCGAGCGCGGTCAGCGGCACGTGCGGGGTCTGCCCCTGCAGCAGTCCTGCGGCGTTCCACTCGCTCTGCCCGTGACGGACGAGCAGCAGGGTCAGCGGGGAGGCCATGGTGGGTGGCAGCGTAGCCAGGTGGCCGCCGGCCGGCGGAGCGTGCCTCGTACCGTCGTCGGGGCGGCCCGTCCCAGGCGGATCCGCGCACCAGCACCGCAGCGTGAGCGAGGAGTCAACGTGAGCATCCCGGTCCGTCCCGGAGCCGCCGGTCCCGCAGCCCGGCCGGGCGCACCCGATCCGCTGGCACCGCTGCTCGAGCTGCCCGGGGTGCGCGCCGCCGCCGACGCCGCCCGCACCGGCATCGACCGGCTGCTGGGCCACCGCGTGCTGCGGCGCGAGTCGGCCGGGGTGAGCATCGAGTCCGCGCTGCGGGGCGCCCGCGCCTCGGCCGCGCTCGAGGGTGTGGACGTGCCGCTGGCCGACCTGCGGGCCGGTGCCGTCGACGACCCGGTCGTGCAGGGAGCGCTCCGGCTGTCCGCGGGTCTGGGCAGCATGGTGGAGACCTGGCCCCGGGCGCCGGGCCAGGTGCTGGCCCGCATGCACGTGCTGGCCGCGAGCGACCGGGTCGACCGTGCCGACCTCGGCCGTCCCGCCCCGCACGCCGGCCCGCGGCTCACCGGGCTGTTCTCGCTGATCACCGGTCAGACGGCCGCGCCGGCGGTGCTGGTGGCCGCGCTGGTGCACGGCGAGATCGCCGCGATGGCGCCCTTCGGGGTGGCCGACGGCCTGGTGGCCCGGGCAGCCGGTCGGCTGACCGGCATCACCCGGGGGCTGGACCCGAAGGCGGTCTCGGCCCCGGAGGTCGGCTTCGCCGAGTTCGGCGCCGCCGCCTACGCCGAGGCGCTGGCCGGCTACGCCTCCGGCGAGCCCGCGGGCGTCGCGCGCTGGCTGGTGCACTGCTGCCAGGCCACCGAGCACGGCGCCCTCGAGGGCCTGGCCATCTGCGAGAGCCTGCTCCGCGGCTGAGCGCGGCGGCCGGTGGACCGGCCGGCGGATCAGCGGGGCGCGACCAGCAGCCCCGTCACCGCGACGACGGTCACCGCGACCGCACCGGCGGCCGCAGCCGGGAGCCAGGAACCGGTGCTGGCGGCGTACGCGAAGGCCCCCAGCACCGACAACCAGGGTCCCGACAGCGACAGGAACAGCCCGAACCGCGCGGCCGGCCGGCGGCGCCGGCGACGCGGGGCCGTGCGCACGGACTGCCCGACGAACGAGGCGGCCACGCACACGGACAGGGCCGCGAGCCAGGCGAGGACCGCGGTGAGCACGTCCGCAGGATGGCCGAACCGGTTCCGCCACGGGCGGCGCCCCGCCGGGGCGGTGCCCTGTGCACAGCGGCGCCGGTGCGCCGGGGGCGATCAGGCCCCGCGGCGGCGTCGTCGTCCGGGAAGCGGTCCGGGGGTGTCCGGGAGGACCGAGCGGCTCGTCCGGTGCCGGGCGTACCAGGCCAGGCCCACGACCGCGGCGCCCACGCCCATCGCGGCCGCACCGGTGACGACCGGAGCGCCGGACGCCGAGAAGCGGGACCGCATGCTCACCGGCCGCTCGAAGCGCAGCACCGGCCAGCCGTGCTGCAGCGCAGCCTTGCGCAGGCCGCGGTCGGGGTTCACCGCCGTCGGGTGCCCGACGGCGGTCAGCATGGGCAGGTCGGTGACCGAGTCGCTGTAGGCGAAGCAGTCGGCCAGGTTGTAGCCGCCCTCGGCAGCCACCTCGCGCATCGCGGCGGCCTTGTTCTCCGCGTAGGCGTAGAAGTCGATCTCGCCGGTGTACCGGCCGTCCTCGACGACCATCCGGGTGGCGACGACGCGGTCGGCGCCCAGCATCTCGCCGATCGGCTCGACCATCTCCGCGCCGCTGCTCGAGACGATGACGATCTCCCGCCCGGCGGCCCGGTGCTCCTCGATCAGGTCCGCCGCCTCGGCGTAGACCAGTGGGTCGACGATCTCGTGCAGGGTCTCGCGGACGATCTCGCGGACGGCGGCGGCGTCCCAGCCGGTGACCATCGCGGTCATCTGGGCGCGCAGCCGCTCCATCTGCTGGGCATCCGCCCCGGCGAGGGAGAACACGAACTGGGCGTAGGCGGTCTTGAGGACCGTCCGCCGGTTGATCAGCCCGCCCTGGAAGAGCGGACGGCCGAAGGCCAGGGTGCTGGACTTGGCGATGATCGTCTTGTCCAGGTCGAAGAACGCCGCGGCGCGGGTCACGAGGCATGAGGCTAGTAGGGCCCGACGGGTGTGACGGATCCCGCGCGCCGTCCACACCCGAAGGAGTCATCCACAGTTCGCGGGCCGCTCTGGCACTGTTCGCCCACTGCCGGGTGGGCTGGCAGCCGTGCCCGCCGCCTCCGCACCCCCCGATCCCTCCCGCCGGCCGCTGGTCGTCAGCCGCGACGAGGACCTGCTCGACGACCTGCTGCGCGTGCTCGCCGCCGCCGGCACCGAGCCCGAGGTGGCGGTCGGCGGCCCACCGCTGCGCCGAGCGCACCGGACCGCGCCCCTGGTGCTGCTCGGCGCAGACGTCCTCGGCTCGCCGGCGGTCCGCGCCCTGGGCCGGCGGGCGGGGCTGGTGGTCGTCGCCCGCGCGGAGCTGCCCGCACCGGAGTGGGCGGCGGCGGTGGAGGTGGGCGCCGAGCGGGTGGCGCTGCTGCCCGCCGACGAGGGCTGGCTGCTGTCGCGGGCGGCCGAGGCCGTCCGTGCGCCGGTCGCGCGGGGGTGGCTGACCGCCGTCGGAGGTGGCTGCGGCGGTGCGGGCGCCAGCACCGTGGCCGCGGCGCTCGCGGTGGCCGCTGCGCCGGGGTCGGTCCTGGTGGACGCCGACGGGTGGGGCGCGGGCCTGGACCTGCTGCTGGGCGCCGAGCGCATCGACGGCCTGCGCTGGCCGGACCTCACCGGCCTCCGGGGCCGGGTCTCGGCCGAAGCGCTGCGCGCCTGCCTGCCCGAGGTCGCCGGGGTGCACGTCCTGGCCGCGGCGCGGTCGGGCGGGCTGGAGCTGCCCGAGGCAGCGGTCCGCGCGGTGGTCTCGGCCGCCCGGTCCGAGGGCTCGCCCGTGGTCGTCGACCTGCCGCGGCCGGGGCCCGGTGGCTGCTGCGCCACGACGCACGCCGTCCTCGCCGAGGCCGACCTGGCGCTGCTCGTGGTGCCCGCACGGCTGCGCGCGGCCACGGCCGCCCGGCTCCTGGTCTCCGCGCCGGGGTCGCCGTGGACGGCGGCGCACCTGGTGGTGCGTCCGGTGCCCGGTGGCCTGTCCACCGGCGAGGTGGCCGACGCCGTCGGCCGCCCCGTGCTCGCCGAGCTGCCGCACGACCGCAGCGCGGTACCCCGCGGGGAGCGCGGCGAGGTCCCGGCCGTGGCCGCGCGCACGCCGCTCGGCGGCGTCGTGCGCCGGGCCCTGGCCCGGGTGCGGGAGGCGGCGGCGTGAACGCCGGCCTGCTCGACCGGGTGCGGGCCCGGCTCGCGCTGGAGCCGGGCGTCCCCACGCAGGCCGAGGTCGCCGCGGTCGTCCGGCAGGAGAGCGGCGGGCTGCTGGGCGACGACGACGTGCTCCGGGCGGTGCGTGACGCGGTCGACGAGCTGGCCGGCGCGGGGCCGCTCGAGCCGCTGCTGCGCCGGCCGGACGTCACCGACGTCCTCGTGGCCGCACCCGACCGGGTCTGGGTCGACCGCGGCTGCGGCCTGGAGCTCAGCGGCGTGCGCTTCACCGACGACGACGCCGTGCGGCGGCTGGCCGTGCGGCTGGCGGCGTCGGCGGGGCGCCGGCTGGACGACGCGGCGCCCTGGGTGGACGTGGGTCTCCCCGACGGCACCCGCCTGCACGCGGTGCTCGCACCCGTCGCGGGCAGCACGTGCCTCTCGCTGCGGGTCCTGCGCCGGTGCTCCCGCAGCCTGGCCGACCTGCAGGCGCTCGGTGCCCTGCCCGGCGAGAGCGCGGACCTGCTGCGCGCCCTCGTGCGGCGGCGGCTGGCCTTCCTCGTCACCGGGGGCACCGGCTCGGGCAAGACGACGGTGCTCTCCGCCCTGCTCGGCGAGGTCGGCCCGTCCGAGCGGGTCCTGACCTGCGAGGACGCCGCCGAGCTGGCGCCCGCCCACCCGCACGTCGTCGCCCTGCTCACGCGCCCGCCGAACGTGGAGGGCGTGGGCGAGGTGACCCTGCGCGACCTCGTCCGGCAGGCGCTGCGGATGCGGCCGGACCGGCTGGTGGTGGGGGAGGTGCGCGGCGCCGAGGTGGCCGAGCTGCTGGCCGCGCTGAACACCGGTCACGACGGCGGGTGCGGCACCCTGCACGCCAATCGGCCGGCCGAGGTGCCCGCCCGGCTGGAGGCGCTGGGGGTCGCTGCGGGGCTGGACCGAGAGGCGGTGCACAGCCTGACGGCGGCGGCTCTGCACGTCGTCGTCCACCTGCGCCGCACCGCGTCGGGGCGCCGCGTCGACGAGCTGGGGGTGCTGCGGCGCGACGGGCAGCTGGTGGTGGTCGAGCCCGCGTGGCGGGCCGACGGAGGCCCGTGCCCCGGAGCGGCACGGCTGCGGGCGCTGCTGGCGGGGGAGGCCAACCCGTGACGGCCGTGCTCCTCGCCGGCGCCGCGGCACTGCTCCTCTGGCCCGCCCGGCGGGCGTCGGACCGGCTCGTCGCGGCCGACGACGTGCGGAGCGGGATCGGACGGGGAGTCGCCGGTCGGTCGGGGACGGCGCTGATCGCCCTGGGCGCCGCCGCGGCCGGTGCGGTGGTGAGCACGCCCCTGGTCGCCGCGCTGGCGGGAGCCACGGCGGTCGCCGTCGTGCGCGCCACCGCCACGCGACGGGCGGCCGCCGTGACCGACGCCGCGCTCCGCGGGCTCGCCGACGGCCTGGCCGCCCTCGCGGCCGACCTCCGCAGCGGCCGGTCGCTGGAGGACGCCGCCGCGGCGGCACGGTACGCCTGCGGGGACGCCGGCACGGGGCGGGAGCTGGCCGCGGCGGTGCGGTCGCCCGACCGGCCCGGGTCCCCGGCGGACGGTGAGCTCGGCGAGGCGCTCGCCCGGATCGCGGCAGCGACCCGGCTCAGCGCCCGGACCGGTTGCTCGCTCGCCGCGGTGGCCACGGCGGTCGAGGACGACCTGCGGGCCCGCGTCCGGCACCGCTCGGAGCTGCGGACGGCGACGGCCGGACCGCGGGCCAGCGCCGCGGTGCTCGCCGGGCTGCCCCTGCTCGGGCTGCTCATGGGCAGCGGGGTGGGCGCCGATCCGTGGCGAGTGCTCACCACCACCGCCGTCGGGCAGGTGCTGCTGGTGGCCGGCGTGGCGCTGGAGGCGGCCGGGCTGGCCTGGTCGCACCGGCTGCTCCAGCGGGCGCTGCGGTGACCGGGCCGGGCCGGCGCCCGTGAGCCCCCAGTCGACGGCAGCGCTGCTGCTCCTCGCAGGAGCGCTCGTACTGTGGCCGGCGCCCGGGGCAGGTGCCGCCCGTTGGGCGGCGATGCGGGCGGGCGGCGCGGGGACACCGGCTCCGGACCGGGGCGCCGGCGCGGGAGGGGCGCGCGTGCGGCGGTGGCTCCTCCCGGCCGCCGTCGGCGGGCTCGTCGCCGTGCTCCTCGGCGGGCCGGTGGGCCTCGGCGCGGGCGCTGCGGCAGCGGTCGTGGCCGAGCGCCTCCTGCGCGCCCGGGCACCCGACGGTGGGGCGCCCGATCGCGCGGCGGTGGCACGCGACCTGCCGGCGGCCTGCGACCTCCTCGGCGTGTGCCTCGCCGCCGGCCTGCCCGTCGAGGGCGCCCTCGAGGCGGTCGGGGGAGCGGTGGGCGGCCCGCTGGGCGGGCAGCTGCGCGCGGTGGCCGCGCTGTCCCGCCTGGGCGCCGGTCCGCACCGGGCCTGGGCCGAGGTCCCGCCCGAGCTCGCGCCGCTGGCCCGCGTGCTCGTGCGGGCGGGCGAGTCGGGGGCCGCGGTCGCCGGCGGCCTGCGCACCCTCGCCGCGGAGGGCCGGGCCGCCGCGAGGGCCGCCACCGCCGCAGCGGTGCAGCGCGCCGGGATCTGGGTGCTCGCACCCCTGGGCGCCTGCTTCCTCCCCGCGTTCCTGTGCCTCGGGGTGGTGCCGCTGGTGCTCGGGATCGCCGGGGACGTCTTCGGCTGATCCCGCTCGGTCCGGTCAGGACCGAGGCGCCAGCACGAAGACGTCGGCGAACTCGTCGACCACCGCCAGCACCGCGGCGATGTCCCCCGCCTGGCGCGCGGCGGCCATCTGCAGGTGGAACTCGGCCGTCCGCAGCGCCGGCCTGGTCTCCCAGGTGACGACGGCGCTCGCCGCGCCGGGGTTGCGCATCTGGTGCACGCTCCCGGCCGGGATGTCGATGCTCTCCCCGGCGCGGACGGTGGTCTCGACGCCGTCCACCAGGCACCACATCTTCCCCTGCAGCACGGTGAACCGCTCGTCCTGCTGCGGGTGCAGGTGCGCGGGCGGCAGAGCCGAGTCCGGCCGGTACTCGGCCCGCATCTGGTGCAGCGCTCCGTTGCTGTCCTCCCCGGTGGTCGTGAACTCCAGGCGGAGGTTGCCGTCGTCCAGCACGTCGGTGTCCATGGGCTCGTCCCTGTCGTCGTGGCGTCGTGGGGGTGCAGGTCGAAGGCTGCCGGGCACCCCTTGGGCCGCACTGGTGCCGCACTTGGGGCTCCCGCCGGGCCGCTGCATCCACAGCAGGGGCCGCTCTCCACAGATGCCGGCGCGCTCTGGGCGACCCGGTGCGGCGGCCGGAGGCTCGTTGCACGGCCCGACCCGCGGGCCCCGACGCCAGGAGGCGACCGTGCCCAGCAGCTCAGCGACCGTGCCCGACCACCCGGAGACGGCCGCGCCGGCCGCCCGTCCCCGCTCCCGGGTGCGCGCCGGGCTGCACCGGCGGCTGACCGTGCTGCAGGCGGCGCCGGAGGCCGGCATGAGCACCGCGGAGTACGCGGTCGGGACGGTGGCGGCGTGCGCGTTCGCCGCGGTCCTCTACCGGGTGGTCACCGGTGACTCGGTCGTCGACGGGTTGACCGACCTGGTGGACCGCGCCCTGGCGACGCTGGCCTGACGTGCGGGCTCCCCGTTCCGGTTCGAGACCGCGCCCGCGCCCGGCCCGCACGGAATCCGGCATGGTGACCGCGGAGACCGCCGTCGTCCTGCCGGTCCTCGTGCTCGTCCTGGTCTGCGCGGTCGCGGCGGTGACGGTGGTGGGCGCCCACCTGCGGTGCGTCGACGCGGCCCGGGAGGGCGCGCGGGCCGCCGCGCGCGGGGAGGCCGACGCCGTGGTCGCCGAGCTGGCCGGTCGGGTGGCGCCCGCCGGCGCGGTGACGACCGTGCGGCCCGCCGCGGAACGGGTGCGGGTCACCGTCAGCGCGGAGGTCTCGCCCCTGGGACCGGTCCCGCTGCGCACCCGGGTGCAGGCCTCGGCCGTGGCGCTGCGCGAACCCGGTACCGCGCCGTGAGGGCGTCGGACGAGCGAGGGTCGGCGACCGTCTGGGTGCTGGCGCTGAGCGGGGTGCTCGCGCTCGTCGGGCTCGCCGGCGTCCTCGTGGGTGCGGCCGCGGTCGCCCGGCACCGCGCCGGGAGCGCGGCCGACCTGACCGCGCTCGCCGCCGCGGGACGGGCGGTGCTCGCCGATCCCGCGCCGTGCGCCGTCGCCGCGGCGATCGCCGACGAGAACGGCGCGGAGCTGGACTCCTGCGCCGTGCGTCCCGGCGGGGTCGTGGAGGTCGAGGTCAGCGTCCGGGTGCACCTCGGGCCCGTCGGCGACCGGACGGTGAGCGCCCGGGCCCGTGCCGGCCCGGTGGTCCCGGGCGCGGAGCCCTCAGAAGACGAGATCGGGCTCGGAGGGACCGGCCGGCGGCCCGTCGTCGGAGGGCGGGGGGTCGTCGGCGAGGAGGTCGCCGGCGACGGCGAGCTCGTCCAGCACGACGTCGAGCACCCGCACGGCCCCGGCCTTGTCCAGCGGGTCGTTGCCGTTGCCGCACTTCGGCGACTGGACGCAGGAGGGGCAGCCGCTCTCGCACTCGCAGCTGGCCACGGTGGCGCGGGTGGCCTGCAGCCACTCGCGGAGCACCTCGAAGCCGCGCTCGGCGAAGCCCGCTCCGCCGGGGTGCCCGTCGTAGACGAAGATCGTCGCGGTTCCGGTGTCCGGGTGGAGGGCGGTCGACAGGCCGCCGAGGTCCCACCGGTCGCAGGTCGCCAGCAGCGGCAGGATCCCGATCGCGGCGTGCTCGGCAGCGTGCAGCGAGCCGGGGAGCTCCACCTCCTCGAGCTCGGCGCGCTCCACGGCCCGGTCGCCGAGGGTCAGCCACACCGCGCGGGTGCGCAGCTGGCGGGCCGGCAGGTCGAGCGGGAACTCGGCGAGCACCTCCCCGGTCCCGAGCCGCCGGCGCTGGTAGGCGACCACCTGGTTGGTCACGTCGACGACGCCGGTGTGCGCGGTGACCGTCCCGAGCCGGCGGCTGCGGTCGGGCGAGACGATCGAGAGGTCGGTGACGTCGCGCGCGACGGTGGTCCACTCCGGGCTCTCCGGGTGCACCGCGGCGCAGGCGTCCTCCACGTCGAACTCGTCGACGACGAAGGTCTCGCCCCGGTGCACGTAGAGGGCGCCCTCGTGCACGGTGGCGTGCGCGGCGCCGCCGTCGACGGTGCCCAGCAGCCGGCCGGTGGCGCCCTCGATGATCGACACCGGTTCGTCACCGCTGCCCCGGATGTCGACGTCCGGCCGTCCGCGGCCGGCCCAGTACCAGCCGGTCGGCCGGCGGCGCAGCTGCCCGTCGGCCACCAGCTGCTCGACCGCCACCTCGGCGGCGGGGCCGCCGAAGTCCGGGAGGTCGTCGGGGCGCAGCGGCAGCTCGGCGGCGGCGCAGCACAGCTGCGGGCCGAGCACGTAGGGGTTCGACGGGTCCGTGACGGTGGCCTCGATCGCCCGCCCGAACACCGCCTGCGGGTGGTGGGCGAGGTAGTGGTCCAGCGGGTCGTCCCGGGCCACGAAGACGACCAGCGACTCGCGCTGCGCCCGGCCGGCACGACCGGCCTGCTGCCACAGCGAGGCCAGCGTCCCCGGGTAGCCGGCCAGGACGACCGCGTCCAGCCCGGCGATGTCGATGCCGAGCTCCAGGGCGTTGGTCGTGGCCACGCCCAGGAGATCGCCGGACGAGAGCGCCCGTTCCAGCTCCCGCCGCTCCTCGGGCAGGTAGCCGCCGCGGTAGGAGTCGACCCGGCGCACGAGGTCGTCCCGGCCGCGGTCGTGCAGCAGGCGGCGGGCCTGCTCGGCGACGGACTCGGCGCTGCGCCGCGAGCGCACGAACGCCAGCGTGCGCGCCCCCCGCTCCACCAGGTCGGCGAGCAGCCCGGCGGCGTCCGCGGCGGCCGACCGGCGCAGCGGCGCACCGTGCTCGCCGGTGTGCTCGGTGAGCGGGGGCTCCCACAGGGCGAACGTCGCGCCCGGGCGGGGCGAGCCGTCCTCCGTCACCGCGGCCACCGGCTCGCCGACCAGCCGCGAGGCGGCGCCGGCGGGATCGGCGACGGTGGCCGAGGCGAGCACGAAGACCGGCTCGGCGCCGTACCGCCGGCAGATCCGGCGCAACCGGCGCAGCACGTGGCCGACGTGCGAGCCGAAGACCCCCCGGTAGGCGTGGCACTCGTCGATGACGACGTAGGCCACCCGGCGCAGGGTGGAGGACCACTTCTGGTGGGCCGGCAGGATCCCGCGGTGCAGCATGTCCGGGTTGGTCACGATCCACCGGGAGTGCCGCCGCACCCAGTCGCGCTCCTCGCCCGGGGTGTCCCCGTCGTAGGCCGCCGGGCGCACCGACGGGTCGGCCAGCGCCGCCACCGCGGCGAGCTGGTCCCGTGCCAGCGCCTTGGTCGGGGCGAGGTAGAGCACGCAGGCCCGCGGGTCCTCGGCGAGCCTGCTCAGCGCGGGCAGCTGGTAGGCCAGGGACTTGCCCGACGCCGTCCCCGTGGCGACGACGACGTGCCGCCCGTCGTGCGCGAGCTGCGCGGCCTCCACCTGGTGGGCGTAGGGAGCGGAGACCCCCCGCTCCTCCAGGCGGGTCCTCAGCGGCTCGCTGACCCACTCCGGCCAGGCCAGCGTGCGCCGCTCGCGGACGGGCACCGAGTGCACGTGCGTGACCGGCTGCTCGTCCTCGGCGGTGGTGGCCAGCAGCGAGGCCAGCAGCTCGGCCCCCGGAAGGGGGCCGTCCGGAGCGGCCCCCGGCGCACGGTCGGCCCGGGGGAGCGGTGCCGGACCGGCCGGGTGGAGCGTGGTCACCGGGCCTCCTCGCTGGTGCCCGCCGGGCGCTGCGCCCGGCGCCTGCTGCGCCTCCGCGGAGGGCGTGCGTCGCTCCCCGCACCTCCACTGTCACACCCCGCGGCAACCCGGTCGGGGGAACCGGCCGACCCCGGGCGGAGGACCGGCGAGAACGCAGTGTTCAGGGGGGATGCACATCGTGTGATCTCCCTTACACTTCCGCCCGTTGCAGGCGCCTCACCGGTGCCGCATCGGCACCTCCGCCGCACCGGCGAGCAACGGCGCTCGACGGCGGCGGTCGACGCTGGGAGGAACACGCATGCCCGACGATTCCCTGTCCGGTGGGGACACGGCGCTCGTCGCCGTCATCCTCGTCATCTCGCTGGCCGCTCTGGGCTTCGCCGCCTACCTGGTCAAGGCCGTCATGGCCGCCGACCAGGGCACCACGAAGATGCGCGAGATCGCGCAGGCGGTCCAGGAGGGTGCGGCGGCCTTCCTGCGCAGGCAGTTCCGGACGCTGGGCATCTTCGCCGTCATCGTCTTCCTGCTCCTGCTCGTCCTGCCCGTGGCGGACGGCGGCTGGGGCACCCGCGCCGGTCGCGCGGTCTTCTTCCTCGTCGGCGCGCTGTTCTCCGCGGCCGTCGGCTTCATCGGCATGACGCTGGCCACCCGCGGCAACGTCCGGGTGGCCGCGGCCGCCCGGACGGGTGGCTACCAGCCCTCCTTCCGCATCGCGTACCGCACCGGCGGCGTGGTCGGCATGATCACCATCGGGCTGGGACTGTTCGGTGCCGCCCTGGCCCTGCTGCTGTTCGACGAGACCGCACCGGTGGTGCTCGAGGGCTTCGGCTTCGGCGGCGCCCTGCTCGCCATGTTCATGCGCGTCGGCGGCGGCATCTTCACCAAGGCCGCCGACGTCGGCGCGGACCTGGTCGGCAAGGTCGAGGCGGGCATCCCCGAGGACGACCCCCGCAACGCGGCGACCATCGCCGACAACGTGGGCGACAACGTCGGGGACTGCGCCGGCATGGCCGCGGACCTCTTCGAGTCCTACGCGGTGACCCTCGTCGCCGCCCTCATCCTCGGGCAGGTCTTCTTCGGCAACGTGGGCATGGTCTTCCCGCTGATGATCGCGGCCATCGGCATCATCGCCTCGGTCGTCGGCGTCCTGGCGACGCGACCGGCGGCGGGCGACTCCAGCGGCATGGTGCCGATCAACCGGGGCTTCTTCGCCTCGGCGGCGGTCTCCCTCGTGCTCGTCGCGGCGGCGGCCTTCACCTACCTGCCCAGCATCTCCGACGGCGTGGACATGGAGGTCAGCCCGCAGGTCCTCGGCTTCGTGGCCGTCCTGATCGGCGTGGTGCTCGCCGCCACCATCCAGCAACTCACCGGCTACTTCACCGAGACCAGCCGCAAGCCGGTCAAGGACATCGGCCGCAGCTCGCTGACCGGCCCGGCAACCGTCATCCTCTCGGGCATCTCGCTCGGCCTGGAGTCGGCCGTCTACGCCGCGCTGCTGATCGGCGGCGCGGTCTACGGCGCGTTCCTCATCGGCGGCGGTGCCGCGCTCTATGCCGTCGCCCTCGCCGGCTGCGGCCTGCTCACCACCGCCGGCGTCATCGTCGCCATGGACACCTTCGGTCCGGTGAGCGACAACGCGCAGGGCATCGCGGAGATGTCCGGCGACATCGACGACGACGGCGCCCGCGTGCTCACCGACCTCGACGCCGTCGGCAACACCACGAAGGCGATCACCAAGGGCATCGCGATCGCGACCGCGGTCCTGGCCGCGACCGCGCTCTTCGGCTCCTACAACGCCCAGATCGACGTGGCGCTGGAGGACGCCGGCGACACCCTCGGCGACGCGTTCAGCCTGGTGAACCCGAACAACATCGTGGGCGCCGTCATCGGCGCGGCGGTGGTGTTCTTCTTCTCCGGCCTGGCGATCAGCGCGGTGTCGCGGGCCGCCGGGCGCGTGGTCTTCGAGGTCCGGGAGCAGTTCCGCACCCGGCCCGGGATCATGACCTACGAGGAGCGCCCGAACTACGCAGCCGTCGTCGACATCTGCACCAAGGACTCGCTGCGCGAGCTGGCCACCCCGGGTCTGCTCGCCGTCCTGGCGCCGGTGGCGGTCGGCTTCGGGCTGGGGTTCGGCCCGCTGGCGGCCTACCTGGTGGGGGCGATCGCGGCGGGCACGCTGATGGCGGTCTTCCTGTCCAACTCCGGCGGCGCCTGGGACAACGCGAAGAAGATGGTCGAGGACGGCGCCTACGGCGGCAAGGGCAGCGAGGCCCACGCCGCGACCGTCATCGGTGACACGGTCGGCGACCCGTTCAAGGACACCGCGGGCCCGGCGATCAACCCGCTGATCAAGGTCATGAACCTGGTGGCGCTGATCATCGCGCCGGCCGTCGTCAGCCTCTCGGTGGGCGAGGACGCCAACACCGCGGTGCGGGTGGTCATCGCGCTGGCCGCCACGCTGGTGATCGTCGGCGCCGTCGTCGTGTCCAAGCGGCGGTCGGTCGTCGTCGGCGACGTCCCGGTCGAGCCGGGCGCGGGATCGCTCACCACCACCGCTCCCTGATCCGCGCACGCCGCGACCCTCCCGCCGGGCACCACCCCGGCGGGAGGGTCGCGGCACGTCTGTGGACGCCTCCCGGCGCTGTGGACGACGGCCGGCGCGGCGTCGTCGCAGCTGCCTAGCGTCGCCGCCCTCGTGGTCCGCACCGGGCGGGCGACGACCGGCAGGGAGGCAGGCATGGCCCCGACGATCTCCGTGCGGCCGGAGGTGCTGGCCGCGCTCGCCGACCGGCTGACCGACCTCGCGGTCGAGCTGGCCGACGACGGCGAGCGCTGCCTGGCCGCGGCCGGCACCCTGCGGGCCGCCCTCCGCGGCACGACGGGCGAGACCGCGGGCGCGGTGGCGCTCGCCTGGGGTGCGCTGGCCGGCGGTCTGGCCGAGGGCACCGGGGCGGTCGCGGGCACGTTGCGCGCAGCGGGCGCCTCCTACCGCCGTGCGGACGCCGGGCTCGCCGGCTCGACGGCGGAGCCGTGACCGCGCCGGACGGGCAGGCGCGGCTGCACGCCGTCGCCGGCTGGGACGTGCCGGCCGTCCGCGCGGGGCTGCACGCCCTCGCCGACCTGGACGACGCCCTCCCGTCCTGGCGGTCCCGGCTGGACGCCGCCGCCCGCGCCCTGGCCGACGACGCGGCCTGGACCGGCCCGGCGGCGGCACCGGCGCAGGAGCTCCTGCTCCGCCTGTCCGGCGCCGCCGCGGCGCTGGATGCCGGGTTCGCCGACTCGCGCGCGGCCTGCGGTCGGCTCCTCCGCGCAACCATCACCGCCTCCGACCACGCGTCCACCGCGCTGGCACTGGCAGCGCAGCTCCCCGTGCCGCTGGACGACGCGCTCGCCGATGCGGCGACGCTCGCGGCCTCCGTCGACCGGCTCGTCCTCGGGCCGGAGGTGACCGCGCCCGCCGTGGCCGCGGCGCGCACGGCCCTGGCTGCGGCCGAGGCGGCGGAGGCGGCCGCCGCCCGGGCGCTGGACGCGCTCCCGTCCGCTGGTCCGCCGGGGCTCGCCGGCCTGCTCGACGCCGCGGCCGCCGCCGACCTGCCGCTCGAGGTCCCGCGTGACGGCCGGCCGAGGGGGATCGCGGGGTGGTGGGCGGCGCTGCCCGCGGGCGCGCAGCTGGCCGTGGTGGGGTCCGCGCCGGGGGCCGTCGGGTCCCTGGACGGCGTGCCCGCCTGGGCCCGCGACCGCGCCAACCGGGCGCTGCTGGCGCAGGCGATCGAGGACCCGCGCGGCGACGACGGGTTGCGCGAGACCGCCCGCGTCGTCGCCGCGCTGCTGGCCGCGGAGGAGGCCGCCGGCCGCCCCGCCCAGCTGCACCTGCTCGACCTCGCCGGCGACCGCGTCGCGGTGGCGTTCGGCGACCTCGACTCGGCCGCCGCCGTGGCCGTCGTGGTGCCGGGCATCCACACCTCGCCCCGCGACGACCTGGGTGCGGTGGCCGCCCGGGCGCGGGACCTCGCCGCCGCCGCCCGCGGGGCGGAGCCCGGCCTCGCCGTCGCGGCGGTGGCGTGGCTGGGGTACCGGACGCCGCACACGCCGCGATCGGTGCTCACCCGCTCGGCCGCTGCGCGCGGCGGCGCCGCGCTGGACGACGCCCTCGACGGGCTGGTCGCGGCCCGCGGGGAGGCGGGTGCGCCCCGGTCGCGGACCACGGTCGTGGGGCACAGCTACGGCACGGTGGTGATCGACGAGGCGGCCGACCGGCCGGGCCGGCTGGCCGCCGACGCGGTGGTCCTGCTGGGCAGCCCCGGCATGGAGGGGGACGCCGACGCCCTGGAGGCAGCCGAGGTCCACGACGCCGCCGCGCCGGCCGACCCGGTCTCCTGGGCCGGCTGGTTCGGCACCGAGACCTGGGCGGACCGCTTCGGGTCCGCCGGCCTGCCGGTCGACCCGGGGACCGGCCACTCCGGGTACTTCGACCCCCACCGGCCGACGCTGGGCGCGATGGGGGAGGTGGTGGCCGGCCGGCGGCCCGGCTGACCCCATCGCGGGAGGTCCCTTCCCGTCGCGGGAACAGCCGCGCAGCATGCACGTTCGGTAGGGGAGACGGCACGCCACGGGAGGTCGTCCCCCGCCCGACGGCGTCCGGGTGGCTTACCGTGGCCCGCCGAGAGGGTCGATCGCGGCAGCGCCGTCCGGCGCCGGCCCTCCGGCGCGGAGGCGTGCACCGGCCGCACCCAGCACCACGAGGCACCACCCAGGCACCACCGACAGGAGCACCGTGCCCACGAAGACCACGCAGACCGGGAGCGAGAGCACCGAGCCCACCGCCGGGGGGACGAAGGCCCCGCGGCGGAGCTCGGCCGCGGCCGGCGGCAAGCCGCTGGTCATCGTGGAGTCGCCCACCAAGGCGAACAAGATCGCCGGCTACCTGGGCAGCGGCTACGTCGTCGAGGCGAGCGTCGGGCACATCCGCGACCTGCCGCGCAACGCCGCCGACGTCCCGGCCGAGCACAAGGGTGCGGCCTGGGCGCGCCTCGGCGTCGACGTCGACAACTCCTTCGAGCCGCTCTACGTGGTCAGCCCGGACCGCAAGCAGCAGGTCAGCCGCCTCAAGCAGCTGGTCAAGAACGCCAGCGAGATCTACCTCGCGACGGACGAGGACCGCGAGGGCGAGGCCATCGCGTGGCACCTCATCGACACGCTCAAGCCGCGGGTGCCGGTCCGCCGGATGGTGTTCCACGAGATCACCCCCGAGGCGATCGCCCGCGCCGTGGCGAACCCGCGCGAGCTCGACACCGCGCTGGTCGACGCCCAGGAGACCCGTCGCATCCTCGACCGCCTGTACGGCTACGAGGTCAGCCCGGTCCTCTGGAAGAAGGTGCTGCCCAAGCTCTCGGCCGGCCGCGTGCAGTCGGTCGCCACCCGGATCGTCGTGGAGCGCGAGCGCGAGCGGATGAACTTCCACGCCGCCGACTACTGGTCGCTGGAGGGCACCTTCGCCGTCCCCGGCAAGGCCGCCGGTGCCGACGAGGGCGAGCCCACCACCGTGCGGGCCAAGCTGGTCAGCGTCGACGACAGCCGGGTCGCCACCGGCCGCGACTTCGACGCCGCCACCGGCCGCACCACCGGTGACGTCGTCCACCTGGACGAGGCCGGCGCCCGCGGGCTGGCCGCGCGCCTCGAGGGCCGGCAGGTCTCGGTCAGCCGGGTCGACGAGAAGCCCTACCGCCGCCGCCCGTACGCGCCCTTCACCACCTCCACCCTGCAGATGGAGGCCGGTCGCAAGCTCGGCTGGTCGTCGGCGCAGACCATGCGCGTGGCGCAGCGGCTGTACGAGAACGGCCACATCACCTACATGCGCACCGACTCGACGAACCTGTCGGAGGAGGCGATCAACGCCGCCCGCCAGCAGGCACGCGAGCTCTACGGCGACGCCTACGTCCCGGCCGAGGCGCGGCGGTACAGCAAGAAGTCCAAGGGCGCGCAGGAGGCGCACGAGGCGATCCGCCCCGCCGGGGACAGCTTCCGCACCCCGGGCCAGCTGGCCGCGGACCTGGCCCGGGACGAGTTCCGGCTCTACGAGCTGGTCTGGCAGCGCACCGTCGCCTCGCAGATGGCCGACGCCGTCGGTCAGACGGTGAGCATCCGGCTGGCCGGCCGCAGCGCCACCGACGAGGCGGTCGAGTTCACCGCCAGCGGCCGCACGATCACCTTCCCCGGGTTCCTGCGGGCCTACGTCGAGTCCCGCGACGAGGGCGCCCAGAGCACCGGCGACGACGACCACGGCAGCGACGACGCCGAGCGCCGGCTGCCCCGCCTCGAGCGCGGTCAGCAGCTCGACACCCGGGAGCTCGACGCCAAGGGCCACACCACCAGCCCGCCGTCGCGCTACACCGAGCCGAGCCTGGTGGCCCGGCTCGAGGAGCTCGGCATCGGCCGCCCGTCGACCTTCGCCTCGATCATGCAGACGATCCAGGACCGCGGGTACGTGTGGAAGAAGGGCAATGCGCTGGTGCCCTCCTTCATCGCGTTCGCCGTCGTCAACCTGCTCGAGCAGCACTTCGCGCAGCTCGTGGACTACGACTTCACGGCCTCCCTCGAGGAGGAGCTGGACGAGATCGCCGGCGGCAACCTGCAGCGGGTCGACTGGCTCACCGAGTTCTACTTCGGCGGCGAGGGCCGGCACGCCGGCGCCATCGCGCAGTCCGGGGGCCTCAAGCACGTCATCGGCCAGCGGCTGGAGGAGATCGACGCCCGCGGCGTGAACTCCATCCCGCTGCGCGCCACCAGCCCCGACGGCCAGCCGGTCGTCGCGCGGGTCGGCCGGTACGGGCCCTACCTGCAGGCCGGCGAGGACGGCGGCCGGGTCAGCATCCCCGAGGACCTCGCACCCGACGAGCTCACCGAGGAGAAGGTGCGCGAGCTGCTCGAGGCGCCGTCGGGCGACCGCGAGCTGGGCACCGACCCGGAGTCGGGACTGCCGGTGGTCGTCAAGGCCGGCCGGTACGGCCCCTACGTCACCACCGTGGTCCCCGAGGGCAGCAAGGAGGCCCCGCGGACGGCGAGCCTGTTCGCGTCGATGTCGCCGGAGACGGTGACCATCGAGGACGCGCTCAGGCTGCTCACCCTGCCGCGCACCGTCGGTACGGCGCCGGACGGCGAGGAGATCCAGGCGCTCAACGGCCGGTACGGGCCCTACATCAAGAAGGGCACCGACTCCCGCTCCCTGGACGCCGAGGAGAAGCTCTTCAGCGTCACCCTCGACGAGGCGCTGGCGATCTTCGCCCAGCCCAAGCAGCGGGGGCGCGCGGCGGCCAAGGCGCCGCTCAAGGAGCTCGGCCCCGACCCGGTCACCGAGGGCGTGGTCACCGTGCGCGAGGGCCGCTTCGGGCCCTACGTGACCGACGGCGAGACCAACGCCAGCCTGCGCAAGGGCGACGACGTCGAGACGATCACCATCGAGCGCGCCGCCGAGCTGCTCGCCGACCGGCGCGCCGCCGGTCCGGCCAAGAAGAAGAAGGCCGCGAAGAAGACGACGGCCAAGAAGGCCCCCGCCAAGAAGGCCGCGGCGAAGAAGGCGCCGGCGAAGAAGGCGGCCGACCCGGTCACGGCCGGCTGATCCCCGTGCCCGGCCCCGACGACGACGCCGCGCGCTCGCGCGGGCGCTCGTTCTGGGCGGTCGCGGCCGGCTACGCCGCCCTGCGCCCCGGCTACCCGGCCGATGCGGTCACGCACCTCGTGGGCCGGGGCGGCCGGTCGCGGCGGGTGCTCGACGTGGGGGCCGGCACCGGCCTGCTGACCCGGGCCGTGCGGGACGCCGGCCACGACGTCCTCGCGGTGGACCCCGCGCCGGAGATGCTGGCGCAGCTGACCTCGGGTCTGCCCGGGGTGCCCGTCGCCGCGGGGACCGCGGAGGCGCTGCCCGTGGGCGACGCCACCGTCGACGCGGTGGTCGCCGGGCAGGCCGCCCACTGGTTCGACGTCGCACCGGCGGCCGCCGAGATCCGGCGGGTGCTGCGCCCCGGCGGGGTGCTCGGCCTGGTCTGGAACACCCGGGACGAGGACGTCCCGTGGGTCGCCGCGCTCGGGGCGGCCCTCGCCGGCGAGGCGCGCGGGCACGAGGCCGACCAGGCGGTCGTCGACGGGTTCGCCGCGGCCCTCGGGGCCGACGTGGAGGTGGCCGCGTCCGGCATCGTGCAGCGGCTGACCCCCGAGGAGGTCGTGGGCGGCATCGCCACCCGCAGCTACGTGGCCGTCATGGGCGGCAGCGAGCGCGCCGCCTTCCTCGCCCGCGTCCGGGACGTCCTCGCCACCCACCCCGGCACACGGGGACGGGCGGTCCTCGACCTGCCCTACCGGACGGCGGCCTACCGCCTCACGCCCCGCTGAGAGCCGGTCGGGTGCCGACGGCGAACACCCGCCGGAAGGGCAGCACGGTGCGGCCGTCGGCCCGCCGCGGGTAGGCCGCGCGCAGGGCGGCGACGTACTCCGCGGTGAACGCGGCCGCGTCGTCCTCGTCGAGCCGGGCGAGCACGGGGCGCAGCACGGTGCTGCGCACCCAGCCCAGCACCGGGTCAGCGCCCTCCAGCACGTGCAGGTAGGTGGTCTCCCAGACGTCGGCGACCAGGCCGGCCCCGGTCAGGACGTCGAGGTAGCCCGCCGGTTCCAGCACGGCGTCCGGGGACGGCGCCGCGTCGGCGAGCCGGCCGGCCCAGCGCGGCGACCGGCAGAGCTCGGCCAGCCGCGCGTGCGTCGGCGCCCGCCAGTTGCCGGGCACCTGGACCGCCAGTGCACCGCCGGGGGACAGGTCGCCGGCCCACCGGGCGAGCAGCCGGTCGTGCTCGGGCACCCAGTGCAGCGCGGCGTTGCTGACCAGCACGTCCACCGGGCCGTCGGGCCGCCAATCGCGCAGGTCGCCGAGCCGGAAGTCCAGCCCGGGGCGGGCCGGCGCCGCGGCGAGCATCGAGGCCGAGGAGTCGACGCCGACGACGTGCGCGCTCGGCCAGCGGTCGGCGAGCATCGCGGTGGTCGAGCCCTCGCCGCAGCCGAGGTCGACGACCGCGGCCGGGGCCGGCACGTCCAGCCGGGCCACCAGGTCCACGAAGGGGCGGGCCCGCTCGCCGGCGAACCGCAGGTAGCCCGCGGGGTCCCAGGCGCCCGGGAGGTCGGCTCCGGTCACGCCCGGCAAGCTAGCCCGGACCGCCCGCTGCCGCGACGCCCGGGCGGGGCGGAACGTGTCGGGATCGTCGGAACCGGCCGGTAGCGTGAGGCCGCTGGACCGTGCGACGTCCCGCCACTTCGATCCGGGGAGCCGTGATTCCGTCCGACCCGACGCCTCCGGTGTCGCCGCGCGAGGAGCCGGCGGGGCCGGACCAGCGGACCGCACCGCCGGCCGACGGGCTGCCGCCGGCGGGCACGCCCGCGCCCGCGGGCGGGCGGCCGGAGGGCGCGACGGCCTCCGTCGGGCTCGCCGCGAAGATCCGCGCGGTGCTGCGGGTCCGGGACTTCCGGAAGCTGTGGCTGTCGATGTCGCTGTCCAGCTTCGGCGACTGGCTCGGGCTGCTCGCCATCACCGCCACGGCGACGTCCCTGGTCGACGGGTTCGCCGCGGCCAACTTCGCCCTCGGCGGCGTGCTGCTGTTCCGCCTGCTCCCGGCGATCGTGCTGGGCCCGGTGGCCGGCGCCTTCGCCGACCGCTTCGACCGCCGCAAGACGATGGTCGTCACCGACCTCATGCGGTTCGGGCTGTTCGCCTCCATCCCGCTGGTCGGCAACCTCGTCTGGCTGTTCGTCGCCCAGTTCCTCATCGAGGCGATCAGCCTGTTCTGGATCCCGGCGAAGGACGCCGCCGTCCCGAACATGCTGCGCAAGGACCAGCTGGAGCCGGCCAACCAGCTCTCCCTCGTCACCACCTACGGGCTCACCCCGGTGCTCGCGGCCATCGTGTTCGCGGTGCTCAACTCCACCGACGGGTGGCTGGAGCGATCGCTGCCCGCGGTCGACCAGGTCGACCTCGCGCTCTACCTGAACGCGCTCACGTTCCTCGTCGCCGCGGTCGTCATCTGGAACCTGCCCTCCATCAGCGGGCGGCGGGCGGCGGGTGCGACGGCCCAGCAGGAGAGCTTCCTCGGCTCGCTGCGCCGGGGCTTCTCCTTCGCCGGGCACACCCCGCTGGTCCGTGGCCTGGTCATCGGCATCACCGGGGCCTTCATGGCCGCCGGCGTGATCATCGCGACCGGGCAGGCGTTCGCGAACGCGCTCGGCGGCGGGCAGTCGGCCTACGGCCTGCTCTTCGGCGCGGTCTTCATCGGCCTGGGCCTCGGCATCGCGCTGGGGCCGAGCGTCGCGCACGACCTCGCCCGCGAGCGCATCTTCGGCGTGGCCATCGTCGGGGCGGGCATCACGGTCGTGCTCATGGCCTGGACCTTCACGCTGTGGCTGGCCCTGCTGCTCGTGGTCCTCATGGGCTTCTTCGCCGGCATCGCGTACCTGGCCGGCTTCACCCTCCTGGGCACCGAGGTGCAGGACGAGGTGCGCGGCCGCACCTTCGCGATCGTGCAGTCGCTCGTGCGCGCGGCGCTGATCCTGTCGCTGGCCGTCGTGCCGTTCGGGGTGGGGCTGATCGGCCGGCACCAGGTCGACCTCGGCGTCGTCACCGTGCCCGTCACCGGTGAACGGATCATGCTGCTGGTCGCCGGGCTGCTCGCCGTCGGCGTCGGGGTGCTTGCCTACCGCCAGATGGACGACGGCCGGCCCGTGCCGCTGCTGGCGGACGTCGTCACGGCCCTGCGCCGGGACACCACCGCCCGGCGCCGGCTGGCCGGGGGAGGGGTCCTCATCGCCTTCGAGGGCGGAGAGGGGGCCGGCAAGTCCACCCAGGTCAAGCGGCTGCAGGAGTGGCTCACCAGCGAGGGGCTGGTCGCCCGCGCGACCTTCGAGCCGGGCGCGACGCCGTCGGGTGCGGGCATCCGGTCGATCCTGCTGGACCGCTCGCAGGCCGCCGTCTCCCCGCGGGCGGAGGCGCTGCTGTACGCCGCCGACCGCGCGCAGCACGTGCACGACGTGCTCCGGCCGGCGCTGGACGCGGGCGAGGTCGTGCTCACCGACCGGTTCGTCGACAGCTCGCTGGCCTACCAGGGCGCCGGGCGGACGATCCCGCTGGACGACGTCCGGATGCTGTCCCGGTGGGCGACCGGCGGCCTCCGGCCGGACCTCACCGTGCTGCTGGACCTGCCGCCGGAGACCGGCCTGGCCCGGGCGCGAGGGAGGTCGGTGGCCGACCGGATGGAGTCGGAGTCGCTGGAGTTCCACCAGCGGGTGCGGCAGACCTTCCGGGCGCTCGCGGAGAGCGACCCCGACCGCTACCTCGTGCTCGACGCGAGTCAGGGCCCCGACCACCTGGCCGCCGCCATCCGGGTGCGCGTCGCCGACCTGCTCTCGGGGCTGCCGTTGCAGACGCTGCCGCAGCAGGAGGCTCCGGGGAGCGCCCCGCACGACCCCGGGAGGACTCCGGTGCAGCGCCATCCGCACGCCCAGACGGGCTCGACCCCCCAGTTGCACCCGTGAGCGCCGTGGTCGCCGCGGGCGAGGGCGTGTGGACCCGCGTCATCGGCCAGCCGGCGGTGGTCCAGGAGCTCCGGGCGGCCATCGCCGACCCGGCCGCGATGACCCACGCGTGGCTGTTCACCGGGCCACCCGGCTCGGGCAGGTCGGTGGCCGCGCGGGCCTTCGCGGCCGCCCTGCAGTGCCCCGACGGCGGCGACGGGACCTGCCACGCCTGCCGGACCGTGCTCGCCGGCACCCACGCGGACGTGAACGTGATCGTCCCCGACGGGCTCTCGATCGGCGTCACCGAGGCGCGCGAGCTGGTCCGGGTGGCCGGGCGCTCGCCGTCCCAGGGGCGCTGGCAGATGATCATCGTCGAGGACGCCGACCGGATGAGCGAGTCCGCCGCGAACGCGGTGCTCAAGATGATCGAGGAGCCGCCGCCGCGCACGGTGGTCATGCTCTGCGCGCCGAGCCTGCACCCCGACGACGTCCCGGTGACCATCCGGTCGCGCTGCCGCGTGGTCGCGCTGCGCACCCCGACGGTCGCCGCGATCGCCGACGTGCTCCAGCGCGACGGCGTGGACCCCGCGCTGGCGTCCTGGTCGGCAGCTGCTTCGGGGGGGCACGTGGGCCGGGCCCGCCGGCTGGCGCGGGACGAGGACGCGCGGCTGGCCCGCAAGGCGGTGCTCGACGTCCCGCTGCGGCTGGTGTCCCTCGCGGCCTGCATGGACGCCGCGGACGACCTGGTCGGAGCGGCGAAGGAGGAGACCGAGGCCGCGACCGAGGTGCTCGACGGCGCCGAGACCGACGCGCTGAAGAACAGCCTGGGCGTGGGTGCCCGCGGGCCGGGCGTGGTCGCGGCGAGCCGGGGGAGCGCCGGTCAGCTCAAGGAGCTGGAGCGCCGGCAGAAGTCGCGGGCCACCCGCATCGGCCGCGACTCCCTCGACCGCGCGCTGGTCGACCTCGCGGGCCTGTACCGCGACGCGATGGTGCTGGCGTCGGCGCCCTCGGCGGAGCTGCCGCTGAACCACCCCGACCGCCGCGCGGACGCCGCGGAGCTGGCCCGTCTGCTGGGCCCGGAGGGCGCGCTGCGCCGCATCGACGCGATCCTGGACTGCCGGACGGCCCTGGAGCAGAACGTGAAGCCGCAGATCGCGCTGGAGGCGCTCACCGTGGCGCTCCGGCTGCCCTCCTGAGGGCCCGCCCCTGCGCGGACCGCCGACGCCGGTGCCGTAGTCTGTGCGGGCACGTCCGCCGCCTTAGCTCAGTCGGTAGAGCATCTCACTCGTAATGAGAAGGTCGTCGGTTCGATTCCGACAGGCGGCTCAGCCACCGCAGCGGGTCCGTCCTCCGGGACGGGCCCGCTGCGTCGTTCCCGGCCCCGTGCACGGTGCCCGCGAACGCTGACGGCGGCCCACCCGCGAGGGGTGGGCCGCCGTCGGTGCGCTCGGGGACCCGGAGGGCCTGGCGGGCAGGGGTCAGTGGTGCGGCGCCGCGTTCTTGGCGCGCTCGAGCGAGGCGACGATCTCCGCCTCGGCCGCCTCGCGGCCGACCCACTCGGCGCCCTCGACCGACTTGCCCGGCTCGAGATCCTTGTAGGTCTCGAAGAAGTGCTGGATCTCCAGGCGGTCGAACTCCGACACGTCGGTGATGTCCCGGAGGTGGGACATCCGCGGGTCGGTCGCCGGGACGGTGAGGACCTTGTCGTCCCCGCCCGCCTCGTCGGTCATGCGGAACATGCCGATGGCCCGGCAGGTGATCAGGCACCCGGGGAACGTCGGCTCCTCGAGCAGCACCAGGGCGTCGAGCGGGTCGCCGTCCTGTCCCAGGGTGCTCTCGATGTAGCCGTAGTCCGCCGGGTAGCGGGTGGAGGTGAACAGCATCCGGTCCAAGCGGATGCGTCCGGTGGCATGGTCCAGCTCGTACTTGTTCCGCTGGCCCTTCGGGATTTCTACCGTCACGTCGAACTGCACCCGCTTAGTCTTGCGCATGGTGCCTCCGAGCGATCCCCGGAGGTCACCTTTTGGGGGTGGGCAGCATCGCGTCGAGCGGTTCGACGATCGTCACAGCCAGGACCGGGCGGTTCCGTCGGCGCATCGCGCTGGGCGTCATCGCGCTGGTCCTGGTGCTCGTCGGCGGCGGCATCGCGCTGGCCGGCGGCTTCGGCGGCGGCGGGGGCCCGGCGGCCGACGGCGGGACGGTCACCGTCCCCGACGCCGAGCTCCCCGACCTCGGCCAGGCCACCCCGGTCCTCGCCTCGCTCGACTCCGCCGCGCCCGCGCCGGACCCCGCCGTCCTCGCCGCCCGCATCGGGCCGCTGCTGCAGGACCCGGCCCTGGGGGTCGGCGTCTCGGCCGAGGTCGTCGACGTGGCCAGCGGCGAGGTCCTGCTCGACCGGGACGCCGCCGCGCCGGCCATCCCGGCCTCCACCGCCAAGCTGCTCACCGCGGTCGCCGCGCTCACCACGCTGGACCCCGCCCAGACCCTGCCGACGACGGTCGTCGCCGGCGCCGCCCCCGGGGAGGTCGTCCTCGTCGGCGGTGGCGACCCGACGCTGTCGCGCACCTCGCCGTCGCAGACCTACCCCGGCGCCGCCACGGTCGCCGACCTCGCCACGCAGGTGGTCGCGGCGCTCCCCGCCGGCACCCCGGTCTCACGCGTCGTCGTCGACAGCTCGCTGTTCACCGGCCCGCTGACCGCGCAGGGCTGGGGCGCGGCCGACGCGCCCTCGAGCTACGCGGCCCCGATCACCGCGACCGCCGTCGACGGCGCCCGGGTCAGCCCCGGCTCGCAGGCGCGCAGCGGCCAGCCGGGCATCGACGCCGGCGTCGCGCTGGCCGACGCGCTGGGCGCCCCCGGCGCCACCGTCGTCCTCGGCGAGGCCCCGGAGGGTGCGCGGATCCTGGCCACCGTCGAGTCGGCGCCCATCGGCCGGCTGGTGGAGCAGACGCTGTCGCTGTCGGACAACGTCCTCGCCGAGGCCCTCGCCCGCCAGGTGGCGATCGCCCGCGACCTCCCCGCCTCCTTCGAGGGCTCCGCGGAGGCGGTCATCGCCGCGCTCGCCGAGGCCGGCGTGGACACCAGCGGCATCGCGCTCGCCGACGGCAGCGGCCTCTCCCGGCTGGACCAGGTCCCCGCGGCCGTGCTCACCGAACTGGTCGCGGGCGCCGCGGACGGCTCCCTCGAGGGTGCCTCCGCCGTGCTCTCCGGGCTGCCGGTGTCCGGCTACGACGGCACGCTGTTCGACCGCGGCGACGCCGACACCGCACCCGGCGCCGTGCGGGCCAAGACCGGGACCCTCGAGGGCGTGCACGCGCTCTCCGGGACGGTGGTGACCCTGGACGGCCGGCTGCTCGCCTTCGCCGTCATCGCCGACGAGTCGGGCAGCCAGGCGGGGGCCGAGGCGGCCCTCGACGCCGTGGCCGCCGGGCTCGCGGCCTGCGGCTGCTCCTAGCTCGCGGACGGGTCGCGCCGCTGCCCGCGGGTACGGTGAGGCGATGAGCAGCGCCTCCTCGATGGTCGACTGGGAGCTCGCCGGACGCACCGCCCGCCGGCTCTCCTCTCCCGGTCCGCGGACCACCCGCGACGAGGCCGCCGCGGTCGTCCGCGAGCTGCACGAGGCCGCGGCCACGGCCGTCGCGCACGTGCAGCAGCTGACCGGCATGACGCCCGTCGCCGGTGGGCCGGTGCCCGAGGTGGCCGTCGTCGACCGGCCCGGCTGGGTGGACGCGAACGCCAGCGGGATGGCCGCGCTGCTCGACCCGCTGGTCGACGCCCTCACCGAGCGCACCGGCAGCCGCCCCGGCGCGCTGGCCACGGCCATCGGCTCCCGGGCCACCGGCGTCCAGGCCGGCGGTGTCCTGGCGTTCCTCAGCTCGCGCGTGCTGGGCCAGTACGAGGTGTTCGGCACCGGCGGCCGGCTGCTGCTGGTGGCGCCGAACATCGTCGCCACCGAGCAGAAGCTGGGCGTCGACCCGTCGGACTTCCGCCTGTGGGTCTGCCTCCACGAGGTCACCCACCAGCTGCAGTTCACCGCCGTCCCCTGGCTCAAGCCCTACCTCGAGAGCCAGATCGCCGACTTCGTCGACGCCACCGACCTAACCACCGACGTCCTGCGCGAGCGCCTGCAGGACGTGCTCCGCGGGATCACCGACGCCATCCGCGGTGGCGACGGCGAGTCCGAGGGACTCATGGCGCTGGTCCGCGACCCCCGCCAGCGCGAGGTGCTCGACCGGGTCACCGCCGTCATGAGCCTGGTCGAGGGCCACGCCGAGTACGTGATGGACGGCGTCGGCCCGGACGTGGTGCCCAGCGTGCGCACGCTGCGCAAGCGGTTCGCGCAGCGCCGCAAGGGCCGCGGGCCGGTCGACCGCGTGCTGCGCCGGCTGCTCGGGCTGGAGCAGAAGATGAAGCAGTACGCCGACGGGCGGGTGTTCGTCGGCGGCGTGATCGACCGCGCCGGCATGGAGGGCTTCAACCAGGTCTGGGCCGGCCCCGAGAACCTCCCGCGCATCGACGAGCTCACCGCACCCGAGCGCTGGGTCGAGCGGGTGCTGGGCCGGCCGGCCATCCCCGCCTAGGCGTGGTCGGACCCCCGGCGCCGGTCGCGCGGCTCCGCAGCGCCGTCCGCCCCGGCCTGACCGGGACGGCGCAGCCGGTGCTCGTGGCGTGCAGCGGAGGTGCGGACTCCCTGGCGCTGGCCGCGGCCGTCGCCTTCGAGGCGCCCCGCGCCGGGGTGCCGGCGGGCGCGGTCACCGTCGACCACGGGCTGCAGCCCGGCTCGGCGGACCGCGCCGCGACGACCGCCGCGCTGCTGCGCGACCTGGGCCTGGACCCCGTGCTCGTCGTGCGCGTCGACGTCGGGGGGGACGGCGGGCCCGAGGCGGCCGCCCGCTCCGCCCGGTACGCCGCGCTGGCCGGGGCGGCGGCCGAGCACGGGGCCCGCGTGGCGCTGGGCCACACCCTCGACGACCAGGCCGAGACGGTGCTGCTCGGGCTCGGCCGCGGTTCGGGCCCCCGGTCGGTCGCGGGCATGGTCGAGCGGCGCGACACCGCCGGCACCACCTGGTGGCGCCCGCTGCTCGGCGTCCGCCGGTCGACCACGCGCGCCGCGTGCGCCGCCCAGCAGCTGCCCGTCTGGGACGACCCGTGGAACGACGACCCCGCCTACACCCGGGTCCGGCTGCGCGCGGAGGTGCTGCCGCTGCTCGAGCAGGTGCTCGGTGGTGGCGTCGCGCCCGCCCTGGCCCGCACGGCCGCGCTGCTGCGGGCCGACCTCGACGCGCTCGACGACCTCGCCACGGCGCACCTCGCCGGGCTGGACACGACCGGCGGGCTGCCGGTCAGCGAGGTGGCGGGCCTGGCCGCGGCGCTGCGCACCCGGGTGCTCCGGGGCTGGCTCCGGGCGGCGGGCGTGCCGGACCTGCAGGCGGTGCACCTCGACGCCGTCGACGCGCTCCTCGCGCGGTGGCGGGGGCAGGGCCGGGTGGACCTACCGGGCGGCGCGGGCGTCGTCCGGGCGTCTGGCACCCTGAGCGTGGAGCCCGCGCGCGACGGCGGCGGCCCGCCTTCCGCACCACCCGACCGCGAGGAGCCCGACAACAGTGAGTGAGCTTGCGAGCGAGCCGATGGGCACAGCAGCGCCGGTCACGCGGATGACGAGCGCCAGCGAGGAGGACGCGTGAGCGAGTCTGCGACCAGCACCGGGGCCCTGGGCCCCGACCACGGCTACGGGCCCGACATCGACCACGTCCTGCTGAGCGAGGAGCAGATCCGCGGGAAGATCGCCGAGCTCGCCGCGCAGATCGCCGACGACTACGCGGGCCGGGAGGTGCTGCTGGTCGGCGTCCTCAAGGGCGCGGTGCTGTTCATGAGCGACTTCGCCCGGGCGCTGCAGCTGCCCACGCAGATGGAGTTCATGGCCGTCTCGTCCTACGGCTCGGCGACCAGCTCGTCGGGCGTGGTGCGCATCCTCAAGGACCTCGACCGGGACATCACCGGCAAGCACGTGCTGGTGCTCGAGGACATCATCGACTCCGGGCTGACCCTGTCCTGGCTGCTCAAGAACCTCGGCGGCCGCGCCCCGGCCTCGCTCGAGGTGTGCGCCCTGCTGCGCAAGCCCGACGCGGTCAAGGTCGAGGTGCCGGTCAAGTACATCGGCTTCGACATCCCCAACGAGTTCGTCGTCGGCTACGGCCTCGACTACGCCGAGCGCTACCGCGACCTGCCCTACATCGCGACGCTCAAGCCCGAGGTCTATGCCTGACGTCGCCCTCCGGGCGACACCGCGACCAGGAGCCGTCCCCCTGCTGCGCTGAGCCCTGCCGTCGCACCGCGGGAGGAGCCTCCGGCCCCGTCCCGCGGCACGACCCCCGCGGGGCGGCTCGCGCTGCGGCAGCGACCGGGTGCCGTTCCCGGCCTGCCACGGCCCGGTCCACGCCCGTACTCGCGGGACCCTCCGGGCCCCACTCGTCCAGGCGTAGCGCGGTCCGCGCACAGCGGTTGCACAGGTCGCCCGGTGTACCGTCGGGGCCGACGACGCTGCACGGAGCGCCGGGGGCCCTGCCCGGGTCGCGGCAGTGTCACCGGACGAGCAGGAGGGTCGACGGGCAGACCGGCTCCGCCGGTGCCCGGCATCGGTGTATGGAACGTAAGAAGTTCTACCGCTCCGTCTGGTTCTGGGTCGTCGTCGTCGTCATCCTGGCCCTGACGCTCTCGGCCGCCCTCAGCCGGGGCAGCGAGGCCCAGGAGGTCTCGACGGCCACGGCGCTGACGCAGATCGAGGACGGCAACGTCGAGTCCGCGACGCTCAACACCAAGGAGCAGACCCTCGACCTGACCCTCCGCGACGAGGTCGAGGGCAGCACCGAGGTCACCGCCTCCTACCCGACGGCGGTCGAGGAGCAGCTGGTCGACCTCCTGCGCGAGGGCGACAGCGAGGACTTCGACACCAACGTCACCCAGGACAGCCTGCTGGTCAGCCTCCTGGTGAGCTTCCTGCCCTTCCTCATCCTGCTGCTCCTGCTGTTCTGGCTGTTCAACTCCATGCAGGGCGGCGGCCGCGGCGTGATGGCCTTCGGCAAGTCCAAGGCCAAGCAGGTCACCAAGGACACCCCGAAGACGACGTTCGCCGACGTCGCCGGCGCCGACGAGGCGATCGAGGAACTGCACGAGATCAAGGACTTCCTGCAGAACCCGGTCAAGTTCCAGGCCGTGGGCGCGAAGATCCCCAAGGGCGTGCTGCTGTTCGGCCCGCCCGGGACCGGCAAGACGCTGCTGGCCCGCGCCGTCGCCGGCGAGGCCGGGGTGCCGTTCTTCTCCATCTCCGGCTCGGACTTCGTCGAGATGTTCGTCGGCGTCGGCGCCAGCCGCGTCCGCGACCTGTTCACCCAGGCCAAGGAGAACGCCCCGGCGATCATCTTCGTCGACGAGATCGACGCCGTCGGCCGGCACCGCGGCGCCGGCATGGGCGGCGGCCACGACGAGCGCGAGCAGACCCTCAACCAGATGCTCGTCGAGATGGACGGCTTCGACGTCAAGGGCGGCGTCATCATGATCGCCGCCACGAACCGGCCCGACATCCTCGACCCGGCGCTGCTGCGCCCGGGCCGCTTCGACCGGCAGATCGCCGTCGACCGGCCCGACCTCATGGGCCGCAAGAAGATCCTCGAGGTGCACGCCAAGGGCAAGCCGCTCGCGCCCGACGTCGACCTCGAGACCGTCGCCCGCCGCACGCCCGGCTTCACCGGCGCCGACCTCGCCAACGTGCTCAACGAGGGCGCCCTGCTCACCGCCCGCCAGAACAACTCCCTGGTCACCGACGCGGTGCTCGAGGAGGCGATCGACCGGGTCATCGCCGGCCCGGAGCGCAAGACGCGGGCGATGAGCGAGAAGGAGAAGAAGGTGACCGCCTACCACGAGGGCGGGCACGCTCTCGTGGCGCACGCGCTGCCGAACCTCGACCCGGTGCACAAGGTGACGATCCTGCCGCGCGGCCGCTCGCTCGGGCACACCCTCGTGCTGCCGACCGAGGACAAGTACACCCAGACCCGCTCGGAGATGATCGACACCCTGGCCTACGCCCTGGGCGGCCGGGCGGCGGAGGAGCTCGTCTTCCACGAGCCGACCACCGGTGCGGGCAACGACATCGAGAAGGCCACCTCGATGGCCCGGGCGATGGTCACGCAGTACGGGATGAGCGCGAAGCTGGGCGCGGTCAAGTACGGCAGCACCGACGCCGAGCCGTTCCTCGGCCGCGACATGGGCTCCCGGCCCGACTACTCCGAGGCCGTGGCCGCCGACATCGACGCCGAGATCCGGGCGCTCATCGAGGCCGCGCACGACGAGGCCTGGGAGATCCTGGTCGAGTACCGGCACGTCCTGGACCAGCTCGTCCTCGAGCTGATCGAGAAGGAGACGCTGTCCAAGGAGGACATGGAGCGGATCTGCGCCCCGGTCGCCAAGCGTCCCTCGCTCGCCCCGTACAACGGCTTCGGCAAGCGCACGCCGTCGGACCAGCCCCCCGTCCTCACGCCGTCCGAGCGGGCCGGCCAGAACGGGGTGGGCGCCGGGCACGACCCGGCCCCGGTCGGGGACGTCGGCGCACCGGTCCAGCGGTGAGCGACCGGGTGGACGCCGCCCGCGCGGAGGCGGCGGTGCGCGAGCTGCTGCTGGCCGTGGGGGAGGACCCCGACCGCCCGGGCCTGCAGGACACCCCCGCGCGGGTCGCGCGCGCCTACGCGGAGACCTTCGCCGGGCTCGGGCAGGACCCGTACGAGATCCTGGCGACGACGTTCGACGAGAACCACGACGAGCTCGTGCTGGTCAAGGACATCGCGATGTACTCGACCTGCGAGCACCACCTGGTGCCGTTCCACGGGTCCGCGCACGTGGGGTACATCCCGGGTGCCGACGGCCGGGTGACCGGGCTGTCCAAGGTCGCCCGCCTGGTGGAGGTCTACGCGCGCCGCCCGCAGGTGCAGGAGCGGCTGACCCGCCAGATCGCCGACGCGCTGGACGAGGTCCTCAAGCCGCAGGGCGTCCTGGTGGTCATCGAGGCCGAGCACCTCTGCATGGCGATGCGCGGCATCCGCAAGCCCGGCACCACCACGGTCACCTCGGCGGTCCGGGGGATCTTCCGCGAGAACGCCGCGACCCGCAGCGAGGCGATGAGCCTCGTGCTGGGCAGGTGAGCGGGCGGTGAGCACCGCCCTCCCGCAGCCGGGGCGCTGCGTGGTGATGGGCGTCCTCAACGTCACGCCCGACTCGTTCTCCGACGGCGGCTGCTTCTCCGACGCGGCGACGGCGGTCGCCCACGGGCTGGCCATGCACGCGGCCGGCGCGGACTACGTCGACGTCGGCGGGGAGTCCACCCGGCCCGGGGCCGACCGGGTCGACGCCGCCGAGGAGTGCAGCCGGGTGGTCCCGGTGATCCGCGAGCTGGCGTCCGCCGGGGTGCGCACCAGCGTGGACACCACCCGCGCCGAGGTGGCCGAGGCCGCCCTGGCCGCGGGCGCGGAGCTGGTCAACGACGTCAGCGGCGGCCTGGCCGACAAGGGCATGGCCGACCTCGTCGCCGATGCCCGGGTGCCGTGGGTGCTCATGCACTGGCGCGGCCACAGCCGGGAGATGTACGCCGCCGCGCAGTACGGCGACGTCGTCACCGAGGTCTGCGCCGAGCTGACCGCCCGCGTCGAGGACGTCGTCGCCGCCGGGGTCGCCCCGCAGCAGCTGGTGCTGGATCCCGGACTGGGCTTCGCCAAGCGCGCCGAGCACAACTGGGCGCTGCTCGCCGGGCTGGACCGGCTGACCGCGCTGGGTCTGCCGGTGCTGGTCGGTGCCTCCCGCAAGACGTTCCTGGGCCGGCTGCTCGCCGGGCCCGACGGCGCCCCGCGCCCGGCCGACGAGCGGGACGCCGCCACGCTGGCCACCACCGTGCTCGCCGCGCAGGCCGGCGCCTGGGGCGTGCGGGTGCACGACGCCGCGGCGTCCGTGGACGCGATCCGCACGCTGGACGCCGTCCGCGCGGCGCGGGGGAGCCGGCGTGGCTGAGCCCGGGCGCGTGCCCGACCGGATCACGCTGCGCGGGGTGCGGGCGCACGCCCACCACGGGGTCTACGCGTTCGAGCGCGAGCGCGGGCAGATCTTCAGCGTTGACGCCGTCCTCGAACTGGACACCGCGCCTGCCGCCGCGGCCGACGACCTCGCCCTGACGGTCAACTACGCGGACCTGGCGCAGCGGTTGCGCGCGGTCCTGGCCGGCGAGCCGGTCGACCTGCTGGAGACGCTGTGCCAGCGGCTTGCCGACGTCTGCCTGGCCGACCCGCTGGTCCAGGCCGTGGAGATCACCGTGCACAAGCCGCAGGCCGAGCTCGGGGTCCCCTTCGAGGACGTCACGGTCTCGATCCGCCGCACGCGCCCGTGAGCCGCGCGGTCCTCTCGCTGGGCGCCAACCTCGGCGACCGCGCCGGCACGCTGCGCGCCGCCCTCGACGCGCTGGCGGCCGACGGACCGGTGCGCGCGTCCGGCCTCTTCGAGACCCCGCCCTGGGGTCCGGTGGAGCAGCCGCCGTACCTGAACGCCGTGGCGGTCGTGGACGGCGACCGCGACGCCCGCGGCTGGCTGTCCCGGGCGCACGAGCTGGAGCAGTCGGCCGGCCGGACGCGGGAGGTCCGCTGGGGCGCCCGCACCCTGGACGTCGACGTGGTGGCGGTGGTGGACGACGGGCGGCCGGTCCTCTCCACCGACCCGGAGCTGACCCTGCCGCACCCGCGGGCCCACGAGCGCGCCTTCGTGCTGGTGCCCTGGCTGGCGATCGACGCGGACGCCGAGCTGCCCGGGCACGGCCGGGTGGCCGAGGTGCTCGCCGGCCTCGACCGCGCCGACGTCGACGCCGTCGTCCCGTGGGCCGGAACGGACCCGGCCCGATGACCCCCGTCCGCCGTCGCGACCTGGTCGCCCTCGCCGCCGGGCTGGCCCTGGCCAGCTGGCTGCTGGTGCGGTCGGCGTACGGCTCCCTCCCCGCGCTGGACTGGTGGCTGCCGGTGCCGCTGGCGGTCCTGGCCGCGGCCGAGGCGCTCGGGGCCCGCACGCTGCGGGCGCGGCTGGCCGCCCAGCGGGCGGCGCGGGCCGGGCGGACGCCACAGTCCGGCCGGACCGCGCGCCCGGTCGAGCCGGTCGAGCCGCTCCTGGTCGCCCGGCTCGCGGTGCTGGCGCAGGCCAGCGCCTACGTCGGGGCGGTCGTCGCGGGCGTCTGGGCCGGGGTCCTCGCGCACGTCGGGCCGGCCGCCGACCGGCTGCAGGCGGCCGGCGACGACGTGGTCACCGCCGTCGTCGGCGTCGTCTGCTCGCTCGCCCTGGTCGGGGCCGCGCTCTGGCTGGAGCAGGTCTGCCGGATCCCGCCCGAGGAGGGGCCCGGGTCCGGCGTCAGCGCCTGAGGAACCCCAGCACGGTCGCGGTGAGCAGGTGACCGGTCGCCGCCGGGGCGACCGTCCCGAGCCGCAGCCCGTCGGCGGCACCCACCACCAGCCAGGTGAGGGCGGTCAGCACCCACTCCGCAGGGAGGTCGACCCGGAAGTCGCCCCGCTCCTGCCCCCGGCGCACCAGGCCGGTGAGCCGGTCGTCCACGGTCCGGGCGCGGACGAGCAGGGCCCGCTCGACGTGCTCGTCGAGCGGCTGGAGGACCAGCAGGCCGTGGTCGGGGGCCAGGGTCGCGAGCTCCCCGAGCACCCGCCCCAGCGCCTCGACCGGGGCGTCCTCCTCGGGGCGCGCGCGGTCCACCGCGTCGACGTAGGCGGTCAGCGCCCGCTCCGACAGCGCGGAGACGAGCGCTGCGCGGGAGGGGAAGCGGCGGAAGAGGGTGGCCCGGCTGATGCCCGCGGCCGCAGCGATCTCCTCCATCGAGGCCGCCGGGCGCAGCGCCAGCAGCTGCGCCGCGCCGGCGAGCAGCGCGTCGGGCTCTGTCGGCACGACGACATCCTAGCCACTTGAGACGAGAGCGTCTCAACAGAGATAGCATCGTCTCGTGATCACGACATGAGCGCCGAGCTGCTGGCCGGCATCGCGGGGCTCGCCCTCCTCGACGCGCTCAACCCCGCCACCATCGCCGGTGTCGCGCTCATCCTGCTGGCACCGCTGCGGCGGCCCGTCCTGACCGCGGCCGCGTTCGTCCTCGGGGCCTACGGCGTGGTGGGCGTCGTGGGGATCGCCGTCTACGTCGGTGCCGACGCGGCGGCGCAGGCGCTGTCGGCAGGCCTCGACTGGCTGAGGCGCGGTGCGTTCGGGCTGGCCGCCGTGGCGCTCGCGGTGAGCGGGCTGCGCCGGTTCCGGGACCGCGAACGCGGCGCCGTCACGCTGCCGGGCTGGGTGGGGCCCTGGACCGCGGTGCCGCTGGGCGTCCTGATGACCGGCGCCGACCTGCCCAACGCCTTCCCCTACCTGATCGCCATCGAGCGGCTGGTGGCGGCGGACGCCGGTCACGGTCCGGCGATCGCCGTGCTCCTGGCCTACGGCGTCGTCTACTGCCTGCCCTGCCTGGTGCTGCTCCTCGTCGCCGCGGCCCGGGGCGACCGGGTGCGCCGGCGCCTCGGGCGGGTGTACGAGCGGATCGGCCGGGCCCGCACGGTCCGGCGCAGCATCCCCGCCGCCCTGCTGCTGTCGGCCGCGGCGGTCGGCGTCGCGACCGTCGCGGTCAGCGCGTAGCGCCGGCGATCTCCGGCGTGGTGCCGTCCACGGAGCGCCGCAGCGCCGCGTGCAGCGACTCCGGGGTGAGGACGCCGAGGAAGCGGTCGCCGTCGAGCACCGCCACCCAGCCGGCCTCGTGCTGCAGCATCGTCGAGAACGCGGTCTTCAGCGAGGCGTCGACGGGCACCCAGGCGTCCATCCGCCGGGCCGCGGAGCCGACGGTGCCCGCGCCGGTGGCGCGCTCCAGCGACAGCCACCCGTGCAGGCTCCCGTCGTCGTCCAGGACCACGGCCCAGCGGGCGCCCGCGCGCTCCTGCGCGGCGCGGGCGTCGGCCAGCCCGTCGGCGACGTGCACGACCGGCGGGCTCTCCAGGTCGCGGGGGTCGATGCCGGTGACCGCCAGCCGCTTGAGTCCCCGGTCGGCGCCCACGAAGTCGGCGACGAAGTCGTTCGCCGGCCGGCCGAGCAGCTCGGCCGGGGTGGCGTACTGCTCGACGTGGCCGCCCTGGCTCATGACGGCGATCCGGTCGCCGATCCGGACCGCCTCCTCGATGTCGTGGGTGACGAAGACGATCGTCTTGCGCACTGCCTTCTGCAGGCGCAGGAACTCCGACTGCAGCCGCTCCCGCACGACCGGGTCGACGGCGGAGAACGGCTCGTCGACCAGCAGCACGGGCGGGTCGGCGGCCAGCGCGCGGGCGACCCCGGCCCGCTGCCGCTGCCCGCCCGACAGCTGGGCGGGGTAGCGGTCGCCGTGGACGGCCGGGTCCAGCCCGACGGTGGTCAGCAGCTCGTCGACGCGGGCCCGGGTGCGCGCCTTGTCCCAGCCGAGCAGTCGCGGCACGGTGCCGACGTTCGTCCGCACCGTCTGGTGCGGGAAGAGCCCGATGCTCTGGATGACGTAGCCGATGCGCCGGCGCAGCTGCTCCGGGTCGGCCCGGGTGACGTCCTCGCCGCCGAGCAGGATCCGCCCGGTCGTCGGCTCGATCAGCCGGTTGATCATCTTCATCGTCGTCGTCTTGCCGCACCCGGAGGGGCCGACGAGGACGGTGAGCTCGCCGGCGGCGAAGGTCAGGTCCAGCTCGGCGACGCCGACCGTGCCGTCGGCGTAGACCTTGCTGACCCCTTCCAGCCGGATGTCGACGGCAGAGGGCGTCTCGGCCGAGGGGACGTCGGCTCTCGCGGGCCGGTGGTCCTGCGCAGTAGCGTCCACGACGTGATCTCCCTGGACTGCGCCCGGTGCTGAGCGCGGCGGCGGACCCGGTGCTCGCGGTGGACGAGGCACCGAACCCCTGGTTCGACGGCTCCTACGTGGCCGACAACTGGGACACCATCATGGGCTACCTGGGCGAGCACGTGCGGCTCACCGTCGGTGCCGTCCTCATCGGGACCGCGATCGCCCTGCCGCTGGCGCTCCTCGCGCGGCGCAACCGGCTGCTTGGCGGCGCGGTCCTGGGGCTGTCCACCGTGGTCTACACGATCCCGTCGCTGGCGATGTTCGCGCTGATCTTCCCCTTCACGGGCCTGACCGCGACCACCGTCCTGGTCGGGCTGACCGCCTACTCGCTGGTCATCCTGGTGCGCAACTTCCTCGTCGGGCTCCAGGGCGTGCCCGCCGACGTGCAGGAGGCGGCCCGGGGGATGGGCTACGGCCCGGTGCGGCGGTTCTGGGCGATCGAGCTGCCGCTGGCGCTGCCGGCGTTCATGGCGGGCCTCCGGATCGCCACCGTGTCCACCGTCGCCCTCACCACCGTGGGCGTGCTGGTCGGCCACGGCGGGCTCGGGCAGCTGATCACCGGCGGGTTCAACGCCAACTTCTACCGGGCCGAGATCGTCACCGGCGCGGTCGGCTGCCTGCTGCTGGCCCTCGTCGCGGACGTGCTGCTCGCCGGGGTGGAGCGGCTGCTCACCCCCTGGGCACGGGCGGTGCGGGCGTGACCGGCTTCGGCGACGCGGTCGTCTACCTCAACGACCCGCTGAACTGGACCCGCCGCGGCGGCATCCTGGAGCTGCTCGGCGAGCACCTGGCGATCTCGGCGGTCGCCGTGCTCGCCGCGCTCGTCCTCGCCGTCCCGCTGGGCATCGCGCTGGCCGAGTCGGGCCGAGGGAGCGGCGTCGTCGTCGTGCTCTCCAACGTCAGCCGCGCCGTGCCGACCCTGGCCCTGCTCACGCTGTTCGCCGTCAGCCCGATCGGCTTCGGCAACGAGGCCACCACGATCGCGCTCGCCGTCTTCGCGTTCCCGCCGATCCTGACCAACACCTTCGTCGGGTTCCGCGGCGTGGATGCCGACCTCCGGGAGGCCGCCCGCGGGATGGGCATGACCCGGGGGCAGGTCGTCGGCCGCGTGGCGTTCCCGCTCGCGCTGCCCCTGGTGATGACCGGCCTGCGGACGGCGGCCGTGCAGGTGGTGGCGACGGCAGGGCTGGCCGCGCTCGTGGGGGGCGGCGGCCTGGGCCGGATCGTCAACCTGGGCTTCGGCCAGCAGGACTACGGCCAGATCATCGCCGGGGCGGTCCTCATCGCGGCGTTGGCGCTGCTCACCGAGGCGGCGCTGGTGCTGCTGACCCGGATCGTCACGCCGTCCGTGCGGCACGCGTCACCCCTCCGCGAGCGCACCGTCGAGGGTCGTCCCGAGCCGACCTCCAGCGGTGTCCCCCTCTGATCCGGTGACACGCGCACGGAGGCATTGCGTTGCGCGCAACTCTTCGCTTCCATGAACGTTGCGGGACACCTCCCGCCAGACACGCGTGGCTGCAACAGGGCGGTCACGGGACACAGAAGGCGGGCACATGCGCGCGCGTATCCGGGTCGTTGCTCCTCTCGCGATGGTGGTCGCCCTGACCGCCGCCTGCGGGGAGTCCGGCTCCTCAGGCTCCGACGACGACGGCGGCAGCAGCGGCGGCAGCGCCTCGGGCGAGGCCTGCGCCCCGATCGAAGGGGACCAGCTGGTCGTCCTGGAGGACGACCAGGAGCTGCAGAACGCCGACAACATCATCCCGGCGGTCAACGCGGCGACCGCCTCGGCGAACCCCGCGCTCCTGCCGGCGCTGAACGCGGTCTCGGCCGCCCTCACCACCGACGACCTCATCTCGCTCAACGCCGCGGTCGACGTCGAGCGGCAGAGCGCCGAGGAGGTGGCCGCGGGCTGGGTCGAGGAGTCCGGTGTCACCGACGGGCTCGAGCAGGGCAGCGGCGCGATCGTGGTGGGCGGCGCGAACTTCACCGAGTCCACGGTGCTCGCCACGATCTACGCCGACGTGCTCACCGCCGCGGGCTTCGACGCCTCGGTCCAGGAGGTCGGCAACCGCGAGCTCTACCTGCCCGCCCTGCGGGACGGGCAGATCCAGGTCTTCCCCGAGTACCTCTCGACGGTGACCGAGTTCATCGAGGACGACGAGGCCAGCCAGATCGCCTCCGGGGACGTCGACGCCACGGTCGCCGCGCTCGAGCCGCTCGCGCAGGGGTACGGCCTCGTCTTCGGCGAGCCGTCCGAGGCGGCCGACCAGAACGCGTTCGCCGTCACCCAGGCGTTCGCCGACGAGCTCGGCGTCAGCACCCTCTCGGAGCTGGCCGAGGCCTGCGGCGACGGGTCGCTGGTCCTGGGTGGGCCGGCCGAGTGCCCGGAGCGCCCGTTCTGCCAGCCGGGTCTGGAGGAGACCTACGGCCTGGAGTTCGACAGCTTCCGCGAGCTGGACGCCGGTGGCCCGCTGACCAAGGCCGCCATCCAGCAGGGCGAGATCTCCATCGGCCTGGTCTTCAGCTCCGACGGAGCCCTCGCCCAGGGGTGATCGAGCCCACGGCTCAGTACCAGGCGCCGCCGGGGGGCAGCTGCTCCCCGGCGGCGACCGGGACCCCGACCCGGTTCCCCTCGGGGGCCAGCGGGCAGGTCCACCGCGGGTCGTAGGCGCACGACGGGTGGTAGGCCAGGTTGAGGTCGACGACCAGCCGGCCGTCGCGGCCGCCCAGGTCGGCGCCCTTGACGGTGTCGAGCAGGTAGCGCCCGCCGCCGTAGGTCGTGCGCCCCGCCGTCCCGTCCCGCAGGGGCACGAAGACCCCGCCGCCGTAGACGGCGATCCACCACACGTCCAGCCGGCCCGTGCCCGGCAGCTCCACCGCCCCGATCCGCTCCAGCGGCACGGTGCCGTCGCCCGCGGTGGCGATCTCCAGCCGGGCCGCCGGCGCGGGCTCGAGCGCGGCCTCGAAGCGCAGCGCCGGGTCGTAGGGCGCGAACGGCAGCCCAGCGAACGACTCCCGCGCGGCGGCGTCGAGCGGGGAGTCGGGATGGCCGGCGAACAGCTCGTCGCGGCCGTCGCGCCAGGTGCGCCAGCCCTGCTCCGGGTCGGCCGCCGTGCGGGCGGCGGCGTAGAGCGCGGCGGTGCGCCGGCGCCAGTCCAGCAGCGACAGGGTCACCGGCCCACTGTCCCAGCAGGTGCGCGGAGCGGCAGGACGCCGGTCGTCGGGAGGTGAGCTTTCGGGGGCCGCGCCGCTACGCTAGGTGCATGCCCCGCCGCCCCGACGACGTCGCCCGCGGGGGCGCCGCCGCTGCCGGCACGCGCGGTCTGGTCGTGGCCGGCGGCTTCCTGCTCGCGGCCGGCGCCACGCTCGCGGTGTTCCTCACCGACAACCCGCAGCTGCTGCGGATCGCCGTCGTGGCCGTCGCCTGGGCCTTCGTGCTGGCCACCTTCGCCGCCGGTCGCCGCGGCGGGGACCGCGAGGCCGCCGCCGCGCGCGAGGCCGAGCTGCGGCGGGCCTACGAGCACGAGCTGGACCTCGAGGTCGCCGCCCGGCGCGAGTACGAGCTGGAGCTGGAGAACGAGCTGCGCCGGGAGACCGAGCAGACGATGCGCGAGGAGCTCGACTCCCTCCGGGGCGAGCTGGCCAAGCTGTCGGACCTGCGCGAGCAGGTCGGCGGGGTGGCGGCGCTGCGCTCGGACATCGCCGGGCTGTCCGGCCTGCGCGACGAGGTCGCCCGGGTGGCCGCCATGCGGGAGGACGTCGCCGCCCTGGGGGCACTGCGCGCCGAGCTGGGCCAGCTGCAGGCGCTGCGCGACGACATGGGCCGGCTGCGCGTGGAGCTGACCGAGCAGCTCTCCTCCGAGCTGCTGATCGAGCGCATCGTCATGCGCACCCAGGCCAGCCGGGTCCCGGGGGAGCCCACCCGGACGCTGGACGCGGCCGCCTGGAGCGAGGAAGCGCCGCGTGAGCTCACCGGCGGCTGGCCGGCCGTGCACCTGGACGAGCCGCGGGAGACCCGCCAGTTCGAGCAGCTGCGCGTGGAGCGCTCCGAGGTCCGCCCGGCACCCGCGACGGCGATGTTCACAGGTCCCCAGCCCTCCCGGCTGGGCCCGCCCCCGTCGGCGGGGACGCACGGCGGTCCCGTCCCGGCGTCGCCGCCCTCGGCCCCGGTGCCCCCGGCCCCCCAACCGGCCGCGCCGGCGACGACGTCCTTCCCGCTGCTGCCCCCGGCCCCGGTCGAGGCGGCCGTCCCGCCGCCCCCGCCGGTCGAGCCGCCGCCGTCGCCGCTGGACTGGCTGGTCTCCCGCTCGCTGCTCGACGCCCCCGCTGCTGCCCCGGAGGAGCGGCCCGCGCCGCCCCGCCCGTCGCCGCGCCGCCGGCGCAGCGACGAGGCCGAGGCCCCGGTGGTGCCGGCTGCCGAGGCCCGGACCGCCGAGCGGCCCGCTCCGGCCGCGCCGCAGCGCGTCCGCGTCGAGGACAGGGGCGGGTACCGCGTCGCCCTGCCCGACCCCGCGCCCCCGGCGCCCGGGCCGGCGACGTCCCCGGGCAGCGGCAACCGGCTGGCCGAGATCCTCGCCGAGAACGGCGGCACCGGGCAGGGCCGCCGCCGGCGCCGCTACCGCGAGGACGGCGACGCCGACGACGTGCTCTCCCGGGTGCTGGGGCGCGAGCAGTAGTCGGGGGAGCGGCGGCTCAGCGGCCGCGCGAGCCCGATCCGCCGTCCAGCACCAGCGTCTGCCCGGTCACCCACCCCGCGCCGTCGCCCAGCAGGTAGGCCGCGGCCTCGCCGATGTCCTCGGGCACGCCCAGCCGGCCCACCGGGTAGCCGGCGGCGACCTCCTCCTCGCGGCCCTCGTACAGGGCCTCGGCGAAGCGGGTCTTGACCACGGCGGGCGCCACGGCGTTCACCCGGACCTTCGGTCCCATCTCCACCGCGAGCTGCGTCGTCAGGTTGATCAGGGCCGCCTTGCTCACGCCGTAGCCGCCGATCATGGGCGAGGAGCGCAGGCCGGCCACCGAGGCCACGAAGAGCACCGAGCCGCCGTGCTCGGACATCCAGGCCCGCCAGGCCTGCTGCACCAGGTCCAGCACGGAGACGACGTTGGTGTCGAGGATCTTGCGGAAGGCGCCCAGGTCGAGGTCCATCATCGGCCCGTAGACCGGGTTGATGCCGACGTTGCCCACCAGCACGTCCAGGCTGCCGAAGGTGTCGATCGCGGTGCGGACCGCGGCGGCGCGGTGCTCGGGGTCGCCGGCGTTCCCCGCGACCGCGACGGCGACGTCGGAGCCGCCGAGCGTCTCCACGGCCTCGGCCAGCGCCTCGGGCTTGCGGGCCGTCAGCACCACCTTCGCGCCGCGGTCCACCAGGCTCTGGGCGATGCCCAGGCCGATGCCGCGGCTGCCGCCGGTGACCAGGGCGGTCCGTCCCTCGAAGCTGCTCACGCCGTCTCCTGTTGTCTCGGGGGTGTTGCAGGTCACGGTAGGGGCGGCCGCCCGGTGACCCGCAGCCCCCTCGGGTGAGCCATGCCACACCTCGCGCGCGTTGCACGGCGGACGAGGGAGTTCCACACTCGCCATCGGCGTTCTTCCTGCGCGACACCGCACGGGTTGCAGCAGGACCGCCGGCACGACGCACCACCCGCACCACCCGGCGCCCGCCTGGGCGCCGAGGACCGACGTCCGGTACCCGCCAGGGACTGGAACGAGAGGTTGCACCGATGCCTGCTGCCCGCAGGAACGACCGAGCTGCCGGTCTGCCCGCAGCCGCCGACGCACCCGCGCGACTGCGCGTCGGGATCCTCGGCGCCGGCCGCGTCGGCGCCGTCCTGGGTGCCGCGCTCTCCGCCGCAGGTCACGACGTCGTGGCCGCCTCCGGTCTCTCGGCCGCCTCCGCCGAGCGCGCCGCCCGCCTGCTGCCCGGTGTCCCGCTGCTGCCGGCCGACCAGGTGGTCGCCGCCTCGGACCTCGTCGTGCTCGCCGTCCCCGACGACACCCTCCCGGGCCTGGTCGCCGGACTGGCCGGCACCGGGGCCTGGCGGCCGGGTCAGCTCGCCTTCCACACCTCCGGGGCGCACGGGCTCGCGGTGCTCGAGCCCGCCGAGCGCGCCGGTGTCCTGCCGCTCGCCCTGCACCCGGCCATGACCTTCACCGGCGCTCCCGAGGACGCCGACCGGCTCTCCGGCTCGCCCTTCGGGGTGACCAGCGCACCGGCCTACCGGCCGGTCGCGGAGACCCTGGTGCTCGAGATGGGCGGCGAGCCGTTCTTCGTGGCCGAGGCCGACCGCACCCTGTACCACGCCGCCCTGGTCACCGGTGCCAACCACCTGGTCACGCTCGTCGCCGAGGCGGCGGACCTGCTGCGCACCGCCGGCGTCGGCGAGCCCTCCCGCATCCTCGCCCCGTTGCTGACCGCCGCCCTGGACAACGGCCTGCGGCGCGGCGACCGGGGGCTGACCGGGCCGGTGAGCCGGGGCGACGTCGGCACCGTCGGCCGGCACGTCGAGGCGCTCGCCGACCGCGCGCCGGCCGCGGTCGCGGCCTACGTCGCGATGGCCCGCCGCACCACCGAGCGCGCCCTGGACGCCGGCCGGCTGAAGCGGCACGAGGGCGCCCCGCTCCTGGACCTGCTCGACGACAGCCGCGACGGGGCGGGCTCCCGGTGACCGCCGTGGTGACGCCGGCCGTCGCGGAGACCGCCGCGGACCTCCGGGCGATCCTCGCCGACCTGCCCGGCCCCGTCGCGCTCGTCCCCACCATGGGCGCGCTGCACGAGGGCCACCGGATGCTCGTCCGGGCCGCCCGCGAGCACGCCGCCACCGTCGTCGTCTCGGTGTTCGTCAACCCCACCCAGTTCGGCCCCGGTGAGGACTTCGACCGCTACCCCCGCACCTGGGACGCCGATCTCGCCGCGCTGGCCGAGGAGGGCGCCGACGTCGTCCTCCACCCGCCGGTCGAGGAGGTCTACCCGCCGCGCGCCGTGGGCGTGACCGTCGACCCCGGCCCGCTGGGCTCGGTGCTGGAGGGCGCGGTGCGGCCGGGTCACTTCGCCGGCGTCCTGACCGTCGTCGCCAAGCTCTTCGGTCTCGTGCGCCCCGACGTCGCGCTGTTCGGCGAGAAGGACTACCAGCAGCTGACGCTGATCCGCGCCATGGCGCGGGAGCTGGCGCTGCCGGTCGAGGTGGTCGGCGTCCCGACCGTGCGGGAGGACGACGGCCTGGCGCTGTCCAGCCGCAACCGCTACCTGGACCCGGAGCAGCGCGCCGCGGCCGCCACGATCTCGGCCGCGCTGCGCGCCGGGGCCGCCGCCGGCCCGCGGGGCGCCGCTGCGGTGCTCGCCGCCGCCCGCGCCGTCCTCGCGCAGCGGCCCGACCTGCTCCAGGACTACCTCGAACTCACCGATACCGACCTGGGGCCGGCGCCCGCCGCCGGACCCGCCCGCCTGCTGGTCGCCGTCCGCGCCGGCAGCACACGACTCCTCGACAACACGCAGATCCAGCTGGGAGAGACCGACCGATGATGCGCACGATGCTCAAGTCCAAGATCCACCGTGCGACGGTCACCCAGGCCGACCTGCACTACGTCGGCTCGGTCACGGTCGACGAGGACCTCCTCGACGCCGCGGACCTGCTGCCCGGCGAGCAGGTCGCGATCGTCGACATCACCAACGGCGCACGCCTGGAGACCTACGTCATCCCCGGCGAGCGCGGTACCGGCGTCATCGGGATCAACGGCGCCGCCGCGCACCTGGTGCACCCCGGCGACATGGTCATCCTCATCAGCTACGGCCTGATGGACGAGACCGAGGCCAAGAGCTACCTCCCCACGGTCGTGCACGTGGACGCGGACAACCGGATCGTCGAGCTGGGCGCGGACCCCTCCGCCCCCGTCCCCGGCGCCACCGACCAGCGGCGGAGCGACCACGGCGTCCCGGTCGTCCGGTGACCCGGTGCTGCTGACCGTCGACGTCGGCAACAGCCAGACCGTCCTCGCCACCTTCGACGGCGCCCGGCGGGTCGGCTGCTGGCGCGTCACCACCTCGCCGCGGGCCACGGCCGACGAGCTGCTCATGGCCTGGCGCGGGCTGCTCCGCGACACCACCGTGACGGGCGTGGCGGCCTGCTCGGCGGTGCCGGCGCTGCTGCCGGCCCTCCGCCAGCTGATGGACGGCCTCGACGTGCCGGTCGTGCTCATCGGCCCGGGGGTGCGCACCGGCGTCCCGCTGCACGTGGACAACCCGCGCGAGGTGGGCGCCGACAGGGTCGTCACCGCGCTGGCCGCGCACGAGCTGCACGGCCGCCGCTCCGACGGCAGCGGCCGGCCGGTGGTCGTGGTCGACTTCGGCACCTCCACCAACGTCGACGCCGTCGGCCCCGACGGGCAGTTCCTCGGTGGCGCGCTCGCCCCGGGGGTGGAGGTGAGCCTGGACGCGCTGGCCTCCCGCGCCGCCCAGCTGCGCTCGGTGGAGCTGACCGCCCCGCCGCACGCCATCGGCAAGAACACCGTGGCAGCGCTGCAGTCCGGCCTGGTGCTCGGCTTCGCCGGCCTGGTCGACGGGCTGGTCGGGCGGATCGCGGCGGAGCTGGTCGCCCAGTTCGGTGCGCCGCCGGTCGTCGTCGCCACGGGGGGCCTGGCACCGCTGATCGCCGACAACTGCCGCACGATCACCGAGCGGGAGCCCGACCTGACCGTGCACGGCCTGCGGCTGGCCTTCGAGCGGCACCAGTCCCGGTAGTTCCCCGGTCACCGGCGGGAGCGGCCCCCGTAGGCTCGGCCCCCGTGAACGACGGACCGAACGGCTCTCCCGCGGACGACGACGCCGGCACCGACGAGCTGCCGGAGCAGATGCGGGTCCGCCGCGCCAAGCTCGACCGGCTCCGGGACTCGGGCGTCGACCCCTACCCGGTGACCGTCCCCCGGACCACGACGCTGGCCACCGTCCGCGCCGCCCACCCGGACCCGGAGCCGGACACCATGACCGGCGCGCAGGTCGGCGTCACCGGCCGGGTGATCTTCTTCCGCAACACCGGCAAGCTGTGCTTCGCGACGCTGCGCGAGGGCGACGCCGAGCTGCAGGTCATGCTCTCCCGCGACCGCGTCGGCGAGGAGTCCCTGGCGGCCTGGAAGGCCGACGTCGACCTCGGTGACCACGTGCTGGTCACGGGAGAGGTCGGGACGTCGCGCCGGGGCGAGCTCTCCGTCTTCGCCGACTCCTGGCAGCTCACCGCCAAGGCGCTGCGGCCGCTGCCGGTCGCCCACAAGCCGATGAGCGAGGAGCTGCGGGTCCGCCGCCGCTACGTGGACCTCATCGTGCGCGACGAGGCCCGCCGCACCGTCCGCCAGCGGGCCACGGTGATGTCCTCGCTCCGGGCCGGGCTCACCGAGCGCGGCTACCTCGAGGTCGAGACCCCGATGCTGCAGACCGTGCATGGAGGTGCTGCCGCCCGGCCGTTCCGCACCCACATGAACGCGTTCGACCTCGACCTGTACCTGCGCATCGCACCGGAGCTGTTCCTCAAGCGGTGCATCGTCGGCGGGCTCGACCGGGTCTTCGAGATCAACCGGAACTTCCGCAACGAGGGCGCCGACAGCTCGCACTCCCCGGAGTTCGCGATGCTCGAGGCCTACCAGGCGTACGCGGACTACCAGGAGATGGCCACGGTCACCCGGGAGCTCATCCAGGACGCCTCGGTGGCCCTGTTCGGCGACCACACCGCGCGGCACCACGACGGCACCGAGGTGGACCTCTCGGGGGAGTGGCCGCAGGTCCCGCTCTACACCGCGGTCTCCGAGGCGGTGGGGGAGGAGATCACCCCGGAGACGCCGATCGCGACGCTGCGGGCGGTCGCCGAGCGGCACGACGTCGGCGTCGACCCGAACTGGCTGCCGGGCAAGGTGGTCGAGGAGATCTTCGAGGCGCTCGTCCAGGACACGCTGCAGTCCCCGACGTTCGTCGTCGACTACCCGGTGGACACCTCGCCGCTGACCCGCGCGCACCGCAGCACGCCGGGGCTGGCGGAGAAGTGGGACCTCTACATCGGGGGCATCGAGCGGGCGACGGCCTACTCCGAGCTGGTCGACCCCGTCGTGCAGCGCGAGCGGTTCACCGCGCAGGCGGTGCTCGCCGCCGCCGGCGACCCGGAGGCCATGGCGCTGGACGAGGACTTCCTGGAGGCGCTCGAGTACGGAATGCCGCCCACCGGCGGTATGGGCATGGGCATGGACCGGCTGATGATGACGCTCACCGGGCTCGGTATTCGCGAGACCATCTTGTTCCCGCTGGTCAGGCCAATTACTTCTCAGTAGAACGCGTCAGGGCCGATTCACCACAAAGGATCGCGTCCAGGGATAGTGGTGCAATTGCATCCCGGTATGGTGCAATGATGTCGTTGGCTCCCCTTCGGGGGTAATTCCAACGGCCCCTCGGCCTGCAGTGCTCTACCGTTTGAACTGAATGTGAGGAACGCGAATGGCGCGCAAGGTCCAGGTCATCCTGAGTGACGACCTCGACGAGAACCTTCCCGCCGACGAGACGGTGAGCTTCTCGCTCGACGGCACGTCGTACGAGATCGACCTCGCGGAGAAGAACGCCAAGGAGCTGCGGGACACCTTCTCCCGGTACGTCTCGGCCGCGCGCAAGGTCGGCCGCGGCAGCCGCGGCGGGGCCTCCGGCGGCGGGCGCTCCCGTGCCACCGGCGGTCGCATGGACCGCGAGCAGGCCGGCGCGATCCGCGACTGGGCCCGCAAGAACGGCCACCAGGTCAGCGACCGCGGCCGGATCCCGGCCGGCGTCGTCGAGGCCTACGAAGCCGCCCACTGAGCGAGGGCCCCGACGAGGGGCTCCCAGCACGTCGCGAGGCCCGGTTCCCCGGTGGGGGACCGGGCCTCCGTCGTCCCCGGGGCGGCGCGCCGCCGTCCGCTGACGGCGTAACCGCGGCGGAACAGCGGTCCACCGGTATCAGTTGGACCGGACAGCCATCCACCGCGCCCGCCGCACAGCGACGGGGCGGCGTGGTTCGCGACTACAGTGGAATGACCGGTGCCCCCAGCGCCGACGGATGTCGGGTGCTCCTTCCCCAGACCAGGGAGGGACAGTGCCGGACCAGCCGGTCGAAGGAGAAGCAGCAGATGTTCGAACGGTTCACCGACCGAGCCCGCCGTGTCGTCGTCCTGGCCCAGGAAGAGGCCCGGATGCTCAACCACAACTACATCGGCACCGAGCACATCCTCCTGGGCCTGATCCACGAGGGTGAGGGCGTCGCCGCCAAGGCCCTGGAGTCCCTGGGCATCTCGCTCGAAGGTGTCCGCCAGCAGGTCGAGGAGATCATCGGGCAGGGCCAGCAGGCGCCGTCCGGCCACATCCCCTTCACCCCCCGGGCCAAGAAGGTGCTCGAGCTCTCGCTGCGCGAGGCGCTCCAGCTCGGCCACAACTACATCGGCACCGAGCACATCCTGCTCGGCCTGATCCGCGAGGGCGAGGGCGTGGCCGCCCAGGTCCTCGTCAAGCTCGGCGCCGACCTCAACCGCGTCCGCCAGCAGGTCATCCAGCTGCTCTCCGGCTACCAGGGCAAGGAGCCGGCCGCGGCCGGCGGCCCCGCCGAGGGCACGCCGTCGACCTCGCTGGTCCTGGACCAGTTCGGCCGCAACCTGACCCAGGCCGCGCGCGACTCCAAGCTCGACCCGGTCATCGGGCGGGCCAAGGAGATCGAGCGGGTCATGCAGGTCCTGTCCCGCCGGACCAAGAACAACCCCGTCCTCATCGGCGAGCCCGGCGTCGGCAAGACCGCCGTCGTCGAGGGCCTGGCGCAGGCCATCGTCAAGGGCGAGGTGCCCGAGACGCTGAAGGACAAGCAGCTCTACACGCTGGACCTCGGCGCGCTCGTCGCCGGTTCCCGCTACCGCGGTGACTTCGAGGAGCGCCTCAAGAAGGTGCTCAAGGAGATCCGCACCCGCGGCGACATCATCCTGTTCATCGACGAGATCCACACCCTCGTCGGTGCGGGTGCCGCCGAGGGCGCGATCGACGCCGCCAGCATCCTCAAGCCGATGCTGGCCCGCGGTGAGCTGCAGACCATCGGCGCCACCACGCTCGACGAGTACCGCAAGCACCTGGAGAAGGACGCCGCCCTCGAGCGCCGCTTCCAGCCGATCCAGGTGGGCGAGCCGACGCTCACCCACACGATCGAGATCCTCAAGGGGCTGCGCGACCGGTACGAGGCGCACCACCGGATCAGCATCACCGACGGCGCGCTCGTGGCCGCCGCGACGCTGGCCGACCGGTACATCTCCGACCGCTTCCTCCCGGACAAGGCGATCGACCTGATCGACGAGGCCGGCGCCCGCATGCGGATCAAGCGGATGACCGCCCCGCCGGACCTGCGCGAGTTCGACGACAAGATCGCCGGCATCCGCCGCGAGAAGGAGTCGGCGATCGACGCGCAGGACTTCGAGAAGGCCGCGGCGCTGCGCGACACGGAGAAGACGCTCCTGGGCGAGAAGGCCGAGCGCGAGAAGCAGTGGAAGGCCGGCGACATGGACGTCGTCGCCGAGGTCGACGACGAGCAGATCGCCGAGGTGCTGGCCAACTGGACCGGCATCCCCGTCTTCAAGCTGACCGAGGAGGAGACCTCGCGGCTGCTCCGCATGGAGGACGAGCTCCACAAGCGGATCATCGGCCAGGAAGAGGCCATCAAGAGCGTCAGCCAGGCGATCCGGCGCACGCGGGCGGGCCTCAAGGACCCTCGTCGTCCCGGTGGCTCGTTCATCTTCGCCGGCCCCTCGGGTGTCGGTAAGACCGAGCTGGCCAAGGCGCTCGCGAACTTCCTCTTCGGCGAGGACGACGCGCTCATCCAGATCGACATGAGCGAGTTCCACGACCGCTTCACCGTGTCCCGCCTGGTCGGTGCACCTCCCGGTTACGTCGGTTACGACGAGGGGGGCCAGCTGACCGAGAAGGTGCGGCGCAAGCCGTTCTCGGTGGTCCTCTTCGACGAGATCGAGAAGGCGCACGCGGACGTGTTCAACACGCTGCTGCAGGTGCTGGAGGACGGTCGGCTCACCGACGGTCAGGGCCGGATCGTGGACTTCAAGAACACGATCCTGATCCTCACGACCAACCTCGGTACGCGCGACATCTCCAAGGCCGTCGGGCTCGGTTTCCAGGCCGGCAACGACGACCAGTCGAACTACGAGCGCATGAAGCTCAAGGTGAACGAGGAGCTCAAGCAGCACTTCCGGCCGGAGTTCCTCAACCGCATCGACGACATCGTCGTGTTCCACCAGCTGACCGAGAACGAGATCATCCACATCGTCGACCTGATGGTCGCCCGCGTGGAGAGCCAGCTGGCGAACAAGGACATGGCGCTGGAGATCACGCCGGCTGCGAAGAAGCTGCTCGCCGCCCGTGGCTTCGACCCCGTCCTGGGTGCCCGGCCGCTGCGCCGGACCATCCAGCGCGAGATCGAGGACGCGCTGAGCGAGAAGATCCTGTACGGCGAGCTCAGCGCCGGGCAGATCATCGTGGTCGACGTCGACGACGCGGAGGGCGTGCTGCAGAAGTTCACCTTCCGCGGCGAGGCCAAGCCGATCGACCTCCCCGACACCCCGCCGGTCGCCCTCTCGGGCGCCGAGGGCGACGAGGACGGTTCCTCGGCGGCCGCCGAGTAACGACCAGCACGGCACGACGGGGGCCGTCCCCACCGAGAGGTGGGGGCGGCCCCCGTCGCATGTCCCGGCCGGTCGTCAGCGGGGGAGGGTGAAGAGGCCGTCCTCGGTCTGCTCCACCAGGCCGTCGGTGAGCAGCGAGTCCAGGCAGCGCGAGCGCTGGAGAGCGTCGTCCCACGCGCGGTCGAGCGCGGCGGCGTCCACCGGCTCGGTCGCCGCCCGCAGGACGTCGAGCAGCCGGCCGCGCACCTGGCGGTCGGTGCCGGCGAACTTCTGCACCTTCCGGGGCGGCCCCTCGTGGGCCGGCGACCCGGCCAGCCGCCAGGCGCACTGCTCGCGCACCGGGCAGACGCCGCAGCGCGGGGTGCCGGCGACGCAGACCAGCGCGCCCAGCTCCATCACCGCCACGGAGAACCGCACCGCCCGGTCCTCGTCCTCGGGCGCCAGTGCGGCCACGTCGGCCAGGTCGGCGGCCCGTGCGTTGCCCGCCTCGGCGCGGCCGTGCACCAGCCGGGCGACCACGCGCCGGACGTTGGTGTCGACGACGGGCTGCCGCTGGCCGTAGCCGAAGCAGGCGACCGCGCGGGCGGTGTAGGTCCCGATGCCCGGCAGCGCCTCCAGCTCGGCCACCGACGACGGGACGACGTCGCCGTGCCGCTCGGCGATGGCGGCCGCCGCCTCGCGCAGCCGCAGCGCCCGGCGCGGGTAACCCAGCTTGCCCCAGGCACGGATGACCTCCGCGGGGCTCGCGGCGGCCAGGGCGGAGGGACGGGGCCACCGGTCGAGCCACTCCCGCCAGACCGGCTCGACGCGGGCCACCGGGGTCTGCTGCAGCATCACCTCGCTGACCAGCACCGCCCAGGCGTCCACCCCGGGGCGGCGCCACGGCAGGTCGCGGGCGGCGGTCGCGAACCAGTCGACGATCACGTCGCCGGGGCCCGGGGCCGGGCGCTGCCCGGGACGGGTGGGAAGGCTGGTCACGGGGGTCCAGTGTGCCGCCTCGGCGGAGCGGCGTGCCGGGTCCGGCGGTGCACGGGGCCGGGCTAGCGTTCTCGCCGTGCTGCACCCGGTCGGACCGCTCCCGGCGCGCGTCTACTGGCGCCGCCGGCTGGTCGTGCTGGGCGCGCTCCTCGCGGTGCTGGGCGCGGGCGTGTGGGGCGTCGTGCTGCTGACCGGGCGCTCGGCCGCCGAGGGGAGCACGACCACTGCAGCGGGTGCGTCGGACGTGCCCACGCCGGCGCTGGAGCAGGTCGTCCCGTCGCTCACCGCCGTCCGCACGCCGGAGCCGCCGGTGCCCGTTCCCGCGGCCGCCGAGGAGCCGGTCGCCGTCGAGGAACCGGTCGCCGCGGCGCCGGAGGCGGGCGGGCCCTGCACGGACGACGTGCTGACCGTCGAGGTCCGCACCCCCGGCACCGCCGCGGTGGGCGCCAAGCCGGTCTTCGAGCTCGTGGTGGTCAACACCGCGGCCGTGCCCTGCGTCCGCGACCTGGACAAGGGGCTCCAGGAACTGATCCTGCTCGACAGCTCGGGCGCCCGGGTCTGGGGCAGCAACGACTGCTTCCCCGAGTCCGGTGCCGACGTGCGCACGCTGGCGCCCGGTGAGGCGGTCGCCTTCCCGGTGGTCTGGGGCGGGCGCACCAGCACGCCGGACTGCGCCGGGGAGCGGACGCCGCCGCCCGCCGGCAGCTACGCCGTCCGCGGCCGGCTGGACACCGTGGGCTCCGCGGACGCCGCGTTCACGCTCACCTGATGCCCCCGCAGCCGGGCGGGGCTCAGCTGTAGCGGTCGAGGATCGAGGTCTCGGCGAGGCGGGAGAGCCCCTCGCGGATGCCGCGGGCGCGGGCCTCGCCGACGCCCTCGACGGCGAGCAGGTCCTCGATGGTGGCCGCGAGCAGCTTCTGCAGCCCGCCGAAGTGGTCGACCAGCCGGTCGATGATGCCCGAGGGCAGCCGCGGCACCCGGTTGAGCAGCCGGTACCCGCGCGGGCTGACGGGGGAGTCCAGCGCGTCGGGCGAGGTGGGCAGCCCGTAGCAGCGGGCGACCGCCGAGAGGTCGAGCAGCTCGGTGGCCGACAGCGCCCGCAGGTCGGTGAGCACCTGGTCGATCGTCCGCACGCGGCGGCCGCCGTCGGGCAGGTAGTCGCGCACGAGCAGCCCGCGGTCCTCCTCGACCCCGGCCAGCATCTCGTCCAGCTGCAACGCGAGCAGGCGCCCGTCGGTGCCCAGCTCGACGACGAAGCCCTCGATCTCGTCGGCGATGCGGCGGACCATCTCCAGCCGCTGGCTGACGCTCATCGCGTCGCGCACGGTGACGAGGTCCTCGATCTCGAGGGCGGACAGCGTGCTGGCCACCTCGTCCAGCCGCAGCTTGTACCGCTCGAGGGCGGCGAGGGCCTGGTTGGCGCGGGCCAGGATCGTGGTGGGGTGCTCGAGGGTGTAGCGGCGCCCGGCCACGTACACGCTGATGATGTGCATCGACTGGCTCACCGAGATGACGGGGAAGCCGGTCTGGATGGCCACCCGCTCGGCGGTGCGGTGCCGGGTGCCCGACTCCTCGGTGGGGACGGTCGGGTCGGGCATCAGGTGGACGCCGGCGCGCACGATCCGCGAGCCGTCGTAGGAGACGATCACCGCGCCGTCCATCTTGGCCAGCTCGCGGAGCCGGGTGGCCGACAGCGCCACGTCCAGCGCGAAACCGCCGGTGCACAGGCCCTCGACCACGCGGTCGTAGCCCAGCACGATCAGCGCCCCGGTGCGACCGGCCAGGATGCGCTCGAGACCGTCGCGCAGCGCGGTACCCGGAGCGATCCGGCCGAGGAGGTCGCGCAAGGCGACATCGGGGTCCTCAGCGGCGGACACGAGCGCTCCTGACGGTCGACTGCTACGGATGCCGAGTCTACGTGCCCGGCCGACGGGCGACCGGCCTGCGGTCCCCGCAGCTCACCCTGCCAGATGCGAGACCTGCGCGGATCAGAAGAAGCGGGCGAAGGCCGACCCGAGGTCGGGCACCTCGACCAGCCGCATGCCGGGCGGCGGCGGGCCGGCGTCCTCCGGGACCAGCGCCACCGTGTAGCCCTGCCGGGCCGCCTCGGCCAGCCGGCGACCGGTGCCGCCGACCCGCCGGATCTCCCCGGACAGCCCCACCTCGCCGAGGGCGATCATCCCGGCCGGCAGCGCCCGGTCGCGGGCCGCCGAGGCGATGGCCAGCGCGAGGGCGAGGTCGGCGGCGGGCTCCGCGATGCGCACGCCGCCCACGGAGGCCGCGAACACGTCGGCGTCGGCCAGCTTCACCCCGCCGCGCCGCTCGACGACGGCGTTCACCATCGCGACCCGCTGCGCGTCGAGGCCGCTCACCGCCCGGCGCGGCGAGCCGCCCCCCGAGGAGCTCGCGACCAGGGCCTGCACCTCGGCCAGCAGCGGCCGGCTGCCCTCCATCGTGACGGTGACGCAGCTGCCGGGAACGGGCGCGGCCCGGCGGGAGACGAACAGCGCCGAGGGGTCGGGGACGCCGACCACCCCGGCGTCGCCGATCTCGAAGCAGCCGATCTCGTCGGCCGGGCCGAAGCGGTTCTTGGTGGCGCGCACCAGGCGCAGCGTGGAGTGCCGCTCGCCGTCGAAGGAGACCACCACGTCGACCAGGTGCTCGAGGGTCCGCGGTCCGGCGATCGCGCCGTCCTTGGTCACGTGGCCCACCAGGATGGTGGTCATCCCGCGGCTCTTGGCGACGGCGGTCAGCGCGCCGGCCACGGCGCGGACCTGCGTCGCCCCGCCGTCGGTGCCGTCGCCCGGGGAGCGCACGGTCTGGACGCTGTCGAGCACCAGCAGGGTCGGGTTCACCTGCTCGACGTGGGAGAGCACCGCCGACAGCTCGGTCTCGGCGGCCAGGTAGAGCCGCTCGTGCAGGGCGCCGATCCGCTCGGCGCGCAGCCGGACCTGGCCGGCGGACTCCTCGCCCGAGACCACCAGGGCCGGGCCGTTGCCGGCGGCGACCCGGTGGGCCACCTCGAGCAGCAGCGTGGACTTGCCGACCCCGGGCTCCCCGGCGACGAGCAGCACCGCGCCGGGGACCAGGCCGCCACCGAGCACCCGGTCGAACTCGCCGATGCCGGTGGGCACGGCGCGCGCGCCGGCCAGCTCGACCTCGGCGATGGGGCGGGCCGGGGCCGTCACCGGGCCGGCCGCCACCGCGCGCAGCGAGGGCCCGGCGGTCCCGGCCTCCTCGATCGTGCCCCACGCCTGGCACTCGGGGCAGCGCCCGACCCACTTGGCGGAGGCGTAGCCGCACTCGGTGCAGCGGTGGGCGGGGCGGGCGGTCTTCACTCCTGCGGGCGGCACGCCGCGACGCTAACCCCGGCCTATGACAATCCGGTGGGACGCGCGGAGCGGCGGCAGTTCAGTCGCCGACGTCGGACTCGCGGTCGCGGGCGATGTCCTCGGAGCCCCCGCCGGGGGCCTCCTCCTCGTCCTCCGAGTGGTGGAAGTCGAAGGGCTCGCCGCGCTCCAGCTCCTCGTCGGGGGTGGCCACGGTGGCGGTCACGCTGATCTCACCGGCGTTGGCGAAGGTGAAGGTGAGCGGCACCTGCTGCGCGACGGTGAGCGCCTCGTCCAGGTCGGTGAGCGTGATCGTCAGGTCGCCGGTGCCCACGAAGACCGTGGTGTCGGGCAGCAGCTCGATCTCGCCGTCGCCGGCGACGTCGACGGTGCCCGCCGGGGCGCCCGCGGCGTTCACGTCCGGCGAGGTGCCGGAGATCTCGACGCCGCCGAAGCCCTCGCCCTCGACCGAGAGCAGCGTGTCGGTCTCCTCGCCGGTGTTGACGATGGCCATCGTGAGCTCGGCGTCGTCCCCGGCGTCGTAGCTGCCGCTGCGCGGGTAGGCGAGCTGCACCTGGCGCAGCGTGATGTCGTCGACCTGGGCCATGGCGCCGACCTTGTCGCGCTCCTGGGTGGCCGTCTGCGTGACCTGACCCGCGCTGCACGCGGAGAGGGCGACGGGGGAGAACAGAGCAACGCCCACGAGAGTGGCGCGCAGTGCGCGGTTCACGGCCGTCGACCTCCACACAGGTTCGGGGTGAGCGGTCTCCGGGGCCGGGGACCGAGTCGCGCCCAGACTATCGGTCGCCCCACGATGTTCGCCGGGAGGTGAGGCGGATGGCGTCGAGCGCAGCGCAGGGCGGGCAGGTCCGGGCGGTCGACCCCGCCCTGGCCGACTTCCCCGCGGAGTCCCCGGGCACCCGGAGGTGGTGCTTCGCCGACCAGCTGGGCCCGCACTTCCTCGACCGGCCGGACCAGCCGGTGCTGCTGATCGAGTCCCGCCGGGTGTTCGCCCGCCGCCGCTTCCACCGGCAGAAGGCGCACCTGGTCCTGTCCGCGCTGCGGCACCGCGCCGCCGAGCTCGGCGACCAGGCCGACTTCCACCAGGGGGGCACCTACGCCGAGGCGCTGGACCGGGTCCGTGAGCCGCTCAGCGTCTGCGCACCGACGTCGTGGGGGAGCCGGGACCACGTGCTGCGCCGGCCCGGCCTGGAGGTCCTCGCCGCCCGGGGTTTCGTGACCACGCAGCCCGAGTTCGCCGCCTGGGCGGAGGGCCGGGGGAGACGCCGCCTGCTGATGGAGGACTTCTACCGCGACTCGCGCCGCCGCCACGACGTCCTCATGGCCGGGACGGAGCCGGTGGGCGGCCGGTGGAACCTCGACGAGGAGAACCGCGAACCCCCGCCGACCGACGGTCGGATCGGCGTCCCGGACCCGTGGTGGCCGGAGGAGGACGAGATCGACGCCGAGGTGCGCGCCGACCTCGACCGGTGGGAGGCCGAGGGGCTGGTGTCCTTCGTCGGCGACGACGGGCCGCGGCTGTTCCCGGTCACGCGGGCCGAGGCGCTGCACCGGCTGGAGGACTTCCTCGAGCACCGGCTGGGGGCCTTCGGCCCGCACGAGGACGCGATGCTGGCCGGCGACCGGTGGCTGGCCCACTCGCTGCTGTCGCCGGCGATGAACCTGGGCCTGCTCGACCCGCTCGAGGTGGTCGTCACGACCGAGCAGCACGCCCGCGACCGGGCCGCCGCCGGCGACCTGCTGCCGCTCAACAGCGTCGAGGGCTTCGTCCGCCAGGTCATGGGCTGGCGCGACTACATCTGGCACATGTACTGGCACCTGGGTCGCGACTTCCGCCGACGCAACCACCTCGCCGCCCACGAGCAGGTGCCCGGCTGGCTGGCCGACCTCGACGACGCCGCGGTCGGCGCCGCCTGCCTCTCCGACGTGCTGGCCGACCTGCGTCGCGACGGCTGGGTGCACCACATCCCGCGGCTGATGGTGCTCGGCAACTACGCGCTGCAGCGCGGCATCGACCCCTCGGCGATGACCGACTGGTTCCACGAGAGCTTCGTCGACGGCTACGAGTGGGTGATGGTCGCCAACGTCGTCGGCATGAGCCAGCACGCCGACGGCGGGGTGCTGGCCACCAAGCCCTACGCCTCCGGCGGGGCCTACATCGACCGGATGAGCGACTACTGCGGGGGCTGCCGGTACGACCCGCGCACGCGGCTCGGGGACGACGCCTGCCCGTTCACCGCGGGCTACTGGAGCTTCCTCGACCGCACCCGCGACCGGCTGGCCGGCAACCTGCGCATGCGCCGGCCGCTGCAGGGCCTCGACCGGCTGAAGGACCTGCCCGCCGTCGTCGAGCAGGAGCAGCTGCGCGGCACCGAGGCCCCGTGACTAGGTGACCGTCGCGCCGCCGGTGAGCAGCAGGACGACGTCCACCACCACGAGCAGCATGACGGCGGGGAAGGCCAGCCGGCGGGCGCGCGGGCTGCCGGCCAGCGCGGCGACGGCGGCCGCCGGGACGGCGACCACCAGCACCGCCCACCCCGTGGCGGTCGGCGCCCCCTCCGGTGCTGCGACGAGCACCACGGAGGCCGCGAGGAGCAGCACCGCGCAGACCACCGCCGAGGCGACCGCGCCCAGCCGGTGCGGCAGCCCCCGCACACCGGTGGCCAGGTCGTCCTCCAGGTCGGGCGCGACGTTGGCCAGGTGCGCGGCGGCGCCCAGCGCGCCGCCGGCCGCGACCAGCCACCACGGGGCCGTGGGCGTGCCCGGTGCCGCGGCGACCACGCCGGCGGGCAGCGCCCCGAACCCGGTGACGTACGGGATCGCGGAGACCGCCGTCCTCTTCAACCCCGCGTTGTAGGCCCAGCCGCTGGCCACGAGCACCAGCAGCAGGAGCCCCGGCACGACACCCAGCAGGAGGGAGAGCACGACGGCGACGGCGAGCGAGGACAGGGCCAGCGTCCGCAGCAGGCGGGGGGAGACGGCGCCCTGCACGACGGGCTTGTCCGGGCGCGCGACGGCGCGGTCGCGGTCCGCGTCGAGCCAGTCGTTGCTCCAGCCGATGGACGCCTGACCTGCGAGAACGGCCGCGCAGACCAGCGCGGTGCGGCCGGGTCCGGCGCCGGCGGCGACGGCGAGCAGCGTGGCCACGGTGGTCACCGCGACCGCCGGACCGGGGTGCGTAGCGCGCGTCAGGGCCGCGAGCAGCGCGGGTCGCGAGCCCGGTGCACGCACATCAGCCATGCCTCTGTCAACCCCTCGCCCGAGGCGGACCAGCCCTCTGACCTGCACCTTTGCAACATGACTCGGGTCCGTCGGGTCAGTCTGCCGTGGTAGCCTTGGGACAGCGAAAGGGGTCACATTCACATGGGCTTCACTGTCGGCGAGACCGTCGTCTATCCGCATCACGGTGCCGCACTGATCGAGGCGATCGAGCAGCGGACCATCAAGGGCGTCGAGAAGGCATACCTCGTGCTGAAGGTCGCCCAGGGCGACCTGACCGTGCGCGTCCCGGCTGACAACGCTGAGATCGTCGGTGTCCGCGACGTCGTGGGCCAGGAAGGCCTCAACAAGGTGTTCGAGGTGCTCCGCGCCCCGCACACCGAGGAGCCGACCAACTGGTCGCGCCGGTACAAGGCCAACCTCGAGAAGCTGGCCTCCGGTGACGTGAACAAGGTCGCCGAGGTCGTCCGCGACCTGTGGCGTCGCGACAAGGACCGCGGCCTGTCGGCCGGGGAGAAGCGCATGCTCTCCAAGGCCCGCCAGATCCTGGTCAGCGAGCTCGCGCTCGCCGAGGGCACCAACGAGGACAAGGCCGAGATCCTGCTCGACGAGGTCCTCGCCAGCTGAGCTCGGCCCACCCGAGCACCCAGCTCCAGAACGACGTCCGGACCACTCCCGTGCACGCTGTCGCGATCGTGGCAGCGGCCGGGAGTGGTTCGCGTCTGGGGGCCGGTACGCCGAAGGCGCTGGTCCCGCTCGCCGGCCGTCCGCTGGTCCGCCACGCGGTCGACGGCCTGCGCGCCGGCGGCGTCGCCGAGGTGGTGGTCGTCGTCCCCGCCGCGCAGCGCGCGCAGTTCGAGGCCGTGCTGCCGCCCGGGGTCGCCGTCGTCGCCGGGGGCGCCTCCCGCACCGCGTCGGTCCGGGCCGGGCTGGCCGCCGCAGGGTCGGCCGCCACGGCGGTGCTGGTGCACGACGCCGCCCGCCCGCTCACCCCGCCGGCGGTGATCGCCCGCGTCCTCGAGGCACTGGCCGCGGGGACGCCGGCCGTCGTGCCGGTGCTCCCCGTCGTGGACACGACCGTCCTGGTCGACGACGCCGGCCGGGTCGCCGACGCCCCGCCGCGCGCGCTCCTGCGCCGGGTGCAGACGCCGCAGGGCTTCGACCGCGCCGTCCTCGAGGCCGCCTACGCCGCGCTCGAGGCCGACGCCGACCTCACCGACGACGCCGCCGTCGTCCGCCGGGCCGGGACCGCGGTGGCGACCGTGGCCGGCGATGAACGGTCCGCCAAGATCACCGTCGCGCACGACCTGGCGCTCGCCGAGCTCGCGCTGGCCGCCGGACCGACCCCGCAGGAGACCGCCCCGTGACCGCACTGCCCCGGGTCGGCATCGGCACCGACGTGCACCCGATCGAGGCCGGCCGCGCGTGCTGGCTCGCCGGCCTGGAGTGGCCCGGCGTCGACGGCTGCGCCGGGCACTCCGACGGCGACGTCGTGGCCCACGCGCTGACCGACGCCGTCCTCTCCGCGGCCGGGCTGGGCGACATCGGCGGGCTGCTGGGCACCGACGACCCGCGCTGGGCCGGTGCCCGCGGCGCCGACGTCCTGGCCCACGTGCGCGAGGTGCTCGCCGCGGCCGGCTGGCAGGTGGGCAACGCCTCGGTGCAGCTCGTCGGCGGCAGCCCCAAGGTGGGGCCGCGCCGGGCCGAGGCCGAGGCGGTGCTGTCGGCCGCGCTCGGCGCCCCGGTGAGCGTCGCCGCGACCACCACCGACGGGCTGGGCCTGACCGGCCGGGGGGAGGGGCGGGCCGCGGTGGCCACCGCGCTGGTGGTCCGCACGGGGGAGGCGGCCTCTCCGCAGGCAGAGGGCACCGCGGCGACTCCGTAGACTCGGCGCAGTGAGCCTCCGCCTGTACGACACGGCCGCCCGCGCGGTCCGCGACTTCACGCCCCTGCGTGCCGGTCGGGCGTCGCTCTACGTCTGCGGACTGACCGTGCAGGGCCCCCCGCACGTCGGGCACATCCGCGCCGCCGTCTCCTTCGACGTGCTGCGCCGCTGGCTCGAGGCGAGCGGCCTGGAGGTCACCTACGTCCGCAACGTCACCGACATCGACGACAAGATCCTCGCGAAGGCCGCCGAGCGGGACATCGCCTGGTGGGCCTGGGCGTACCTGAACGAGCGCGCCTGCACCCGCGCCTACGACGTCCTCGGGGTGCTGCCGCCGACCTACGAGCCGCGCGCCACCGGGCACATCCCCGAGATGGTCGAGCTGATGCAGCGGCTGATCGACCGCGGGCACGCCTACGCCGTCGACGGCGACGTGTACTTCGACGTCCGGTCGTTCCCCTCCTACGGGTCGCTCACCGGCCAGAAGCTGGAGAACCTCGAGCCCGCCGCGGACACCGACACCGACGAGCGCAAGCGCGACCCCCGCGACTTCGCGCTGTGGAAGGGCACCAAGCCCGGCGAGCCGGCGACCGCGTCCTGGGACACCCCCTGGGGCCGCGGCCGGCCCGGCTGGCACCTGGAGTGCTCGGCGATGGCCGGCAAGTACCTGGGCGAGGCTTTCGACATCCACGGTGGCGGGCTGGACCTGCGGTTCCCGCACCACGAGAACGAGCTGGCGCAGTCCTGCGCGGCCGGTGAGCGGTTCGCCCAGTACTGGATGCACAACGGCTGGGTCACCCTCGGCGGCGAGAAGATGAGCAAGTCGCTGGGCAACACCGCGCAGGTCGACGAGGTCGTCCGGCGGGTCCGCCCCGTGGAGCTGCGGTACTACCTGGTCGCGCCGCACTACCGGTCGACGATCGAGTTCACCGACGCCGCCCTCGACGAGGCGGCCGCCGGCTACCGGCGGATCGAGTCGTTCGTGAAGCGCGCCGCGGAGCGGGTGGGGGCCGCCGTGCCCGACGCGGAGCTGCCCGAGGCGTTCCGCGCCGCCCTGGACGACGACCTGGGCACCCCCGCCGCGGTCGCCGTCGTCCACGAGACCGTCCGCGAGGGCAACACCGCCCTGGCCGACGGGGACGACGCGGCGACCCGAGCCGCCCTCGGCAGCGTGCGGGCGATGCTCGGCGTCCTCGGCCTGGACCCCCTCGACGAGCAGTGGGCGGCCGGCTCCGACGACCGCCTCGCGCAGGCCACCGACGGCCTCGTGGCGCTCGCGCTCGAGCAGCGCCAGGCCGCGCGTGCCCGCAAGGACTTCACCGCCGCAGACGCGATCCGCGACCAGCTCACCGCCCTCGGCGTCTCCGTCGAGGACACCCCGCACGGACCCCGATGGGAGCTGACCCGCTGATGGCCGGCAACAGCCAGCGACGCGGCCGCACGACAGGCGCAGGCAAGAAGACCGCCACCGCCGGCACCGGCGGCAAGAACCGCCGCGCTCTCGCCGGGCGCGGGGCGACCCCACCCGCCGCCGAGCGCTACGGCCACCCCGCGCAGCGCAGGGCGCAGGCCGCGGAGCGGCAGCGGGCCGAGCGCACCCGGGCGCGGCAGCGGGCCGAGGAGGCGCCCGAGCTGCTGCTCGGCCGCAACCCGGTGGTGGAGGCGCTGCGTGCCCGCATCCCGGCGACCGCGCTGTACGTCGTCACCGGCGACACCGCCCGCGCCACCGACGAGCGCATCACCGAGGCCCTGGCGCTGGCCGCCGACCGCGGGCTGCCGCTGCTCGAGGTGGGCAAGGCCGAGTTCGACCGGATGTCCCAGGGCGCGCTGCACCAGGGCATCGGCCTGCAGGTGCCGCCCTACGACTACGTGCACCCCGACGACCTGCTCGACGTGGCGCGGGACTCCGGCCGCCCGCCGCTGCTCGTCGCGCTCGACGGCGTCACCGACCCGCGCAACCTCGGCGCGGTCGTGCGTTCCGCCGCCGCCTTCGACGCGCACGGCGTCGTCGTCCCGCAGCGCCGCGCCGTCGGCATGACGGCGTCGGCGTGGCGGACCAGCGCCGGCGCGGCCGCCCGCATCCCCGTCGCCCGCGCGGTCAACCTGGCCCGCACCCTGGGGGCGTACCAGGACGCCGGCCTGCAGACCGTGGGCCTGGCCGGTGACGGCGACGTCGACCTGCACGAGTACGACGGGTTCGCCGACCCGGTGGCCCTCGTCGTCGGCGCCGAGGGGACCGGCCTGTCCCGGCTCGTGCGGGAGAAGTGCGACGTCGTCGTCCGCATCCCGATCGACCGCGACACCGAGTCGCTGAACGTCAGCGTGGCCGCGGGGATCGCGTTGTTCGCCGCGGCGGCGGCACGCCGCTCCGCGGACTAGCGGCCCGAGGGCCGCCCTGCCACAGTCGGGTTCCCGTCCGACGACGTCAGGAGCCCACGGTGAGCGACCACGTGTACCGGCTGAGCGAGATCGTGGGCAGCAGCCCGGTCAGCGTCGACGAGGCGGTCCGCAACGCCATCGCCAAGGCCGGGCAGACGGTCCGCAACATCGAGTGGTTCGAGGTCCAGGAGATCCGCGGCCAGGTCGTGGACAACGGGGTCGCGTACTTCCAGGTCAGCGTGAAGATCGGCTTCCGCGTCGAGGACTGAGCGGCCGCACCCGGCACCGTTGCCCACGGGCTCCGCACAGGTGCACACTCCCGGCACCGCTCCCGAGGAGGCACCGTGCAGATCAGCCAGTTGCTCCGCCACAAGGGCCGCGAGGTCACGACCGTCGACGGGTCCGAGAGCGTCCGGACCGCGCTGGCGCTGCTGGCCGACAAGGGCATCGGCGCGCTCGTCGTCTCCTCCGACGGCCGCCGGGTCGAGGGCATCGTCTCCGAGCGGGACGTCGCCCGGGGGCTGCACGACCGGGGCGCCGGCCTGCTCGCCGACCCGGTGTCCAGCGTGATGACCACCGAGGTGCACGTCTGCCCGCCCGACGCCAGCGTCGACGGCCTCGCCCGGACGATGACCGACCACCGCGTCCGGCACGTCCCCGTCGTCGCCGACGGCGAGCTGGTCGGCATCGTCTCGATCGGCGACGTCGTCAAGGCGCGGCTGGACGAGCTCGAGGAGGAGCGCCGGCAGCTCGTGGACTACATCCAGACCTGACCCCGCCCGGGCTCAGCCGATGAGCTGGGCGACGGTGTAGATCACCAGCCCGGCGAGTCCTCCGACGACGGTGCCGTTGACGCGGATCCACTGCAGGTCGCGGCCCACCTGCAGCTCGATCCGCCGGCTGGTCTCGTCGGTGTCCCAGCGGGCCACGGTGCTGCTCACCAGGTCGGCCAGGTCGCCGGAGAACCGCTCGACCAGGTACCCGGCGACGCTGCCCGCGTGCCGCTGGACCAGCTCGCGCACGGTGGGGTCGGTCCGCAGCAGCCCGGCGCCGTGCAGCACCAGCCCGGTGACCCGCGCCCGCAGCTCGGAATCCGGGTCGGCCGCCGCCGCCAGCACGGAGGTCTTCGCGTTGGTCCACAGCGACCCCGACCAGGTCCGCACCGCCGGGTGCTCGAGCAGCTCCTTCTTGAGCGCCTCGACGCGGGCCGCCGTCACCGGGTCGGTGCGCAGCGCCTCCACGTAGGCCCGCAGCCGGACGTCGTAGGAGTGGCGCAGCGGGTGCCGCGGGTCGGCGCCGACCTCGTCGAAGAAGCCCTGCAGGCCCGCGAAGATGCGGTCGAACACCCGGTCGTCCACCCAGTCGGGGACCCAGGCGGGGGAGGCGTCGCCGAGCTGGGCGCGGAAGACCAGCCGGTTGTCCTCCAGGAAGCGGGACAGCAGTCGCAGCGCCGCGGACAGCACCTCCTGGTGGCGGTCGCCGTCGACCACCAGCTCCAGCACCCGGGCCAGCGCGGGGGCGGCCGGCGTCTCGTGCAGCTTGCGCTCCACCAGCGCGGCGACGGCGGGCTCGAGGTCCTCGTCGCGGAGCAGCTCGGTCAGCGCGCTGAGCGCGGCGGCGGCGTCGCCGGAGAGGCGTTCGGCCCGGCCGGGGGAGGCCAGGAAGGCACCGAGCCGGCCGGGGACGTCGATGGTGCCGAGCTTCTCCTCGACCACGGCGCGGGTCAGAAAGTTCTCCTGCACGAAGGTGCCCAGGCTCTCGCCGATCTGGTCCTTCTTGCGCGGGATGATCGCGGTGTGCGGGATCGGCAGCCGCAGCGGGTGCCGGAACAGCGCGGTGACGGCGAACCAGTCGGCGAGCGCGCCGACCATGGAGGCCTCGGCGGTGGCGCGCACGTAGCCGACCCAGGCGCCGTGCTCCTCGCCGAGCAGGACGCAGCCGAGGAAGACGGCGGCGGCCAGCACGAACAGGCCCGTGGCCAGCCGCTTCATGCGGGCCAGGTCGCGGGCCCGCTCCGGGTCGTCGAGGGAGCCGGCCAGGGCGAGGGGCGGTCGGGGTTCCGGCACGAGCCGAGCCTAGGGACCCCGACCGCCCACCCGCTCCCGAGACGTCAGCCGGTGGTGCCGAGGGTGACCTCGACGGTGCGCTCGCTGCTGCCGCGGCGGACGGTGAGCTCCACCGTGGCGCCCGGCGCCTCGCTGCGGACCGCCGCGGTCAGCTCGGTGGAGCTGGTGATCGGGCGGTCGCCGATGGCCGTGATGACGTCGCCGACCTCGATGCCGGCGTCGCCCGCGGCGCTGTCGGGCTCCAGGCTGACCACCTCGGCGCCGGTGCCCACCTCGGTGTTCCGCCCGGCGGCGGCGGTGGTGGCGCTCACCCCGAGGAAGGCCCGGGTGGCCTTGCCGGTCTCGCGGATCTCGTCGGCGATCCGCTTCGCGGCGTTGCTCGGGATGGCGAAGCCGACGCCGATGTTGCCGCTCTGCGCGTCGCCGCCGACCCCACCGGAGGCGACGGTGGCGATCGCGGTGTTGATGCCGATCACCTCACCGGCGCCGTTGACCAGGGCCCCACCGGAGTTGCCCGGGTTGATCGCCGCGTCGGTCTGGATGGCGTCGATGACCGTGGCCTCGCTCGGGGTGGACCCGGTCTGCACCGCGCGGTCGGTCGCGCTGATGATGCCGTCGGTCACCGTGTTGGACAGGCCCAGCGGCGCGCCGATGGCCACCGCCACGTCGCCCACCTGGACGTCGTCGGAGTCGGCGAAGGTGGCGGGGGTGAGCCCCTCGGCGCCCTCGAGCCGGAGGACGGCGATGTCCGCGGACGGGTCGGTGCCCACCACCTCCGCGTCGTAGAGCGTGCCGTCGGAGGTGCGCACCTGCACGGTGCCGCCCTCGCTCTCGACCACGTGGTTGTTGGTGAGCACGTAGCCGTCATCGGTGAGGACGACGCCCGAGCCGCTGCCCGCGCTGGACCGGCTGGTCACGTAGACGGTGACCACGCTGGGCGCGGCCTTGGCGGCTGCGGCGGTGGCGGTGGTCGCCGACTCCGGGTTCTCGATGACGACGTTCTGCGCCGCGGCCGTCGACCCGCCCGCACGGCCGTCGTCGTCCCCGAGCGTGACGACGCCGGCGCCGGCGGCGCCACCGATGAGCGCGCCGGCCAACAGTCCGGCCAGGCCCATCCGCATCCGGCCGGGGCGGGGGGCGGGCGGGACCGGCTGGGCGGTGGCGCCCGGCTCGGCGGGGCCGGAGCCCGGGGGGACGCTGCCGAAGGCGGCCGGGACGGGGGTCGTCGGCATGCGCGGCGGACCCCAGTAGGAAGGGTTCGTCGCCGGCGGCCGGGCACCCCCGGGCGGCGGGTAGGCGCCGTACGACGGCTGCCCGTAAGACGGCTGCCCGTACGGCTGACCGTAGGGCGGCGAGCCGTACTGCCCGCCGTAGGGCTGCTGCGCGGAGCCGGCCTGGCCCAGCTGCGGCTGCGGAGCGGTCGGCTGGCGGTCCGGTCCCTGCGGCTGCGCGCCGGTGCCGTCGCCGGGCCCGGCCGGGCCGGTGGAGCCCGTCGATCCGTGTTCGCTCACTGGTCGTCTCCTCCCTCCGCGCGGCCATCCGGCCGGCGCGACGGTCCCACTGTCCGGCTCCGCACTGTCGCGGGGCTGGAGGCTGCCTGTGAGCTGCCTGGACGACTCAACGCGGCACGTCGTCCAGCAATGCCCCGCGCCCGACCAGTTCAGTGACGGCCCAGACGGCCAGCACCTCGGCGGCGAGCAGGCCGACGAGCACGAGCAGCTGGGCGGCGCCCGCCTCGAGCGGGGTGCCCCCGCCGAGCAGCACGCCGACGAAGGCGCCGGGCAGGGTCACCAGTCCGACGGTGCGGGTCTGGTCCAGCGGCGGGATCAGGGCCGAGGCCGCGGCGGGCCGGATCACGAACAGCACGGCGTCGCGGCTGAGCAGCCCCAGCGAGAGGGCCGCCTCCACCTCGCCGCGCCGCTGCACCAGCTCCTCGCGCAGCCGGCGGCCGGCCAGGGAGGTCGCCGTCATGGCGCCGCCGATCAGGATGCCGGCGATCGGGATGACCGACTCGCCGCGGAAGGGCACCGTGCCGCTGGCCAGCACCAGCAGCACGACCGGCGCGGCGCCGCCCACGATCGGCAGCGCGGTGGCGAGCAGCCTGCGGCGCACGCCCGGGGGGCGCAGCGGCAGGCCAGTCACCCGTCCCGCGGCGGTGGTGGTCGCGATGACCGCCATGAGGACGACGAAGGCGGCCGACAGCGCCAAGGACCGGACCACCGCGAGCAGCGCGGCGGAGACGACCGCCAGCTGGACCGTGGCGCGGACGACGGCGACCAGGACCGGCCGCTGCTCGCCCAGGCCGGAGAACCGGCCGGCCGCCGCGGCGAGGGCGGTGAGGGCGACGAGGACGACGGCCAGGCGGAGATCCGGGTCGACGACGGAGGAGCCCACGGGCGTGGATACTGCCGGGTGGAGCGGGTGGCCAGGCGGCCGGCCGTCGACGTCGCACGACCCGAGCAGGAGGACGCCCGTGCACGGTCTCCCCGGACGGCCCGCGCTGGTCCTCGCTGCACCGTTCGCGGCCGCCCTGGCGGTCGCCGGCGCGCTCGTGCTGGACGGCTCGGCGGTCCTGGGCCTGGCGGTCCTGACCGCCCTCGTGGGCGCCGGCTGGGCGGGCGCGGCGTGGGAGGAGTTCCGGGAGCGCGAGGCGGCCCTGGCCGCGGGGGCGCGGGCGGCGGCACGGACCGCCGGCGGGCTGCTGGTGCTGTGCGGGGCCGCCCTGCTCGTCGGGACGGCGGTGACCCTGGTTGCCGCTGCGCTGCTCGCCGTCGCCGCGTTCGTGCTGCGCCGGCCCGACCCGGGCCGTGCCGCAGCGGCCGGAGCGCCGCTCCCGGCCGAGCCGGAGGGGCCGGTCGTCCTGTCCCCGCTGCACCCACCGGCGCCGAGCTTCCGCATCGGCTCGGCCGGCAGCGCGCGGGCGGTCCTCCCGCCGGTCCGCAGCCTCAGCGCCGAGGCGCTGGGGGAGGAGTGGCAGCGCACGACGGCGGTGCTGGACGCGGTGCCGGACCCCGGCACCCGCGAGGCGGTCGCGGCGCGGCGGCAGGCGGTGCTCGACGAGCTGGAGCGGCGCGATCCCGCGGGGTTCGCGCGCTGGCTGGCGCCCGGGACCGACCGGGCCAGCAACCCGGCGGAGTTCGTGCGCGAATAACGGGTCGAGCGGCGGGTCCAGGGGCTGGCAGCCTGACCGCGTGACGCCCGAGCCCGTGGTGCTGCGTTCGTTCGTGCTGCGCCCCGCCCAGCCCGACGACGGTCCGGCGGTCGCCGACGTCTGGCTGCGCTCCTTCGACGCCGCCCTGCCGACGGTGCGCCGGGTGCATCCCGACGACGAGGTCCGCCGGTGGATCCAGGACGTCGTCGTCCCCTCGGAGGGCACCTGGGTGGCGGAGACGGTGGATGCGCTGGTCGGCGTGTGCGCGCTGTCCCCGGGCTGGATCGACCAGCTCTACCTCGCCCCGGAGTTCCGCGGGCGGGGGATCGGCGAGCGGTTCCTCGCCCTGGCCCGGCGGCGCTCGCCCGGCGGTCTGCAGCTGTGGACCTTCCAGGTCAACCGGCCGGCGCAGCGCTTCTACGAGCGGCACGGGTTCGTGGCGGTGGAGCGGACCGACGGTTCGGGCAACGAGGAGCGGGAGCCCGACGTGCGCTACCGCTGGGAGCCGGCGTCCCGCTGACGCTCAGAGCTCGTGCACCCCGCGGAGCACCAGGGAGACGGCCAGCCCGGTCATCACGGCGGCGATGGCGCCGTCCAGGACCCGCCAGGCCGCGGGCCGGGCGAACACCGGCCGCAGCAGGCGGGCGCCGTACCCCAGCGCGGTGAACCAGACGACGCTGCCGATCCCGGCGCCGAGGGCGAAGGGCCACCGGTGCTCGCCGTAGGTCGCGGCGGTCGAGCCGAGCAGCACCACGGTGTCCAGGTACACGTGCGGGTTGAGCCAGGTGAGCGCCAGGCACGTGCCGACGGCCGCCGCGAGCCCGGTGCGGACGCCGCCCGTCTCGGTCAGCAGCACGCCGGGGCGGAGGGCCCGGCGGCCGGCCAGGACGGCGTAGCCGAGGAGGAAGGCCGCGCCGGCGAAGCAGACCGCCGGGACGAGGGCGGGCGCCCGGGAGATCGCCGCGCCGGCGCCGAGGACGCCCGCGGCGATCAGGGCGACGTCGGACAGCGCGCACACCGCGACGACTGCGGCGACGTGCTCGAGCCGCAGGCCCTGGCGCAGCACGAAGGCGTTCTGGGCCCCGATGGCCACGATGAGCCCCAGGCCCAGCACCAGCCCGGACCCGAGGGCGACGAGGGCCGGGGTCGTGGACACGGAGGCCGACGGTAGGAACCACGAGCCGCCCGGTCCAGCTCATCATTTCTCACCGCCGTTAGCGTTGCTTCATGGACCTCGACCCCGGTCAGCTGCGCGCTCTCGACGTGACGGTGCGCGAGGGGACGCTCGAGGCCGCGGCCAGGGCGCTGCACGTGACCCCGTCGGCCGTCAGCCAGCGGCTGCGGGCCCTGGAGGTGGCGACCGGCCGGATCCTGCTCGTGCGCAGCAAGCCGGTGCAGGTGACCGACTCGGGACGGGCGGTGCTGCGGCTGGCGCGGCAGGTCGACCTGCTCGCCGCCGACCTGGCCCGCGAGCTGGGCGGGGACGTCGCGCCGGACGGGGTCCCCGCGCTCCCCATCGCCGTGAACGCCGACTCGATGGCCACCTGGGTGCTGCCCGCCCTGGCGCCGCTGGCGGGCGAGGTCTGCGTCGACCTGCACCGCGAGGACCAGGAGCACACCAGCGCCCTGCTGCGCTCGGGCACGGTGATGGCGGCGGTGACCGCGGAGGCCGACCCGGTGCCGGGCTGCACGGCGACGCTGCTCGGCGCCATGCGCTACCGGCCGATGGCCGCCCCCGGCTTCGTGCGGCGCTGGCTCCCCGACGGCCCGACCGCCGAGGCGCTGGGTCGCGCCCCGGTGGTCGTCTTCGACCGCAAGGACGAGCTCCAGCACCGCTACCTGCACGCCCGGGCGGGGGAGGGCGTCGCCCCGCCGGCCCACCACGTACCGGCGTCGGCGGACTTCGTGCACGCCGTCGCCCTGGGCCTGGGCTGGGGGATGGTGCCGGACCTGCAGGTGCGGCCGGGCCTGGTCGAGCTCGACCCGCGGGGCGCGGTGGACGTCGTCCTGCACTGGCAGCAGTGGCGGCTGCGCTCCGCGACGCTCGACCGGGTGCGGGAAGCGGTGCTCGCCGCTGCGGGCCGGGAGCTGCGCCGGGTGGGGCCGGCCCACCGCTGAGGCGGCGCCGCTGTCCCTATCCTGGGCCCGCGGGATCCGTCCCGCGCCCGCCGACGTGGCGCAACTGGTAGCGCACCCGACTTGTAATCGGGCGGTTAGGGGTTCAAGTCCCCTCGTCGGCTCCACTCCCGACCGGCTCAGTCGAAGCTGCCCGCGCCGTCCCGGCGGTAGGGCGCCCGCCGCTCGACGCGCTCGCGCTCGGCGCGCTCCTCGCGGAGCCGCGCCGCCGTCCCGGGCGGGAAGCCCGCCTTGACCACCCGGTGCTCGGTCGTCTCGGTCATGAACGCCATCGAGAACAGCAGCCCGATCAGCAGGCCGCCGAACGCGGCGGAGAGCCGGTAGGAGAACGCCACCGGCGGCACGGCCAGGCACAGCACGACCAGCGGCAGCATCTGCACCAGCGCCCGGGCGAAGTGCCGCCAGATCCACGTGCGGCCGGTCGTGTCGGCCAGCACCCACGGGGACAGCCGCCGGGGGAGCCCGCCGCCGAGCGCGTACCAGACCCACTGCACCGGGTTCGGTCGGTCCTCGTGCACGCCACCGAAGGTAGGCCGCGCACGGGCGTACGGTGGCGCCCCGTGGACGAGCGTCGCCTGGGGGTCGCCTCCGGGCTGGCCGCCTACAGCATGTGGGGGCTGTTCCCCCTGTACTTCCCGCTCCTGGAGCCCGCCGGCGGCCTGGAGATCGTGGCCCACCGCGTCGTCTGGTCGGTCGTCTTCGTCGCCCTGCTGCTGACCGTCGTCCGCCGGTGGGGGCACGTGCGGGCGGCCCTCACCGACCGGCGCACCCTGCTCGTCCTGACCGGCGCCGCGCTGCTGATCGCCGCGAACTGGCTGATCTTCGTGTACGGCGTGAACTCCGGGCACGTGGTGGAGACCTCGCTCGGGTACTTCGTGAACCCGCTGGTCAGCGTGCTGCTGGGCGTCGTCGTGTTCGGCGAGCGGCTGCGCCGGCTGCAGTGGGTCGCCGTCGGCATCGCGGCGGTCGCGGTGGCCGTGCTGACCGTCGACTACGGCCGCCCGCCGTGGATCGCGCTGAGCCTGGCGGTCTCCTTCGGGCTGTACGGCCTGATGAAGAAGCTGGTCCGCGTCGAGGCCGCGCCCGGGCTGTTCGTCGAGACGCTGCTGGTGACGGTCCCGGCGATCGCCGTGCTGGCCGTCCTGCACGCCGACGGGAGCGGCACGTTCGGCAACGCCGGCGCCGGCCACGCGGTGCTGCTCGCGGTCTCCGGCGTCGCCACCGCGGTCCCGCTGCTGCTCTTCGCCGCGGCGGCCCGCCGCATCCCGCTGTCCACCATCGGGCTGCTGCAGTACGTGACCCCGCTGATGCAGCTGTCGGTCGGCGTCTTCGTCTACGACGAGCCGATGCCGCCGGCCCGGCTGGCCGGTTTCGCCATCGTCTGGCTCGCCCTCGCCGTGTTCACCGCGGACACCCTGCGACACGCCAGAGCAGGGACACGCCGGTCGCTTCCGGAGGTCGTGCCGGCCGGATTGTGACGTCCGCCGCGGTCCCGGGCGGCCGTCCGGAACTGTCGGAGGTGCGGTCTAGCGTCCCTCCCGAGCCGCCCGGACCACGGGCCGGCCGGACGGACCGCAGGGGGACCCGAGCATGAGCACCGACCTGTCGGCGGCGGTCGCACCGGTGGAGGGCGACGGGGTCGCCGTCCCCTCACCGGGGGCATCCGTGCAGGTCGCGCCGCTGGGGTTGTCCGACCGCGACCTGGCGATGCTCGCCTTCGAGCGGCAGTGGTGGCGCGCGGCCGGCGCCAAGGAGACGGCGATCCGCGACCGCTTCGCGCTCAGCCCGACCCGCTACTACCAGGTGCTCAACGCCCTGGTCGACCAGCCGGCCGCGCTGGCCGCCGACCCGTTGCTCGTCGGGCGGCTGCGCCGCGTGCGGGCACGGCGGCGGACGCGTCCGTCTCGGGGTCCTGGGCAATGAGAGTTACACCGGTTAGATTTCGTGACCGTGGGCAGGCACGCGGGATCAGGCAGTGACGGACCGAGCTCTCCCGTCGTCGGCGGCCGCCGACGGACGGACGCTCCGGACGCCTTGTGGCGCGGGGTCCCCGACGCCGGCCTGAGCGACCACCCGACCGCTCCCGGGCGCGAGCGCGCCCGCCTGGAGGCCGCCCCGTCGCGCCGTCCCACCGCCGCCGCCGTGGCCAACCGCCCAGCCGAGCCCGCCGCCCAGCGGTCGCGGCTCCCGCTGCCCCCCGTCCCGGCCCCGAGCCGGTCGGCCGCCCCGGCGCCCGCCACCCCGGCACCGGCCGCGCCCTCGCTGCCCACCGCCGGCGCGCTCGCCGAGAGCCTCCGCGCCGCCGAGGCGGCCGCCGCCCGCCGCAAGCGCGCCTGGCCCGGGAACGACGCCGACCTGCTGGGCACCGGCCCGACCGGGATCCGCACCGACGAGCCCGCTCCGCGCCTGCCGCGCCAGTCCGCCGGTGCCTCCGACGCGCGCTACGGCGACTGGACCAAGCCCTCGCGCTCCGAGCTGCCCTCGGAAGAGGAGATGCGCGCGGCGCTCGCGCCCGCGTCACCGTCCACCACGCTCATCCCCGAGCGGACCGTCACCCGCCGCGGCGAGGACCTCCCCGACATCGAGGAGCTCGTCGACGACGTCGCCGAGCCGCGCCCCGCGCGCTCCACCGGCCCGGTGGGTGGCCGCGCCGCGATGCGCGCCGAGCGGCAGGCGGCCGACCAGGCCCGCCGCAAGGCGGCCAAGGACAGCGGCGTCGCGCTGCTGGACGAGGAGCCCCGCCGGGCCCCGCGCCGCGTCGCCACCGGCCTGGTGGCCATGGCCGTCGTGGCCGCCGGCGTCCTCGGCGTCTACCAGTTCACCTCGCCGAAGACCGACGAGGCCGCGGCGACCACGCAGACCGCCCCCACCACGGCTCCCGTCGTCCCCGTCGCACCGCTGCCGGAGCTCGCGCCCGAGACCATCCCGATCGAGCCGGTCGTGACCGCCCCCGTCCGCGTGCCCGTGGTCGTGCTCAACGCCACCAGCACCACCGGCCTGGCCGCCAAGATCTCCGGCGCCGTCGTCAGCGGCGGCTGGGAGTCCCCCGGCGTGGGTGCCTACGAGGGCGACGACGTCCCGGCCACCACCGTCTTCTTCACCGAGGGCGACGAGACGCAGCGCCAGGCCGCCGTGCAGCTCGTGGACCAGTTCCCGCAGCTGCAGGGCCCGGCGCCGCGCTTCTTCGAGCTGCCCGCCGAGATCACGACCCCGAGCCTGGTCATCGTGGCCGCGGGGGACTGGACGCCCTGATCCGCATCCGCTGACGGCGGGCGGAACACCCGCTGCGCGCCGTCCGTTGGCGCTGCGTGCGTCGCTCCCGCGGGCCCGTGCGTCCGCGCTCCGGCGCCCGGCGCGCGCTCGCCGTCCTGCTGCCCCTGCTCGTCTCCGGCACCGTCCTCGCGCCGGCCCCCGCGGCCGCGGCCGAGGGCGTCCGGACCGAGGAGGCGCGCGTCCCCGCCGGCTCCGGCACGGACGCCGTCGAGCTCGACACGACGCTGTACCTGCCGGACGGCGACGGCCCGGCGCCCGCCGTCGTCCTCGCGCACGGGTTCGGCGGCAGCAAGGAGTCGGTGGACGGCGACGCCCGCGCCCTGGCCGACCGCGGCTACGTCGTGCTCGCCTTCTCCGCCCGCGGGTTCGGCGCCAGCACCGGGCAGATCGGGCTGGACGACCCAGAGCGCGAGGTCGCCGACCTCTCCGCGCTGGTCGACGTGCTGGCCGACCGGGACGACGTCGTCCAGGACGGCGACGGGGATCCCCGGGTCGGCGTGGCCGGGGCCTCCTACGGCGGCGCGCTGGCGCTCCTGGGCGCGGCCTACGACGACCGCATCGACGCCATCGCCCCGCAGATCACCTGGCACTCGCTGACCTCCGCGCTGTTCCCCTCGCAGACCGGTGAGCCGCCCGCCGGCACGCCGGCCGCGACCGCCCGGACCGAGGGGGACGGCGTCTACAAGCGGCTGTGGTCCGGGATCTTCTTCGGCCTGGGCGCCGCGCCCTCGGGGGACCTGCGGGACCTCCTCGGCGGGAACAGCCCGGGGGACGACGCCCGGCCGGCGGACGTCGACGTCGACGGGATCACGCAGGCGCTCACCTGCGGACGGTTCAGCCCCGACGTCTGCGCCGCCTACGAGGCCGCCGCCTCGACCGGCGAGCTGACCCCGGAGATCGCCGCCGTCCTCGACCGGGCCAGCCCGGCCGGCGTGCTGGACCGGATCACGGCACCCACGCTGCTGGTCCAGGGCACGCAGGACTCGCTGTTCGGACTGGGCGAGGCCGACGCGAACGCCCGCGGCATCGCGGCCAACGGCACCGAGGTCTCGGTGCTCTGGTACGCGGGCGGCCACGACGCCCCGGCGTCGGACCGGGTCACCGGCGAGCTGAGGCAGCGGGTCGGCGACTGGTTCGACCGGCACCTGCGGGAGGACGGCGACGTCGCGGTGCCGGGCTTCCAGTTCCCCGCCCCGACCGGGCTGGGCACCGCCGGCACGGTCGGCCGCGTCCAGGGCGGCAGCCGGACGGTGACCGCCGAGCGCTATCCCGGCCTGGACGACGGCCCCGCGGTCGAGCGGACGGAGCTCGGGCTCGACGGTCCCGTGCAGCCGGTCGTCAACCCCGCCGGCGGCACGCCCGCGGCGCTCACCACGGTGCCGGGCCTGGGCGCGCTCACCGCCGCGCTGGGCGGCTCGACCCTGGAGATCCCCGGCCAGTCCGCGCGCTTCGACAGCGCACCGCTGGACGAGGCCGTGGAGGCGGTGGGCGCCTCGACCGTGGAGCTCGACGTCTCCGCGGCCGGCGGCTCGGCCACCCTCTTCGCCAAGTTGTACGACGTCGCCCCCGGCGGTGCCACGACGCTGCCCGGCGGCTTGGTCGCACCCCTGGCCCTCACCGGCCTGTCGGCCGACCCGGCCGCGCCGACCCGGGTGAGCGTGACGCTGCCCGCGATCGTGCACCGCTTCGAGGCCGGTCACACCGTGCGGCTGGTGGTCTCCTCCACCGACCAGGGGTTCGCCCTGCCGGTCGAGCCGGCCGTCTACTCGGTGGCCCTCGCCGGCGACGGGGCGGGCGTCCTGGTGCCGTCGGTCGAGGGCACGGCGGAGGCGGCCGGCGGCTCGTCCCGCTGGTGGCTGCTGCTGGCCGGCCTGGCCGCCCTCGGGCTGCTCGGCTGGGCCGCCGCCCGGGTGGTGGGCCGGCGCCGCGACCGACAGGTCAGCGCCGTGGAGCCCGACGGCGAGGACGTGCCGCTGCGCTTCGAGGGCGTGACCAAGGCCTACAAGGACGGGTTCGTCGCCGTCCGCGACCTGTCCTTCGAGGTGCGTCGCGGGCAGGTGCTGGGCCTGCTCGGGCCGAACGGCGCGGGCAAGACGACGTCGCTGCGCATGCTCATGGGGCTGATCCGGCCCACCGAGGGGCGGATCAGCATCTTCGGCCACGCCGCGCGCCCGGGCGCCCCGGTGCTCTCGCGGCTCGGCTCGTTCGTCGAGGGCACCGGCCTGCTGCCGCACCTGTCCGGCCGGGAGAACCTGCGGCTGTACTGGGCCGCGACCGGCCGCCCGGCGGAGGACGCGCACCTGGACGAGGCGATCGAGGTCGCCGGCCTCGGGGCCGCCCTGGACCGGCCGGTGCGCCGCTACAGCCAGGGCATGCGGCAGCGCGTCGCGATCGCGCAGGCGATGCTCGGTCTGCCCGACCTGCTGGTGCTCGACGAGCCGACCAACGGGCTGGACCCGCCGCAGATCCACGCGATGCGCGAGGTGCTGCGCTCCTACGCCGCGACCGGCCGCACCGTGGTCGTGTCCAGCCACCTGCTCAGCGAGATCGAGCAGACCTGCAGCCACGTCGTCGTGATGGCCAAGGGCCAGAAGATCGCGCAGGGCACGGTCGAGGAGATCGTCGGCGCCGGCGGTGCCGTCACGCTGGGGGTGGCCGAGGCCGACGAGGGCCGCGCGATCGCGGTCCTGGAGGAGCTGCCGGGCGTGCGCGCGCAGCGCACGGACGACGGGGTGGTCGCCGAGCTCGGCGGCGTGCCGAGGGCCGAGGCGCTGCGCGCGCTGGTCGAGGCCGGGATCGACGTGGACCGGTTCACGCCGCGGCGCCGGCTCGAGGACGCGTTCCTGGCGCTGGTGGGGGAGTCGTGAGCGGGGTGCAGGCGAGCGGTGCGGCGGCGGGCTACCGGCCGGAGCGGACGCTGCGGCTGGCGGTGGAGCTGCGCCGGCAGTTCGCCCGGCGCCGGACGCTCGGCGTCCTCGCGCTCATGGTGGCGCTGCCGCTGGTGCTCATCGCCGCCCTCCAGCTGGGGGCCGGCGAGGACGCGGGGGAGAACGACCGGATCAACCTCGTCGACGTCGCCACCGCCAGCGGGCTGAACTTCACCCTCTTCGTGCTCTTCGCGACCACCGGGTTCTTCCTGGTGGTCGTGTACGCGCTGTTCTTCGGCGACACCGTGGCCAGCGAGGCGCAGTGGGGAGCGCTGCGCTACACCCTGGCCACCCCCGTGCCGCGGATGCGGCTGCTCCGCCAGAAATGGCTGGCGGCCCTGGTGCTCTCGGTGGGTGCGCTGCTGACGCTGGCCGCCGTCTCGGTGGTGGCCGGCTCGATCGCCTTCGGCGCCGGACCCGTGGAGACCCCGGTCGGCGTGACGCTGGCGCAGGGGGAGGGGTTCGTGCGGCTGGCCGGGATGCTCGGCTACCTCGCCGTCCACCTGCTGGTCGTGGGCACGCTGGCCTTCTGGTTCTCGACCGCGACCGACGCGCCCCTGGCCGCCGTCGGCGGCGCGGTGTTCACCATGTTCGTCTTCGCGATACTCGACCAGGTCGAGCAGCTCGGCTCGCTGCGCGACTGGTTCCCGACCGCCGGCGAGTTCGCCTGGGTGGACCTGCTGCAGACCCCGGTCGAGGACGGCGACCTGTTCCGCGGCGTCGTCCAGTCGCTGGTCTACGCCGCCGTCTTCACCGCGCTGGGCTTCCGGCACTTCGCCCGCCGGGACGTGACCAGCTAGCCCTCCCGCTCGACGCGCACGGGCGGTCCGTTGCCACACTGTTCGCCCGACGCCCGAGGGAGGCACGCGGATGAGCTCGCCCGACGCCGTGCTCGCGCGCCTGACCTGCTGGTGGCGCGGGCACCGCTTCGGCCCGCTGCGCCCCGACGGGACCGCGGCCTGCCGCCGGTGCCGCCGCGTCGTGCGGCCGGTCGACCGGCGGAACTGAGCGGTCAGAGCCCGGCGCGGACCGCCTGCGCCCATCCCTGGCCCATGGCCGCGGCGGTCACCGCCGCGTTCGGGACGGCGGCGATGCGGTCGGCCATCCCGTCGACGGCGGCCCCGTTCGCGGTGATCCACAGCCGGCCGACCGCGGGCGCCATCTCCAGGTCGCTGGTGCTGTCGCCGATCGCGACGGCGTCGGCGGGGTCGATGCCGCGGCGCTCGAGGTCCCAGGCGATCGCCGCGCCCTTGGAGATCCCGCGCGGCATGAGGTGGTAGACCCGCGGCGGCGCGGGATCGCCGTCCAGCGTCATCCGCGACGTCGGCTGGATCGCGCCGTTGTCGTTCAGCGTCAGCCAGCCGGCGCCCCGGTCGGCGAGCCAGGCGTCCACCGCGACCGGGTCCACCCGGCCGCGCAGCAGGGCGTCGGTGTCGTGGGTGGCGTGCCAGGGCGCGTGCCACTCCAGCCGGCCGGGGTGCTCGGCGATGAGCTCCTCCACGATGCCGAGCGCGGCCATGACCTCCATCGGCGTCCGCCCGGCGTGCTCGGCGGGCAGCTCGCCGGTGAGCTCCCGGCGCTCGCGGCCGCCGTCCCAGCTGACCACCGCACCCAGCTCGGCGATCGCGCCGTCGGCGGCGAAGATGCGGGCCGCCTCCACCACCTGGCCCAGCGTCCGGCCGCTGACCAGCACCAACGGGATGCCGGCCCGGTGCAGCTCCAGCAGCGCGGTGGCCGGCTCGGCGGTCAGGTCGCGGTCGGCCGTGTGCCAGAACGACCCCCGCGGGCCCACCATCGTGCCGTCGAGGTCGGTGTAGACGATCCGCGCTGCCACGCGCTCCATCCTGTCCGCCGCCCGGCCGGCCGCGGCGGGTGGGTAGAGTGCGGACGTTCACTCATCCAGAGGGGCAGAGGGACACGGCCCGATGAAGCCCCGGCAACCGCCGACTGCGCTCGCGCAGCGGGAGGTGCCAATTCCGTCCTGCGCGGCTCGACGGCCCGGTGCAGGGAAGATGAGGAGGTAGTCGTCGCATGACCCTGACCGCTCCCGGATCGCTCCAGGCCGACTCGAGCGCCGGCGGCCCCGTGCCGCCGTGCCCCGCTCGCGGGCTGGTCTGCCGCAACTGCGGCGCGACGTTCGGCCTGATAGCCGAGCACGCCTGCGCCGAGTGCTTCGGCCCGCTGGAGGTCGACTACGACCCCGAGCTGATGAAGGCCGTCACCCGCGAGCAGATCGAGGCCGGCCCCCAGAACATCTGGCGCTACGTCGCGCTGCTGCCGGTGGGGCAGGACCCCGCCTCCCGCGTCTCGCTCGACCCGGGCATGACGCCGCTGGTCCGCGCCGACCGCCTCGCCGAGGAGCTGGGCCTGACCGGCGGGCTGTGGGTGAAGGACGACTCGGCCAACCCGACGCACTCGTTCAAGGACCGCGTGGTCAGCCTGGCCGCCACCGCCGCCAAGGGCCTGGGTTACACCAAGATCGCCGCCGCCTCTACCGGGAACCTGGCCAACTCGGTGGCCGCGCACGCCGCCCGGGTGGGCCTGCCCTCGTTCGTCTTCGTCCCCTCCGACCTGGAGCCGGGCAAGATCGTGCAGTCGGCGGTGTACGGGCAGACGCTGGTCGCCGTCGACGGCTCGTACGACGACGTCAACCGGCTGACCAGCGAGCTGGCCGAGACCGACGAGTTCGAGGACACCGCCTTCGTCAACCAGAACGTGCGGCCGTACTACGCCGAGGGTTCCAAGACGATGGGCTACGAGCTCGCCGAGCAGCTGGGCTGGCGGATCCCGGCGCAGGTCGTCATCCCCATGGCCTCGGGCTCGCTGCTTACCAAGGTGGACAAGGCGTTCCGCGAGCTGACCGCTGCGGGCATCGTCGAGGCCACGGGGTGGACGATCTTCGGCGCGCAGTCGGCCGGCTGCGACCCGATCGCCACCGCCTTCGACAACGGCTGGGACGTCGTCAAGCCGGTCAAGCCGACCGGGATCGCCAAGTCGCTGAACATCGGCAACCCGGCCGACGGCCCCTACGCGCTCGACGCGATCCGCCGCACCGGTGGCGCCGTCGGCCGCGTGGGGGACGACGAGATCGTGCAGGGCATCCGCGACCTCGCCCGCACCACCGGCGTCTTCGCGGAGACCGCCGGCGGGGTGACCGTCGCCGTGCTGCGGCAGCTGGTGGAGAACGGGCGGCTGGACCCCACCAAGGAGACCGTCGTCCTCAACACCGGCGAGGGGCTCAAGACCCTCGACCCGCTGGAGCCGGTCGTCGGCCCGACCCACCGCGTCGACCCGTCGGTGAAGTCGGCGCGGCAGGCGGGCCTCATCGCCTGAGCGCCCCGCGTTCACCGGATCGGGTGACCATTCGGTAACGAGTCGTGCCGGGGACGTGTGTAACCAAGGTCACCTTGTTGTACGTTTCCGCGCGGTTCGACTCCATGCCCGTGTCCGCGAGCGGAAGAGCGACACCTCGTCCCCTCACCAACGAGGGGCCGACCGCACGCACGAAACGTGGGAGCACACGTGGCACAGGGCACCGTGAAGTGGTTCAACGCCGAGAAGGGCTTCGGCTTCATCGCCGTCGACGGCGGCCAGGACGTCTTCGTCCACTACTCGGCCATCCAGATGGACGGGTACAAGTCCCTCGACGAGGGCCAGCGCGTCGAGTTCGAGGTCGTCCAGGGCGCCAAGGGCCCCCAGGCCGACGCCGTGCGCAGCGCCTGATCCGCCCCGTCGGACGAGGCCCGGTCCCCTTCGGGGGGCCGGGCCTCCGTCGCGTCCGGGCCCCCGTTCTTGCACTCGCCAAGGTCGAGTGCCAGACTCGTTTCTGGCACTCGGGGCTCCCGAGTGCCAATCAGGTCGGAACGGTGAGGCACCGGTCCGTGGGCCGACGGAGCGCCCACGTCGCTGGTGTCGTCCGTCGCGGGCACCAACCCGGCCGTGCAGCGATCAATGCATGGAGGACATCACCACATGGCCAAGATGATCGCCTTCGAGGAAGAGGCGCGCCGCGGCCTCGAGCGGGGCATGAACACCCTCGCCGACGCCGTCAAGGTGACCCTCGGTCCCAAGGGCCGGAACGTCGTGCTGGAGAAGAAGTGGGGCGCCCCCACGATCACCAACGACGGTGTGAGCATCGCCAAGGAGATCGAGCTCGAGGACCCGTGGGAGAAGATCGGGGCCGAGCTGGTCAAGGAGGTCGCGAAGAAGACCGACGACGTCGCGGGTGACGGCACCACCACCGCCACCGTGCTGGCCCAGGCGCTCGTGCGCGAGGGTCTGCGCAACGTCGCCGCCGGCGCGAACCCGATGGCCCTGAAGAAGGGCATCGAGAAGGCCGTCGCCTCCGTCTCGGAGTACCTGCTCTCGACCGCCAAGGACGTCGAGACCAAGGAGCAGATCGCGGCCACCGCCTCGATCTCCGCCGCTGACCCCGCCATCGGCGAGCTCATCGCCGAGGCGATGGACAAGGTCGGCAAGGAAGGTGTCATCACCGTCGAGGAGAGCAACACCTTCGGCCTCGAGCTCGAGCTCACCGAGGGCATGCGCTTCGACAAGGGCTACATCTCGCCCTACTTCGTGACCGACACCGAGCGCATGGAGGCCGTCCTCGACGACCCGTACGTGCTCGTCGTCAACTCGAAGATCAGCACCGTCAAGGACCTGCTCCCGCTGCTGGAGAAGGTCATGCAGTCGGGCAAGCCCCTGGCCATCATCGCCGAGGACGTCGAGGGCGAGGCCCTCGCGACCCTGGTCGTGAACAAGATCCGCGGCACCTTCAAGTCCGTCGCCGTCAAGGCCCCGGGCTTCGGTGACCGCCGCAAGGCCATGCTGACCGACATCGCCATCCTCACCGGCGGCCAGGTCATCAGCGAGGAGGTCGGCCTCAAGCTCGACAACGCCGACCTCGAGCTGCTCGGCCGCGCCCGCAAGGTCGTCGTCACCAAGGACGAGACGACCATCGTCGAGGGCTCGGGCGACACCGACCAGATCGCCGGCCGGGTGAACCAGATCCGCGCCGAGATCGACAAGTCGGACAGCGACTACGACCGCGAGAAGCTGCAGGAGCGCCTGGCCAAGCTGGCCGGTGGCGTCGCCGTCATCAAGGCCGGCGCCGCGACCGAGGTCGAGCTCAAGGAGCGCAAGCACCGCATCGAGGACGCGGTGCGCAACGCCAAGGCCGCCGTCGAGGAGGGCATCGTCGCCGGTGGTGGCGTCGCTCTCGCGCAGGCGACGACCGTCGCGTTCGAGAAGCTCGAGCTCGAGGGTGACGAGGCGACCGGTGCCAACATCGTGCGCGTCGCGCTCGAGGCGCCGCTGAAGCAGATCGCCGTCAACGCCGGCCTCGAGGGCGGCGTCGTGGCGGAGAAGGTCCGCAACTCCGACACCGGCTGGGGCCTCAACGCCGCCACCGGCGAGTACGTGGACCTGGTCGCCAGCGGGATCATCGACCCCGCCAAGGTGACCCGCTCGGCGCTGCAGAACGCCGCCTCCATCGCGGCGCTCTTCCTCACCACCGAGGCCGTCATCGCCGACAAGCCGGAGAAGAACGCCCCGGCCATGCCGGGCGCCGACGGCGGCATGGGCGGCATGGACTTCTGAGTCCCGCCCACCCGTAGCACCAGCACTGCCCGGCAGGGGCGGTCCGCTCAGGCGGGCCGCCCCTGTCGGCGTTCTGCGGGTCAGGGGCATGCCGTCACGGGTTGATCACCGCCCGTCCAGCGCCCTCTCGGAGGTGCCGAGAGGGCGCCGGGCGGGCTCTCGCGCGCGCCCGGGCCCCGGTGTCTCAGTCCTCGGGGGCGAAGACGCAGAACTCGTTGCCCTCGGGGTCGGCGAGGACGCTCCACTCGATCTCGTCGTCCTGTTCGCGGACCATCGTGGCGCCCGCGCCCAGCAGGGGCCCGGTCTCGCCGACGACGTCGAAGTGCATGCGGTTCTTGACCGTCTTCGGCTCGGGCACGGGGACGATCCACATGAGCGGTCCCTGGCCGGCCGGGTCGACGATCGGGACGGGCCACTCGTGCGGGCGCGGCTCGTCGTCCCCAGGCGTCGCGGCGTCCTCCAGCGAGTCGCGCCGCACGTAGCCGATGGCGGCGCACCACCAGTCGGCGAGGGCGTGGTGGTCCCGCGCGTCGAGGCAGAGGTCCTTGAATCGCGCCGGTGCGTCAGCCATGGACGTGCAGGGTAGGCGGCTGCGCGTGACGGTGATCATCGGGACGTCGGGGTGGCAGTACCGCGACTGGCGCGGCGCCTTCTACCCGCCGAAGCTCGCCCAGCGGCTGTGGCTCGAGCACTACGTCGAGCACTTCGCCACCGTCGAGAGCAACAACGCCTTCTACCGGCTGCCCGAGCGCGAGACGTTCGAGAAGTGGCGGGCGCGCACCCCGCCGGACTTCCGCTGGGCGGTCAAGGCCAGCCGGTTCCTCACCCACATCAAGCGGCTGCGCGAGCCCGAGGAGCCGGTGGGCCGGCTGGTGGAGCGGGCCGCCGGCCTGGGCCCGAAGCTCGACACGATCCTGCTGCAGCTGCCGCCCACGCTGCGGGCCGACGCCGAGCTGCTGCGCGAGTGCCTCGCGCAGTTCCCCGCGGGCACCCGCGTGGCCGTCGAGCCGCGGCACGAGTCGTGGTGGACCGACGAGATCCGTGCGCTGCTCGAACGCTACGGCGCCGCGCTGTGCTGGGCCGACCGGGACGAGCAGCCGGTCGCCCCGCTGTGGCGCACGGCCGACTGGGGTTACCTGCGCTTCCACCACGGGTTCGAGGGGTGGGGCTACCGCGCGCAGACCCTGGAGCTGTGGGCTGAGCGCGTCGTCGCCACCTACGGCGATGCCGACGTGCTCGTGTACTTCAACAACGACCCGGGCTGCAACGCCGTCATCGACGCGGTGCGCTTCGCGGACGCCGTCCGCCGGGCCGGGGGGACGACGACCCGCGTGCCCACCGCCGACCAGGCGGTGGGCGCGGCGTGGGCGTCCGCGGAGCCGGCCGGCTGAGCCGTCAGTCGCCCCGGCCGTGGGCCTGCCCCTTGCCGGAGCCCTCCCGAGCGGCCTTCTCCTCCGCACGCTGCTCGTGGCGGGCCAGGTTCTCCTGCAGCGCCGGCTGCGCGTGCTCGTCCGCGTGCTCGATGGCGTTCGCGAGCCCGCGCGGGCGGTCCTCCTGCGGAGCAGCCTCCGGCGCCGGCGGCACCTCGACCTCGGGTGCCTCGGCCTCGGGGACGTCGACCTCGGGCACCTCGACGTCGGGGACGTCGACCTCGGGGACGTCGACGTCGGGGACGTCGGCCTCGGGCACCTCCGCCTCGGGGAGCGGTGCCTCCGGGACCTCGACCGACGGGCCGTCGTCCCCGGAGGTGGGCAGCTCGAACGGGGTGACCGTCCCGACCGCCGACGCCACGGTGTCCTGCACCGGGGTCGGCAGCACGCCGGCCGTTCCCGCACCGGTCACCGCCGCGGCGGCGATGCCCAGGCCGGCGGCCGCCTTCGCCGTGGTGCCGGCCGCGGTCAGGTGGGCGATGGCGGTGGCGAGTCCTCCGAGCAGTGCCATGGACGGGTACCTCCTGCTGCACGGCCGCCCGGTGCGGCTCTCCCTCCTCTCATCGGCCGCAAGGCTCCGGGGCTGGAGCGGATGCACCCGGACGGGCGAACGTCAGACCGCGGCGGGGTCCTCGACGTGCCGCACGCCGAGCTGGTCGGCGGCCTGCCCGAGCACGTCCTGCACGGCGAGGGTGTCGGCCAGCGGCATGACCGCGCTCTCGGTCCGCCCTGCGCGCAGGCACTCGGTGACCTCGACCAGCTCGTGCGCGTACCCGCTGCCGGTGTGCTCCCGGGTGATGGTCTCCGGCTCGGCGCCGGCGCGGTGCAGGACGATGGTGTCCGGGTGGTGGAAGCGGGGGAGGACGTCGATCCAGCCCTCCGTGCCGAAGACGCGCGCCTGGCCCGGCAGCGAGTTGCGCAGCGAGGTGAGCAGCGTGGCCGACCGGCCGTCGTCGTAGCCGAGCAGGACCGCGGCCTCGGCGTCGACACCGCTCGGGAACCGCGAGCCGGCGGCCGTCACGGTGTCGGGCGCGCCCAGCAGCATCTGCGCGAAGGAGATCACGTAGACGCCGAGGTCGAGCAGCGCGCCGCCGCCGAGCTCGAGGGCGAAGAGCCGGTCGGTGGGCTCGTACGTGCGGGCGACGCCCAGGTCCGCCTGGACCGATCGCACCTCGCCGATGGCACCGTCGGCCACGAGCTCGCGCAGCGCGACCACCGCCGGCTGGAAGCGCGTCCACATCGCCTCCATGGTGAAGACGCCGGTCTGCCGGGCCAGCGCGACGACCTCGGCCGCGCCGGCCGTCGTGGCGGTGAACGACTTCTCCACCAGCAGCGCCTTCCCGGCGCGCAGGGCAGCCAGCGCGAAAGCGGCGTGCTGCGCGTGCGGGGTCGCGACGTAGAGGACGTCGACGTCCGGGTCCTCGAGGATCGCTGCGTAGGAGCCGTGCGCCCGGTCGAGGCCGTGCCGGGCGGCGAAGGCGTCGGCACGGTCCTGCGACCGCGACGCCACCGCCACCGGACGGGCGTGCGGCACGTGTGCGAAGTCCGGCAGCACGCTCTCGGCGATGCGGCCCGGCCCGACGATGCCCCAGCGGATGTCTTCGTTCACCCGTCGCACGCTAGTCCGGCCGGGCAGACTGCTCGCGTGGCCGTGCTGATCGACACCCCCGTCTGGCCGTGGCGGGGACGCAGGTGGTCGCACCTGGTCAGCGACGTCTCCTACGACGAGCTGCACGCCTTCGTGGCCGACGAGCTGGGCATCCCGCGGCGGGCGTTCCAGGGCGACCACTACGACGTCCCGGAGGACCTCTACGACGTCGCGGTGGCGGCCGGGGCGCAGCCGGTCGGTGCGCGGGAGCTGCTCAGCCGGCTGCTGGCGGCGGGGCTCCGCTCTCGGAAGCCCCGCCACCCGGAGCCCCGCCCGCCCGGTCGCGCAGCAGGCTGAGCTCGGCGGCCACGTTCGCCCGGGCGCGCGGCTCCCAGGTGCCGGCCACCGCGGGCAGCCGGTAGAGCCGGGGGAGCGCCAGCAGCTGCTCCAGGACGGCGATCCGGCCCGCGGTGAACAGCTCGTCGGGCACGTGGGCGTACTCCTCGCGGACCGCCGACGCGTAGGCGGCGTACGCCTCCGGCGGCGAGGCCAGGACGGCGAGGTCGGCGTCGCAGAGGACCGCGCCGTTCGCGTCACCGGGCTCGACCGCGTGGCCGGCGGTGAGCAGCACCAGCCGCTCGACCTCCGCGATCCGCTCGTCGGGGACCAGCCCGCGCAGCCCCGCCTTCGCGCGGCCGGCGCTCACCGCCTCGTTGTCGCTGCGCCGCGGGTCGTAGACGACGTCGTGGTACCAGGCGGCCAGCCGCACGGCGTCGGGATCGGCGGCGTCGTCGGCGAGCCGGTCGACGATGCCGAGCACCGCCGCCAGGTGCGCGAGGTCGTGGTACCGGCGGTGCGGCTCGCCCCACGCGCGGACGACCGCGGCCCACTCGGTGCGGGAGGTGGGGGAGCCGCCGGCCAGCGCTGCCCAGGCCTCGAAGGCGACGCTCACCGGGACCCGCAGGTGCGCAGGGCCAGCAGGGCAAAGGCGCGCGCGGCGGTGACGACCTCGGCCACGGGGACCCGCTCCTCCGGGCCGTGGGCGAGGTTCAGGTCGCCCGGGCCGAAGTGCAGCGTCGGGATGCCCGCGGCGGCGTACAGCCGCAGGTCGGTGCCGGCGGCCAGCGCCCGCTCGGGCGGCACCCCGCCCCCGGCGTCCTCGACCGCCGCGCGGACCGCGGGCAGCAGCGGCGAGCCCGGGGGCAGCGCGCCGCTGGCGAACTCGCCGCCGGTCCAGCTCAGCCGCACCGGGTGGTCGGCCAGCCACGGGTCGGCGGCGCACAGCTCGGTCAGGCGCTCGGCGAGCGCGGCCCGGGCCACCTCGACCGGCTCGCCGATGCGGACGCCGTAGCGGCCCTCGGCGACCAGCCGGTCGGGCACCGAGCTGGCCCAGTCCCCGGCCTGCACCCGGCCGATGGACAGGCCGTAGGGGAAGCGGGCGTCGCCGAAGCGGGGGTCGGCGCCGCGCTGCCGCTCGGCCTCGAAGGCGCGCAGCCCGGCGTGCACGGTGGCGAAGAGCTCGACCGCGCTCACGCCCCGGTCCCGCATCGCCGCGTGCGCCGCTCGGCCGGTGACCTCGAGCCGGAAGGTCAGCGCGCCGGCATGAGCGGTGACGACCGCCCCGGCCGTCGGTTCCGGGATGACGCACAGGTCCCCGCCGTGCCCCCGGCGCAGCGCGGCCCAGGCGCCGAGGCCGCCGTCCTCCTCGCCCACGACGCCGTGCAGCGCGAGCGGCCGGCGCAGCCGCACCCCCGCCGTCCGCAGGGCGGCCACCGCCGCGAGCGAGGCGACCACGCCGCCCTTCATGTCGCAGGCGCCGCGGCCGTGCAGCTCACCGCCGGCCAGCCGGGGCGTGAACGGGTCGCCCGGCCAGCGGGCGAGGTCGCCGGGCGGGACGACGTCGGTGTGCCCGGCGAGCACCAGCGCCGGCGTGCCGTCCTCCGCGCCGGGCACGGTACCGACGACGCCCCACGCCTCGGTGCGCTCGACCTCTTGGCCCGGTGCGCCGGGCGCCGTCGCGGCCTCGGCGAGGTCGATCGGCCACAGGTCGACGGCGCAGTCCAGCTCGGTCAGCCACCCGGCGAGCAGGTGCTGCACGTCGCTCTCGGCGGGCGTGCCGCCGACCGACGGGACGGCGACCAGGGCCGCCAGCCGCTCGACCACCCACCGCTCGTCCACGGCCGCCAGCACGCGCTCCTCGACGGCGGTGAGCGGCGGCACGCGGCGAGTCTGGCACGCGGGTCGGACGGCGCCGGCCGATACGGTGCGGCCGTGACGCAGCCGCCGCCCCCTCCGGGCTGGTACCCCGACCCCGCCGGCACGCCCGGCACCCGCTGGTGGGACGGCCAGGGCTGGACCGAGCACGTCCAGCAGCCGACCGCCCCGCCCCCGCCGCCGGTGCAGCCCCCGCCCGTGCCGCAGGGCGGGGGGCCGTCGCTCTACGAGCAGCCGGTCCTGCTGGTGAACCAGAAGACCAAGCTGATCGAGCTGACCAACGAGTACGCGGTGCTCGACGGCCAGGGGCAGCAGATCGGCGCCGTCGTGCAGGTCGGGCAGAGCGCGGTGAAGAAGGCGGTCCGGCTGTTCAGCCAGCTCGACCAGTTCCTCACCCACACCCTCGAGGTGCGCGACTCCCGGGGGCCGGTGCTCGTGCTCACCCGGCCGGCGAAGGTCGTGCGGTCGCGGGTCCTCGTGGCGCGGCCCGACGGCACCCCGGTCGGGGAGATCGTGCAGGCCAACGTGTTCGGGCGGATCCGCTTCGACCTGGTCGCGGGTGGCCAGGTGGTCGGGGCGATCCAGGCGGAGAACTGGCGGGCCTGGGACTTCGCCATCACCGACGCCGCCGGCACCGAGGTCGCCCGCATCACGAAGAAGTGGGAGGGGCTGGCGCGGACGATGTTCACCACGGCCGACCGCTACGTCGTCCTGGTGCACGTCCGGCTGCCGGAGCCGCTGGCCAGCCTGGTGATCGCCTCCGCGCTCACCGTCGACACGGCGCTCAAGCAGGACGACCGGGGCTTCAACTAGCGACGCACGGCACCCCGCCCGCCCCGGCGCCGTCGCCGTTCCGGGGGTAGCGTCGGAGGCGTCCGGGCCGGGTGCCACGTGCCCCCGGGTGCCATTTGGTTACGCCTTCACGGACTACCGCCCCGACCTCGGTCGGGGGCCTGGAGCCGTGTTGTGCATCTCGCCGCGAGGCGGCCGTCACCCGGTCCGGACCTCGTCGCACGAGAGGCCCCGTCCTTCCGGACGGGGCCTCTCGCGTGGGTGGGCGGGATCGCTCAGTAGGTCTCCTCGGTGGTGCTGCGGCGGACCGGCGCACCGGGTGCCGGCGGCGCCTCGCCGGTGTGCGTCACCCGGCGCTGGCGGGGACCCCAGACGGCGAGCTCCAGGACGATGCCCAGGGCACCGGCCGCCATGAGGATCCAGCCGACCACCTGGAGGTCGACGCCGCTGACGTCCACCTCGAGGGCGAACGTGAGGATCGCGCCGAGCGCGAGCAGCACGATGGCAGTACCGAGCCGCATGCCGAACTCCCTTCTCGCTGTCCCGTCACGGGACCGGCGGCGGGTGCCGCGGGCCAGCGGGTTCCCGTCGGCCGCCGGCCGAACCGCCTCAGGACGCCGGATCCCCCGATCGGGGTGGTCTGAGGCCCACCTCAGACCGTGTGCGGCCGCAGGAGTGCGCGACCTCCCCATGCCCGGGGCCGGGCCTCAGCACGAACGTCGTCGTCATCCGAACCAGGGACGACGGAAGGCACGACGATGACGCTCCACTACAGCAGCCCGGCGCTGGAGGCCGAGCTCGCGTACCGCCGCGAGGTCCTGACGGCGGCCGGCCACGGCACCCGGACCCGGCCCAACCCGTGGTTCCGCCGCCGGCGTCGGCGCTGACCACCATCCGGGGAACCGGCTCGGCTCTGTCGGAGGCCCGTGCCACCATCGACGCCGTGCCACGCTGGGACGACGCGCCGCTGGTGGGACGGGCCGCCGAGCTGGGCTCGCTGCTGGCGGGCGTCGACCGCGCCGCCGGTGGCCGGGCCACCACCGTGCTGCTGTCCGGCGACGCCGGCGTGGGCAAGACCCGGTTGCTCGACGAGCTGACCGCCCGGGCCGCAGCCCGTGGGGTCCGGGTCCTCACCGGGCACTGCGTCGACCTCGGCGACGTCGGTCTGCCCTACCTGCCCTTCGTCGACCTGCTGCGCCCCGTGGCCTCCGACCCCGCGCTCGCGCCGGCGTCGTCGGCGGACCGGGTGCTCGCCCCGCTGCTCGCCGGCCGGCCCGCGCCGTCGCCGGGTGAGCTGTCGCCGCCGACCGAGCCGGTGCCGCCGACCGAGGGCCGCGATCTCGCCCGTCCGCTGCCGCACCGCGCCGCACCACCGCCGGTGGACGACGGCCGGCTGCGGTTGTTCGAGTCGGTGGCCGGGCTGATCTGCGAGCTGGCGAGCGCCGGGCCGCTGCTCCTCGTGCTGGAGGACGTGCACTGGGCCGACCGGTCCAGCCGCGACCTGCTGCGCTACCTGCTCGCCCGGCTCTCCGACGAGCCGGTGGCCGTGGTGGCCTCCTACCGGGCCGACGACCTGCACCGCCGCCACCCGCTGCGTCCCCTGCTGGCCGAGCTGGTGCGGCTGCCGGGCGTCGAGCGCCTCGAGCTCGGCCCGCTGCCGGACGCGGAGGTCGGCGACCTCGTGCGCCGGCTCACGGCCGGGTCGGGTCCGCTGCCCGAGTCGGTCGTCGACGACGTCGTCACCCGGGCCGAGGGCAACGCGTTCTACGCCGAGGAGCTGCTCGCCGCCGGGCTGCACGGGGAGGCGCTGCCGCTGGCGCTGACCGACGTGCTGCTCGCCCGCGTCGAGCAGCGGTCGCCGGCGGCGCAGCAGGTGCTGCGCGTGGCCGCCGTCGCCGGGCGCCGGGTGCGGCACGAGCTGGTGGCCGCGGTCAGCGGGCTGGCCGACGGCGACCTGGAGGCGGCGCTCGCCGAGACGGTGCACCACTACCTGCTGGTGGTCTCCGGCGACGGGCGCTTCCGGTTCCGGCACGCGCTGCTGCGCGAGGCGGTCCTGGCCGACCTGCTGCCCGGCGAGCGGGTGCGGCTGCACGCGGCGATCGCGGCCCACCTGGCGCAGGTCCCGGGCGCCGGGACCGCGGCCGAGCAGGCCCACCACGCCCGCGAGAGCAACGACCTGCCCGGAGCCTTCACCGCCTCGCTGGCCGCGGCGGCCGCGGCCGGTGGCGTCGGCGCCCCGGCGGAGCAGCTGCAGCACCTGGAGACGGCGCTCGCGCTGTGGTCGGCGGTGCCGGACGCCGCGGAGCGGGCCGGTCGCGACCAGGCGGCGCTGCTGCTGGAGACCGCCGCCGCGGCCCGCACGGTGGGGGAGCCCGCCCGGGCGGTGGCCCTGCTGCGCTCCGCCCTGGAGGTGCTGCCGCCCGACGCCGGGCCGGAGGTCCGCGCGCGGGTGCACTACACGCTGGCCCAGGCGATGGTGCGGGTCGAGGACGACGCCGGCGCCTACCGCGAGAGCGCCGCGGCGATGGAGCTCGTGCCCGCCGAACCGCCGTCCAAGGTGCGTACCTGGGCGGCCGCGACGCACGCGCGGATGAGCTACTCGATGGGCCGGATCGAGGAGGCGGAGGCAGCGGCCGAGGAGGCGCTGGCCGCCGCGGACGCGCTCGGCTACGACGGCGCCTGGGCCGACATCGCCGTCACCCAGGTGCGCGCGCGGCCGGGGACCGAGCTCCCGGTGGTGCTCGCCCGGCTCGACGAGGCCCTCGCGCGCGCCCGCCGATCGGGCAACGTCGAGGTCGAGATGCGGGTGCTGTTCAACCTGGCGACGGTGACCTTCGAGGACGGTCGCATCGCCGAGGCGCTGGAGTGGACGCGGCACGGCACTCGGCGGGCCCGCGAGCTCGGCATCGAGTGGTCGCACTACCCCGCGGAGCTGCGGCACCTGCACGTCACGGCGCTGTACATGGCCGGCGACTGGGACGGCAGCCTGGCCGAGGCGGACGCGCTGGGCCGGGTCCCGGAGATGTCGGCGCACGTGCGGGCCGACGGGCTGCTCGTGCTGGTAGGCCGCGGCGACCCCTCCGCGCGTGCGCGGGTCGACTGGGCGCGGGGGCTGGTACCGCGGCTGAGCGCGCACGTCCTGCTGGCCCTCGTCACCGCTGCCTCGCAGATCGACCTCGCCGCCTGGGAGGGCCGGCCGCAGGAGGCGGTGGACGTGGCGCTGGCGACCTACGCGCGGCTGCGGCAGGAGTGGGACGACGACCACCTCGGCGTGCTGCGGCTGGCCGGGACGGCGCTGGCGCCCGTGGCGGACGCGGCGGCCATGGCCCGCCGGGACGGCGACGCCGAGGAGGAGGCGCGCTGGCTGCAGGCGGTCGAGCAGCTCGTCGCGGCGGCGCAGGCGGCGGTGGACACCTACCGGGCGACCTACGGCGACACGATGGGCGTCGAGGCGGAAGCGTGGCTCGCGCGGATCGAGGCGGAGGCGGCCCGGGGCCGCGGCGGAGCGGTGCCGGAGCCGTGGCGTGCCGCCGTCGACGCGTTCGGGTTCGGGCACGTGTACGAGGAGGCGCGGTCCCGGTGGCGGCTGGCCGAGGCGCTGCTCGCCGCCGGGGACCGGGCGGCCGCGGCCGAGCAGGTCGCGCTCGCGCACGGGGTCGCGGTGCGGCTCGGGGCGGCTCCGCTGCGGGACGCGCTCGAGGCGCTGGCCCGCCGCGGCCGGCTCGACGTGGCCGGCGTGCGTCCGGTGGAGGTCTCCGACGTCCTCACGCCGCGGGAGGCGGAGGTGCTGCGGCTGCTGGCCCAGGGCCGCACCAACCGGCAGATCGGCGCCGAGCTCTACATCAGCGAGAAGACCGCGAGCGTGCACGTCAGCAACATCCTGGCCAAGTTCGGCGCCGGCGGCCGCACGGAGGCCGTCGCGATCGCCGCCGCGCGGGGGCTGCTGTCCTAGCCCGGCTCAGAGCATCGTGCGCAGGCGCTCCCGCCGGGCGCGCAGCACGTCGACCGACGCCGACGCCGACGGCGGGCCGGGCACCGACTGACGCAGCTGCGTGTGCACCACGGCCTGGGGCTGGGCGGTGCGGGCCGCGACCCGGTTGACCAGCTTGTTGATCTCGCGGCGCAGCTCGGCGGCGTCCCGCCACGACCGGCCGGCGTCGTCCTCGTCGGGGTGGTCCTCGACGAGCATGAAGTCCTCGGCGTGCTCCCGGTGGCTCTGCGCGATGCGCAGCCGCAGCTCGTCGTCCCGCTTCGACAGCAGCTCCGCCGTCTGCGCGGGGGTGAGCAGCCCGGGGATGCCGAGGAACTCCTCGTCCTCCTCGCCGACCACCACCGTCGCACCGGATCCCTCGCCGGTGTGCGCCGTCCCGCTGTGCAGCACGTGGGCGAAGCGCGCGTCGGCCTCCAGCGCCTCCCACTGCTTCATCTCGCCCTCGCGCGGCTCGCGGGGCGGCAGGTCCAGCGCCTCGAGCTCCTCGTCGGGCTGGGTGCGGGGCGGCGGCATGACGTGGTTGCGCTGCTCCTCCATCGCCGCGGCCAGCGACAGCAGCGGACGCACGGCGGGGAGGAAGACCGTCGCCGACTCGTGCGGCGCCCGGGAGCGGACGACGCGGCCGACGGCCTGCGCGAAGAACAGCGGCGTCCGGTACGAGGTCATCCACGCCAGGACGGCGGCGCGAGGGACGTCGACGCCCTCGGAGATCATCCGCACGCAGACGGCGATGCGTGCCGACCCGGTCGCGAAGCGCTCGATCTTCTTCGACGCCTTGGGGTCGTCGGAGAGGATGAGCTCGGCGGCCTTGCCGGTCACCCGCCGCACGATCTTGGCGTAGGCGCGGGCATCGTCCTGGTCGCTGGCGAGGATCAGCCCCGCGGCGTCGGGCATGCCGCTCTCGCGCAGGTGGGTGATCCGGTCGTCCATCGCCGCGATGACGTGCGGCACCCACTGGCCCTTGGGGTCCAGCGCGGTGCGCCAGGCCTGCATCTCCACCGACCGGGTGCCGGCCTCCGAGAGCGAGGCGGCGACCACCTCACCGGCGGAGTTCCGCCAACGCGAGGTGCCCGTGTAGGCCGCGAAGACGACCGGGCGGACGACGTTGTCGGCCAGCGCCTCCTTGTACCCGTAGGTGTAGTCGGCGCGGCTGACCAGGCCGATGCCTCCCTCGCCGTCGTCGCCCTCGAAGCTGTCCTCCTCGTAGCGGACGAAGGGGATGCGCTCGTCGGGCTTGGTGCGGAACGGCGTCCCGGTCAGGCACAGCCGGCGCGCGGCCATGCCGAACGCCTCCTCGGACGCCTCGCCCCAGGAGAGCCCGTCGCCGGCGTGGTGCACCTCGTCGAGGATGACCAGCGTCTTGACCGAGGTGCAGCGGGCGGCGTGCAGCATCGGCTTGCCCGCCACCTGGGCGTAGGTGGTCACGTAGCCCTGGGTGCCGGCGCGGACCGGGCCGACGGCGTTGGTCAGGCCGGGGTCGAGCACGATGCCCATCGCGTCGGCGGCGTCGGCCCACTGCATGCGCAGGTGGTCGGTGGGGCAGACGACGACGACCCGGGCGACCTCGCGTCGGCTCAGCAGCCGCGAGGCCAGCGTCAGCGCGAAGGTGGTCTTCCCGGCGCCGGGCGTCGCGGTGACGAGGAAGTCCTTCGGCGAGGCCTCCTCGTACTGCTGCAGGGCGGCCTGCTGCCACGCCCGGAGCGGCCGGCGGTTCGTCTGCGGGATCGACGTCTCCGCGCGTGCTGCACTCCCCATGTCGGGGTCCATCTTGGCGGTCGCGGCGGCAACACGCCCAACCCGGGGCCTGCCGCGTGCCCTGCCCCCGGCGACGTATAGGGCCGGGCTGCAGGCCTCTGACCTGGGGGATGCGATCCGGGCGGCGGGTCGTGTGGTGATCGCCATGCTGTGAGGGACGGATACGTCACGCCCCGCCGGTCACGGCGTCCCCAGACGTCCGCGCGAGCCCCAGAACTGTCAGTGGTCGAACATACGATCGATCACATGGCGGACGGCGCAGCGGAGGGCGGGCCCACGGCGGGGTGGGCCTCCGGCGCGCTCCGGGCGGTCCAGGAAGCCGAGCGCGAGATCGCCCGGCAGACCGCGGTGCGGGCCCGTGCGGTCGCCGCCTTCGCCGTGACGCGTCCTGCCTCCGCGGACCGTCCGGCCGGCACGCCCGGTGCCATGGGCGAGGGGCGGCGGGCGGCGCGACCGGCGGTGCTGGCGGAGGTGAGCGAATGGGCGGGCCAGGAGCTGGCGCTCGCGCTGGAGATCAGCAGCGAGGCCGCGCACACGCTGCTCGAGCGCTCGCTCGTGCTCGTGCACCGGCTTCCCCGCACGCTCGCGGCGCTGGAGTCCGGCGCGCTGCACGTCGGGCACCTGTTCCCGATGCTCGAGCGGGTCGGCCCCATCGCCGAAGACGTGAAGCGGGCCGAGGTCGAGGCGGGTCTGCTGCGCTGGGCGGCCGGCCGGGTGACGACGCCGGCGCAGCTCGCGGCCAGGGCCCGTCGGCTGGGGCTGCTCGTCGACGCGCGCGACTCCGCGCGGCGGCTGGCCGAGGCGGTGCGCCGGCGGGGCGTGTTCGCCCGGCCCGACCAGGAGGACGGCATGGCGCAGCTGGTCGCGCTGCTGACCGTGCCCGAGGCGGCCGCGCTGGTCGACGCCCTCGGCCGGTACGCGGACGCCCTCGACGAGCCCGGTGACCAGCGCACCCGAGGCGAGAAGATGGCCGACTGCCTGGTGGACCTGGTGCTGCGACCGGGGGAGAACGGCCTGGCGCCGGTGCAGGCGCACCTCACCGTGGTCGCAGCGGTGTCGACGCTGCTGGGCGGGGACCAGCCCGGGGAGATCGCCGGGCACGTCGTCCCCGCCGAGCTGGTGCGCGCGCTGGCGCGGGCACTCGGCTTGCTGCCCGACGACGACGCCTCTCCCGGTGCCGATCCGGCCGAGGACCATCCATCGGGCGTGCCCCTGTCGAACCTCGACACCCGACGCCGGACCCTCGCCGGCCTCGACGTCGGCGACCCGGGTGTCTCGCCCCTGGAACGCGAGCTGGGGACGTGGTGGCGGGAGGTCGAGGGCCGCGTCGTGCGCGAGCAGCAGGCCGACGCCGAGGGGCCGGTGTGGGAGTACGTGCCGAGGCACCACCCCGGCCGGGGTCAGCGGCACGAGCCATCGATGACGGCCGCTCCTCCTGCGCCGCAGCCCGACTCGCCGAGCACAGCAGCGGACGAGGCGGTCGCCGCCGCGGGCAGGGCGCTGCTCGAGTTCGACCGAGCCGTCGGCCGGGCTCGGGGCGCGGTGCGCCGCGCGCAGGTCGCCGCGGCCGCGGACGAGGCGGCGTGGCGGGACTCGACCAACGGTCGGGTGTCGGCAGCCGCCGACTCCCTCGAGGCGCTGGCAGAGGCCGGTGGCGGGCAGCGTGCCGCGCTGGCCCGTCTCCTCGACGCCACGGCCGGCGGCGCGCTGGCCGAGCGGCCGCGCGTCGCGGTGGTCGATGCGCTGACTGGCGCCCTGCTGGCGCTGACCGACAGCCGGGAGCTGCGCCGCACCGCGGGTCGCGGGCTGGGGTCGCCGTCCGCGTCACCCGGCTACCGCCCGGGCGCCGCGCTCGACCGCTTCCTCCGCGCGCGGGACCGCCGCTGCCGCTTCCCCGGCTGCCGGCGGCCGGTGCCGCGGGGTGGGCAGCTCGACCACGACCGGCCCTGGCCGGACGGGCCGACCAGCGCGACCAACCTCGTCGGCTACTGCACCCCGCACCACCGGGGCAAGCACCAGGCACCCGGGTGGCGGCACGAGCTCGCCGCCGACGCCACGCTGACCGTGACCACGCCGTCGGGGCTGCGGGCCGTCAGCACCCCGCCGCCGTTCTGACCGCCGTGGTCGGCCGGCGGCGGGGACCGGATCAGGCCTTCGCGGGACGGTCCTCGAGGATCCGCTCGGCGAAGCGCCAGCCGGCGTCGGTCTTCACGTAGCGGTCCACGTAGCGCGGGGCCCCGGCGATGACCCACGATCCCTCGACCGCGGCGAGCAGGACCATGTCCGCGGCGCCGTGCGCCTCGGTCGCCGAGTCGAGGGTGACGGTGACGCCGCCCATGATGTGCCGCAGCTTCAGGCTGGAGGTCACGCCGGTGATCCACTCGGTCAGCGCGGCCCTGCCCTCCAGGGGCTGGCCGCCGGCCTCCATGCGCGCGTCCTCGACGAAGAGGGCCGTCCACTCCTCGAGGCGGGTGTCGTCGGTGTGCTGCGCGTACTGCGCCACCAGGTTGCGGATCTCGTTCTCGGCGACCAACTGCTGGATCTCGTCCACGGTTTCTGCCTCTCGGGGGATCGGACCGTTGTCGATCAAGCTACGGTCCACCCTTCCGAACGAGTGACGCGGGTCTCACCAGTCCAGAAGCCCCGTCGTCCAGTCCGCGCCGGAGTCCTTCCGCCTCGGCACCGTGCCGGTCCGCGCGAACTGGCGACGCGCGCGGCCGACCCGGACCAGGCGAGAGATCCCGAACGGCGTCATCAGCGCCAGCAGCAGCGCGGGGAGCAGCGCCCATCCGGTCCAGTCCGGCCCGTACAACGCGTCGTCGATGATGAAGCGCTCTGGTGCGGCCGGGTCGTACACGACGTCGACCACGTCGCCCGCGGCGTAGTCGTCCGCGTAGCCGCCGAGGATCACCTCACGTGCCCGGGTCACCCCGTCGGCGCTGAACCGGACCGAGGCCGCCCCGGCATCCCACCATTCATCCGGCTTCACTGCCATGACCGTGCCCACCGTCGTGATGCCGACCGCGCGCAGTTCCTCGTCGGCCGTGATCTCGATGGCGGCAACCGCCAGGACGAGGACGATCCCGACGGCTCCCAGGCCCACGAGCAGCCAGGCCCAGCGTCGTTCCCTGGTCATCGCCCGGAACGTCTCCGGAGCGGCCGGCACGACGGAGTGTCCATCCGACGCGGGCACGGCCTCCCTTGCCATGCGGTGGAGTGCGGCGTTGGTCCGGCGCCTGCGCGCCACCACGAGCAGCCGGATCGCGCCGACCGCGAGGAGCGGTGCAGCTCCGACCGCTCCGACGAGCAGCGTGGTGGAACGGGTCGTCACCAGCCCTTGGAAGTCGCCGTACGGCACCAGGATGTCGATGGAACTGCCGACCGGTTCGCCGAAGCAGTCGGAGTCGTCCTGCTGCCTCACGCCGTTCAGGTCCCGCCACGTGACGGTGCAGGTCCACCCGCCGTCGCTCCGCAGGACGTCCGCGGTGGCGGTGTAGCCGTCGAGAGCGATGGCCGTCCAGAGGCCCACCCAGAGCGTCGCCACGACCAGGCAGGCGGCCGCCCACCAGACCCGCCCGGGATCGCGGGCGCGCCACGGATCCAGGCCGGGCGCGTCTCGGCCGGTCAACGCCCTTGCCGTCGCAGCTCCTTCGGCCTCGGCGGCCCTCAGCCGGACCGCTGTCCCGTCGTCCGACCGGAGCAGCAGCTCCGCGTCGCCCTGCTCCCTGCGGTGCTGCAGCAGTACGGCGGAGAGCACCGCGGCTCCGGTGAGGTCGAGACGGCGGCCGCCCCAGCTGGACCTCCACGTGACCCGGCCGCCCGACACCCGCACTCGGCCACGGCGCGATCGCCCCTCCGCGATCGTGAGCCGTGCCGGGAACGTCACCACCCCGGAGGGATCGGCAACCGCTCAGCCCGCCGACACCCGAAAGCGTCAGTCGGCGGACTCGTCCACCCAGTCCGGGCCGTTGACCTCGCCCGGGCCGGCCAGGTCGGCGGCGTCGACGATCGTGTACGCGTACCCCTGCTCGGCGAGGAAGCGCTGCCGGTGCGCGGCGTACTCGCTGTCCAGGGTGTCCCGGCTGACGACGCTGTAGAAGTGGGCCTGCCGGCCGTCGGCCTTGGGCCGCAGCAGCCGGCCCAGCCGCTGCGCCTCCTCCTGGCGCGACCCGAACGTCCCCGACACCTGCACCGCGACCGCGGCCTCGGGCAGGTCGATGGAGAAGTTCGCGACCTTCGAGACCACCAGCGTGCGGATCTCGCCGGCGCGGAAGGCGTCGAAGAGCTTCTCTCGCTCCCGGTTGGTCGTCGACCCCTGGATCACCGGCGCATCGAGCGCCGCACCGAGCTCCTCGAGCTGGTCGAGGTAGGCCCCGATGACCAGCGACGGCTCGTCGGGGTGCCGCTCGAGCACCCGCCGGATCACCGGCAGCTTCGACTGCGCCGTCGCCGCGATCCGGTACCGCTCCTCGGGCTCGGCGACGGCGTAGGTCATCCGCTCCTCGTCGTCGAGCGCGACCCGCACCTCGATGCACTCGGCCGGCGCGATGTAGCCCTGCGCCTCGATGTCGCGCCACGGGGCGTCGTACCGCTTCGGCCCGATGAGGGAGAACACGTCGTCCTCCCGGCCGTCCTCGCGCACCAGCGTCGCGGTCAGCCCGAGCCGCCGGCGGGACTGCAGGTCGGCGGTCAGCCGGAAGATCGGCGCGGGCAGCAGGTGCACCTCGTCGTAGACGATCAGGCCCCAGTCCTGCGCGTCGAACAGGTCCAGGTGCCGGTACTCGCCCTTCCGGCGCGTGGTGATCACCTGGTACGTCGCGATCGTGACCGGCCGGATCTCCTTGCGCTCGCCGGAGTACTCGCCGATCTCGTCCTCGGTCAGCGACGTGCGGGCGATCAGCTCGCGCTTCCACTGCCGCCCCGCGACGGTGTTGGTCACCAGGATCAGCGTCGTCGCCTTCGCCTCGGCCATCGCCGCCGCGCCGACCAGCGTCTTGCCCGCACCGCACGGCAGGACGACGACGCCCGAGCCGCCCGCCCAGAACCCGTCGACGGCGTCCTGCTGGTAGTCGCGCAGGTGCCAGCCGGACTGGTCGAGCTCGATCGGGTGCGCCGCGCCGTCGACGTAGCCGGCCAGGTCCTCGGCCGGCCAGCCCACCTTGAGCAGCGCCTGCTTCAGCCGCCCGCGCTCGGCGGCGTGCACGACGACGGTGTCCTCGTCGATGCGGGCGCCCAGCATCGGGGCGACCTTCTTCGACCGGATGACCTCCTCGAGAACCGCCCGGTCGGTCGAGGTGAGAACCAGCCCGTGCACCGGGTTGTTGGCCAGGGTGAGCCGGCCGAAGCGGTCCATCGTGTCGGCGACGTCGACCAGCAGCGCGTGCGGCACCGGGTAGCGCGAGTACCGCACCAGCGCGTCGACGACCTGCTCGGCGTCGTGGCCGGCGGCGCGCGCATTCCACAGCGCCAGCGGCGTGACCCGGTAGGTGTGCACGTGCTCGGGGGAGCGCTCCAGCTCCGCGAACGGCGCGATGGCCGCGCGGCACTCCTTGGACAACGGGTGGTCGACCTCGAGCAGCAGCGTCTTGTCGGACTGGACGATCAGGGGGCCGTCGGACACGCGTCAACGTCCTTCGTTCGGGGGTTGCGGCGCGGACCAGCGCGCCGGACTGCCCAAGATAACGCCGGGAGGGTTCACTCCCTTCCGCCCGCGACGCTCCAGGGAGCAGCCTGCACCGGTGCACCCCGCGGACTTCTACACCGGCATCGTCGCCGAGCTCTACGCGCCGCTGAGGTCGACCCCGACCGCCCCTGCGCTGTGGGCCGCGGTCGTCCGGCGGTACGGCGAGCCGGCGCTGGAGCTGGGCTGCGGCGACGGCGACCCGCTGCTGGCGCTGCGCCGGGAGGGCCTGGACGTCGAGGGCGTCGACTCCTCCGCGGACATGCTCGCCCGCTGCCGCGCCGCCGCGGCCCGCACGGGGGTCGAGGTCACCCTGCACCACCAGCGCATGGAGGCCCTCGACCTCCCGGGCCGCTACCGCACGGTCTTCCTGGCCGGTCCCACCTGGAACCTGCTGCCCGACGACGCGACCGCGTCCGCCGCGCTGCGCGCCGTCCGCCGGCACCTGACCGACGACGGCACCGCCGTCGTCCCGCTGTTCGTCCCGGCACCTGCTACCGACGCCGAGCTCGGGCGCACCCGCGAGGCACAGGGCCTCGACGGCGCCCTGCTGCGGTTCTCCGTCCGCTCGCAGGAGCACGACGAGCGGACCCGCACGCAGCGCTCCGTGCTGCGCTACGAGCGGCACGAGGACGGCGGCAGCACGGTGGAGGACCGCACCTGGACGCTGCACTGGTACACCCGGGCCGGCTTCCGCGCGCTCGCGGACGCGGCCGGCCTGCGGACCGCGGCCGTGCTGGACCCTGCAGGGAGGCCCGCCGCGGCCGACTCCACGGCGGCGACCTTCGTGCTGCGGCCCGGCTAGGCCCGCGGCCGCCAGCGCTTCCACAGCGCGACCGCGGTGGCCCGCGGCTTGCCGTCCCACACCAGCTGCACGTCGACGCTCATCTGCGCCTCGTCGGCCGCGGTCACCACCGCGAGCAACCGCACGGGCTCGGTGAGCGGCGCCGGCCGCAGGTAGCGGACGTCCAGCCCGGCGGTCACGTAGGGCAGCGCCGCTCCCGGCAGGGCACCCCATCCCCGGACGTCGGCCTCGTGCAGCACCGCCGCCGCGCTGTGGCAGTCGAGCAGCGTCGAGATGATGCCGCCGTTGAGGTGACCGAGCCCGTTGTCGTGCTCCGGCCACGGCTCGAACGCCGCCTCGACGCCCTCGGCGCCGGGGAAGCTGCGCAGCCGCAGCCCGCGCGCGTTGGCCGGGCCGCAGCCGAAGCAGGTCAGCTCCGGGACGAGGCGCTCCTGGATGCTGGTCGTCCGGGTGCTGGGCGAGGCGTCCACCTCCGCAGCATGTCAGCCCGGGACGGGGGCGTCGTCCTCCTCGACCAGCGCGACCGAGGTGATCCGGTGCACGGCGAACGTCCGGCTCTCGCCCCGCCGCTCGTCGAAGCCCTGCAGGAACCCTCCGACCAGCGACACCGGCTGCACCACCCGCTGGCTGCCGCTGCCCTGGGCGTCCACGTACCCGAGCCACACCGGCGTCCCCTCGCGGACCGCCCGGCTCAGCAGCTCCAGCGTCGACGCCGTCGTCACCCCGGGCACCTGGCGCACCGCCTCGCCGCGGCGGGCCGCGACCGCGGCGTCCCCGGCTCGGATCTCCCGCACCGTGGCGGCGAGCTCGTCGGGGGTCAGCGGCCGGGGTGTGGTCGGTCCCTCCGTGCCGGTCCGGCGGCCCGCCGCCCGGGGCCGGCCCGGCGGCCGGGTGAGGACGGCGCCACCCGGGTTCTCCCCGGCCGGCGCGTACCCCGCCTCGCGCAGCACGCCCAGCACCTCGTCGGCGCCCAGACCGCTGACCAGCACGCCGGGCGCCAGCCGACGCAGCTCCGCCGCCGCGGTCCGCCGGTCGCCGAGCACCTGGGAGAGCAGCCCGTGGTCGTCGGAGCGCACGTAGCTCTCGATCGCCCCGACGCGCAGCCGGCCGTGCTGCCGGGCGACGTCGTCGACCAGGTAGTCCAGCGCCTGCGGCACCGGCGTCCGCGAGGCGCGGGTGAAGAAGTCGTGCAGGTCCGACGCCGACCACCCGGCGTCCAGCGCCCGGCGCACGCTGGACTCCGAGACCCGGAACACCGTCGCGCCACCGGAGGACTCCACGTCGGCGACCACCGCGAGGGTGTCGGCCAGCTCGGCGACCAGCGGCCCCGGCGCGATCAGCGAGAGGTCGGGCTGGGCGAGCACGTGGTCGACCGGGTCGGGCAGCAGGCCGCGCATCCCGTCGGCGGCGCCGTCCTCACCACCGGCGAGCAGGCCGCGGCCACCCGAGGACAGCGCCCCGCCGACGACGACGCCCAGCCGGGCGGCCTCGGTGAGCATCCCGGGCACCGGCGCCAGCCGGTCGGCGCGCCGCGGGGTGCGCCAGCGCAGCAGCGCCACCAGGTCGTCGGTCGGCAGCCCGGCGCCCGGGGGGTAGCCGGCCAGCGCACCGAGCGCCGACCGGCGGATGGCCGGCGCGGTTGTGCCGCACCAGGTCGGGGGAGAGCGCGTTGGCGGCCTTGCCCGCGACGTCGCGCTGGCCCACGAGGGCGGGCAGCCGGATGCCGGACAGCCAGCCCGAGGCGAGCACCGCCCACCGGTCGGCCAGGTCCTGCTCCCGCCACACGTCGTACATCCGCGTGGGCAGCCACTCGTCGCGGTGCGGGCCGCCGACGTCCAGCAGCCCGGCGGCCAGCGCCAGCTCCAGGAGCCAGGCCGCCTCGAGCTCGGGCACGTGCAGCTCCCGCGCCAGCCGCTTCTGGTCCCGCACGGCGACCCCGCCGCTGCGCAGCAGGCCGGCCGGCTCCTCCTCGAGCAGCGCGAGCAGCTCCCCGATGCGACCCACCTGCTCCAGCGCGGCGCCGGCCGCCTGCCGGTCGACCGTCGCGGGATCGCGGTGGACGACCTCCGGCTCGGGGCGCAGCCGCGGCGGGCCGTAGGGCCGGTCACCGCGCAGCAGCAGGCCGATCTCCCGCGGCAGCTCCACGTTGAGCGCGTCGATCCGCGCCAGCAGCCCGCGCTGCAGCAGCCTGCGGGCGGGGGAGTCCGCGCCCCCGGAGCTCTCCGGCAGGTGGCCCACCGGCCGGTCGCCGGCCAGCCGTTCCAGCACCCCGCGCTCCTCGTCGGACAGCGCGCCCAGCGCCGCCGGCAGGTCGGCGGGCAGCTGCACCCGCAGGTCGGCCGCCCGCCGGCCCAGTCCGGCGGGGTGCCGCACCGCGCGCCGGACCGGATCGGGCGCGCGCAGGACGTCGTCGCCCCACAGCAGCGCGCGCTCGGTCAGCGCCGTCAGCCGCGCCTCCAGCACCTCGTCGGGGACCTCCGGCAGCGCGGCGATCAGCTCGTCGGGCGGCAGGCCGTCGCCGGGCGCGAGCAGCACCACGTCCAGCACCTGCAGCGTCCCGGCGTCGAGCTCGTCGAGGGCGCGGTCCACCGACACCGGCACCGCCAGCCGGCTCGCGAGCGCCACGACGTCCGACGGCGCCGGGCGGGCGACGTCGGGGCGGGCGGCCAGCAGGTCGCCCAGCTGGTCGTCGTCGCGCGTGCGCAGCCAGGCGGACAGCGTCGGCGGGGGGTCGGCGGGCATCCGGTCCACGTTACGTCGTGGCCGGTGGGGCGTGCCCGGCACGCCACCGGGGGACGGTGCCGTGCGGACCGGGCGCCCGGTCGGCGAAGATGGACCCATGTCGAAGCGCAGCACCAAGAACGCCCACCTGGTGGAGCCCACGTGGGGCGAGTCCGAGGACGGCGGCCCGCCGCTGACCGAGCTCTCGGCGTCCGTGGCCGGCGGTCTGTCGCCCTTCGGCCAGGACCACGGCTTCCCGATCCCGGCCGACCTGGTCCGCTACGCGCACCCCACGGACAAGCCCAACCGCGCCGGCGTGCAGCTCCCCGAGAACCGCTGAGCCGCCTGGCGCCCGCCTCAGGCCCTCGCGCCGGCGGTGGGCGCCAGCCGGACGACCAGCTTCGAGACCAGGTTGCCGGCGACCACCCAGATGAGCGCGGCCAGCGCGTCGTTGATCGTCTCGCCGACCTTCGGGTCCGAGGGCTGGAACAGGTCCTTCGTGAACCAGCCGAACGTGTCGCGGATGCCGGCGGTGAACTCGACCAGCGGGTTGGTGGGGTTGGCCTCGAAGAACACGAACACCGCGTGGGCCACGATCAGCGCGCCGATCACCGACGCCACGACGCGGACGACGGTGGCCAGCAGGCTGATGATGCGCGTCGCGCCGGTGCGTGCCATGGCGACATGATCACCCAGGTCGGTCCTGCGCGCACGGGACGACCAGGGCCCGGTGGTCCGACAGCGGCAGCCGCACCGCCTCCGCCGGCCCGGTCGCGCGCAGGGGTCCGCGCACCAGCACGTGGTCCAGCTGCCGCGTCGGCCGCCCCGCCGGGAACGTGGCCGCCGCGGCGAGCGGCGTCATCCCGGTGTTCCGGGCCGCCGGTCCGCGCTGCATGTTCAGGTCACCCATGAGGACCAGGGGCTCCGGCGTCCCCTCGAGCGAGCGCACCAGCCGGCGCAGCTGCACCCCGTTCCAGCCCGGGATGAACGACAGGTGGGTGTTGCAGACGGTGAACTGCCCGGACGGCCCGTCGAGGACGGCGGCCACCGCCACGCGGGGCTCGTCGCGCGCCAGGAACGGGCGGTTGGTCTGCTCGGACCACAGCGGCACGCTGGCCCGCAGCGGCGGCAGTCGCACCACCCGCCAGGAGACCACCGGGTAGCGCGACAGCAGCGCGATCCCGTAGCTGGCCGAGCCGGGCTGTTCCTCGCCGGTCGCGGCCATCCAGGTGCCGCCCGGTGTCCCCGACAGCGCCGCCACGAACTGCGAGTCGACCGCCCCCATCGCGTCGGCGGCCACCGCGGTGAGGTCGGCGCCCAGCGAGCGTGGCTGGTCGCGGTCGACCTCCTGGAGGCCGAGCACGTCGGCGTCCAGGCTCTTCACCGCCGCGGCCAGCCGGTCGACGTCGACCCGCCCGTCGTCGAGGGAGCGGCCGTGCAGGAGGTTGAAGGTGGCGATGCGCACGGGGGTGCAGTGCCCCGGCCCCGGTGCGATCTACCGTGCGTATCCCGGCGGGAGCGGGTAGCAGCAGCTCCGTGCCGAGCCTCCAGGTCGATGACCTCCGCGAGAACCTCCGCGACCTCCTCAAGCGCACCGCGGTGGCGCTGAAGGAGGGCGGGGTGCCCTTCGCCCTGTGCGGCGGCTACGCCGCCTACGTGCGCGGCGCTCCCGAGCCCGACCACGACGCCGACTTCCTCGTGCCCGCGGCCGAGGCCGAGCGCGCGGCCAAGGTGCTCGCCGACGCCGGCCTGCAGGTCGTCGACCCGGCGGAGGACTGGCTGCTGAAGGTGGTGCGCGACGAGGTCTTCGTCGACGTGCTGTGGCGGACCTGCGGCGCCCCCGTCGAGACCGACCTCATCGACCGCGCCGACGAGCTGCCCGTGCTGTCGGTGCACATGCCGGTGCTCGCGGCCACCGACATCGTCGTCACCAAGCTGATGGCCCTCGACGAGCACTACTGCGACTTCACGAAGATGCTGCCGGTGGCCCGGGCGCTGCGCGAGCAGGTGGACTGGGAGCACGTCGCGCGGGCGGTGGACGGCAACGACTTCGCGGTGGTCTTCCTGCAGCTGCTCGGGCGGCTCGGCGTGGTGCCCTAGCCTGGGAGGCGCGCACCGCGCACCTGACGGCGACGAACTGAGGGATCTGACGTGCCCACCGGGAAAGTGAAGTGGTTCAACGCGGAGAAAGGCTTCGGCTTCCTCGCCCGCGAGGACGGACCGGACGTCTTCGTGCACAAGGACGCCCTCCCCGCCGGCACGTCGGAGCTCAAGCCGGGTCAGCGGGTGGAGTTCGGCATCGTCGCCGGCCGGCGCGGTGACCAGGCGCTGCAGGTGCGCATCCTCGACCCCCTCCCGTCGGTCGCCGCCACCGCCGCCGCGAAGAGCCGCAAGAAGCCCGACGAGCTGGTGCCGATCATCGAGGACCTGATCAAGCTGCTCGACGACGTCGGCGAGGGGCTCCGGCACGGCCGGCACCCCGACCGCGCCGAGTCGCGCAAGGTCGGGTCGGTGCTGCGCGCGGTGGCCGCGGACCTCGAGGCCTAGGGGGCCCAGGGGGCCTCGGGCGCCTCGAGGTCCCCGCCGGCGCGGATGAACCCGACCGGCCACGCCCGGGACCAGACGCCGCAGTCGCCGCCCTTGTCCTCCACGACGAGCAGGTAGAAGGCCGGGGGGACGACGTCGGAGCTGTTGATGCCGGCGAACCGGTCCTCCCCGGCGGGGACGTCGACGGTGCCGATCACGTTCTCGAGCCGCTCGTCGAACACCTGCACGCCCCAGCCGCGCTCGGCCACCGAGGCGGGCACGGTGAGGGTGATGTCGGCGTCCGGCGAGACCTCGACGACCGGCGGCGTGGTGTCGTACCGGACCTCCTCGCCGTCGTCGCAGCCCTGCACGGCCTGGGCGGTCACGTCCTGCGCGCCGACCTCCACGCGCACCGTGCCCGGCCCCTGCTCCTCGCCCGCGCAGCCGGTGAGCAGCAGCACCGCGGGCAGCACGACGCCGGCGGTGGCCCGTCCCGGCCTCACGGGGTGCGCACCGGCCTCGTCGGGGCGTCGGGGGAGACCGGCGCCGGGGCGGGGCGGCTGCCCACCAGGCTCCACACGACCAGCCCCACGGCGACCGCGAGCAGCGCCGCGGCGACGGTGAAGCCGATCCAGCCCGTCGGTGGCAGCACGATCGCCAGCCCGCCGCCGGCCACCCAGGCCAGCTGCAGCACCGTCTCCGACCGGGCGAAGGCCGACGCGCGCAGGTTCTCGGGCACCTCCCGCTGGATGATCGCGTCCAGGGACACCTTGCCGATCGCGTTGGTGACCCCGGCGACGCCGGCCACCAGCACCGCCATGCCGAAGCCGTAGAAGACCGCGGCCAGCACGGTCACCGCCGTCGCGGTGAGCGCCGCGACCAGCACCACCCGGTCGGGGGCGGCGGCGCCCAGGCGCGACCCGCCGGCGGTGCCGAGGAAGCTCCCGGCGCCGGCGGCGACGGCGACCCCGCCCAGGGCCATCGTGGCCGTCCACCCGTCGGCGAACTCGGCCTGGACCAGGAACGCCAGGAAGATGGTCAGGAAGCCGGTCAGCCCGCGCAGCGCGGCCGTCGCACGCAGCGCCAGCACCACGTGCGGGCTCACCCGCCGGCGGCGCCGCCCGGGCACGGGGATCTCCGTGGTGCTCAGCACGTCGGCCGGCAGCTCGCCCGCGGGGACGTCGACGTGGCGCGGCAGCCGCGCGGCCAGCACGCCCGCGGCGGCGAAGACGGCAGCGGTGAGCCACAGCTCGGGGGCGAAGCCGACCGCCCACGCGACGCCGGCGCCGATCGCGCCCGCCACGCCGGAGGTCGCCAGGCCGAAGACCGACAGCCGCGCGTTGGCCGAGGTGAGCGACAGCGCGGACGGCAGCACCCGCGGGACGACGGCGGCGCGCAGCACGTTGTGCGCCTTCGACAGCACCAGGACGCCGAGGGCCGCCGGGTAGAGCAGCAGGTCGTCGAAGTGGGCGGCCATGAACAGCGCCAGCGCCGCCCGGCCGAACGAGCAGGCGGCCAGCGCCCAGCGGCGCCCGCGCTGCAGCTTGTCCAGCAGCGGGCCGATGACCGGCGCGAGCACCGCGAACGGCGCCATCGTCACCAGCAGGTACAGCGCCACGTTCCCGCGCTGCGCGTCGCCCGCGGCGGCGAAGAACAGCGTGCCGGCCAGCGAGACGGCGATCAGCGCGTCCCCGCCCATGTGCAGCGCGTTGACCCACAGCAACCGGGCCAGGCCGCTGGCCTCCGCGCCGTCGGCCCGGCTGGCGGCCTGCACCCGGCGGGCGGCGGCGCGGGAGAGCTCGCGGCCGCGGGAGATCGCGACGCGGGTGACGGTGACGCGCGCCGATCCGGAGCCCGCCGCGGGCAGCGGCGTCGTCGACGGCCGGTGCAGCGGCGTGGTGTCGGCCCGGTCCGGCGGCGGGGGCACCGGACGGCGGGGAGCAGGCACCCCTCCATGGTGCCGCACCGGAGGTCGCCGGCGGCCCGCTGCCTCGCGGAGGGTCCGGGCACCACGCGACCGCCGTCCTCTGGGACGATGGCCGACGTGTCCGATCCCTCTGCCTCCCCGCGGTCCGCGACGTCCCTGCCCGGTTCCCTGACCGAGGCCGACGCGGTCGCGCTGGCCCGTGCCGCGGCGGCGGAGACGGCCGGTGACCCGGAGCTCGTGGGCGACCACCTCGGGGTCGAACCGGAGGTCGCCGTCCCGGACACCGACGAGGTCGCCCCGGAGGCGCTCGGCGCCACCGCGACGCACACCTTCGCCAGCCGCCAGCCCGGCTACGTCGGCTGGCACTGGGCCGTGACGCTGGCGGCGGTGCCCGGCGAGGACACCGTGACCGTCGACGAGGTCGTGCTGCTGCCGGGTGAGCAGGCGCTGCTCGCGCCGGCGTGGGTGCCGTGGCACGAGCGGCTGCGCCCCGGCGACCTCTCCGTCGGCGACGTGCTGCCCTCGACCGAGGACGACCCGCGCCTGGTGCCCTCCTACAGCGCCGACGACGACTCCGCCGAGGACCCCGAGGGTCGCGTCGTCGCCTCCGAGCTCGGGCTGGGTCGCGAGCGGGTGATGTCCGCCGAGGGGCGCGCCGAGGCGGTCACCCGCTGGGGCGACGGCGACTTCGGCCCGGCTTCCGCGATGGCGCGCTCGGCCCCCGGTCCGTGCGCCACCTGCGGGTTCTGGCTGCCGCTGGCCGGTTCGCTCCGGCAGCGGGTCGGTGCGTGCGGGAACGCCTACGCGCCGGCCGACGGCCGGGTCGTCACCGCCGACTACGGCTGCGGTGCGCACAGCCAGGCGACGCTCGTCCCCGCGGACCGGACCGAGGTGGTCAACACCGCCCGCTACGACACGGGCACGTACGACGTGCTGTCCGACTAGTCCTTGCGGCCGTACTGGCCCTGCCAGCGCATGACGCCCAGGCCCAGGACGGCCAGCCCGATGGCGGCCAGGCAGGTCCAGGTCCACATCCGGTCCAGCCGGTCGCCCAGCAGCAGGACCACGACCAGGGCCACCGCCCAGACGCCGATGCCGGCGATGACCACCCGCGCGGTGTCCACCTGCAGCGGGGGAGGGGCCTGCTTCGTCGGCGTCGGCACGCCCCGACTCTAGGGCGGTGTGGCACTCTGTCGCCGCTCGCCAGCCGCCGCACGTCCCGGGAGTACCGCCATGGCCGACCTGCCCCGCACCACCGCGGGCGACACACCCGCCGACGTCGCCGCCGACGCGCCGGCCGCCCCGCACCGCAGCGAGGGCCCGCGCATCCGGCCGAAGAACGGGCTGGACCGCTACTTCGAGATCACCGCCCGGCGCTCCACGGTGTCGCGCGAGGTCCGCGGCGGGCTCACCACGTTCTTCACGATGGCCTACATCGTGGTGCTCAACCCGATCATCCTGTCCGGCGTCGACGTCGACGGGAACTCGCTGCCCTTCGCCTCGGTCGCGGCGGTCACCGCGCTGATCGCCGGCGTCATGACGATCCTCATGGGCGTCGTCGGCCGGTACCCGTTCGCGCTGGCCACGGGCCTGGGGATCAACGCGATCGTCGCGGTCTACGCGACCACGCAGCTGTCCTGGCCCGAGATCATGGGCCTGGTCGTGCTCGAGGGCCTGCTGATCACGCTGCTGGTGCTCACCGGCTTCCGGCGGGCGGTCTTCGAGGCCATCCCGGCGCAGCTCAAGACGGCGATCGCGGTCGGCATCGGCTTCTTCCTCACCATCATCGGCCTGGCCGACGCCGGCGTGATCCGCCCGGGCAACCCGCTGATCAGCTTCGGCGTGAACGGTCAGCTCGCGGGCTGGCCGCTGCTGGTGTTCGTCATCGGCCTGCTCCTGAGCGCCGTGCTCGTCGTCCGCAAGGTCAAGGGCGCGCTGCTGCTGGGCATCGTGGCGACGACGGTGGTCGCGATCGTCGTGGAGGCGATCGCCGACGTCGGCCCGAAGTTCCTCGACGACGGATCGGTCAACGACCGCGGCTGGGCGCTGCAGGTGCCCGAGCTGCCCGACGACGTCGTGAGCAGCCCCGACCTCTCGCTGATCGGCAACTTCTCGCTGTTCGGCGGCTTCGAGCGGATCGGCATCATCGCCGCGCTGCTGATCGTGTTCTCGATCATGATCGCGGACTTCTTCGACACCGTGGGCACGGTGACCGCCGTCGGCGCCGAGGGCGACATGCTCGACGAGAAGCGGAACCTGCCGAAGTCCCAGCCCGTGCTGCTGGTCGACTCGCTCGCCGCCGCGGCCGGTGGTGCGGGCAGCGTCTCGTCCAACACCACGTACATCGAGAGCACGGCCGGTGTCGCCGACGGCGCCCGCACCGGCCTGGCCAGCATCGTCACCGGCGTGCTGTTCCTCGTGGCCATGCTGTTCACGCCGCTGGTCGAGATGGTGCCCTCGGAGGCCGCCGCGCCCGCGCTGGTCATCGTCGGCGCGCTGATGATCACCCAGATCCGGCACCTCGCCTGGGACGACATGTCCCTGGTGATCCCCGCCTTCCTCACCATCGCGCTGATGCCGTTCACCTACTCGATCACCAACGGCATCGGGGCGGGTGTCGTCTCCTACGTGCTGCTGCGCGTGGCGGTCGGCCGGCGCCGGGAGATCCACCCGCTGATGTGGGTCATCACGGCGCTGTTCGTCGTGTACTTCGCCCTGGAGCCGATCCAGCAGGTGATCTGAGCCCTGCTCCTCCAGGGGCCCGTCACCGGTACGCCGGTGGCGGGTCCCTGCGCGTCCGGAGCGGCAGGTGGTTAGTGAGGTAAGCTAACCAAGTGCCCCGGACGACGCTCGACACCGCCGCCTTGGCGCACGACCTCCGGCTCGCCGTCACCCGCTTCTCCCGGCGGCTGCGCACCCAGCGCGTCGACACCTCCGTGACGCTCACCCACCTCTCGGCGCTGTCCACGCTCAAGCGGCACGGGCCGATGAGCGCCGGCGAGCTCGCGGCGCACGAGCGCGTGCAGCCGCCGTCGATGACCAAGGTCGTCGTCCGGCTGGAGGAGCGGGGCCTGGTCACCCGCACCGCGCACCCCACCGACGGCCGGCAGGTCGTGATCGGGCTGACCTCGACGGCGGAGGAGATGCTCGCCGCCGAGGGCCGCGCCCGCGAGGCGTGGCTGACCGGGCGGCTGCAGGACCTGACCGCCGAGGAGCGCGCGGTGCTGCGGGACGCGGCCGCGATCATGGACCGGCTCGCCGGTGGCTGAAGCGACGCTCACCGAGGAGGCGCCGGCGGGGAACGGCATGTTCCGGGCGCTGCGGGTGCACAACTACCGCCGCTACGCCTCGGCCAACCTGGTCAGCCAGACCGGCACGTGGATGCAGCGCATCGGTCAGGACTGGCTGGTGCTGCAGCTGACCGACGACAGCGGCGTGGCGCTCGGGCTCGTCACCGCCCTGCAGTTCGCCCCCACCGTGCTGCTCAGCCCCTACGGCGGGGTGCTCGCCGACCGCTACCCCAAGCGCCGGCTGCTCCAGCTCTCGCAGGCGTGCATGGGCCTGCTCGCCCTGACCCTCGCCGTCCTGGTGGCCACCGGCGCCGTCGAGCTCTGGCACGTCTTCGTGCTGGCCGGCGGGCTCGGGGCGGCCGCGGCCATCGACGCCCCGGTGCGGCAGTCGTTCGTGTCGGAGATGGTCGGGCCCGAGCTGCTGACCAACGCCGTCAGCCTGAACTCGACGATCTTCAACGGCGCCCGGCTGGTCGGCCCGTCGGTGGCCGGGCTGCTCATCGGCGTGGCCTCCGGCAACACCGCGCCCGCCTTCTTCATCAACGCCGCCAGCTTCGGGTTCACCATCCTGGCGCTGGCCTCCATGCGCGCCGACGAGCTGCACCCCAGCGCCCCCGTCGCCCGGGGGAAGGGGCAGCTGCGCGCCGGGGTGGCCTACGCCTGGGCGCACTCCGATCTCCTGCTGGCGATGGCGCTGGCCTTCGTCGTCGGCACCTTCGGCTTCAACTACCAGATCACCATCGCGCTCATGGCCCGCGCCGAGTTCGGCCTGGGCTCGGAGGCCTTCGGGCTGCTGGCCACGGTGTTCGCCGTCGGCTCGCTCAGCGGGGCGCTGCTGTCCACCCGGCGCAGCCGGCGGCCCCGGCAGCGCTTCCTGGTCGGCTCGGCGACGGTGTTCGGCGTGCTCACGGTGATCACCGGGCTGATGCCCGGCGCGATCGCCTTCGGCGTGCTGCTGGTGCCCACCGGCGCGGCCGCGCTCGTGTTCAGCGTCGCGAACAACAGCTTCGTGCAGCTCGGCGTGGACCCGCAGATGCGCGGCCGGGTCATGGCCCTGTACTTCATGTGCTTCATGGGCGGGACGCCGCTCGGGGCGCCGCTGGTGGGCGTGGTCGCCGAGCACCTCGGCCCGCGCTGGGGGCTGCTGCTCGGCGGCGGGATCGTCGTGGTCGCGGCCGCCGTGGCCGGCGCCGTCCTGGCGCGGGGGAGGGGGGTCCGGCTGGAACCGCAGCGCGGCCGGCCCTGGGTGCGCCTGCGCGTCGGGGAGCGGGCGCTGCTCCCGCCGTCCGGCGGCTGAACCGGGGGTACGGTCGGGGTGTCCGTCCGACGGTCCGGAGATGCCATGACCGGTTCGCTGCTCCTGCTCGGGCTCCCGTTCGCCGCGCTCTGCGCCGTCGTCGTCGGGTACCTGCCCGTCGAGCGGTGGCTCGCCGAGCGCTCCGCGCAGCGCCGCGCCCGGCGGACCGGACCGCTGGACCGGCGCCCCCTGCAGCTCGTGGCCGCCGACGTCCGCCGGCTGCGCCGCCAGCTCACCATGGTGCCCGCGGGCGCACCGATGGCCAGGCGTCGCGCGCTGCAGGCCGCCTTCGACGACGTGCTCACCGAGGCGGCGGCCATGCTCGCGGTGGAGCACGCGCTGGCCACCGAGCCGGCGGGGCGCGCCCGCGACGCCGAGCGGCTGCGCCTGCTCGCCGCCCTCGAGGCGGCCGGGCTGGCGGTGGAGGGCTGACCGGGCCGCGCCCGGCGCGGCTGTTCTTCTCGGTCGACCCGCCGGCGGAGGCCCGTGCCCACCTCCACCGGGCCGTCGAGCCGCTGCGCGCGCTGCCCGGCGCCCCGCGCTGGACCGACCCGGAGCGCTGGCACCTCACCCTGCTGTTCCTGGGCGCGGTGCCCCGCGCGCTGCTGCCCGAGCTGGCAGCGCACGCCGGCGACGCGGTGGCCGGGGCCCCGCCGATGCGCCTGCGGATCGCCGGAGCCGGGCGGTTCGGCTCCGTGCGCCGGCCATCGGTCGCCTGGGCCGGGGTGGAGGGCGACGTCGTCCCGTTGACCGGGCTCGCCGAGCGGCTCGCCGGGGTCGCGCGGTCGCTCGGCCTGCCGGTGGAGGACCGGCCGTTCCGGCCGCACCTCACCCTCGGGCGCTGGCGGCCCCGCACGGCCGCGGACGGCACCCTGACCGACCGGCTGGCGGGCTACCGGGGGCCTTCCTGGACGGTCGGCGAGGTGCTGCTGCTCGAGAGCCGGCCGGGCTCAGAACCGGCCTACGTCCCTCACCAGGCGTACTCCATCGGCGCCGCCTCGTAGCCCGGGAAGATCTCGTCGAGGCGGGCCAGCTGGTCGGCGTCGAGGGTCAGCTCCAGCGCCCGGAGCGCGCCCTCGAACTGCCCCATGGTGCGGGGGCCGATGATCGGCGCGGTCACCGCCGGCTGCTGCAGCAGCCAGGCGACGCCGACGTCGGCCGGCGCAGCCTCGATCTCCCGGCAGAACTCCTCGTACCGCTCCAGCTGCGGGCGCAGCTTCTCGACCCGCTTCTGCGTGCGCTCGTCGCTGCGCCGGCCCTCCTCGGCCTTCTCCAGGACGCCGGCCAGCAGCCCGCCGGCGAGCGGGCTCCACGGGATGATGCCGACGCCGTAGTGCCCGGCCGCCGGCAGCACCTCGAGCTCGACGTGGCGGGTCAGCAGGTTGTAGTGCGACTGCTCGCTGACCAGGCCCTGGAAGTGCCGCCGGGCCGCGGCCTCGTTGGCCGCCGCGATCTGCCAGGCGGCGTGGTTGGACGAGCCCACGTAGAGGACCTTGCCCTGCGCGACGAGCGTCTCGCACGCCTGCCAGATCTCCTCCCACGGCGAGCGGAGGTCGACGTGGTGGAACTGGTAGAGGTCGATCCAGTCGGTCCGCAGCCGGCGCAGCGAGGCCTCGCACGCCCGCACGATGTTGCGGGCCGAGAGGAAGGTGTCGTTGGGCCAGCTGCTCATGTTGCCGTAGACCTTGGTGGCCAGCACCGTCTTCTCGCGGCGCTCGCCGCCCTGGGCGAACCAGCTGCCGAGAACCTCCTCGGTGCGACCCTTGCCGGCCTCGCCGCCGTAGACGTTGGCGGTGTCGAAGAAGTTGACGCCCTCGGCCAGGGCGCGGTCCATGATCTCGTGCGAGGCGGACTCCTCGGTCCGCGAACCGAAGTTCATCGTGCCCAGGCACAGGCGGGACACGGTCAGGCCGCTGCGGCCGAGGTGCGTGTACTCCATGTCGACCACCCTGGCACTCTGTGATGCGTGCCGCAGACTGACGACGCCTCGCCGACCTACGACTTCGACACCGCCACCGCCGTGCGACGCGGGGACGGGGGCGCCCTCCTCGCCGACCTCGACCAGACCTGGCAGGTCGGCGGCGGCATCCTCAACGGCGGCTACCTGCTGTCGGTCGCGGCCCGCGCGGCGATCGACGAGAGCCCGCACCCGCACCCGGTGGCGGTGGCCGCGAGCTACATCCGCCCGACGCCCGCCGGTACGGCGACCCTGGAGGTCACCCCGGGAGCGGCCGGACGCACACTGGCGCACTCGGTGGTCACCCTCTCGGGGTCGGGGGCCGGCCCCTCGATCGTCGTCCAGGCGACCACGGCCACGCTGACCGACGACGCCCCCGAGTACTTCTCCGCCCCGGCGCCGTCCATCCCGCCGCCGGACGAGTGCGTGGACCTCTCCGCCCGGCTCCAGCCCGACCGGAGCAAGCGACCCGGTCTGAGCCGGCACATCGACACCCGGCTCGACCCGGCCACCGCCGGCTGGACGGTGGGCGAGCCCGGCGACGAGCCGCTGCTGCGCGCCTGGATCCGCTTCGTCGACGAGCGCCCCGCCGACCCGGTGGCGCTGCTGACCTTCGCCGACGTCCTCCCGCCGCTGGGCTTCTCGATCGGCCAGCGCGGCTGGGCGCCGACGGTGCAGCTGCAGGTGCTGGTCCGCGGCGTGCCGGCTCCGGGCTGGTGCCTGGCCGAGACGCGGGCCGTGCAGATCGCCGGCGGCTGGATCGACGAGGACTGCACGATCTGGGACTCCGAGGGCAAGCTGGTCGCCCAGGCCCGGCAGCTCGCCCGGCTGGCCCGCGGCCGCTGACGCTCAGGAGGGCAGCGGGACCTCGCCGGTGAGGTAGCGCTGCACGGTCGGGCCGATCGCCGCGACCAGCCACTCGGGCGTCGCCGAGGCCAGCGGCTCCAGCCGCAGCACGTACCGGGCGACCACCAGCCCCGCGAGCTGCGAGGCGGCCAGCGCCGCGCGCAGCTCCGCCTCGGCCGGCGGGTGGTCCAGCGAGGAGAGCACGCGGCGCAGCACCTGGGTCACCAGGAACTCGCGCAGCAGCCGCGCCGTCCACTCGCTGCCGACGGCGGAGCGCACCAGGGCCAGGCCCGCCGCCTGCGCCGGGCCGTCCCAGACGCCGAGCAGCGTGCGGACGACGCGGGCCCCCAGCTCGTCCGGCCCGCCGGCCAGCACGGCGGGCAGCAGCTCGCCGGGGTCGGCAGGCGCCTCGACGGCAGCCAGGAAGAGCTGGTCCTTGCTGCCGAAGTAGTGGTGCACGAGCGCGGGATCCACGCCGGCGGCGGTGGCGATGCCCCGGATGGTCGCCCCGTCGAAACCGCGCTCGGCGAACGCCGCACGAGCCGCGTCGAGCACCGCCTCGCGGGTGCCGGGGTTGCCCGGCCGGCGGCCCGGTCGGCGCGGTCGGCCGCTCAGCTGGTCCTCCTCCTCAGGGTGCCGGCGGCCAGGGTGAGCGCGAGCAGGGCGGCTCCGGCCACGACGGCGACGTCGAGCCACATCCTCCCCGTCGCCTCGGCCGAGCGCCCGACCTCCTGCAGCGCGTCGACGGCGTAGGTCAGCGGCAGCACGTCGCTGACCGCCTGCAGCCAACCCGCCATCTGCTCGCGGGGCACGAGCAGGCCGCAGAGGAAGAACTGGGGCAGCACGATCACCGGCATGAACTGCACCGCCTGGAACTCGCTGCGGGCGAAGGCGCTGGCCAGCAGGCCCAGGGCCACCCCGAGGACGGCGCCGACGACCGCGACCAGCACGACCAGCGCGAGCGACCCGGCGACCTCCAGGTCGTAGAGCGTGGTCGCCACGGCGACGGTCACCAGCGCCTGCACCGCGGCGGCCAGGCCGAACGCGCTGCCGTAGCCGAGCAGCAGGTCCAGCCGGGTCAGCGGCGTGGTGAGCAGCCGCTCGAGGGTGCCCGAGGTGCGCTCGCGGAGCATCGCGATGCTGGTCACCAGGAACATCACGACGAACGGGAAGATCCCCAGCATCGTCAGGCCGACCCGGTCGAAGGTGCTCACCTGGCCGGGCGGCGTCGGCAGGTCCGCCCACAGCAGGTACAGCAGGCCCAGCAGCAGGCTCGGGACGAGCAGCATCAGCGCGATGGTGCGCGGGTCGTGCCGCAGCTGGCGCAGCACCCGGCCGGTGGTGGCGGTCGCGGCGGTCACGACGCCACCGCCGCGGACGCCTGGACGAGGGTTAGGAAGGCCCGCTCGAGGTCGTCGGAACCGCCGTCGGCGCGGAGCCGGGCCGGCGTGGTGTCGGCGAGGAGGGCGCCCTCGCGGAGCAGCAGCAGCCGGTCGCAGCGGCCGGCCTCGTCCATCACGTGGCTGGAGACGACCAGCGTGGCGCCGGCCGCGGCCAGGGCGGCGAACCGCGCCCACAGCTCCACGCGGAGGACCGGGTCCAGCCCCACGGTCGGCTCGTCGAGCACGAGCAGCTCCGGTTCGCCGACCAGCGCGCAGGCCAGCGAGGCCCGGCCGCGCTGGCCGCCCGACAGGTCGGCGACGAGCTGGTGCGCGGCGTCGGCCAGGCCGACGTCGGCGACCGCGGCGTCGGCGTCGCGGGGGCTGCGACCGTAGAGGGCGGCGAAGTAGCGGGCGTTCTCCCGCACCGACAGGTCGGCGTAGACGCTGGGCGCCTGGGTCACGTACCCCACCCGCGACCGCAGCCCGGGCGAGCCGGCCGGCTCGCCGAGCACGGTCACCTCGCCGGAGCGGACGACCTGCACGCCGACGAGTGCGCGCATGAGCGTGCTCTTGCCGCTCCCGCTCGGACCGAGCAGGCCGGTCACCTGACCGGGCGGGACGCGGAACCCCACGCCGTGCAGCACGCGGCGCCGGCCGCGCTCCACCACGAGGTCCCGGACGACGACGGCGTCCATGACAGCTCCCTGGATCTCAACGGCTGTTGAACTCAACGCTAGGTGAGTTCACCTCGGGCCGTCAAGAGCCGGCGAGGGCCCGGCCGAGCGCCGTACCCGACCGCCAGGCGCTCTCCACCTTCGCCGGGGCGTGCCACCCGTCCCCGCACAGCCCGACGCCGTCGACCAGGCCGAACGGTTCCTCCCGCGGCGCGTCCGGCCGGGCGTAGGTCCAGCGGTGCACCTCGGTCCACGCGGGGTCGGCGTCGATGCCCAGCGCGCCGCGCACCGCCGCCACCACCGCCGGCACGGCGGCGGCCGGGTCCTCGAGGTGGTCGGCGGCCAGGCCGGCCGTCGTGTGCGCGACCAGCACCGGAGCGGCGTCCCCGCGCCGGTCGCCGTCGTCGGCGATCCACTCCACCGCGGGGTCGTCGTGCACGAAGGCGCCGTGCAGGTCGGCCGGCCACCGCCGCTCCTCCCAGCCGAGGACCACCGCCAGCGCCGGGAGCCACCTCTCGGCGGCGGCCAGGCCGCCCGACAGGGAGGCGGGGTCGAGCAGCCGCGCCGCCTGCGGCCCGGGCATGGCCAGGGCGACGGCCGGGACGGGCCGGCCGTCCACGGCGGGCCCGGGGGCCACCGTGCGGACGGTGGTGCCCGGCCGCACGGTCAGGCCGGTTGCGAGATCGGCCGCCAGGCTGCGCGTCCCGCCGGCGGTGCCGTAGCGCAGCGGCCCGGTCGTGCGCCGGCGGAAGCCCTCCGGCCCGACCACCGAGAAGGTGTCCGTCCACGGGTGCGCCAGCCCGCGCGCGACCCAGCCGGCCACGACGTCGGCGAACGGGGAGCCCTCCCCGGCCGTCAGGTACGACGCGCCGAGGTCGACCGGGCGTCCGCGCACGGTGCGCGAGGCCAGCCGACCCCCCGACGCGCGCCCGCGGTCCAGCACCTCCACGTCGCGTCCCGCGTCCTGGAGGGCGCGGGCACAGGCCAGCCCGGCGATGCCGGCGCCGACGACGGTCAGGGGTGCGTGCTCGCGGTCCACGGGCCGATCCTGGGGGCTGCGGGTCCTCGGCGCCCGCCCGGCACAATCGCGCCGTGCCCGAGCCCGTCGTCATCACCGATCCCGGAGACCCGCGGGTGGCCGACTTCCGCGACCTCAAGGCCGGTGACCGGCCCGCCGGGTCGCCTCGTGGCGAGCTGGGCCCGGTGATCGTCGAGGGGGTGCCGGCCGTCGAGCGGCTGCTCGCCTCGCCCTACCCGGTGCGGGCGGTCTTCGGCGTGCCGGGGCGGGTGGCAGCGCTCGACCTGCCCGAGGGGGTGGCGGCGTTCGAGGCCGACAAGTGGGTGCTGTCGGAGGTCATCGGCTTCCGGCTCACCCGCGGCGTCCTGGCCTCGGCCGATCGGCGGCCGCCGGCGGACCCCGACGAGCTGATCGCCGGCCCGGATCCGGCCGCGCCCCGGCGGCTGGCGGTCCTGGAGGCGCTCAACGACGCGGAGAACCTCGGCTCGATCGCCCGGTCCGCGGTCGCGCTCGGTGTGGACGGCCTGCTGTTGGACCCGCGCTGCGCCGATCCGCTCTACCGGCGCTCGGTCCGGGTCTCGATGGGGCACGTGCTGACGCTGCCGTTCGCCGTCCTGCCCGACTGGCCCGGCGGCCTGGAGCGGCTGCACGAGGCCGGGTACCTCACGGTCGCGCTCACCCCGGCCGCTGACGCCGTCGATCTCGACGAGGTGGACCCGCGGGCCCACCCGCGCACCGCGGTGCTGCTGGGCGCGGAGGGGCCCGGGCTCACCCCGGAGGCGCAGCGGGCGGCGCGGGTGCGCGCCCGCATCCCGATGCGCTCCGGGGTCGACTCCCTCGGCGTCGCCGCCGCGGCGGCGGTCGCCTTCGCGACCATCCGCTAGTAGCGGAGGGCGAACTTCGCGAGGATCTCGCGGGCCTGCTCGGCGTGCGCCGGGGCGCACATGACGTCGTAGCGGGCGGCGATGATCCGGCTGGTGCTGGTGAAGTCGCGCCGCCCCTGGGTGGCCGCGTAGCCCATCCAGCCGAACAGCGCGCCGAACACCAGACCGACGAGCAGGCCGGTCAGGACCGAGCCGATCCACCCGGCGCCGTCGGCGGCGAAGATGCCCAGCAGCAGGCCGACGAACAGACCCCACCAGGCGCCGCCGGCCGCACCGGCCGCGATCGCCCGGCCGGTCGTCATCCGGCCCAGCACCTGCTCGACCTGGCGCAGGTCGGAGCCGATGATCGTCACGTTCTCGACGGGGAACTTCTCGTCCGAGAGGTGATCGACGGCAGCCTGCGCGCGCTCGTAGCTGTCGTAGGAACCCACCTGGACGCCGCCCAGCGGCATCGACACCGAAGCACTCATGCCCGGTCAACTACCCGGCGGCCGGTGCTGTTCCACGCCGACCGCCCGATCGTGGACCTGCCTGGCAGCATTCCGCCGTGCGCGCCGGACGGGACACCGTGGTCTTCGACCTCGACGGCACCCTGGTGGCCGGAGACGCCTTCGGGCTCTTCCTGCGCCGGCTGCTGACCCGCTCCCCGCTGCGCCTGGCGGCCGCCCTGGTGTCCGCGCCGCTGTGGGTGCCCGCCATGGCGTTCCGCACCGCCCGCGTCGTGGGGGAGCGGTACCTGGTCTGGCTCGCTCTCGTGGGCGCCGACGAGCGGGCCTTCACGGCGGCCGTCCGCGACTTCGCCGAGGAGCACGCCGGCCCCGGGGGCGGCCGTGCCGCGGTGGCCGGGGTGCAGCAGCTGCGGGAGCACCTCGAGCGCGGCGACCGGGTGGTCGTGGCGACCGGCTGTGCCGCCCCGCTGGCGGAGGAGGTCTGCGCCGTCCTGCGACTGCCGGAGGTGGAGGTCGTCGGGACGCGGCTGGTGCGCGGGCGCTGGGGCCTCCCGGAGCGGACCGTGCCCGCGCGCGGGGAGGGCAAGCTGCGCGCGCTGGAGGCGGCCGGTGTCTGCTTCCCGGTCGCCCACGCCTACTCGGACTCCCCGTCGGACCTGCCGCTGCTCCGCAACGCTCTCGTCCCGCACGTCGTCGACCCCGCACCCCGCGACCTGGTTCGGCTGCGCCGCGCCCTCGGGGACGACGTCGACGTCCTGCGGTGGGCCGGTCGCGGCGGGTGAGCCGGGCTCACACGAGGCTGTCGGCCCACGCCCGGTGCAGCGCGGCGAACCGGCCCCTGCCGGCGACGAGCTCGGCGGGGGAGCCGTCCTCGACGATCCGTCCGCCCTCCATGACCAGCACCCGGTCGGCGATCTCCACCGTCGACAGCCGGTGGGCGATGATCAGCGCCGTCCGGTCGGCGAGCAGCGTGCGCAGCGCGTGCTGCACCAGCCGCTCGCTGGGGACGTCCAGCGAGCTGGTGGCCTCGTCGAGGACGAGGACGGCGGGGTCGGCCAGGAACGCCCGGGCGAAGCTGACCAGCTGCCGCTGCCCGGCCGACAGCCGGCCGCCGCGCTTGTCCACCTCGGTGTCGTAGCCGTCGGGCAGCTCGGTGATGAACGGGTGCGCGCCGATGGCCCGGGCTGCGGCCTCGATCTCCGCGCGGCTCGCACCGGGCCGGCCGAAGGCGATGTTGTCGGCGACGGAGCCGGAGAACAGGAAGCTCTCCTGGGTCACCATCACGACGGCCCGCCGCAGGTCGGCGTCGGACAGCCGGTGCAGCGGCACGCCGTCCAGCCGGATCTCGCCGTCGGCCGGGTCGTAGAAGCGGGCCGCCAGCCGGGCCAGCGTCGACTTCCCCGCCCCCGTGGCGCCGACCAGCGCGACGGTCTGCCCCGGCGGCAGGACGAGCTCGAGCCCCGGCAGCACGGTGGTGTCGCCGTAGCCGAAGCGGACGCCGTCGAACACCAGCTCGCCGGTGGCCGCGGGCAGGGGCACCGGGTCGGCGGGCTCGGGCACGGTCGGCGTCTCCTCGAGGACGCCGGAGAGCTTCTCCAGCGCGGCGGTCGCCGACTGGTAGCTGTTGTAGAACATCGCGATGTCCTGCAGCGGGTCGAAGAAGCGCCGCAGATAGAGCAGGAAGGACACCAGCGTCCCGACCGCCATCGCGCCGTCCATCACCCGCAGCGCCCCGTAGCCGAGGACGGCGACGGTGACCAGGTTGCCGATCAGCGTCACCGCCGGCACGAACACGGCGATCAGCCAGAACGCCCGGTGGTGGGCCCGCCGGTTGTCGTCGTTGAGCGCGGCGTAGATCTCGTCGTTGCGCTCCTCGCGACGGAACGCCTGCACCGCCCGGATCCCGCCGAAGGTCTCGGTGAACTGCACGATCAGCGCGGCGATGGTCTCGCGGGTGCGCCGGTAGGCCGCGGTGGAGTTGCGCTGGAACCAGCGGAACACCCAGACCAGCGCCGGGAACCCCAGGAGCGCGGTGAGGCCCAGGGGTGGGTCGAGGACCACGAGCACGATCCCGATGCCCAGCACGCTGAACAGGGCGGTGACCAGCCCGTCGAGGCCCTCGTCGAGCAGCTCGGCCAGCGCCTCGACGTCGCTGGTCAGCCGGCTGATGGTGCGGCCGGAGGTGTACCGCTCGTGGAAGGACAGCGGCAGCACCTGGACGTGGGTGAACACCCGCCGGCGCAGCGTCAGCAGCACCGCCTGGCCGACCCGGCCCGACCCGGTGAGGAAGGCGAAGCGGAGCACCGCGTCCAGCGCCGCGGCGGCGAGCATCGCGGCGGTGATCCAGACCAGCGGCCAGGCGTCGCCGTCGACCAGCGCCGGGACGGCGACGTCGATACCCACGCCGATGAGCAGCGGACCGGCCAGCCAGGCGGCGTTCTGGCACACGACGGTGACCAGCAGCCACCACAGCGCGCGGTGGTGCGGCCGCATCAGTTCCCCCAGCAGGCGCCGGGAACGGGCGCGCAGGAAGCCGCCGGCACCCGCGGGGAGGTCGTCGGCGTCCTCGGTGGCGACGCCGCGCCAGTCGGCGGCGCTCACGGGCGCGCCTCGGCCAGGTCGCTCTCCTGCGCGAGCAGGTCGCGGTAGGCGGGTTCTGCGGCCAGCAGCTCGGAGTGCGTGCCGACCGCCGCGATCCGCCCACCGGCCAGCAGCGCCACCCGGTCGGCGAGCAGCACGGTGGAGGCCCGGTGCGCCACGACCAGGGCGGTCGTCCCGGCCAGCACGTCGCGCAGCGCGCGCTCCACGAGGGCCTCGGTGTGCACGTCCAGGGCGGACAGCGGGTCGTCGAGGACGAGCACCGGCGGGCGGCCCAGCACGGCGCGGGCCAGCGCGAGCCGCTGCCGCTGACCGCCGGACAGCGACAGGCCCTGCTCGCCGATGCGGGTCTCCAGGCCCCAGGGCAGGTCGTGGACGAAGCCGGCCTGCGCGACCTCGAGGGCCTCGGCGATCTCGGCCCCGGTCGCGCTGCCCCGGCCGAGCACCAGGTTCTCCCGGACGCTCATCGAGAACAGCGTCGCCTCCTCGAACGCGGTGGCGACCACCCCGCGCAGCTGGGACAGCGGCAGGTCGCGCACGTCGACCCCGTCGAGCGAGACCCGGCCCGCGGTGACGTCCTGCAGCCGCCCGACCAGCGCGGTGAGCGTGGTCTTGCCCGACCCCGTGGCACCGACGAGCGCGACGGTCTCACCCGGCTCGACCGCGAGGTCCACGCCCGCGAGGACCGGAGTCGCGGAGCCGGGATGGGTGAAGCCCACGCCCTCGAACGCCAGCCGCGGCGGGGTGCGCAGCGGCTGCGGCACGACCCCGGGGCGGTCGGTGACGGTGATCGGCTCGTCGAGCAGCTCGCCGATGCGGTCGCAGGCGCTGGCGGTCTCCTGGGCGAAGGCGAACAGGAAGCCCAGCGACAGGATCGGCCACAGCAGCACCGTGAACAGGGCCACGAACGCGACCAGCCCGCCGACGGTCAGGGCTCCGCTGCTCACCGCGAACGCCCCGCCGACCAGGATGAGCGCGAGGTTCAGCTGCGGGTGCAGCTCGAAGACGCACCACAGCAGCGCGAGGGTGCGGACCTTGTCCAGCTCCATGCCGCGCAGCCGGCGGGCCTTGGCGTCGTAGCGGTCGAACACCAGCCCCCGGCGGCCCAGGGACTTCACCACCCGTATGCCCTGCACGGCCTCCTCGACGTCGGTGGCCAGCTCGCCCTGCTCGTCCTGCACCCGGCGGGACTCCACGTTGTAGCGCCGCTCCCAGCGCAGGCCCAGCACGGTGAGGGGCACGGTGGTGAGCAGCACCGCCAGCGCCAGGGGCCAGTAGGTGACCAGCAGCAGGACGGCGACCACGGCGCAGGTGAGCAGGTTGACCGCGAGGAACGCCGCGGCGAAGCCCACGAACCGGCGCACCGTGGACATGTCGCTGCTCGCGCGGGACAGCAGCTGCCCCGAGGCCCACCGGTCGTGGAAGGCCACCGGCAGCCGCTGGAGCCGCTCGTACAGCGCGCCGCGGAGGTCCCGCTCGATCTGCAGGCAGCTGTTGTTCATCGCCCACCGGCGCAGGAAGAACAGGGCGGCCTCGGCCACCCCGAACACCAGGGCCAGCCCCAGCAGCGGCACCAGGCCGGCGCGGTCGCCCTCGGCGATCGGGCCGTCCACGATCGCGGCGGTGATCAGCGGCACCGCGAGCTGGGCCAGCGTGGCCAGCAGGGCCGCGGTGAACAGCAGCGCGATCAGCCCGCGGTAGGGGCGGGCGTAGGGCAGCAGCCGCAGGAGGGCCGAGAGGCGGCCGCGGTCGTCGGGTGCGGCGGCGGCGTCCATGGGGGATCGAGGCTAGGCCCGACCACCGACAGGGTCGAACGGATTGTCGCCGGCTCAGCGGTTGCGGCGGACCCCGAAGACGATGTCCTCCCACGCCGGGATGCGGGCGCGCGGGTCGTCGGAGTCGAGGTCCTCGCCGGGGCGGCCGAGCACGACGGTGTCGTGGTCGGCGATCTCGTCGAGGAAGGAGTCCAGGGCGCGGTCGTCCTCGGGGGAGCCGCTGGCCGGGTGGACGTCGCGCACGGGCAGGTCCTCCGCCGCAGGCGCGGGCTTCTCGTCGCGCAGCACGGCGACCGGGCGGGCGGGAGCGACCGCGGCCGGCGGCGGGCCGGTCGGGACGTCGGGGACGACGCGCACCAGGCGGGTGCCCTCGGCGAAGTCGGTGGTCGCGGCGTCGAACGGGGAGACGGTGCGCGAGGGCAGGTCGAACGTCCAGCGCGCGGTGCCCGACTTCTCGCCGGCCCGCCACTCACCGGTGACCACCCAGGCGCCGGTGTCGCTGCGGTAGGCGTCCCACGCGACCGCGTCGACGTCGGTGTCGATGAGCCGCAGCCGCCCGGTCATGAACTGCTGCAGCGTGCTGCCCGGCGTGCTCTCGCTGAGCCGCACGCGGGCCTCGCGGGCCTGCTCGGCCACGCGCTCGCGCTCCTGCAGGACCGGGCGGGCGAAGCGCATGATCCGCTCGACGCGCGTGCCGGAACCTGCGGCGACCTGCTCGGGCGTCTCGCCGGCGCGGATCCGCGCCTGGATCTCCCGGGGCGCGAGCTCGGTGCCCTGGTCGACGTCGATCTGGGTCAGCCGGCGGGAGTCCCCCCGCGCGGCGGCGCGCAGCCGGTCGTCGACGGGGATCGAGAACTTCTCCTCGCCGTGCTCGGTGTCGGCGACCAGGAGCAGGCTCGAGCCGTCGTCGGAGAGGCCCACGAGGCGCAGCGTGCGCACGGGCGACCTCCTGCAGGGCGAGAGCGGACGGCTCCGGGGGAGAGACCGGCCCCGAGGCTATCGGCGTGCGCACCCCGCGCGCCGCAGGCGCGCCCGGCCGGGCGCGTCGGTGATCCCTGACGCCGACGACATCTCCCGGAAACGCGCGGGCGGCACAGTGGGCCGCGCGCTGTGACGGGAGGTGCTGGTGGGGAGGGGGTGCGCGGCGCGCGAGCCCCCGCCCGCAGCCGCGGCGGGAGCGGCCCGGCGGCGTGGAATCCTGCCGCTCGCGTTCCGCTCGGGGACGCACGGACGAGAGCCGAGGAGGTGCGATGGCAGGACCGCTGACCGACCTGGTCCCCGCCACGCCCGCGAGGCTCCCCGGCGACGTCGTCGCCGGCATCGCGAGCATCGCCGGGGCCGTCGGCGCCTGGTGCCCGGCGCTGTCGCCCGACGGGCGGCACGTGGCCTACGTGACCGACCGCTCGGGCATCCCGCGGCTTGAGGTGGCCGCGCTGGCGGGCGACGAGCCGCCGGCCGTGCTGTCCGCGCCGGACCAGGAGGTCGTCTCGGTCGCGTGGTCGCCGGACGGCGGGTGGCTGGCCTACCTGGTGAGCCCGGGCGGCTCGATCTGCGCCGAGCTGCACGTCGTGCGCCCCGACGGGTCCGGTGCCCGCCTCGTGGCGGGGGAGGACCCGCGCGCGACCGTCTTCGCCGGCTTCTGGGCCGACCCCGGCCGCTACGTCTGCTCGATCGCCCCGGGCACCGGGCCCGACGCCGACGTCGTGGCCGTCGACGTCGCGTCCGGCGGGATCCGGACGCTGGCACGCGGCGGCTTCCTGTCCGCCTGCGCGCTCTCGGCCGACGGCCGCACCCTGCTGGCCCGGCGCGGCCCGCGCGGCTACCGGCACGTCGTGGCCGTCGACGTCGCCACCGGGGTGCAGCGGCCCGTCCTGCGGCCCGGGGCCCCGGGTGGGACCGCGTCCGAGGACGGCCGCTTCGGCGACGGCGTCGTCTACGTCCGCGCCTCCCTGCCCGGGCCGCTGCTGGCCGACCGGGCGGGGCTGGTCGAGGTGCCGATGGGCCCCGACGGCCCGGCCGGCGAGGGGCGGGTCGTGCTCGCCCGCCCGGACGCCGACCTGGACGGCTACGCGCTGCGCGCCGACGGCACCGTGCTGGCGGTGTGGAACGCCGGGGGCGTCACCGAGCTCGCGGTGCACGCCCTCGCCGACGGTGCGCTGGTGCGCACCGTCCCGCTGCCCGACGTCGTGCTGCCCGGCTGGTCGCTCACCGCCGACGGCGGCACCGTGGTCGCCGAGCTGACCGGGCCGACGACGCCGCGCGCGCTGTGGCGGGTGGACGTCGACGGAGGACCGGCCCCGACCCGGCTGACCGGCTCGGCGCCCCGCCTGCGCGCCGCCTCGCTGGTCGTCCCGGAGCGCTTCGACTACCGGGCGCCGGACGGCATGCCGCTGCAGGGCTGGCTCTACACGCCCCGGGGCGCCTCCGCGCCCAACCGCACGGTGGTGAGCTTCCACGGCGGCCCGGAGGGCCAGGAGCGGCCCGCGTTCAACCCGCTGGTGCAGTGCCTGGTCGCCGCCGGGCTCACCGTCTTCGCGCCGAACGTGCGCGGATCCGGTGGCTTCGGCCGGGCGTTCATGACCGCCGACGACGGCGCGGCACGCGAGGCGTCCTTCGAGGACGTGCGGACGACGGTGGACGAGCTGGTCACCGCGGGCATCGCCGTACCGGGCCGGATCGGCGCCCACGGCTGGTCCTACGGCGGCTACCTGACCCTCGTCGCGCTGACCCGGTGGCCCGAGCTGTTCGCCGCCGGTGCCACGCTGGCGGGCATGAGCGACCTGCGGACCTTCTTCGCCGGCACCGAACCGTGGATGGCCGCGGCCTCGGTCACCGAGTACGGCGACCCCGTCGCCGACCGCGAGGTGCTGGCGGCGATCGCCCCCATGGCGCTGCTGGACCGCGTGACCGCCCCGCTGCTGCTGGCCCACGGCGACCGCGACACCAACGTGCCGGTCGCGGAGTCGGTCCAGGCCCACCAGGAGCTGGCCGCCCGGGGTGCGCCCTGCGAGCTGCTGCTGCTGCCGGGCGAGGGGCACACCGTGGTCGGCCGCGAGCACCTCGTCGAGCTGAGCGGTGCCGTCACCGCCTGGTTCGACCGCTGGCTGTGAGCGGCGGCCTGCTCGCCGGCTACCCCGCTCCGACCGCCGACGAGGCGGTGACCGCCGCGGGCCGGCTGCGGCCGGCCTACGCCGGCCTGGAGCCGGTGCTGGACGGGCTGGGTGGGGCCGGCCTCACCGGCGCGGCGCAGGCGCTGGCCGAGCTGCGGGCTGCCCGCGGGGTGGCGCTGGGCAGCTGGCGCGACGGCCGGCACGAGCGGCACGCGGTGCCGCTCGACCCGGTCCCCCGGGTGATCGGGGCCGACGAGTGGCGGGAGCTCGCGGCCGGCGTGGAGCAGCGGCACCGCGCCCTGGGCGCCTTCCTCGCCGACGCCTACCGGGCGGCCGGCCGGCGGCGCGGCGACGTCGACCGCGCGCCGGAGATCGTCCGCGCGGGCGTGCTCCCCGAGTGGGCGGTGGTGCACAACCCGGCCCGCGACCCCGCAGCCGTCGCCCAGGCCTGGGCGGGGCAGCCGCGCGCGACCGTGGCCGCCGCCGACCTCGTCCGCACCGCCGATGGCGGCTGGGCGGTCACCGCCGACGATCTGTGCGCTCCCGCCGGTCTGGGCTTCGCCCTCGAGGACCGGCTCGCCCTGCGCGCCGCCGTACCCGCGCTGTTCGCGGGCGGCGCGCCCGGTGACCCGGCGGCCGCGATCAGCCTGCTCCGCGAGGCGCTGGACGCGGCGGCGCCGCCGGCCTGCGCGGGCGTCCCGCAGGTCGCCGTCCTCAGCGGCGGGGAGACCGAGAGCTCCTGGTTCGAGCACGCCGCGCTGGCCTCCGCCCTCGGCGTCCCGCTGGTGCACGCTGGCGACCTCTGGCCGCGCGCCGACGGCGGCCTGGCGGTCGCGGTGGACGGCGAGCGCCGGCCGGTCGACGTCCTCTACCGGCGGTTCGACGAGGGCGGGCTGGGCGCCTACCGCACGTCGGTCGGGCAGCCGCTGGACGCCCAGCTGACCGAGGCGGTCCGCGCCGGGCGGCTGGGCTTGGCCAACGTGCCGGGCAACGGCGTGGCCGACGACGCCGCCACCTTCGCCTGGGTGCCGGCGATGATCGGCTTCTACCTCGGCGAGGAGCCGCTGCTGCCCGCGCCGCGCACCTGGGTGCTGGCCGATCCGGGCGCCCTGGCCGAGGTCCGCGGTCGGCTGGACGAGCTGACGCTCGAGGAGGTCGCCGGCTACGGCGGCCGTGCGGCCGTGGACGGCAGGACCTGCAGCGCCGACGAGCTCGTCGAGCTACGGGCGGCCGTCGACGCCGCGCCGCACCGGTTCGTCGCCCGCGAGCCCCTGGCGGAGGCCACGCTTCCGGCGTTCGTCGACGGTGGGCTGCGGCCGCGGACGGCACGGCTGCGGGTCTTCTCGGTCGTGTCCGGCTCGGGGACCCGCGTGCTCCCGGCGCCGTGGACGCGGATCGCCCTCGGCGGACCGGTGCCCGGCAGCAAGGACACCTGGCTGCTGCCCTGAGGCCGCCCCTGGTCAGGCCAGCGGGCTGCTGATCACCACGGTCGTCCCCGTGGGGCTGGGCGTCGCGGTGACGTCGGCGAAGGCGCTCATCAGCGTCGAGCCGCGCCCGCGGTCCATGCTCGGCACCCGCTCGCGCCACTGCCCGAAGTCCCGCACCGTGATCTCCAGCCGGTCCCCGCGCACGGCGACACCGACGTGGACGAACGGCTCCGTCGGGTCCTGCGCGTGCTCGATGGCGTTGGTGACGGCCTCCCCGGCGGCGAGCAGGAGGTCGTAGGCGCGGTCGGAATCCACGCCCGCCCCGTCGAGCACCGTGCGCAGCCGGCGTCGCAGGACGGGCACGGACGCCGCGTCCGAGGGCAGCCGCCAGCTGCCCAGGAGCTGCTCCTCCGCCGGGCTCCCCGTCCTGGGGACCGGCGGCGCGGGGGTGACCGTGATCGGCGCGGTCACGAGCGTCGCCGGCACCGGGGCGGCCGGGGCGGACGGGGCGCCCGGCGCCGGGAGGGGCCCGGTGCGCCCGGTGCGGCGCTCCAGGATCGCGCGGACCCGGGCGAGGAGCTCGTCGGCCCGGAACGGCTTGGCCAGGTAGTCGTCGGCGCCGGCCTCCAGGCCCTCGACCGCGGCCTCCTGCCCGGCGCGCGCGGTGAGCATGACCACCGGGATGTGCCGGGTGGCCGGGTCGGCGCGCAGGGCGTGCAGCAGCTCGAACCCGTCCACCCGCGGCATCATCACGTCGGTCAGCACCACGTCGGGCTGCCGCTCGGCCACCGCCTGGAGCGCCTCCTCGCCGTTGGCCGTCGTGCGCACCGCCCACAACCTGCCCAGCACCCGGGCCAGGTAGCTCCGCATGTCGGCGTTGTCGTCCACCACGAGGATGCTCGCGGCACCGGCGTCGCCGGTTCCCGGCTCCACGGGCCGGGAGGTGTCCTGCTCCCAGCTGGCCGCCTCGCCCCGCGCGGCCTCGGACGGCCGGACCGCGGCGTGGTGCTCGTCCGCCCCGGCGTCGGGGGTGCCGTAGGGCAGCGCCACGGTGAACGCACTGCCGCGGCCGGGCTCGCTGGTCACCTCCACCGTGCCGCCGTGCAGCGCGGTCAGCTCCTGCACCAGGGCCAGTCCGATGCCGGTGCCCTCGCGGGTCCGGGCGGTCGCGCCCGGCACCCGGTGGAAGCGCTCGAACAGGTGGTCCAGCTCCTCGGCGACGATGCCCACGCCGGTGTCGGCGACGGTGAGCCGGAAGCCGTCGTCGTCCCCGCGCAGCGTGACGTCGATGCCGCCGACGAAGGTGTACTTCACCGCGTTGGCCAGCAGGTTGACCACGACCTTCTCCCACATCCGCGGGTCGACCGACGCCGGCCGGGGCAGCGGCGGGCAGTCGACGGTCAGCCGCAGACCGGCCCGCTCGGTCGCGGCGCGGAAGATGCCGGCCAGCTCGGCGGTGAAGGTCGCCACGTCGGTCTCGACGCGCACGGGGGAGGCCCGGCCCGCCTCGATGCTGGCGAAGTCGAGCAGGTCGTTGACCAGCCGCTGCAGCCGGCGGCCGTTGCGCAGCGCGAGCTGGAGCTGCTCGCGCGCGGGGGCGGGCAGCGGGTCACCCGGGTCGGTCAGGACGTCGCCGATCGGCCCCAGCAGCAGCGCCAGCGGGGTGCGCAGCTCGTGGCTGACGTCGGAGAAGAAGGTCGTCTTCGCGCGGTCGAGCTCGGCGAGGGACTCCGCGCGCAGCCGCTCGGCCTCGAACGCGCGGGTGTTCACGACGGCGCCGGCGAACTGCGCGGCCACCAGCTCGTGGAAGGAGCGGTACTCGGCGTCCAGGGCGAGGTTCGGGCTGCAGCCGGCGAGCAGCAGGCCCAGCGGTGCGCCTTCCCGGCTGGCGGTGAGGGGCAGCACGACGGCCTCGGTGACGGTGTCGCCGAACGGGCCGCCGGTGACCGCCAGTCCCCGCGCGATCCCGTCCAGCTCCTCGCTTGCGGTGACCGACACCGGCAGCAGCCCGGCGTCGCAGCCGACCGCCGCGACCCGCCGGAAGCCCTCCTCGCCCGGCACGGAGAGGTAGACCCCGGCGAACGGGACGTCGAGCGCGTCCCCGGCCAGCGCCGCGCACATCGCCCGCACCGTCTCGTGCTCGGCCCCGAGCTGACCGCCGACGGCGGCCAGCTCGTGCAGCAGGGCCTGCCGCCGGCTGCTCACGACCTCCCCGGTGACCTCGGTGCAGACGCCGTGCATGCCCGCGACCCGCCCCTCGTCGTCGAACGCCGGGGCGTGGGAGACGGTGAAGTAGGTCTCCTCGACGTACCCGGAACGCTCCAGGCGGAGCAGGAGGCCGGGCAGCCACGAGGCCTCGAGCGTCTCCATGGCGTGCGCGATGGGCGGGCCCAGCGCGTCCCAGCCCTCCGCCAGGGTGTCCCGGATGTCCTCGCCGATGGCGGGGTGCTTGGAGCCGATGAAGGGCGCGTAGCCGTCGTTGTAGAACTGCGTGAACTCCGGCCCCCAGGTGAGCACCATGGGGAACTTCGACACGAGCACCGTGCGGACGGCGAACCGCAGGCTGGCCGGCCAGCTCTCCACGGGTCCGACGGGGGTCGCCGCCCAGTCGACGGCCGCCATGATGCGCGCGGCCTCGCCGCCGAAGGCGAACAGGTCGCCGGCGGTGCTGCCGGGGGAGGGGTCGGGGTGCACCGCTAGAGGCGCTCGACGACGTGGTCGATGCAGGCGGTGAGCGCGGAGACGTCGTCGGGGTCGACGGCCGGGAACATGCCGACGCGGAGCTGGTTGCGGCCCAGTTTGCGGTAGGGCTCGACGTCGACCACGCCGTTGGCGCGCAGCGTCGTCGCCAGCGCGGCGGCGTCCACCGAGTCGGCGAAGTCGACGGTGCCGACGACGAAGGACCGCTCGTCGGGGTTGCTGACGAACGGCGTCGCGTACGGCGACTTCTCCGCCCACGAGTAGAGCCGGCTCGACGACTCGCGGGTGCGGGCGACGGCGCCGGACAGGCCGCCGAGCGAGAGCAGCCACTGGACCTGGTCGTCGAGCAGGAAGAGCGTGGCGACCGCGGGGGTGTTGTAGGTCTGGTCCTTGGTGGAGTTGTCGACGGCGATCGACAGGTCCAGGAAGCCGGGGATCCAGCGGCCCGAGGCCTTGATCTCGGCGATCCGCTCCAGGGCGTCGGCGGACATGAGGGCGACCCACAGCCCGCCGTCGGCGGCGAAGGACTTCTGCGGGGCGAAGTAGTAGACGTCGGTCTGCGACACGTCCACCGGCAGCCCGCCCGCGCCCGAGGTGGCGTCGACCAGCACCAGGGCGTCGTCGGTGCCGGCGGGCCGCTCGACCGGGGCCATGACCCCGGTGGAGGTCTCGTTGTGCGCCCACCCGTAGGTGTCGACGCCGTCCTGCGCGGTCGGCAGCACCAGGGTGCCCGGCTCCGCCTTCGCGATCACCGGGTCGCCGAGGAACGGCGCCTCCGCAGCTCCCGAGGCGAACTTCGCGGAGAACTCGCCGTAGGTGCCGAACGCGGCGCGGTCCCGGATGAGACCGAACAGGGCGGCGTCCCAGAACGCCGTCGTCCCGCCGTTGCCGAGCACGACCTCGTAGCCGTCGGGCACGTCGAACAGCTCGCGCAGCCCCTCGCGCACCCGCCGGACCAGGCTCTTCACCGGGGCCTGGCGGTGCGAGGTGCCCATGACCGCGGCGCCCTCGGTGGCCAGGGCCCGCAGGGCCTCCGGCCGCACCTTGGAGGGGCCGCAGCCGAACCGCCCGTCGGCGGGCAGCAGCTCGGCGGGGATCTGGAGGGTCATCCGGGGCGGGCCTCTCGGTGGTGCGGTGGGACGCCCCCGCCCCGGCGGACCGGGGCGGGGGCGGGAGTTGCGTCGATCAGGCGGGCGCGACCTGCGTGGTCGTCTTGGTCTGGACGGTGTCCCAGCCCTCGACCTCCTCGGGCTTGCGCGGGTCGGGGCCGATGTAGCGGGCCGACGGGCGCACGAGGCGGCCGGTGTTCTTCTGCTCGAGGATGTGCGCGCACCAGCCGGCGGTGCGGGCGCAGGTGAACATCGAGGTGAACATGTGGCTGGGCACCTCGGCGAAGTCGAGGACGATGGCCGCCCAGAACTCCACGTTGGTCTCGACCGGCCGGTCGGGGCGGCGCTCGCGCAGCTCCTTGAGCGCGGCCTTCTCCAGGGCCAGGGCGGCCTCGAAGCGGGGGGCGCCCAGCTCCTCGGAGGCCCGGCGCAGCACGCGGGCGCGCGGGTCCTCGGCCCGGTAGACGCGGTGGCCGAAGCCCATGAGCCGGTCGCCCTTGTCGAGCAGGTCCTTGACGTACTTCTCGGCGTTCCCGGTCTTCTCGACCTCGTCGAGCATGTGCAGCACGCGCGAGGGGGCGCCGCCGTGCAGCGGGCCGGACATGGCGCCGATCGCGCCGGAGAGCGAGGCGGCGACGTCGGCTCCGGTGGAGGCGATGACGCGGGCGGTGAACGTCGAGGCGTTCATGCCGTGCTCGGCGGCGGAGGTCCAGTAGGCGTCGACGGCGGCGACGTGGCGGGGGTCGGGCTCGCCCCGCCAGCGGATCATGAAGCGCTCGACGATCGTCGAGGCCTCGTCCACGCGCTTCTGCGGCACGGCGGGCGTGCCGATGCCGCGAGCGGACTGGGCGACGTAGGACAGCGCCATGACCGCGGCCCGGGCGAGCTCCTCGCGGGCCTCCTCGTGGCTGATGTCCAGCAGCGGGCGGTAACCCCAGATCGGCGTCAGCATCGCCAGCGCGGCCTGGACGTCGACGCGGACGTCACCGGTGTGCACCGGGATCGGGAACGGCTCGGCCGGCGGGAGGCCGGGGCCGAACTTGCCGTCGACCAGCAGCGCCCAGACGTTGCCGAACGTCACCTTCCCGACGAGGTCCTCGATGTCGACACCGCGGTAGCGCAGGGCGCCGCCGTCCTTGTCCGGTTCAGCGATCTCCGTCTCGAAGGCGATGACGCCTTCCAGGCCGGGTACGAAGTCGTCGGCCATCTCGCATGCTCCTCTGCGCGCGGAACCCGTGCGCGCACGGGACATGGCGCACGATGTCTTCCGACCCTAGGCCGTGGGGACACGCCCGGCACAAGTGGGGCAGCATGGCGTCGTGCCCGACCTCTCCCGCATGCGCAACGACTACACGCTCGGGCGGCTGCGCGAGGAGGACCTCGCCCCCACGTGGGTGGAGCAGTTCGACCGCTGGTTCGCCGACGCGGTGGCCGCTGAGATCCCCGAGCCCAACGCCGTCCTCGTCGCGACGGCCGACGCCGACGGCGCCCCGGACGCGCGCATCGTGCTCATGAAGGGCTACGACGAGGCCGGCGTCGTCTTCGGCACCAGCTACGCCTCGGCGAAGGGCGCCCAGCTCGCGGTGAACCCGCGCGCGGCCCTGGTCTTCCCGTGGCACGCGCTGCAGCGCCAGGTGCGGATCACCGGCGCGGTGGAGCGGATCGGCGGCAGCGCCTCCGACGCGCTGTGGGACCCGCGCCCCCGCGGCTCCCAGCTGGCGGCGGCCGCCTCGGTGCAGTCGACGGTCGTCGACTCCCGGGAGGAGCTGGAGGAGCGGGTCCGCCGCCTCGACGAGGTGACGCCGGAGGGCGGGGTCCCGCGGCCGGCGTCCTGGGGCGGCTACCGGGTCGTGCCCGAGCGGGTGGAGTTCTGGCAGGGCGGCGCCGACCGGCTGCACGACCGCATCCGGTTCGTGCGCGACGACAGCGAGGGCGGGGGCTGGATCGTCCAGCGGCTCGCCCCGTGACCACCCCACCACCCGAGGGGCCGGTCGACCCGGTCGAGGGCGGCAAGGCGGTCGAGGAGCCCGTCCCGCTGGTGCGCCGGCGGTCCTGGGCGATCGACACGACGCCGCTGCGCAACCCCGCGTACCGCCGGCTGTTCTGGGGCGTCGCCGCGACGATGCTCGGCCAGCAGATGACGCTGGTCGCCGTCCCGTTCCAGGTCTACGCGCTGACCGGCGACTCGCTCATGGTCGGCGTGACCTCGATCGTCGCGCTGGTCCCGCTGATCGTCTTCGGCCTGCTCGGGGGCGCCATCGCCGACTCGATGGACCGCCGCAGGCTCATGCTCATCACCTCGGTGGGGGCCGCGGTGACCAGCGCGCTGCTCGCGCTGCAGGCGCTCCTGCCCGGCGACGGGAACCTCGCGGTGCTGTGGGTGCTCACCGCCTGCGTCTCGGCCTTCGCCGCGGTCAACCAGCCCACCCGCAGCGCGGCCATCCCGGCGATCGTCGGCGCCGCGGGGGTGCCGGCGGCCAACGCGCTGTCGATGACCGTGCGCCAGGCGGGCGTGATCGTCGGGCCGCTGCTGGCCGGCGTGCTCATCGGGGCGGGGGAGCTCTTCCTCGCCTACGCCATCGACGCGCTCGGCTTCCTCGCCGCCGCCGTCCTGCTGCGGGGGCTGCCGTCGCTGCCGCCGGGCCGGGACGCCGGACCCCTCCGGCTCGGCGCGGCGATCCGCGGGGTGGGGGAGGGCTTCGTCTTCCTCCGCACCCAGCCGGTGCTGCTCATGACCTTCGTCGTCGACATCGTCGCGATGTGCTTCGCCTGGCCGCAGGCGGTGTTCCCGGAGCTGTCGGAGAACCGGTTCGCGGACTCCCCGAACGCGCTGGGCTGGCTGTTCGCCGGCGTCTCGATCGGCGCGCTGCTCATGGGGCTGACCTCGGGCTGGGTGTCCCGCGTCGACCGGCAGGGCGCGGTGGTGCTCGGCGCGATCGCGGTGTGGGGCGTGGCGATCGTCGGGTTCGGGTGGGCGCCCTCGCTGTGGCTGGCCGTGCTCTGCCTCGCGGTCGCGGGCGCCGGCGACATGGTGAGCGCCGTGCTCCGCTCCTCGATGCTCCAGCTGGCCGCGCCGGAGGAGATGCGCGGCCGGATGCAGGGGGTGTTCATCGTCGTCGTCGCCGGGGGGCCGCGGCTCGGCGACCTGCGCGCCGGGGCCCTGGCCAGCGCGGCGTCGGTGAGCGTGGCGATGGTGAGCGGCGGCGTCGTCGTCGTGGTCGCCATGGCGCTGGTCGCCCTGCTGGTTCCGTCGTTCTGGCTCTTCCGAGCGTCCCGGGCCGCCGTCTAGCTCCCGCTCACGCCAGCGCGGCGGCGACCACCCTCAGGTCGGCGACGAGGGCGTCGAAGGCGGCGGGACGGGCCTCGTCGGGGGTCCGCAGCACGGCCGAGGGGTGCGTGGTCGCGAGGATCCAGGTCTGCGCCGGGGCCGCCTCGTCGGGCTCGTCGTCGTCGGCCTCCTGGGCCGGAGGGGGCGGCGGGAGGCCGGGCAGCGCCCAGGGCAGCAGCCGGCCGCGGTCGGCGGTGATGCGGAAGGACGGCGCGATGAGCGACTTGGCCGCCGTCGCACCGAGCGCGACCACCACCTCGGGCCGGAGGACGGCGAGCTCGGACCGCAGCCACGGCGCGCACGCCCGCAGGTGCTCCGCGCCCGGCGTCTGGTGGATCCGCCGCTTGCCCTTGGGCGTGAAGCGGAAGTGCTTGACCGTGCAAGTCGCAATAAGTGGGCGTACGGCACCGCCTAGTCTCGTGCCGTGGGATGGACCGAACCGCTGTACTCCCGTAGTCGGGTGGACAAGGCCGCGGCTGAATACATCAGCCCCGCCACGGCTCCTGAGGACCGTGAACTGGCGCTCGCTGTGATCAACAATTGGCGCTCATCTCACGGGTTCCCCTTGAACACCATGCAGGTAAGCCTTCGAACTCGTGCACGTCAGCATGATCCCGACGCTCTCGTCGCTCAGCGGATCAAGCGCCTGCCTTCCATCCGGTCGAAGATCGAGCGCTTCCCCAACATGAGCCTGTCGCGTATGCAGGACATCGGGGGCTGCCGCGCGGTGCTTCAGTCCGTGGACGAGGTACAGGCGCTCTTCCAGCAGTATCAGAAGGGCAATGGGCGTCACACCTTGCTGCGTTGCGATGACTATCTGTTTCAGCAGCCGAAGGACTCCGGCTACCGCGGAATCCACCTGGTTTACAGCTACAGGAGCGACAGGAAGGCCACCTACAACGGACTGCGGATCGAACTGCAGTTGCGCTCGCGCCTGCAGCACGCCTGGGCAACCGCAGTCGAGACCGTGGGCACCTTCACGCAGCAGGCGTTGAAGTCGAGTCAGGGGGCAGATGACTGGCTCCGCTTCTTCGCCCTCATGAGCTCGGAGTTGGCCTTCAGGGAGGGCACTCCGCTCGTGCCGGGGACCGGGCCGGACCGCCCCGCCGTGATCAAGGAGCTCAAGCGGACTGCGAAGCGTCTTGACGTCGTCCGAAGGCTCAACGCCTATGGCGCGACCCTGCGGTTCGTCGAGCGGCAGACCGGCCAGTCATCTCGGTACTTCGTTCTGGAACTCAACGGTGAGACCGGCGAGCTGAGGTTGTGGGCCTACAGCGACCTGGCACAGGCAACCGAGGCGTACGGGGCAATCGAGCGTTCCAGCGAGAGCGACCCCAACCTGGACGTCGTGCTGGTGTCCGTCGAGTCGCTCGCTCTGCTCCGGCGGGCGTACCCCAACTACTTCCTGGACACGACCGTCTTCCTCGAAGCCTTGGAGGAGGCGCTCGTCTGATCGAGGGTCAGGCGAGCGCTTTCGACACAACCTTGAGGTCGGCCACCAGCGCGTCGTAGGCGGCGGCACGGCCGTCTTCGGGTGTCCGGAGGATCGCCGAGGGGTGGGTCGTCGCAAGAATCCATGTCTGGGCGGGTGCGCCCTCGTCCGGTTCGCCGTCGTCCGCTTCGTCGCCGTCGCTGTCCAACTCCGTTGAGCCGGGCGGGATCCAAGGAAGTAGCTGGCCGCGCCCCTTCGTGACCCTGAAGGACGGCGAGATCAGTGCCTTGGCCGCCGTCGCGCCGAGGCATACGACGATCTCCGGCTTGAGCACCTCAAACTCGGCGTCCAGCCAGGGCCGGCAGGCGCGGAGGTGCTCCGGCCGTGGGGTTTGATGGATCCGACGCTTGCCACGCGTACCGAAGAAGAAGTGCTTGACCGCGTTGGTGATGTAGGCGTCGCGGCGGTCGATGCCGGCGCCGGTCAGCGCGTCGTCCAGCAGCCGGCCGGCCGGGCCGACGAAGGGCTCGCCCTTCCGGTCCTCCTGGTCCCCGGGCTGCTCGCCGACGAGGACGATCCGCGCGGTGGGCGGGCCCTCGCCGAACACCGTCTGCGTCGCCGGCTCCCACAGCTCGCAGGCCCGGCAGCCGGCCGCGGCGTCCGCCAGGCCCTCGATACCCACTCCGGACGGCGGCTGCGCCACCCCGTTGCCCGACGTCATGCCCCGATGGAACCGCAGCGCGCCGCACCTGGCAGGCGGAGGGGGCTGCGGCGGGACCGAGGGAGGCGACCTCTTGCCAGAATATGCAGACCGGTCTACTTTCTGCCCATGGCACCGGCGAAGGGGCAGGCGACGACGGCGCGGATGGTCGAGGCGATGCTCGAGCTCATCCAGTCACGGGGCTACGCCGGCACGGGGATCGCCACCGTGCTCGACCGGGCCGCGGCGCCCCGGGGATCGATGTACTTCCACTTCCCCGACGGCAAGGAGCAACTGGCCGAGCAGGCGATCGAACGGGCGACCGAGCAGTTCCGGTCCCTGATCGACGAGGCCGCCGGGCACGAGCGACGTCCCTCGCGCGTGGTGGCCGGGGTCCTCGACGTCCTCGCCGGGCTGATCGAGGGCAGCGACTTCGAGCTCGGGTGCTCCGTCTCCGTGGTCACGCTCGAGATGGGTGCGCACAGCGAGCGCCTCCGGGCGGCCTGCGCGACCGCCTACGCGACGTGGACCTCCTCCGTCGCGGACCAGCTGCTCGCCGCGGGCCTCCCGGGCGACGAAGCGCGCGAGGTCGCCGCGACGGTGGTCAGCACCGTCGAAGGAGCCATGATCATGAGCCGCGCCCTCAGGGACACCGCGCCTCTGGTGAGCGCCGGACGCGTGCTCGTCCGCCTGCTCGACGGGCTCACCGACCCGATGGCCGCGACCCGGTGACGCCGGCCGCCCGTCGGGCGCTCGTGTTCGGCGCGAGCGGCTTCCTCGGCCGACACCTGATCCTGGCCCTGGTCGCCGACGGCGTGGAGGTCACCGCCGCCTGCCGCTCGGAGGGCTCCGCCCGTGAGCTGCGGTCGTGGCTCGCGCGCCACGGCACCCCGGCTCCGCCGGCGACGGTCCTGGTGGACTTCGACGACCCGCACCTGGGTCTCACATCGACGGACCTCGCCGGTGTCACGGAGATCCACAACTGCGCCGGGGCCTACCGGTTCGGGATGACCCTCCGTGAGGCCCGGGCCGCCAACGTCGACACCGTCCGCGCCGTCGTCGCCGTCGCCGCCCGGATCTCCGGCCTCCACCGCCTCGTGCACGTCTCCGGCTACCGGGTGGGCGGCCAGGACCCCGGCACGGTGCCGTGGGACGCCGCCCGGCTGCGCCGCGTCCGTCGGGCGTCCGGACCGTACGAGGCGTCGAAGGCCGAGGCCGATGCCGTCCTCCAGGCCGAGGCGGAGCGCCGCGACCTGCCGTGGACCATCGTCAACCCGGCGACCGTGAGCGGGGTCGGGGCGACGGGTGAGACCGAGCAGTTCCTCGGTCTGGCCGCAGCCTTCCGGGAGCTCTGGAACGGCACGATGGTCGCCCGGCCCGGAGGTGCGACGACGTCCGTCCCCGTCGTCCCCGTCGACCACCTGGCCCGCTTCATGGCGCGGCTGCCGGCCGACCACCGCACGGTCGGGAGGAGCTACTGGGTCCTGGACGAGCGGACGCCGGCGCTGCCGGAGCTCCTGCGCCTGGTGGGGGAGCACTACCGCGTGCCGGTCCCGCGTGCCCGGATCCCCGTCGGCCTCGTGAAGCGGTTGCCCAGCGCCCTGACCAAGGCGGACCCGGAGACGCTGAGCTTCCTGGCGAGCGACCGGTACCCCGTCACCGACGCCGAGGAGTTCGCCCGGGGACAGGGCCTGCACCTCCCCGACACGATCCCCGCGATCCGGCGCTGGGCGGACCACGCCGCCGCGCACCGTTTCGGCCTGGTGCCACCCGGGGAGCCGGGCCGGCGCTTCACCGAAGCAGCCGGGATCCGCACCTTCACCCTCGGGCCGCCGGGTGCCGGGACGCTGGTGCTGCCCGGCCTGCCGGTGAACGCCGACACCTGGGCGGGCGTTGCGCACGGGCTGGGTGACGCCGCCGTGGTCGACCTGCCCGGACTCGGGATGAGCAGCGGTTCGGCGGCCGACTGGCCCGCCTGGCTGGACGCACTGCTCGCCGGTGGCTCGGTGCGGCACCTGGTCGGGCACTCGATCGGGGCCGCGGCCGCCGTGGACGCGGTCAGCAGGAACCGGGGAGGCGTGCGGCAGCTGACCCTGGTGTCCCCCTTCTTCCTCCAGGCGCAGGCGAGCCGTCCCACGCCGGCGCTGCTCACCCGTCTCTACCTGCGCACGGCCGGCGCCCCGGCCCTGTCCGAGCGGCTGACCGGCAGCCGTGCCCACGGGGAGGCTCTCGCGAGCAGCCTCGCCGACCTGCGCCGCGAGCGGACCGCCCGGCGCGTCGAGCACCTCCTCCGCAGCACCGGCGACGTCGGTCGGCGAGCGGATCTGGTGCGTCGGCTCGCGGACTACGAGGGCGACGTCCACGTCGTCGTGGGTGCGGAGGACCCCCCGGTGGCTACCGACGTGATGGAGCGGCTCGGCCCCCGGGTGCGGGTGACCACCGTCGCCGGTGGACGGCACCACCTCCAGCTCACCCATCCCGCGGAACTCGTGGCGGCGATCGGCTCGTGACCCCGGCCGATACGGTTCCGACCAGGTCCACGACGACAGGAGGACAGGTGCTCGAGTTCGACGGGCTCCACAAGAGCTTCGGCGACGTACGGGTGCTGGAGGGCGTCGGGTTCGCCGTCGCCCCCGGCTCGATGTTCGGCTTCTGCGGATCCAACGGCGCGGGCAAGACGACGACGATGCGCATCGCGATGGGCCTGGTCCGCCCCGACGCCGGTGAGGTGCGCTGGCAGGGCCGGCCGCTGGACCAGGCCGCCCGCCGCCGGGTCGGCTACATGCCGGAGGAGCGCGGGCTGTACCCGAAGATGAAGGTCGGGGAGCAGGTCGCCTACTTCGCGCGGCTGCACGGGCTGGACCGGGGCGCGGCCGACCGAGCCTCCGAGGAGTGGGTGGGGCTGCTCGGTCTCGGCCCGCGCCGCGACGAGCAGGTGGAGAAGCTGTCGCTGGGCAACCAGCAGCGCGTGCAGCTCGCCGCCGCGCTGGTCAGCCGCCCCGAGGTGCTCATCCTCGACGAGCCGTTCTCCGGGCTGGACCCGGTCGGCGTCGACTCGCTCGCGGACGCGCTGCTCGGCCAGGTGCGCCAGGGCGTACCGGTGGTCTTCTCCAGCCACCAGCTGGACCTCGTCGAGCGGCTGTGCGACTCCGTCGGCATCCTCGCGCGCGGCCGGATGGTCGCCACCGGCACCGTCGAGGAGCTGCGCCGGCGGGAGGCGGGCCGGCTGCTCCGGGTGGTGGCGCCCGATGCCGCGCCGCGGTGGGCCGACGGGCTCCCCGGGATCCGCGTGGTGTCCGACCAGGCGGGTGACACGCTGCTGGAGCTCGACCACGGCACCGACGACCAGGCCGTGCTCGCCGCCGCGCTGCGCACCGGCCGGGTCACGCACTTCGCCTGGCAGGAGCCCACGCTGGTCGAGCTGTTCCGCGGGGCCGTCGCCGCCCCCGCGCCCGAGGAGGTGGCCGCGTGAGCGCGCCGACCGGCACCGAGCCCTCCAGCAGCTCGCTGGTCCGGCTGGTCGCCGCCCGCGAGATCTCCACCCGCATCCGCGACAAGGGCTTCATCATCAGCTCGGTCGTGATCCTGCTGGTGATCGTCGGCGCCATGGTCTTCCAGGTGCTGGCCGGCTCCGGCGACGAGGAGCGCCGGATCGGCGTCGTCGGTGGCGACGCCTCGGTGGTCGCCGCGCTCGAGGCGCAGGGCGAGGCCCTGGACGTCGAGGTGGAGGTCGCCGAGCTCGAGGACGCGGCCGCCGCCCGCGCCGCCGTGGACGACGAGGACGTCGACGGCGCCCTGCTGGCCGGCGCGGAGCCCGAGCTGCTCGTCCGCGAGTCCGGCGAGAGCACGCTGGAGTCGATCGTGCAGGGCGCTGTCGGTCAGGTCGCGATCGCCGAGCAGCTCGCCGACGCCGGGATCGACGGGCTCGACGTCCCCGAGGTCGCGGTGACCGCCGTCGACGCCGACGCCGCGGCCGACCAGCAGCGGGTCGTGACCGCGATCTTCGGCGTGGTCATCCTCTACAGCCTGCTGATCCTCTTCGGGCAGTTCATCGCCCAGGGCGTGGTCGAGGAGAAGTCCAGCCGCGTGGTCGAGCTGCTGCTGGCCACCATGCGCCCCTGGCAGCTGCTGGCCGGCAAGATCCTCGGCCTCGGCGTGCTGGCGCTGGCCCAGATCGTGCTCATCGGCGTGGTCGCGGTCGTCTCCGCGCTGGCCTTCGACGTCGTCGACGTCCCGGGCGACCTGGTCAGCACGGTCGGCGTCGTCATCGCGTGGTTCGTGCTGGGCTACGCCTGGTACGCAGCCGTCTTCGCGGTCGCCGCCTCGCTGGTGAGCCGGCAGGAGGACCTCGCGACGGTGCTCATGCCGACCTCCATGGTGCTCATCGTCGCGTTCTTCGTCGGCATCCAGGCCGCCTCCGACCCGGGCGGGCTGCTGGCCCGCACCACCTCCTACGTGCCGGGGCTCTCACCGCTGGTCATGCCGGTGCGGCAGGCCGCGGGGGAGGTGGCGCTCTGGGAGATCGCGCTGGCCGTCGTCCTCATGGTGCTGGCGATCGGGCTGGTCGTGCGGCTGGGCGGCCGGGTCTACGCGGGGGCGCTGCTGCGCACCGGCGGGAAGCTGAAGATGCGCGAGGCGCTGGCCGCCGAGCGGTCCTGATCAGCCCGGCGCCGGTCGGTTGGGCACGACCGGCGCCGGGTAGCCGCGCCGCATGGGCATGCAGCTGGGCTACACGATGATGACCGAGCAGGCCGGGCCGAAGGACCTGGTCCGCCACGTGGTGGGCGCCGAGGAGGTCGGCTTCGACTTCGCGGTGAGCAGCGACCACTACTTCCCGTGGCTGGACGAGATGGGCCACTCGCCGAACGCGTGGGTGTCCCTCGGGGCAGTGGCGCAGGCGACCAGCCGGATCCCGCTGATGACCTACGTGACCTGCCCGATCTTCCGGTACCACCCGGCGGTGGTCGCGCAGCAGGCCGCGACGCTGCAGATCCTGTCCGACGGCCGGTTCACCCTCGGCCTGGGCGCCGGCGAGAACCTCAACGAGCACGTCGTCGGCGCCGGCTGGCCGCCGGCCGACGTCCGCCACGAGATGATCATGGAGGCGCTGCAGATCATCCGGGACCTCTTCGACGGCGAGGGCTACACGAACTTCCGCGGCGAGCACTTCGACGTCGAGTCGGCCAAGCTGTGGGACCTCCCGGAGAAGCGGGTGCCGATCGGCTTCGCGGCCGGCGGGAAGCAGGCCGCCACGATCGCCGGCGAGCTGGCCGACGTGCTGGTCGCGACCGACCCGCTGGCCGAGCTGGTCGAGGCGTTCGAGGCCGCGGGCGGCGAGGGCAAGCCCAAGGTCGCGCAGATGCCGATCAGCTTCGGCACGGACAAGGCCGCGGCGGTGACCCGGGCGCACACCCTGTTCCGCTGGTTCGGCCTGGGCTGGAAGGTCAACGCCGAGCTGCCCGGGACGGCGGCCTTCGACGCCGCCAGCCAGTTCGTGCGCGAGGAGGACGTCGAGAGCAGCATCCCGTGCGGCGACGACGTCGAGGCGGTCATCGAGGCGGCCAAGGAGTACGCCGAGGCCGGCTTCAGCCACCTCGCCCTGGTGCAGATCGGCGGCGACCAGCAGGAGCCCTACCTGGAGTGGACCCGGAGCTCGCTGCTGCCGGCCTGGCGGGAGGCGTTCGGGAGCTGACCGCGCCGCACCTCCCGTTGGGGTGAGGTCACCCCTGCGGGCGGCGCGGGGGAGGCGGGGTGCCCGCGATCATCGCTGGCATGACCGAGGACCTCGACAGGCGCCTCCGGCGGCTGCGGGCCTCCGGGGACGCCGACGCGCTGATCGACCTCGGCTGCGACCTGGCCGACGCCGGCCGGCACGCCGACGCCGAGGCCTGCTTCCGCCGCGCCGCCGAGGCCGGTGACACCGTCGCGTCGTTCAACCTCGGCAACGCGCTGGCCGCCCAGGGCCGCTGGCCGGAGGCCGTGGACGCCTACGAGGCGGCGCTGGCCGGCGGCGAGGCCGACGCCTGGCGCAACCTGGGGCTGGTGCTCGAGGACCTCGGCGACCTCGCCGGGGCCATGCGCGCCTACCGCGGCGCCGTGGACGCCGGGGACCTCGAGGGCGGGCTGCAGCTGGCCTTCCTCCTGCGCGAGCAGGGCGAGCGCGACGAGGCGCTGGCCGTGGCCCAGGAGATCGCCGACGCCGGGGACGCCGAGGCCGCGGGCGTCGTCGCCTGCTGGCGGTTCTGCGCCACGCTGGACCCCGCGCTCGAGGACGCCCTGCGGGCCGGGGCCGACCACTTCCCGGCCGCCCGCACCGACCTGGCGCACCTGCTGCGGGAGAGCGGCCGGGGTGCCGAGGCGCGCTCGGTGCTCGAGCGCGGCGCCAAGCTCGGCGAGCAGGTGGCCTGGCTCCCGCTGGGCAACCTCTACCGCGAGGACCTCGGCGACGACGAGGCGGCCGAGGAGGCCTTCCGCGCCGGCATCTCCGCGGGCGACGTCTACTGCCACCAGAACCTCGCCGTCCTGCTGGCCGACCGCGGCGACCTCGACGGCGCCGTGGAGCAGTTCCGGCTCGGTGCCGAAGCCGGTGACCAGCTCGCCGCCCAGACGCTGCGGGGCCTCGAACTGGGCTGACGGGCATTACCCGTTCGTCACATCCCGGCCTGATACTGGCCGCGTGTCGGAAGCCACGGTCGACGTCGCAGACCTCCGCCCCCACGGTTCCGCCGGCGGCTCGGACGAGCGCGCCGGCGACGCACCGCTGCGCGAGGACATCCGGCTGCTGGGCCGCGTCCTCGGCGAGGTCATCGGTGAGCAGGCCGGGGACGACGTCCTGGACCTCGTCGAGTCCACGCGCGTCCAGGCCTTCCAGCTGCGTCGCTCCGAGGTCGGCCGCGAGGAGCTGGCCGCCCAGCTGGCCGCCCTCGACGTCCGCTCGGCCAACCACGTCATCCGGGCGTTCAGCCACTTCTCGCTGCTGGCCAACCTCGCCGAGGACATCCACCACGAGCGCCGCCGGCGGTACCACCGGCGCGAGGGCTCACCCGCGCAGCGCGGGAGCCTGGCCGCGACCTTCGCGCTGCTCGACCAGGCGGGGCTCGACCCGGACGTCGTCGCCCGGGAGCTGACCGGCGCGCTGGTCTGCCCGGTGGTCACCGCGCACCCGACCGAGGTTCGCCGCAAGACGATCTCGCAGGTGCAGCGCCAGGTCAGCGACCTGATCCTGCAGCGCGACCGCGCCGCGCACGGCGAGGTCGACGACAGGTGGGCGGTCGACCTGCGGCGCGCGGTGCTCACGCTCTGGCAGACGGCGCTGCTGCGGCTGTCCCGGCTGCGGCTGCAGGACGAGATCGACGAGGCGCTGCGCTACTACGAGCTCTCCCTGTTCGACGTCGTCCCCGCGCTCAACGCCGAGGTGCGGCAGGCGCTGGCGCAGCGGTGGCCCGACGCCGGCCTGCTGCCGCGGCCGGTGCTGCTGCCGGGCTCCTGGATCGGCGGGGACCGGGACGGCAACCCGTTCGTGGACGCCGAGGCCCTGCGCCGCGCGACGACGCGGCAGGCGGAGACGGCGCTCGGCCACCACCTCGCCGAGCTCGCGGAGCTGTACCGGGAGCTGTCGATGTCCGACCGGCTCGTCACCCCGAGCGAGGAGCTCCACGCGCTGGCCGAGGCCGCCCGCGACGACTCCCCGTTCCGGGCCGACGAGCCCTACCGCCGGGCGCTCCTCGGCATCTCCGCCCGGCTCTCGGCCACCGCGCTGACCGTGCTCGGCCGGGTGCCGGGGGGCGAGCCGCACGCCCAGCTGCCGGCCTACGGGTCGCCGGACGAGCTGCGTGCCGACCTCGACGTCGTGGACGCCTCGCTGCGCGGCCACGGTGCCGGGGCGCTGGCCGACGACCGGCTGCTGCGGCTGCGCGGATCGGTCGAGGTGTTCGGGTTCCACCTGTGCGGGCTGGACCTCCGGCAGAACTCGGCCGTCCACGAGGCCGTCGTCGGCGAGCTGCTGGCCTGGGCCGGCGTGTGCGAGGACTACGCCGCCCTCGACGAGGCGGCCCGCGTCGAGCTGCTGTCCGGTGAGCTCGCGCTGCGCCGGCCGCTGGTGCGGCCGGGCGCCGAGCTCTCGGCGGAGGCGCGCAAGGAGCTCGACGTGCTGCTCGCCGCGGCCGAGCAGGTGCGCCTGCTCGGCCCGCGCACCATCCCGAACTACGTGATCAGCATGTGCGAGTCGGTGAGCGACGTGCTCGAGGTCGCCGTCCTGCTCAAGGAGGTCGGCCTGCTCGACCCCGGCGCCGAGGGGGGCCCGGCCTGCCCGGTGGGCATCTCGCCCCTGTTCGAGACGATCGACGACCTGCAGGCCGCGGGCACGACGCTGACGGCGGTGCTCGACCAGCCGCTGTACCGGGCGCTGCTGGCCACGCGCGGCGACGTGCAGGAGGTCATGCTCGGCTACTCCGACAGCAACAAGGACGGCGGCTACCTGGCCGCCAACTGGGCGCTGTACCGGGCCGAGCTGGACCTGGTCGAGGTGGCCCGGCGGAAGGGCGTGCGGCTGCGGCTGTTCCACGGCCGCGGCGGCACGGTCGGCCGTGGCGGCGGGCCGAGCTACGAGGCGATCCGGGCCCAGCCGCCCGGCGCGGTGGCCGGAGCCCTGCGGATCACCGAGCAGGGCGAGGTGATCGCGGCCAAGTACGCCGACCCCGGCCTCGCCCGGCGCAACCTCGAGGCGCTGCTGGCGGCCACGCTGGAGTCGACGCTGCTGGACGTGGAGGGCCTGGGCGAGGACGCGGACGCCGCCTACGCGCTCCTGGACGATCTCGCCGCCCGGGCGCGGCGGGCCTACTCGGCGCTGGTCCACGAGACGCCGGGCTTCGTCGAGTGGTTCCGGGCCGCGACCCCGGTCAACGAGCTGGGCGAGCTCAACATCGGGAGCCGGCCGCCGTCCCGGAAGGCCGGGAACTCGATCGGTGACCTGCGGGCGATCCCGTGGGTGTTCAGCTGGTCGCAGACGCGGATCATGCTGCCCGGCTGGTTCGGCACCGGGGCGGCCCTGGAGGGCTGGGTGGCCGACGGCGAGGACCCCGCCGCCCGGCTGGAGCAGCTGCGCGAGCTGCACCGGCGCTGGCCGTTCCTCCGGACGACGCTGTCCAACATGGGCATGGTGCTGGCGAAGACCGACCTGGGCGTGGCCGCGCGCTACGCGGGGCTGGTGCCCGACGAGGAGCTGCGGGCCCGGGTCTTCGACCGGATCACCCTCGAGCACGAGCGCACCAGCCGGATGCTGCTGGCCATCACCGGGGACGAGCACCTGCTGGCCGACAACCCGTCCCTGGCCCGGTCGATCCGCAACCGGTTCCCCTACCTGGAGCCGCTGCACCACCTGCAGGTCGAGATGCTGCGTCGTCGTCGCGAGGGCGACGACGACGAGCTGACCCGGCGCAACATCCAGCTGACCATCAACGGGATCGCGACCGCCCTGCGCAACAGCGGCTAACCGGCGGTCGCCGCTCGGACGGCGGCGAGCAGGGTCTCCCGCTCGTGCAGGGTGGTGCGCGCCCGGCCGTAGCTGGCGCCCAGCGCCACCTCGGCGGCGTCGATCGCCCGCCAGTCCTCGAGCAGCACCGGCTCGGCGCCGCGGGCCTGCAGCGTCCTCACCAGGTCGTCGACCGGCCCGCCGACGGTGAGGGTGCCGTCCGCGGCGTCGGCCAGCAGGGCGTCGACGGTCTCCCGGGCGTCGTGCTTGTTCGTGCCGACGACGCCGCTGGGACCGCGCTTGATCCAGCCGGCGACGTACTCGCCGGGCGACGTCCGCCCGTCGCGCAGCACGCGGCCGGCCCCGTCGTGCAGCACCGTCCCGCTGCCCTCGTCGAGCGGCAGGCCCGGCAGCGCCGTGCCGCGGTACCCGACCGAGCGGACGACGAGGTCGGCCGGCAGCACCTCCAGCTCACCGGTGCCCATGGCGCGCCCGTCGCCGTCGACCGCGGTGCGCTCCACCTCGAGGCCGGTCACCCGGTCCTCGCCGACCAGGCGCACCGGCCGCCGGAAGAAGCGCAGTCGCAGCGGGATCCGGCCGGCGGCGGGGACGTGCTCCGCCCAGCCGCGCAGCACCCCGAGGTTGCGGCTGACCACGCGGTCACCGGCGGCCCGCTCCTCGCTGGCCGGGTCGAGCTCGAGGTCGGCGGGATCGACCAGCACGTTCGCGGCGGTCATCTCGTCGAGCTCGCGCAGCTCCTGGGTGGTGAAGCTGGCCTGCGCGGGGCCGCGGCGGCCCAGGATCGTCACCTGCTCGACCGGGGAGGCGGCCAGCGCGTCGAGCACGTGCTGCGGCATGTCGGTGGGCTCGAGCTCCTCGGGCGCGCGGGCCAGCACCCGGGCCACGTCGAGGGCGACGTTGCCGACCCCGACGACCACGACCGAGCGCGCCCCGGCCAGCGCGGACTCGATGCGCTTGCGGTCGGCGTCGGGGTGCCCGCAGTACCAGGCGACGACGTCGGTGGCGGCCAGGCTGCCCGGGAGGTCCTCGCCGGGGATGCCGAGCCGGCGGTCGATCGCGGCGCCGTAGGTGTAGACGACGGCGTCGACGTGCGCGCGCAGCTCGTCCAGCGACAGGTCGACGCCGATGTCGACGTTGCCGACGAAGCGGACCAGCGGCTGGTCCAGGCTGCGGTGCAACGTCTCGCGGATCGCGCGCATCTTCGGGTGGTCCGGCGCGATGCCGTGCCGCACCAGGCCGAACGGCGTGGGCAGGCGGTCGATGAGGTCGACCGACACCGGGACGTCGTCCTGCCTGGTCAGCGCGTCGGCGGCGTAGATGCCCGCCGGCCCGGCGCCGATGATCGCGACGCGGAGCGGGCGGCGCTCGGACGGGGGAGCGGCGGAACCCTCGGCGACCATGACTGGCATCCTGACCCGGCCGGGCCGTCTCCACCAGAGCGCGCGCCCGGCTTCCCGACCACCGTCGCTCGAGGAGGCCCCTCCATGTCCATCGTCGTCGTCGCCACCATCACCCCCAGGCCCGAGGCCGTCGACGCCGTCCGCGAGGCGTTGCAGGCCGCCGTCCCGGCGGTGCACGAGGAGCCCGGCTGCGAGCTCTACGCCCTGCACGAGGCCGACGGCAGCTTCGTGATGGTCGAGAAGTGGGCGGATGCCGACGCGATGAAGGCGCACGGCAAGGCCGAGCCGCTGGCCACCCTGGGGGCCGCGCTGGCGGGCAAGCTCGCCGCCGCGCCCGACGTCCGCCGGCTCACCGCTCTCCCGGCCGGCGACGCCGGCAAGGGCGCCGTCTGACCTCTCCGGGCGGGCCCGGCGGCCTCAGCTGCAGGAGTGGTTGAGGTCGAGGTCGTCGGGCACGTACTGGGTCAGCGCGACCTGGCCGCCCGGTACCAGCGGGGGCTGCTGGCAGGACGCGACGGCCTGCGCCAGGTCGGCCGACCCGGCCAGCCAGGTGGGCAGGCCCGTCAGGGGGCTGTCGACGGCGGGCGTGCCGGCGATCTCCGCCCACTGCTGGTGCGTGGAGTAGATGCCGACCTGGGCGCCGCGGAACTCCAGGTAGGCGGCCATGCCCTCGAGCGTCGCCCGGTTGCGCGCCCGGGCGTCGTCGGACCCCTGCTGCCAGGTGTTCATGGTCTCCACGTCGAGCCACCACCGGTAGCTGGAGGCCAGGCTGTCGACGCCGGCGTCGCGCGCCGCGGGGACGAAGTGCTCGGTGACGCTGTCGCGGGCCCGCTCCCAGCCGTACCGCCAGGAGCACGCGGGGGTGTTCCCGCCCTCGCAGTCGCCGTAGGGCGACTCCCCGTCCGACGGCCAGGTGCTCACCAGGCCCATCACCTGCCCGGGGTTGGCGGTGTTCAGGTAGAGCTGCGCGACCGGCTGGCCGGGCACCGACCCGTTGGACCCCCACGCCCACTCGAGCTGCTCGGCCAGGCAGGGGTTGGCCCGGGTGGCGACCCCGCCGTTGACGCCGACGACCGCGAAGGCCCGGGCGTCGGGCAGGTCGGTGCCGCACTGCGGGTGCGACACGTCCACGCCCACCGGGCTGATCGGGGCGTCGAACTCCGAGGGCGCGGCGCCCGCCGGCCCGGCCCCGGTGAGCACGGCGGCGGCGGCCAGCGCGCCGACGGCGGCGGCGCGCAGCGCTCCGCGACGCGTGCCCCCGATGCCCACGTCCGCGAACGTACCGGGGCGGGTCAACCCCCGGCCGGGACGAGCGCGTCAGACCGCCTGGCAGGTCGGGCACCAGTAGAGGTTGCGGCCGACCATGACCTCGGTGCGCACCTCGGTGCCGCAGATGCGGCAGGGCAGGCCGGTGCGCCGGTAGACGTAGTGGGCGTCCTCCCGGCGCACGGCGCCGCTGCGCCGGGACCGGTCCTGGGGCCGGGTGGTCACGATGCGGCCCATCCGGACGCCGGCCTTCATCAGCGTCACGAGGTCGGCCCACATCCGCGCCCAGAGCGCGTCGTCGACGGCGCGGCCGGGCCGGAACGGCGACACCCGGTGCCGGAACAGCAGCTCGGCCCGGTACACGTTGCCGACGCCGGCGAGCACCGACTGGTCCATGAGCAGCGCGCCGATCGGCGTCCGGCTGCCGGCGATGCGGCGGTGCGCGCGGCCGCCGTCGGCGCGCGGCCGGAGCGGGTCGGGCCCGAGCCGGTCGAGGATGGTCGCCACCTCGGGTGCGGGCAGCACCTCGCAGGCGGTCGGGCCGCGGAGATCGGTCCACACACCGGCGCCGTCGGGGCCGTCGGCCTCCCAGCGCATGCGCAGCGCGCCCTTCGCCGGGGGCGGTGATCCCGTGCCGGTCAGGTAGGTGCCGTACAGCCCGAGGTGGACGTGCAGGTGGTCGCCGCCGAAGCGGGCGAACAGGTGCTTGCCGTAGGAGAAGACCTCGTCGAGGACCCGGCCGTCGAGCAGCGCGGCACCGGCCTCGAACCGGCCCTGCGGACTGGTGACGTGCACCGGACGGCCGGCGAACAGCGCGGACTGCTCCCGTGCCAGGCGGTGCAGGGTGTGACCCTCGGGCATCCGCGCAGCGTAGGTGGCGCGGCGGGACCCGGCTCAGCGGTCGGCGGTCTCCAGCCCGAAGTGCGGGCGGTCGTCGTCGGCGACGAGGTCGAGGTACCCGGGGTGCTGCAGGATGTGGCGCCGCACGAAGGAGCAGTAGGGCAGCACCGTCAGGCCGCGCTCGCGGGCGGCCCGGAGGACGCCGTCGACGAGCTTCGTGCCGATGCCCTGCCCGCCGACGGAGGGGTCGACCTCGGTGTGCGGCAACGTCATCTGGCCGTTCTCGACGTGGTAGCTGGCCAGCCCGACGACGCGGTCGCCCTGCCGGATCTCGAACCGCCCCCGCTCGGGGACGTCGACCACCGTGGTCTCCATCGTGCTCCACCTCCCGTCATCCCCGGCGCCGTTGCCGGAGTGCGACGTGCCCCAGCACGGTAACGCCTGGGAACCGTTCCGTCTCTCTTCGATACGACGAGTCGGGTCGGGCGGGGGTTCCCGCGCGGTCACCGGATAGCCTCTGCGCCGTCGGTCCGTGCGCGCGCGTCGCGCCGAGGCCCCCGTAGCTCAGGGGATAGAGCATCGGTTTCCTAAACCGTGTGTCGCAGGTTCGAATCCTGCCGGGGGCACCAGCCAGCAGCTGACCGTCGACCCCCGATCGGTCCGACGGCGCCCGGCGACATGCGCAGGGTGACCGGCCACCCACCCGAGGCGCGCGGCGTGCGGTTCCCTCCCGGGAATCGGAACCGTCGGGTCGGAGTCCCTGGCGACGGGGGCGGTGCAGGGCCAGCGTGATGCGGACCTCGCACATCCCCTGACGACTGCAGGTGCAGTCGCAACCGGAGGAGGGTCGACCATGGACCTGCACCGAACGGGCCGGATCTTCGGGTGGCTGTTCATCGGGACGTTCCTGACGAGCATCCCGGCGCGGTTCCTGTTCGTGGACGGGGCCGGCGCGACATGGACGGACATGCGGTTCGTCCCTGGAGACGCCTCGTCGGCGAGCCTGAAGTGGGGCGCGCTGCTCGAGTTCGGCCTGATCGTCACCCAGCTCGGAACCGCTGTCGTGCTGTATCCGATCGCTCGCAGGTGGAGCCACGCGGTCGCGCTCGGCTACGTGAGCGCCCGGACCATCGAGTCCGTCTTCGCCGCCATCGGCCTCATCAGCATGCTGTCGCTGGTGTCGGTCATCGGCGCGCTGGACGGAGCGAACGGCGGCGAGGCGGTCGCACTCCAGGTCCAGGGGGACAGCTGGGCGCACGCCTACCAGTGGGCGTTCGAGTGGGGCCCGGGACTCGTGGCCGGCATCGGCAACGGGTTGCTGCTCGGCTACCTCATGTACGTGTCAGGCCTCGTGCCTCGGGGGCTGGCGCTGCTGGGTCTGGTCGGCGGATCCCTCCTGATCCTCTCGGCCATGCTGATCCTGGCCGGGGTGTACGAGAACGGCGAAGGGCTCGGGGCCGTCCTGTTCCTCCCGGAGGCCGTGTGGGAGCTTTCGCTGGGCGTCTACTGCGCAGCGAAGGGCTTCCGACCCTCCAGCCCGCCGGTCACCCAGGCCCGCCACCAGGAGCCGGTGCCCACCGGCCGATGAGTTGCCGCGGCGTCGAGGGTCCTCAGCCGTGACGGCGGCCGCCGTGGCCGCGCCGACGAGGAGGACCCGTGACGCAGTACCTGCTGTCGATGCCGCACGACTCGGCCGAGGAGCCGACGATGGCGACGATGGACCCGGCAGAGCTGGCGGCCGCCATGGCCGCGGCCGGCGCGTTCATGGAGGAGCTGACCGCCTCCGGAGCGCTGGTCTTCGCCGGCGGGCTCCACCCGCCGTCGACCGCGGTGACCGTCGACAACACCGGGGAAGAGCTCGTCCTCGCCGACGAGCCGTTCACCCGGGCGCCGGAGTACCTCGGCGGGTTCTGGGTCGTGGAGGCGCCGGACCGCGAGGCCGCCGTCGCCTGGGCCGCGAAGGCGTCGAAGGCGCTCGGCGGGCGGATCGAGGTGCGGGCCTTCCAGGAGGTGCCGGGCTGACGCCGCGCCGTGAGGCACCCCGGATCGTCGGCGTGACGCCTATGTTGCGCACAGCAACCGTCACTCCGGCGAAAGAGGAACCGTGCCCTCCACGCGCATCCGGCCCGTCTGCCGACCGCGGGGCGCTCGGCGCACCGTCGCGGCGCTCGCCGTGCTCGGCACCGTCGTGGCCACGGGCTGCTCGGCCGGGGAGGCCGCCGAGGGCCCGGACACCGACGCTGCGCCGTCCTCGACGGCCGAGGCCCGCGAGTACGACTTCTCGGCGGTCGCGCCGATCATCGAGGCGTTCATCGCGCAGCACGGGCTGAACGGCGCAGGCCTCGTCGTCGTGGAGGAGGACGAGGGGATCATCGACGAGCAGTACTTCGGCGAGTTCGGCGCCGACCGCTCCTCGCTGGTCGCCTCGGCGTCGAAGATGGTGACCGCCGGGGTGCTCGTCCGCCTCGCCGACCAGGGCCTGCTCGACCTCGACGAGCCGATCGCCGACTACGTCGACTGGGCGGAGGGGCACAACCCCGAGATCACCGTCGCCCAGCTCCTCTCGAGCAGCTCGGGCCTCGTGGGCCTCGGGCCCAACCCGGCCTACGGCCCCTACGTCTGCCAGTTCCTGCCCTCGGCGGAGATGGAGGAATGCGCCGCCGCCGCGTGGAAGACACCCGGCGACGACGCCGACATCGTGCCGCCGGACACCCAGTTCCGCTACGGCGGGGTTCAGTGGCAGATCGCCGGAGCCGTGGCCGAGACCGTCTCCGGCAAGAGCTGGTCGGAGCTCCTGGAGGAGACCTACGTCGAGCCGTGCGGCGTCGGGTCGCTCGGCTACAGCAACCACTGGACCGCGCTCGGGGGTGGTGGGTTCCGGTACCCGGCCGACTTCGACGGTGACGTGAGCCTCCTGCCGGAGACCGAGAACCCGCACATGGAGGGCGGGCTCCACATCGAGCCGGGCGACTACGCCGAGCTGCTCCTCATGCACCTGCGGGGCGGTCGCTGCGGGGACGCGCAGGTCCTGGAGCCGGAGTCGGTCGAGCTGATGCACGCCGACCGGATCGGCGAGGCCTACAGCGGAGCGGCCATGCCCGGCTCCGGGTACGGCCTCGGCTGGTGGGTGCCGCGGGACGGCAGCGGCCGGATCAACGACCCGGGTGCCTACGGGGCGGTTCCGTGGCTCGACCTCGACGGCGGTTTCGGCGCCTACCTGGTGCTCGAGGCGGACGCGGGGCTCGGGGTCTCGCTGGCGGGTCAGCTGTACGAGCCGGTCGAGGCCGCGGTGACCGCCGCCCGGTAGCGAGCGGTCAGGACATCAGCGTCTGCTGCGGGTAGCGGCCGTAGGCCTGCTGGTAGGCGTCGGCGAACCGGCCGCGGTGCAGGAATCCCCAGCGCGCCGCGACCTCGGCCACCGTGGCGCCGCGCGCGGGATCGGCCGCCTGGAGCTCCCGGTGGGCCCGTTCCAGGCGGGTCTCCCGCAGGTAGGCCATCGGGGTGGTCCCGCGGTGCCGACGGAAGGCCTCCTGCAGCGCGCGGGCCCCGACACCGGCGCCCCGGGCGATGTCGTCCAGCGTGAGCGGCTCGTGCGCGTGGACGTCGATGAACTCCACGGCGCGCCGCACGGTCGCAGGCAGGCCCCGCCCGGCCGGCCCGACGGGCCCGTCACCCGTGGCGGTGTTCGGGAAGGCGGCGAGCACGGCGGCCACGACGGAGTCGATCGCCGCGGCCCGCACGAGGGGCTCGGCGATCGGGGCGTCCGGGCCGAAGAGCGAGTGGACGTACCCGATCGTGCTCGCGCAGTAGCGGCCCAGCGCGGGCGTCGACGCCGAGAGGCCCAGGAAGCGGAAGTCCGCCGGGTCGCCCCCGGCGAGCGCGGCCGCCCGCCGGGCGACCTCTCGGGTGGGCAGCCGGACGACCCGCAGGTCCATCAGCGGCCACTCGCAGGTGAAGGCGACGCCCTGGGGGAACAGCACCACCTCGCCGGACGTGCCGCTGGCGGTCTCGCCCGCGTGGCCCACCTCGAACCGCCCACCCGCGACCAGCCCCACCCAGGTGGCGTCGATGGGGTCGACCTCCTCGCGCACGCCCATGGTGTGCAGCAGCGAGTCGACGGCGAGGTCGCCGGCGGTCGCCGTCGTCTGCCGGTACCGGAAGCGCTCCTGGCTGCCGCGGATGCGCAGCCGGTGGCCGGCGAAGGTGTCGCGGATGGACTCGTGCGCGCGCAGGACGTCCCGCGTCGCGACCTCGAGCCGCTGGACCGCCGTCGTCGCGCCGTGCATGAACCCCTCCCTGCGTGCCTCTCCGCTCGTGCGACCCGCTCCATGGTGCCCGCCGCTGTCCTGCAGCGCCGGTCCGGGAAGCGCGGCGATGAGCCGCCGAACGCGGCGGCGGGCACCGTTCCTTGCGCCGTGCTCGTCCCGGGTGGGGTCATGGGGTGCGGAGGTGGGGCTGACGACCAGTTGGGACGAGAGCACGCCCGATCGGCACGACGCCGGCCGGCTCGAGTGGACCGTGGGTGCCGACGGCCTGGCGACGCGGCTGTGGTCGGGGGAGCCGGTGCAGATGCCGACCGGCCACCTGCACGCGGTCACCGGCGAGGGCCTCCTCGTCGGCCGGGCCGTCTGCCTGGCGCCGGTCGTGCTGCTCGACCCGGCCGACTGGCGGTGGCCCGACGACGGCAGCGACGAGTGGCCGCTGTGCTGGATCTGCCACGCGCTCACGCGTTGACTCCCGCGCGCCCGGCTCGTTGACTGCTGCTCCGGAGGAGCAGCGATGGACCACCCGACGTCACACGCCCGGCCCGACGGGGCGGCGCTGAACCGGCTGGCCTTCAGCGCCACCGTCCACTGCCTGACCGGGTGCGCGATCGGCGAGGTCCTCGGCATGGTCATCGGCACCGCGCTCGGCTGGTCCGACCTCGCGACGATCGCGCTCGCCGTCGCGCTGGCCTTCTTCTTCGGCTACGCCCTGACCATCGGGCCGGTGCTGCGGTCCGGCCTCGCGCTGCGTGCGGCGGTGCCGGTCGCGCTTGCCGCCGACACCGTCTCGATCACCGTCATGGAGGTCGTCGACAACGCGGTCATGCTGCTCGTGCCGGGCGCGATGGAGGCCGGGCTGCGGAGCTGGCTGTTCTGGGGCTCGCTCGCGGCCGCGCTGGCGGTCGCCTTCGTCGTCACCCTGCCGGTCAACCGCTGGCTCATCGCCCGGGGCAGGGGCCACGCCGTCGTGCACGGGATGCACGGCTCCGGGCGGGAGCCCCGGTGAATCGCGGGATCCCGGAACGCGGCGCGGGGACCCGACGTTGACCCCCCGAGTGCCGCGCGGCGCAGCCCTTCGTCGAAGAGAGCCATGAGTACAAGTCACAGTCCCCGGGCCACGACTCCCTCCACCGGTGAGGGGGTGCGTGGCCGGTGATGGAAGTGCTCTCGCTGCTGCTGGGGGTGCTGGTCGTGCTCGCGATCACCGCCCTGACGGGCTACTTCGTGGCCCAGGAGTTCGCCTACATGGCGGTCGACCGCTCGACGCTGGCCGCCCGCGCCGCGGCGGGCGACGCGGCCGCGGAGCGCGCGCTGACGGTGACCCGCCGCACCTCGTTCATGCTCTCCGGTGCCCAGCTCGGCATCACGGTGACCGGGCTGCTGGTCGGGTACGTCGCCGAGCCGCTGATCGGTGAGTCGATCGGCGTGATGCTCGGCGGGGTGTCCGTGCCGGCCGGGGTGAGCGTCGGCATCGGCGCCGTCCTGGCGCTGCTGTTCTCCACCCTGGTGCAGATGCTCTTCGGCGAGCTGTTCCCGAAGAACCTGGCCATCGCCCGGCCGGAGCCGGTGGCGCGCTGGCTGGCGACCTCCACCGTCGTCTACCTGCGGGTGTTCGGCTGGCTGATCCGGGTCTTCGACGCGGCGTCCAACGTGCTGCTCAGGTGGCTCCGGATCGAGCCGGTGCACGACGTCGAGCACGCCGCCACCGCGCGGGACCTCGAGCACATCCTCGACGAGTCGCGGGAGAGCGGGAACCTGCCGGCGGAGCTGTCGATGATGCTCGACCGGATCCTCGACTTCCCCCACCGCGACGTCGAGCACGCGATGATCCCGCGGCCGCGCGTTGGCACCATCTCCACGAAGGACACCGTCGGCCACCTGCGGGTGCTCATGGCCCAGGGGCACTCCCGGTACCCGGTGCTCGACGGCGGGGGCGACGTCGTCTCGGTCGTGCACCTCGCCGACCTGCTGACGACGACGGCGCCCGACAGCGCGCCGGTCACCGACGTGGCCCGGCCCTGCCTCGTGGTCTCCACGTTCACCTCGCTGCCCGACGCGCTGCGCCAGCTCGCCGACTCGGGCAACCAGATGGCCTGCGTGATCGACGAGTACGGCGGCTTCGCCGGGGTGATCACCCTGGAGGACCTCGCGGAGGAGCTGGTCGGGGAGATCACCGACGAGCACGACGACGAGCACCCCGGGTACGTACCGGTCGAGGGCGACGGCATCTGGGAGATGCCCGGCGACGTGCACGTCGACGAGGTGGAGCGCGCGCTGGCCGTCGACCTGCCGCGCGGGGACTACGAGACGATCGCCGGCCTGGTCATCGCCGCCGCGGGCACGCTGCCCGAGCCGGGCACCCGGCTGACCGTCGAGCTGCCGCCCGACCCGGGCGACCTGGTCCACGACGACGACCCGGAGCCGCGGCTGCTCAGCATCGAGGTGCTCGACGTCGAGCGGCACGTCCCCTCCCGCGTCCGGCTCGAGCTGCCCGACCGCGCCGCCACCGCCGGCACCGAGGAGACGGCCCGATGAGCGACAACCCGTGGGTCGTCGTCGCCGCGACGGTCGTCATCGTCGCACTCAGCGCATTCTTCGTGGCGGTCGAGTTCGCGGCGCTGGCCGCCAAGCGGCACCGCCTCGAGGAGGCCGCGCCGGACAGCCGCGCGGCCCGCGCCGCGCTGCGCAACTCCGCCGAGCTGACGCTGCTGCTGGCCGGCTCGCAGCTGGGCATCACCGCCGCCACGTTGGCGCTGGGCGCGATCAGCAAGCCGGCGGTGCACCACTGGCTCACCCCGGCGTTCGAGGGCTGGGGCCTGCCGCTGGTGGCGGCCGACGTGGTCGGGTTCGTCCTGGCGCTGCTCATCGTCACGTTCATCCACCTCGTGGTGGGCGAGATGGCGCCCAAGTCCTGGGCGATCGCGCACCCCGAGCGCTCGGCCACGCTGCTCGCCGTCCCGATGCGGGCATTCATGGCGGTGTTCCGGCCGCTGCTGCGCGCGCTGAACGCCGCGGCCAACCGGCTGCTGCGCCGGGTCGGCGTCGCGGCGGTGGACGAGCTGGCGGTGGGGCACAGCCCCGACGCGCTGCGGCACCTGGTCGAGCACTCGGCGAACGTCGGTGCGCTGGACGCGAGCTTCTCGGAGCAGATCGCCGGGGTGCTGGAGCTGGAGCAGCTCACCGTGCGCGACCTGGTCGACCCGGACGCGCCGCTCGCCGCGGTGCCCGCCGGCGCGACCGCCGGCGAGGTGCGCTCGGCCACCCGGCGCACCGGTCACCTGCGCATCCTCACCCGCGACGGCGACCGCATCTCCGGCGTCGTCCACGTCCGCGACACCCTGGCCGTGGCCGACGCGGCGCCGGTGGCGGAGTTCGTGCGGCCGGTGTTCAGCCTGGACGCCGGCACGACCGTGCACGCCGCGCTCGAGGCGATGCGCGAGACCCGCAACCACCTCACCGTCGTCGTCGACGACGGCGGCATCGTCGGCGTGGTCACCCTGGCCGACGTGCTGCGGCGGCTGTTCCCGCCGCAGGAGGTGGTGACCGCGTGACCGCGGCCGGGAGCGGACCGGGAGGATGGTCGGCATGAGCCAGGTAGTCGCGACCTCGGAGGCCATCGTCCGCGCACCCGCAGAGCGGGTGATCGCCGCACTCGCCGACTACGAGGCGGTGCGCCCGCGGATCCTGCCCGTGCAGTTCAGCGAGTACCGGGTCGAGGCCGGAGGGCAGGGTGCCGGCACCACCGTGCACTGGAGGTTCGCTGCCACGTCCAAGCGGGTCCGCGACCAGCTGCTCGACGTCACCGAGCCGGCCCCGGGCACGCTGGTGGAGAGCGACCGGAACTCCTCGATGGTCACCACCTGGACGGTGCTCGCCGCGGACGCCGGCGCCTCCACCGTCCGGGTGCGCACCACCTGGGACGGGGCCGGGGGCATCGGCGGGTTCTTCGAGCGGACCTTCGCGCCGAAGGGGCTGGCGCGGGTGTACTCCGACCTGCTGACCCGGCTGGACGCGGAGCTGGCCGCGGGCTGATCGCGGCGCGTGAGCCGATCGGCAGGGACCATGGACCGGTGACCCTCGCCGCCCCCTCCGCCGTGACCGGCGCCTCGCTCGACGCCCTGGCCGACCTGGTGGCCGACGGCGACGTCGTCGTCCTCTCCGGTGCGGGCCTGTCCACCGACTCGGGGATCCCGGACTACCGGGGCGCCACCGGGAGCCTGCGCCGGCACACCCCGATGACGTACCAGACCTTCACCCGTGACCCGCGCGGCCGGCACCGGTACTGGGCGCGCAGCTTCGTGGGGTGGCGGCAGATGCGGGCGGCGCGGCCGAACGACGGGCACCGCGCCGTGGGCGAGCTGCAGGCGGCCGGTCTGCTCGGCGGGCTGATCACCCAGAACGTCGACGGGCTGCACCAGGCCGGTGGCGCGCGGGACGTCGTCGAGCTGCACGGCGGGCTGGACCGCACGGTCTGCCTGGGCTGCGGGGACGTCGCCGACCGCGGGGTGCTGGACGACCGGCTGCGCGCGGCCAACCCCGGCTTCGGGCCGAGGGTCGACGAGATCAACCCCGACGGTGACGCCGAGCTGCCCGACGAGGTGCTGGACGGGTTCGTGATGGTCGGCTGCCTGGCGTGCGGTCAGGACCTGCTCAAGCCCGACGTCGTCTTCTTCGGCGAGACGGTGCCCCGCGAGCGGGTGAACTCCTGCTTCGCGCTGGTGGAGCAGGCCGGGTCGCTGCTCGTGCTGGGCTCCTCGTTGACCGTGATGAGCGGCTACCGATTCGTGCTGCGCGCGGCCGAGCTGGGCGTCCCGGTGGCGATCGTGAACGTCGGCCCCACCCGCGGCGACGCCAAGGCCGACGTGCGGGTGGACGCGCCGCTGGGCGAGGTGCTCCCGGCGCTGGTCGCCCGGCTGACCGCGTGACGCGCGACGTCGAGCGGACCGACGACGGCCGGTGGATCGTCGTCGACGGGCGGCGGTGGCGCACGGCGGACCCGGCGCTGCCCGACGACGTCCGCGAGCGGCTGCTGCACCACCTCGGCGTCGGCCGGTCCGGGGTGCGGACGGCCGAGCTAGCGGGGGACGACGCGGCGGTGGCCGCCGCCCGGGCGCGGGTGCAGCTGGCCAAGACCGGCCTCGGCGAGCGCGGCACCGCCTGGTGGGAGCAGGACGACGAGCAGCGGCGCCACCGCTGGGAAGCCGCGCTGCGCGACCTGGACGGTTGATCCCGCCGCACTGCGGGCAGCAACGCTCCCGATGCAGACCTTCCTGCCGGTCGCCGACTTCACCGAGTCCGCCCGTCTCCTGGACAACCCCCGGCTCGGCAAGCAGCGGGTGGAGTGCCTGCAGGTGCTGAGGGCGCTGGAACTGCCCGACTACGGGTGGGCCAACCACCCGGTGGTCACCATGTGGCGCGGCCGCACCGCGGGCCTGGTCGTCTACTCCCTGGCGATGGTGCGCGTCTGGCGGGAGCGCGGCTTCGCCGACACCACCGAGACGCTCATCTCGGAGTTCGCCCCCGACGCCGCGGCGATGACGCAGCAGGAGGCGGCCGCCGCCGGACTGCTGCCCAGCTGGGTCGGCGACGAGGAGCTGCACCTCTCGCACCGGTCGAACCTGCTGGCCAAGGACCCGGAGTTCTACCGCTCCCGGTTCCCCGGCGACCCCGACGACCTGCCGTACAAGTGGCCCGGCGCCGACGACGTGCCGCCTGCCTCCGCGCCCGAGGGCGTGCCGGTGTGGGTGGTCCGGCCGCGGGCGCACAACGAGCTGGGGGCGTGCCTGGCCGCCGGCGTCGTGGGGCTCGGCACCCAGTCGGGCATCGATGTCGACGCCACCGGGCTCGGCCCGGTCGAGCTGCGCGAGCTGTCCAAGGAGCTCTCCGGCCGGCGCCCGGCCAAGGACCTGCGCCAGCTGTCGGCCTTCCTCGACCGGATGGGCCCCGGCGACCTCGTCGGCCTGCCCATCGAGCACGGCGCGGGGCTGCTGCTGGGCGAGGTCGTCGGTGGCTACCTGTTCCAGGGCCGCGAGCTGCTGCCGCACCGCCGGGCGGCCCGGTGGGACCGGGTGGTCCCGCGCTCGGCCGCCCGGCCGCCCGCCACGCTGCAGGACCCCCGGGCGCTGTTCCAGGTCGTGCTCGACCCGGCGGTGGTCGGCTAGCTCCCGGGCAGCGGCACGTTCTGCAGCCGCACCCGGCCCTGGGCGACCAGCTTGCCGTCCTCCGCGCGGGTGAGCGTCACCTGCCAGAGCTGCTGGGTGCGGCCCTGCTGCACCGGCTCGGCGACGACGTCGACCGTCCCGGCGGTCATCGAGCGGATGAAGTCGGTGCTGTTGTTGACGCCGACGGAGAACTGGCCGTGGCCCTCGACCGCCTTGCTCGCCCCGATGCTGGCCGCGGTCTCGACGATCGCGCAGTAGACGCCGCCGTGCACCACGCCCCAGGGGGTGTGCTGGTCCGGGCCGAGCTCGGCGGTGCCGGTGACCCGGGTGCCACCGGCCTCGCCGGTCCGGAAGCCCATCGCGGCCACGAACGGCGGCGGGGTGGGCGGCTGGTCGGCGCTCATGCGTCCCACACCAGGCAGAAGGGGTGGCCGACCGGGTCGGCGTACACGCGGAAGTCCCCGCCCTCGCCCGGCAGCCGACGGGCGCCCAGCGCCAGCACCTGCGGCTCGGCCTCGTCGATGTCGGCGACGCGGACGTCGAGGTGGAACTGCTGCGGCCGCTCCGGGTCGGGCCAGTCCGGCGGTCGCAGGTCGGGGGCCTGCTGGAAGGCGATGCGGTACCCGGCGCCGGTGACCACGACCCAGTCGTCGCCCGGCGCACCCTTCACCTCCATCCCGAGGAGGTCGGCGTAGAAGCGCGCGAGCGCGTGCGCGTCGGGCGCGTCGATCACGACGGAGTGCAGCTGGCCGATCATGGGCCTCATCCTGGCGTCCGGGTCCGACGGTCTCCACCCGGATCCCGGCCGGGGACCGCACCGATCCGGCCGACGACCCGCGGTGCGGCGCCGGCGGGGCGTGGCGCAGGATCGGCGTCGTGGCCTCCACCCCGCCCGTCCTGGGTTCCCTGACCTGGCTCCCCGCCGCCGAGCACCCCGAGCTGCTCGGTGCGCCGGTGGCCGCGGCGCTCGACGGGCTGACCGGCCCGGCCTGGGTTGCGGCCATCGACGACGACCTGGCCGACACCGCCGCGTTCACCGAGGCGTACGGCGTGCCGGCCGAGGCCTCGGCGAACTGCGTGGTCGTGGCCGCCCGCCGCGCGGGGCAGACCTCGCTCGCCGCCTGCCTGGTGCTGGCCACCACCCGCGCGGACGTCAACGGGCTGGCCCGCAGGCACCTGGGTGCGCGCAAGGCCTCCTTCGCGCCGCAGGACGTCGCCGTCGCCGAGAGCGGCATGGCCTACGGCGGCATCACGCCGGTCGGGCTGCCCGCGACGTGGCCGGTGCTGGTCGACGCGGCCGTCGCGGGGGCCGGCCTCGTCGTCATCGGCTCGGGGACGCGGGGCAGCAAGCTGGCCGTCCCCGGTGCGGTGCTCGCGGCGCTCCCGGCGGCGGAGGTGCTCGACGGGCTGGGGCAGCCGTTGCCGCCGGACGGTCCGGCGGCGCCTGCCGCGGCGCCCGCCGCACGCCGGGCGCCGGACGACAGCGACGTGGGCTGGGGCGAGCGCCCGGCCGAGGACTCCGACAGCGACCGGCGGTACCTGGAGGACCGGCCGCCGCACTGGGGCAGCGACTAGGCCAGGAGCCGCGCCGCGCCGTCGCCGGTCAGCTCGTGCGGTGCGACGGGACGGCCCGACACCGCCAGCAGCAGGGCGAGCGCGGACCCGGTCACCTCGGGCCCCTCGCCGTGGACCAGGTCGACGTCGTCGGCGCGCAGGGTGAGTCCCTCGGCGCGCTCCCTGCCGCCGCCCGTGCCCGTCGAGGTGGCGAGCTGGTGGCGCAGCGCACGGGCGGTCTCCGGCAGCGGGTAGTCGTGCCGCAGCGCCAACGGCCGCCGGATGTCCTCGCCGTGGACGATGACCTCGACCAGGCGGGTCGCAGCCGGTGCCGGGGCGCTCGTGGTCCGGTCGCCGACCTCCCGGAACCGGCGCAGCGTGTCCGCCGGCGTCGCACCCCTCTCCCGCCGGACGCCGTCCGCGTTGAGGCGGTCGAAGTCCAGTCGTGCGCGGAGCAGGCGCACCGCGAAACCCAGCCGGGTCGAGGTGGCGTCGTCGACCAGGTGCGCCAGCACGTCGTGGACGCTCCAGCCGGGGCACAGCGACGGCTGCTCCCAGGCAGCAGGGTCGCTCACCAGGGACAGCTGGTCGGCCAGTGCTCGACGTTCGGCGTGCACCACCGGCCAGTGGTCGGTCCTCATCGGGCATCCATCCCTTCCGGTCGCCCTACCGACCGGGTGGCGGGCCGGATCTCATCGATGCGCCGGCTCCCGCGTCAGAGCTGCCCGGGCAGCACCGTCGTCCCCGGGCCGGACGGGTCGGCACCCGGTCCTCGGCCCTGCTGGGCACGCAGCAGGTCGCGGATCTCGACGAGCAGCTCGACCTGCGTCGGCGCCACCGGCCCGGGCTCCTCCCCGCGCGCCCGCCGCTCCACGAGCTTCTTCATCGGGAGGACCACGACGAAGTAGACGACCGCGGCGGTCAGCACGAAGGTGATCACCTGGTTGACGAAGCTGCCCCAGGTGAAGGTCTGCCCGTCGACGGTGAAGCTGCCGCCGTTCACGCCGCCGCCGCCGACGAGCCCGATCAGCGGCTCGAGGAACGACGAGGTGAAGGAGCTGACGACGGCGGTGAAGGCGGCGCCGATGACGACGGCGACCGCGAGGTCGACGACGTTGCCGCGGAGCAGGAAGTCCTTGAAGCCCTTGATCATGGGCGCCATCCAACCGGCCGGGGGGCCCGCTGGCGAGGACTCACGGTGGCGGCAGGGTCACGGTGAGCGTCGCGCTGGTCGCCGCCGCGGCCAGGCGGGCGGCGGTGCCGGGATCGACCGCCACCAGCAGCAGGCCCGCCGCCGGGTCCTCGCCGGAGCCGGACGCCAGCACCCGGACGCCGGAGGCCAGGGCCTCCGCCTCGTCCGCTCCGTCCTGGGTGGCCAGCACGTCGACCCGGTCCCCGGTGCGCACGAGGGCCGCCACGGCCAGATCGGCCAGGCGCACGGGGGCGGCCACCTGCCCCTGCGGCAGCAGGGCCGTGAGCCCCGGGCCGACCAGGCGGGTGTCGGTCAGCGGCTCGCCGGCACGCACCGCGCCGGCGAGCACCCGGCCGGTCAGGAGCTCCGGGTGCGCGACCACGCCGGCGGGCGCGGTGCCGGCGGGGTAGCGGGCGAGGGCCAGGTCGTCGATGCCGAGCGCCCTCCCGGCGTCCAACGAGCGTGCCGCGACGACGACCGGCACCGCCTCGGGAGCCGCCGCGCCGGCGGGTGGGCCGGGCCGCAGCGCGAGCACGAGCGCGATCCCGGCGAGCAGCACCGCGCCGGCCCGCCGGGCCAGTGCGGCGGGGGAGCGGGGTCGGCGGAAGCGCGGCATGCTCCGAGCGTGCGGCCCGGCGCCGGGCCCGGGTAGAGCAGCCGCGCAGCTGTGGACGGGCGCGCGGGCTGTGGACGGGGCGCCGTCAGTCGGCGGCCTTGGCCCCGCTCCCGGAGGTGGCGGCCGGCGCGCTGGTCGATGCGGCGGGCGCGGCCGGCTTGCTGTCCGAGGAGGTGCCCGACGTGCTGGTCGACGACGCGCTCCCCGACGCCGAGCCGGTCGTGCGGCTGTCGGTCCGGTAGAAGCCCGAGCCCTTGAAGACGACGCCCACGGAGCCGTAGACCTTGCGCACCGGCGCACCGCACTGCGGGCACTCGGTCAGGGCGGCGTCGCTGAACGACTGCACGACCTCGAACTCGTGCTTCCCCTCGGGGTTGGTGCAGGCGTACTGGTAGGTGGGCACGGGCGGTGGCTCCCTGGTCGAGCGGAGGTGGCTGCCGGGTTGGCACTCTCGCCCGGCGACTGCCAATGATGCGCCATCCGGCAGGCACCCGTCCACGACGGGCCGCCGAGGTCAGCCTGTCGACAAGCCGTTGCAACCATGGTTGCATCTCTGCGTGGCCGACACGGCGCCCGGCGAATGGGTCCTCCTCTCCTACCGGCTCCCGCGCGAACCGTCGGGCCCGCGGACGACGCTGTGGCGCCGGCTCCGGCGGCTCGGGGTGGCGCAGCTGTCCGACGGCCTCGTCGCCCTGCCCGCCGACGCCCGCACGCGCGAGGCGCTCGAGTGGCTGGCCGACGACGTCCTCGCCGCGGACGGCACGGCCGGGGTGTGGCTCGCCCGGCCGGCCACGGCGGCGCAGGAGCGCGCGCTGGCCGCGGGGATGCAGGCCGCCCGGGCCGAGGAGTACCGGCAGCTCGCCGCGTCCTGCCGGGAGGCGCTCGGCGCGGACCCGGCCGACCGGGCCCGCGCCCTGCGACGGTTGCGCGGCGAGTGGCGCGCCGTCGACCGCCGGGACTTCTTCCCGCCGGCCGGGCGCGAGGCCGCGGCCGCGGCGCTGCGCGAGCTCGCTGCCGCCGCGGACGTCCCGGCCGCGGCGGAGGTCGCGCCGTGAGGTGGGCGACCCGCGCGGGCGTGCACATCGACCGGGCGGCCTGCGCCTGGCTGGTCCGCCGGTTCCTCGACCCCGACGCCGAGTTCGTCTTCGTGAGCGACCCGGCAGAGGTGCCCGCCGACGCCACCCCCTTCGACATGCGGGGCGTGGAGCTCGGCCACCACGGCGGCGACTGCTCCTTCGAGACGATCCTGCGCCGGTACGAGCTCACCGACCCGGTGCTGTGGCGGATCGCCGAGATCGTGCACGAGGCGGATCTGGACGACGGGCGGTTCGACGCACCCGAGGCACCCGGCCTGGACGTCGTGCTGCGCGGGCTGTCGATGACGGGTGACGACGTCCGGACGCTCGCCGTTTCCGGTCCCGTCTTCGACGCCCTGTACGAGTTCCACCGGCGGCGCCTGCTGCTCGGCCGCGAGCCCGCGTGACCGCCGTGCCCGTGACCCCGGCACACCGCCCACCCGACCGACGAGGACGGCCATGACCCGCGCGACAGGTGAGACCCAGGAGCCCGACCAGCAGGTCGTCCCGTTCCGCAGCGCCGTGCGGACGTGGTTCCTCATCTCGCTCCAGACCTTCGGTGGCCCGGCCGGGCAGATCGCGGTCATGCAGCGCGCCCTGGTCGACGAGAAGCGGTGGATCGGCCAGCGACGCTTCCTGCACGCCCTCAACTACTGCACGCTGCTGCCCGGCCCGGAGGCCCAGCAGCTGGCCACCTACGTCGGCTGGCTGCTGCACGGCACCCGGGGCGGGCTCGTCGCCGGCGGGCTGTTCGTGCTGCCCGGGGTGGTCGCGCTGCTGGCCCTCTCGGCGGTCTACGTGCGGTTCGGCTCGACCACGGTCGTCACCGCCGTCTTCACCGGCCTGGCCGCGGCCGTGCTGGCGATCGTCGTGCAGGCGGTCATCCGGGTGGCGGGGAAGGCGCTGGACAGCCGGGTGCTGGTCGCGCTGGCGGTCGCGTCCTTCGCCGCGCTCGCGGTCTTCGGCGTGCCGTTCCCGGTCGTCGTCGCGCTCGCCGGTCTCGCCGGCTGGGCGCTCGGGCGGTGGCGGCCGGACGCGCTTCCGCAGGGGAAGGCCGCCGACGGCCCCGATGCCGGCCCACCGCCGGTCGTCCCCGACGACGTCCTGCACCACGAGGCGCCCTCGACCCGCCGCACGCTGCGGGTGCTGCTGGTCGGCCTGCTCGTGTGGGGGCTGCCGATCGCGGCCGTCGCGCTGCTGACCGGCACGGGGAGCGTCTTCACCGAGCAGGGGCTGTTCTTCTCCGGTGCCGCGGTGGTCACCTTCGGCGGCGCCTACGCCGTCCTGGCCTACGTCGCCCAGCAGGCGGTCGAGGTCTACGGCTGGCTGGCGCCGCGGGAGATGGTCCGCGGGCTGGCGCTGGCCGAGACGACGCCCGGCCCGCTGATCATGGTGGTCCAGTTCGTCGCCTTCCTCGGCGCCTACCGCGCCCCCGGTGACCTCGACCCGTGGGTGGCCGCGGTGCTGGCCTCGCTGCTGGTCACCTGGGTGACCTTCGTGCCGAGCTTCCTGTTCGTGCTGCTCGGCGCCCCGTACATGGAGCGGCTGCGCGGCAACCGGTCGCTGTCCGCGGCGCTCACCGGCATCACGGCGGCGGTGGTCGGGGTGATCGCCAACCTCGGCGTCTACTTCGCCGTCCACACGCTCTTCGACGAGACCGTGGCCGTCGACGGCGGGCCGCTGGCGCTCGAGCTGCCCGACCTCGGCTCGCTGCGGGTCGTGCCCCTGCTCATCGCGCTCGTGGCGGCGGTGCTGCTGTTCCGCGTGAAGTGGTCGGTGCTGCGCACCCTGGGCGCCTGCGCGCTGCTCGGCCTGGCGGCCGGTCTGGCCGGGCTGCCGCTGACGTGATCCGGCGGGTGCCGGCGGGTAGGGGGGTCGCATGGCCGGACAGGGCGCGGCGGTGGCCGCCTCGGACCGCTGGGTGGACCCCGACGACGGGATCCGGTACCCGGCCGGCGAGGTGCACGGCTGGGAGCGCGGGCGCAACGAGACGGTGTGCGGGCTGTCCCTCCACCGGTCCCGGCTGGCGCGCTTCCCGCACGTCGTCTGGGCCGACGTGCAGCCCGAGAGCGGCCGCCACGCCGAGGAGGTGCAGGTGGTGTGCCGGCGGTGCCGGGCCGCGCTGGGCGGTCGCCGGGACGAGCGCGGCTGGACGCGCGTGAACCCACGGCCGTGACGCCGGGTGGCGCGGCCCGCCCAGTACCGTTCCGCCGTGGCGCAGCGGTGGCTCGACGAGGAGCAGCAGCGGACCTGGCGGGCCTGGCTCTCGGTCTCCGAGCTGCTCCCGCGGGTCCTCGACGCCCAGCTCCAGCGGGACGCCGGCATCAGCCACGCGGCCTACGTCGTGCTGGCGATGCTCTCCGAGGCGCCCGACCGCAGCCGCCGGATGAGCGACCTGGCCCGCCGGTCCAACCAGTCGCAGAGCCGGCTCTCGCACACCGTCGCCCGGCTGGAGGAGCGGGGCTGGGTGCGGCGGCAGCGGGCGGCCGAGGACGGTCGGGGCAATCTCGCCGTCCTCACCGACGCCGGGTGGGACGTCGTCCGCACGCTGGCGCCCGGCCACGTCGACGCCGTCCGCGAGGCGTTGTTCGAACCGCTGACCCCGGAGCAGGCGGCCGCGCTCGGCGAGGCGCTCACCGCGGTGCTCGACCGGCTCGACCCCGACCACAGCCTGCGCGTGCAGGACGGCGACGGGCTGTAGAGCCGGCGCCGCGTCAGCGGCCGAGGTGGCGGTACCGGTGCAGCCGCGTGCGGAAGCGCTCGGTGTCGTCCCGGCCCAGCAGGCCGGCCAGCTCCTCGCCGAGCACCCGGCCCAGCCGCAGGCAGAACCCGGTCGGCTCGTCGGCTGCGTCCGGCCGCTCGGGGACGACGCGGTCCACGATCCCCGCCCGCCAGAGGTCGGTCGCCCGCACGCCCTGCGCCTGCGCCATCTCCCCGGCGTGCTCGACGTCGCGGTGCACGATCGCCGAGGCGCCCTCCGGCGGGAGCGGCCCCAGCCAGCCGTTGGCCGCCGCGAGCACCCGGTCGGCGGGCACCAGCGCCAGCGCACCACCCCCGGTGCCCTGGCCCAGCAGCACCGCGAGCGTCGGGGCCTGCAGCATCACCAGGTCCTGCAGGCAGCGGGCGATCTCGCCGGCCAGCCCGCCCTCCTCGGCCTCCCGGGACAGCGCCGCGCCGGGGGTGTCGATGAGCGTCACCAGCGGCAACCGGAGCTCCTGCGCGAGGTGCATGCCGCGGCGTGCCTCGCGCAGCGCGGCCGGGCCGAGCGGTGCCGCCGTCGACTGCCCGCGCCGGTCCTGGCCGAGGACGACGCACGGCGCGCCGCCGAAGCGGGCCAGGGCCAGCAGCAGGCCGGGGTCCTTCTCCCCGGCACCGGTGCCGGACAGCCCCACGACGTCGGTGGCCGCGGTGCGCAGCAGCCGCCGCACGCCCGGCCGGTCGGTCCGCCGCGACGCGGTCACCACGTCCCACGCGGTGCGGTGGTCCTCCGGGTCGTCGGCGTCGGTGCCGTCCTCCGGGCCGGGCCGGTCGGCGCGTGCGACGTCGACGTGCCACGTCTGCCGGGCGGCGAGCACCCGCAGCGCGCGGTCGGCGACCTCGGCGATCTCGTCGTGCGGGACGACGGCGTCGATCAGCCCGTGCTCGGCCATGTGCTCGGCGTTCTGCACGCCCTCGGGGAACGGCTCGCCGTACAGCGCCTCGAACACCCGCGGCCCGAGGAAGCCGATCGAGGCGCCCGGCTCGGCGATGGTCACGTGGCCGAGCGAGCCCCAGGAGGCCAGCACCCCGCCGAAGGTGGGGTTGCGCAGGTAGACGAGGTAGGGGAGCCCCGCCTGCTTGTGGCGGGCGATGGCCGCGGTGATGCCGATCATCTGCAGGAAGGCCACCGTCCCCTCCTGCATGCGGGTGCCACCGGAGACCGGCGCGGCCAGCAGCGGCAGCCCCTCGTCGGTCGCCCGCTCGACGGCGGAGATCAGCCGGTCGGCCGCGGCCACGCCGATGGAGCCCGCGAGGAAGCCGAACTCCCCGGCGACGACGGCGACGCGGCGGCCGCGCAGCAGCCCCTCCCCGGTGATGATCGACTCGTCCTGCCGGGTCCTCTCCGCCGCCGCGGTCAGCTCGCGGGCGTAGTCCTCGCCGACCTCGCGCGGCGGGACGGGGGAGTCCCACGAGCGCCACGAGCCCGGGTCGAGCACCAGGTCGCGCAGCGCGCGGGCGTCCAGCCGCGAGGGCCGGTGGGGGGCGGCTGTCACGGGTGCTCCGATCGAGGGGGCGGGGTGCGGGCGCCGCCGATGATCTCCCAGCCGCCCGACGGGGTGACGACCGCGGTGACCCGGTGGTCGTGCGGTTCGGCGGGCAGCGCGTCGAGCAGCTCGTCGTCGAACACCACCGCGACGAGGACGGCGTCCGGGCGGGCGTGCCGCAGCGCGCGGTCGTACCAGCCCCCGCCGCGCCCCAGCCGCACCCCGTCGCGCGACACCGCCAGCGCCGGGACGACGACCACCTCGGCCGCCGCCAGCGCCGCCGGGCCCAGGCGGGGGCCGGTCGGCTCGAGCAGCCCGTACCGGCCGGGGGTCAGCCTGCCCGCGTCCACCGCCCAGCCGAGCTCCCGCCCCTGCACCGGGACCACCGGCAGCAGCACGCGGGCGCCGCTGCTCCCGAGCGCCTCGCGCAGCCGGCCGTGCCCCGGCTCGACGTCGTCCGGGACGTGCCCGGCGACGGTGGCCGCCGCGGCGAGCCCGGCCGCCAGGGCATCGGCCACCGCCGCCGCGGCGGCCGCGCGCTGCGGAGCCGTGCGGGCCCGGCGGGCGGCCAGCAGGGGAGCGCGCAGCGCGGCCTTCGCCGCGACCGGATCGCCACCGGGAGCCATGCCGGGAGGCTAGCTAGGCTGCGCGCATGACCAGCCCGGGCACCCGACCTGCACGCAAGGCCGTCATCCCCGTGGCGGGGATGGGGACGCGCTTCCTGCCGGCCACCAAGGCCGTGCCCAAGGAGCTGCTGCCGGTCGTCGACCGCCCCGCGCTGCAGTACATCGTCGAGGAGGCCGCCCGCGCCGGGCTGCCCGAGGTGCTCATGGTCACCGGCCGCGGCAAGGGCGCGATCGAGGACTTCTTCGACAGCACCCCGGAGCTCGAGACCGCGCTGGAGAAGAAGGGCGATGCCGGCCGGCTGGACGCCGTCCGGGCCTCCACCGAGGTCGCGCAGGTGCACTTCGTCCGGCAGGGCGAGGCCAAGGGCCTGGGCCACGCGGTCCTCCAGGCCGCGGCCTTCGTCGGCGACGAGCCCTTCGCCGTCCTGCTCGGCGACGACCTCATCGACGCGCGCGACCACCTGCTCGAGCAGATGCTCGCCGTCCAGGCCGAGCACGGCGGCTCGGTCGTCGCGCTGCTCGACGTCGGCATGGAGAACATCGACAAGTACGGCGCGGTGGCCGTCGAGCCGGGGTCGCAGCCGGTCCTGGACGGCGACGAGGTCGTCACCGTCACCGGGCTCGTGGAGAAGCCCCCGGCCGACGAGGCACCCAGCAGCCTCGCGATCATCGGCCGCTACGTGCTTGCGCCCGAGGTCTTCGAGGTGCTGCGGGCGACCGAGCCGGGCCGGGGCGGGGAGATCCAGCTGACCGACGCGCTGGCCACCCTCGTCGCGCGCGGCGAGCCGGTGCACGGCGTCGTCTTCAGCGGCCGCCGGTACGACACCGGCGACAAGCTGGACTACCTCAAGGCGGTCATCCGGCTGGCCGTCGAGCGGGACGACCTGGGGCCCGCGCTGCGTCCCTGGCTGCACGAGTTCGTCAGCGAGCTGCCCGCCGAGGGCGCGTCGCCCGCCTGACCGGGCCCGGCAGAGGGCACCATCGGACGGCGGCGTACCGCGTCGGCCCCCGATCGGGGTCCGCGGGCTGCCCAGGCCGGTGCCGCCGAACGGCGGACGGCACGGCGGACGTGTGGTGGTGGTGGGGATGACCGGCAGGATCGACAGCGCGGACGGAACGGGCGGGGGGTACCGCGACACGCAGTTCGTCGACGGTCCGCCGTCCCCTCCGGCCGGAGGGGAGCTGCCCCCGCTGCCGACGCCGCGACCGGTCGTCGAGGGCCCGATCCCGCTCCCGCCGGCCGAGTCCGTGCCGCTGTCGGTGATCTGCACCGTCGAGCGGCACCTGGACGAGATCCTCGCCAGCGTGCCCCAGCCCGACCCGATCGAGCTGGCCGTGCTCGACGCCCAGGGCCTGCTCTGCGCCGAGGAGGTCGTCAGCCAGCGCGCGCTGCCGGCCTTCGACCAGGCGGCCCTGGACGGGTACGCCGTCCGCGCCGAGGACGTCGCCGGCGCACGGCTGTCCGCCCCGGTCCCGCTGGCGGTCGTGGGGGAGAGCGTCGCGGGTGCGAGCAGCCCGGCGTCCATCGGGCCGGGGCTGGCCTTCAAGGTGTCCGCCGGCGCGATGCTGCCGGTCGGTGCCGACGTCGTCGTCCCGGCGGTGTGGACCGACCAGGGCGCGGTGCGCGTCGAGGTGCTGGCCGGCCCGCCGGCCGGCGGCTACGTGCGCCGCACCGGGGACGACGTCGCCCCCGGCGACCCCGCCGTCCAGGTCGGCACCCCGATCGGCCCGGCCCAGATCAGCCTGCTGGCCGCCGTCGGCCGGGAGCGGGTGCTGGTCCGGCCGCGGCCGCGGATCGCCGTCCTCTGCGCCGGCAGTGAACTGGTCGACGTCGGTACGACGCCGGCGCCCGGCCAGGTCGTCGACGTCAACAGCTACGCGCTGGCCGCCGCCGCCCGGGACGCCGGCGCCGAGGCCTACCGCTCCGGCATCCTGCCGACCGACCGACGCCGGCTGACCGAGGTGCTCGAGAGCCAGCTGCTGCGCAGCGACCTCGTGCTCATCGCCGGCACCTTCGCCCCCGGCGGGTTCGACATGGTCCAGGAGGTGCTCGCCGAGCTGGGCGAGATGCAGTTCCGCCAGGTGACGATGCACCCCGGACCGGTGCAGGGGTTCGGCCGGCTGGGCCGCGACCGGGTGCCGGTCATCTGCATCCCCGGCGAGCCGGTCGCCGCGCTGGTGGCCTTCGAGGTGTTCGTCCGCCCGGCGATCCGGCTGATGCTGGGCAAGCGCCAGCTGTTCCGCCGCACGGTGCAGGCCGTCGCCGGGCAGGCGCTGGTCTCGCCGCTGGGCTACCGCCAGTACCTGCACGGCACGGTCATGCGCCACCCCGACGGCGGCTACGTCGTCGAACCGGTGGGTGACGGCACCGACGCGCTGCTGGCCCGGATGGCGCGGGCCAACTGCCTGATCGTCGTCGACGAGGACGTCACCGACGTGGCCGCGGGAGGCCTGGTCACCGTCATGCCCCTGCTGCTCGGGGGCTGAGCTGGACGCCGCGCTGCACCCCGGCTGGCCCGCCCGCCTGGGCTGGGGCCCGGTGGAGCTGCAGCCGCTGCGCCGCCGCGACGCCGGGGAGTGGAGCCGGCTGCGGTCGGCCAACGAGGACTGGCTGCGCCCCTGGGAGCCGACCTCCACCCAGCCGTGGGCGGTGCGGCACAGCCCGGCTGCCTACCGCGCGATGCGGCGGGCGCTGGCGCGGCGGGCGCGCACCGGCGTCACGGTGCCCTTCGGCATCCGGGTGGAAGGCCGGCTCGTCGGCCAGGTGACCGTGGACAACGTCGTGCGCGGCGCGCTCCGCTCGGGCTGGCTGGGGTACTGGATCGACCGCGAGGTGGCCGGCCGTGGCCTGGCGTCGCTGGCCGTCGCGCTGGTCTGCGACCACGCGTTCGGCCCCATGGGGCTGCACCGGCTGCAGGCCGACATCCGCCCGGAGAACACGCCCAGCCGCCGCCTCGTGCAGGGCCTGGGCTTTCGCCAGGAGGGCGAGCTGCGCCGCTACCTCGACATCGACGGCGCGTGGCGCGACCACCTGGCGTACGCCCTGCTCGCCGACGACCTGCCCGGCACCGTGCTGCAGCGCTGGCAGGGGCGCACCGGCCGGGACGCGGGGCGCTAGCACGGTCGCCGGCCGGTCACCGGCCGCCCCGTGTCGACACGCCGACCGCTCGTCACACCAGTCACACGACCGTTCAGCGACACGCCGCGCGCCTCCCTCGTCCGGGGGGCTGATCTGCATAACCTCGCCCTCGCGAGTGACTCATGTGACAGGTGGTGTTCGAAATGGGATCAGGCGTGCTGCTGGCTGCTCTGGTCGTGCTCTGGTTCGTCGTGCTGGTGCCCATGGTGGTGACCCGCGGCGACGCGCAGGACGACCGGACCGGGCGTGCGGACTCCGGTCGGACGCTGCAGCGGCGCCGGGCGGCCAACCCCGTCGTCCACGCCGAGACCGAGCGGGTGCAGATCGACCGCGAGGCGCTGCTGACCTCCGGTGAGCTGAAGGTGGACGTGCACGCGCTGCGCCGTCGCACCCTCGGTGGCCTGGTCGCGCTCGCCGTCGTCGCCCTCGTCGGCGCGGTGGCCTACAGCTCCTGGCTGTGGATCGCCCAGCTGGTCCTCGACCTCGCCGTCGTCGGGTACGTGCTGGTGCTGCGCAAGGTCGCCCGCCGCGAGCGGCTCGCCGCCCGTCGCGCCGCCCGTGCCGCGGCCCGCGCCGCCCTGCGCACCCCGGCCCGCCCGGCCGCCGCGCCGGCACCGCGCACCGCTCCCGAGGTGCACGAGACCGTCGCCGCCGAGGCGCTGCCGAAGCTGCCGCACCCGAGCGTCCCGCTCGCGCCGGTGGCGCAGTTCCGCGGCCGCGTCGTCGCCGCCCGCACGCCGGCTCCGGTCGGCTGGCAGAACAGCGCCGTCGTCGGGCTGGACGACGACGACATCGGCTTCGCCGACATCGACGAGTACCAGCCGCGCCGCGTCGCCGGCATGTAGTCCCTCGCCGTCCCGGCTCGCCGGGTGCCGCCCCCGGTGGTGGCGCCGGGCGGCCGGGACGGTACGCTGGCACCACGTCAGGGGCTGTGGCGCAGTCCGGTAGCGCACCTCGTTCGCATCGAGGGGGTCAGGGGTTCAACTCCCCTCAGCTCCACCCTGCACGTCACGAACGCCGTCGGGCCTCCGCCCGGCGGCGTTCGGCGTTCCCGGCCCCGTGCGTCAGAACCAGGACGGGAACCACATGCGCCGCACCCACTCCGCCTGGTCCAGCGGCGCGCCGGTGAGCACCGGCAGGAAGAAGACGAACGAAGCGGCGACGACGGCCACGTAGAGGCAGACCGCGGCCAGGCCGAGCGTGCGCCGGGGCCCGGGCCCGGGGGGCCCGAGGACGTCCTGGAGCAGCAGCGTCACCGCCAGCACGAGGAACGGCACGGTCGGCGCCAGGTAGAAGATGAACATCGTCCGGTCGGTGCTGAGCAGCCAGGTCGCCCAGCCGGCCGCGATCGCGGTGAGCGCCACCCCGGCGGCCGGGTCGCGGCGGGCCAGCCCGCGCCAGACGAGCCACACCATCGCCGGGATGAACAGGAACCACAGCGTCGGCGTGCCCACCATCAGGATGTAGCGGATGACCGGGTCGCCGTCGGCGTCGGTGAGGTCCTGCGGGTTCCACAGCAGGATCGGGCGGCCGTTGACCAGCCACGACCACGGGCCGGACTCCCAGGGGTGCGGCGTCGACAGGCCGCTGTGGAAGCGCAGCCACTCCGCGTGCTGGTGCCACAGCGAACGCAGCGCGTCCGGGACGAACGCGAACGCGGTGTCGGGGTTCTGCTGCGCCCACGCCTTGCCCTGCGAGGTCTCCCCGAGGAACCACCCGGTGAAGCTGGCCAGGTAGGCGAGCACCGGCACCGCGCCCAGCGCCCACACCGCGCCCGGCAGGCCGTAGCGGGCGGCGCGGCGGGTGGGCCGCGCGGCGCCGGCGTCCCGCCACGCCGCGCGCTCCCACAGCAGGGAGGCGACGGCGAAGAACGCCAGGAACCAGACGCCGCTCCACTTCACCGCGCAGGCGCAGCCGAAGAGGAACCCCGCGGCGATCCGCCAGCCGCGCGGGCCCAGCCGGAACCCGTCGGCCGCGCGGTCCCCGGCGTCGCGGATGCGGGCCCGCACGCGGTCGCGGTCGACCACCAGGCAGGCCACGGCGGAGACGACGAACACCTGCAGGAAGACGTCGAGCAGGCCGATCCGCGACAGCGAGAAGGAGAAGCCGTCCAGGGCCAGCAGCAGCCCGGCGACCAGGCCGAGCAGCGTCGAGCCGGTCAGCCGCCGCGCCAGCCGCACCAGGACGACGACGGCGATACTGCCGGCCACCGCGCTGGGGAACCGCCAGCCCAGCGCGTTGTCGCCGAACACCGCCTCCCCGGCGGCGATCAGCCACTTCCCGAGCGGCGGGTGGACGATGAAGGTGTAGCCGCGGTTGTACTCGTGGCCCCACCGCAGGAGCTCCGCGGCCTCGGGCGGGTAGTACGCCTCGTCGAACAGCAGCTGGCGCGGGTAGGTGATGCCCGCCAGCCGGCTGACCAGGGTGAGCACGCCGAGCACCGCGGTGAGCAGCCAGGACAGCCGCGCGTCGGCGGGCAGCGGCGGCGTCCGGTCGCGTCGCGGGCGGGGCAGCGACCGGCGGCGGGCGGGCGCCGCGGTCGGCGGGCCCGGCTCCCGCTCGTCCCGCTCGGGTGCCAGCACCGCCATGCGGCCAGCGTAGTGAGAGCGGCGGCGTGACAGGCTCGGTGCCGTGAGCGGACGGCTGGTGCTGGGTGGGGCGCCCCTGGGGCAGCCGGGTGACGTGGGCCCGCGGCTGCGGTCGGTGATGGAGACCGCCGACGTGCTGGCCGTCGAGGACACCCGGCGCCTGCACCGGCTGGCCGCGGACCTCGGCGTCACCTTCACCGGGCGGGTCGTCACGTTCCACGAGTCGGTGGAGCAGGCGCGGCTGCCCGGGCTGCTGGCGGCGCTGGCCGAGGGCGCCACCGTGCTGCTGCTCACCGACGCCGGCATGCCCTCGGTGTCCGACCCCGGCTACACGCTGGTGCGGGCCGCGATCGACGCGGGGATCGACGTGACGTCGGTGCCCGGCCCGTCGGCGGTGACGACGGCGCTGGCCGTGTCGGGGCTGCCGGTCGACCGGTTCTGCTTCGAGGGCTTCCTGCCGCGCAAGGCCGGCGAGCGGCGGTCGCGGTTCGCGGGGCTGGCCGGCGAGCCGCGGACGATGGTGTTCTTCGAGTCACCGCACCGGCTGGCCGACGCGCTGGCCGACGCGGCCGCCGCGCTGGGGGAGGACCGCCCCGCCGCCGTCTGCCGCGAGCTGACCAAGACCTACGAGGAGATCCGCCGCGGCCCGCTGGGCGAGCTGGCCACGTGGGCGGCCGAGGGCGTCAAGGGCGAGATCACGCTGGTCGTGGGCGGGGCCTCCGCGCGGGCGGTGTCGCTGACCCCTGCGGAGCTCGCCGCCGAGGTGGCCGCCGAGGAAGCCGCCGGCGCCACCCGCAAGGACGCGATCCGCGCCGTCGTCGAGCGGACCGGCACCCCGCGCCGCGTCGTCTACGACGCCGTCGTCGCCAGCAAGAGCCCCTGACCCCCGCCCTTTGCGCACCTTCCGACCTATCGAGCGCCTTCGAGACGTCGGGAAGTGCGCACGAGGCGGGGGTGCCTGTGGACGGGGCGCACGCGAGGGGGCGTGGACCGGCACGGTGCTCCGGTGCCCGTCCACCCGCACGTGCCCGCTCAGCTCCGCGGTCGACCGTTCCTGGGGTCGACCGCCGTGGCCGCGGGTCTGCTGACGGAGCGGCAGCTCCGGGGCAGTTCCTGGCGTCGCCTGCTCCAGGGCGTCTACGTGCACCGCGACGTGCCGGTCACCCACGCGCTCCGAGCGGAGGCGGCGACCGTCCTGCCGGGCGCGGTCGTCACCGGACGCAGCGCCGCCGTCCTGTGGGGTGTCGACCTGGCGGGCCCGGGGGACGACGTCGAGGTCACCCTGCCACCGGGCTCCCACATGGTGCGCGTGCTCGGGCTCTGCAGCCGCCGGGCTGCACTCCTCGCCGGCGACGTACGCCGCCGTCGGGGCCTGCTGGTCACGTCCCCTGCGGCCACCGCCCTGCGGGTCGCCGGCGTGCTCGGCCAGGACGCGGCGGTCGCGGCTGTCGACCAGCTGATCGCGGCCGGCGTGGTGGACCTGGACGATGTGCGGCGGCGCGCGGCTGTCGCGCGCGGTCCGGGCTCAGCTCGCGGACGACGGGTGGCGGCCCTCGCCGACGGGCTGGCCGAATCGCCCCCGGAGACCCGGGTCCGGCTGCTCATCGGCCGGAGCCCGCTGCCCGAACCCGTCGCCCAGTACCGGGTGCTGCACGCCGGGCGCTTCGTGGCGCGGGTGGACTTCGCCTGGCCGGAGCTCAAGGTCGCCCTGGAGTACGACGGGCTGTGGCATGCAAGGAACGGTCAGTTCGCCCGGGACCGGCGTCGGCTCAACGCCCTGCGGGAGGCCGGTTGGAGCGTCGTCTTCGTGACGGCGGCCGACCTGCGGGACCCGGCCGCCCTGGTCGCCCGGATAGCTCGTGCGCTCAACGGCATTGCGCGCTGATCGACGTCTCGGAGGGGGTTGAGGGGGCGGTGAGGGCGCAATGGCAGAGGTTCAGAGCCAGCCGTTGCGCTTGAAGCCGCGGTACAGCAGCACGCAGGCGCTCAGGATGACCAGCAGCACGACCGGGTAGCCGTAGCGCGTGCCCAGCTCGGGCATGTGCTGGAAGTTCATCCCGTAGATGCCGGCGATCGCGGTGGGGACGGCGATGATGCCGGCCCACGCCGAGATGCGGCGCATGTCCTCGTTGTCAGCCATCTGGGTCCGGGCCAGGGAGGCCTGCAGGATCGAGGTGAGCAGCTCGTCGAGGCCGGCTACCTGGTCGCGCACCCGGATGGCGTGGTCGAGCACGTCGCGGAAGTAGGACCGCATGGGCGCCGGGACGACGTCGATCTCCCGCTCGGCCAGCTTCTGCAGCGGCACCTCCAGGGGGGACACCGCCCTGCGCAGCGACATCAGCTCCCGCTTGAGCTGGTAGAGCCGGCCGACGTCGTCGGTGCGCTCGGGACTGAACACCGAGGCCTCGAGCTCGTCGACGTCGTCCTCCACGGCGCCGGCCACGTCGACGAAGGTGTCCACCACCAGGTCCGCGACGGAGTAGAGGACCGCGGCGGGCCCCAGGCACAGCAGCTCCCGCTGCTCCTCGAGCCGGTGCCGCAGGTCGCCCAGCTCCCCGTGGTGCCCGTGCCGCACCGTGATCACGTAGTGCGGCCCGAGGAAGACCATGACCTCGCCGGTGTCGACCACCTCGCTCGTCGCGGTGAGCTCCTCGTGCTCCACGTAGGTCGCGGTCTTGAGCACCATGAACAGCGCGTCGTCGTAGCGCTCCAGCTTGGGCCGCTGGTGGGCGTAGACGGCGTCCTCGACGGCCAGCGGGTGCAGGCCGTAGTGCTCGGCGAGCGCACCGAGCTCGTCCTCGGACGGCTCGTAGAGCCCGAGCCACACGAAGCCGCCGGCCTCGCGAGCGACCCGGAGCGCCTGCTCCGGCGGGACCGGCGCCTGGCGCCGGCCGTCCACGTACACCGCGCAGTCGACGACGACGTCCGCGCCCGGCGGGCGGGTGGGGGAGCGGGCCTCCCGCCCGGCGGGGCGCGGCCGCGGGTCCGGGCGGTCGGTCGGGGCGGCCCGGTCCGGCAGCGGCGGGGTCGGCGGGGTGGACGACGTGTCGGCGCTGCTCATCGGGCATCTCCTCGGGACCGGGCCTGAGCAGCGTAGGCACGCCGGTCCGACGCCGGCCGAGGACTCGATCCGCGACACCGGCTCACCCCGACGGGTGAGCCGCGGCCGGGAGCCCTCCAGCGCCGCCCCGCGCGCGACGAGCAGAGCGGGGACAGCACGGTCCGGGTCAGGGGGAACTCCAGTGGCGATCAGCGTCCACGACGTCCGCGGCACCACCGCGTGGCCCGGTCTCGTGCTGCCCGCGGCGCAGGGGACGGCGCGCAGTCGTCCGCCGGTCGCCGTCGTGCTCGCCGGCCTGCTGGCCGTCGTGGAGTCGATCGCCCTGCTGGCCGTCGCCCTGAACGGCCTGGACGGGTTGCTCACCGGCCCGTCGCGTCCCGCGGCCCCGGTCGCCGCGCTCGTGCTGCTCGGGCTGGCCGCCTGGATCGTCCTGGCCGCGGGGAGCGGCGCCATGGTCGTCGACGGCTCCAGCCGCGGGCTGCTGGTCGGCGTCGCGGTCGGCGAGCTCTTCCTGGTCGCGCTGCTCGGCCTGCTCGCGGTCGTCGACCCGATCGCCGCGCCCGCCGGGTCGTCGCTGCCCCTCCTCCTGCTCGTCGCCGTCGCGGTGCCCATCGGCAAGCTGCTGCTGGCCGGGTCCCCGTCGACCGAGGCCTGGCTGGTCGCCGGCCCCCGCCCGGTCGAGCCCCGCCCCGACCCGGCGACGACGCACCGCGCGCTGGCCACGGCCACGCTCGGCGTGATCGGCCTGGCGCTCGGCGCGGTCGCCCTCCTGGGCCCGGCCGACGAGCCGCTGCGCACCGGCGAGACCGCCTCCACCGCGGTCTACCAGCCCTGACGCGGCGTCCCGGGCAACCGGGTGGACGGGCCTCCGTACTGTTGACCCGTGAGTGATCGGCACATCCTGACCGCGCCCGCCTGGCCCTACGCCAACGGCCCGCGGCACCTCGGCCACGTCTCCGGCTTCGCCGTCCCCGCCGACGTCTTCAGCCGCTACCAGCGGATGGCGGGCAACAAGGTGCTGATGGTCAGCGGCACCGACGAGCACGGCACGCCGATCACCGTCGCGGCCGACGCGGAGGGTGTCTCCCCCCGCGAGATCGCCGATCGCAACAACCGGATCATCACCGGCGACCTGCAGTCGCTCGGCCTCAGCTACGACCTCTTCACGCGGACGACGACGGCCAACCACGCGGCGGTCAGCCAGGAGATCTTCCTGGGGCTGCTGAAGAACGGGTACGTCTTCCCGCAGACCACGCTGGGTGCGATCAGCCCGTCGACCGGGCGCACGCTGCCCGACCGCTACATCGAGGGCACCTGCCCGATCTGCGGCTACGACGGCGCGCGCGGCGACCAGTGCGACAACTGCGGCAACCAGCTCGACCCGACCGACCTGATCAACCCGGTCAGCAAGATCAACGGCGAGACGCCGAAGTTCGTCGAGAGCGAGCACTACTTCCTCGACCTGCCCGCCTTCACCCGTGCGCTCGGCGACTGGCTGGGCACGCGGAAGAACTGGCGCTCGAACGTCCTCAACTTCAGCGTCAACCTGCTCGAGGACCTCAAGCCGCGCAGCTACACCCGCGACATCGACTGGGGCGTCGCGGTGCCGCTGGAGGGCTGGCGGGACCGGCCCGACAAGCGCATCTACGTGTGGTTCGACGCCGTCGTCGGCTACCTGTCGGCGTCGATCGAGTGGGCCCGCCGCTCCGGTGACCCCGAGGCGTGGCGCTCGTGGTGGCAGTCGCCGGACTCCGAGGCCTACTACTTCATGGGCAAGGACAACATCGTCTTCCACTCCGAGATCTGGCCCGCCCAGCTGCTCGGCTACAACGGCGAGGGCGACAAGGGCGGCACCCCCGGCTCGCTGGGCCGGCTGAACCTGCCCACCGAGGTGGTCTCCAGCGAGTTCCTCACCATGGAGGGGCGCAAGTTCTCCTCCTCGCGGAACGTCGTGATCTACGTGCGCGACTTCCTGGCCCGGTACGACGCCGACGCGCTGCGCTACTTCATCGCCGTCGCCGGGCCGGAGAACCAGGACACCGACTTCACCTGGGAGCAGTTCCGCCGCCGCAACAACGAGGAGCTCGTCGCCGGCTGGGGCAACCTGGTCAACCGCTCGGTGTCGATGGCGGCCAAGAACGTCGGCGCCGTGCCGACGCCCGGTGAGCTGACCGACGCCGACCGGGCGCTGCTGGCCACCACCTCGGGTGCGTTCGGGGCGGTCGGCGAGCTCCTGGCGCGCAACCGGCAGAAGGCCGCGATCGGCGAGGCGATGCGGGTGGTGTCCGAGGCCAACAAGTACCTCTCGGACCAGGCGCCGTGGAAGCTCAAGGAGGACCCGGCCCGCCGGGACACCGTGCTGCACACCGCGCTGCAGGCGATCAAGGACTGCAACGCGCTGCTGACGCCGTTCCTCCCGCACTCCGCGCAGAAGGTGCACGAGCTGCTCGGGGGCGAGGGCGCCTGGTCGGTCGCGCCGGAGGTGCACGAGGTCACCGACCTCGACGACGGCTCGCCGTACCCGATCATCACCGGTCCGTACGACCGTGGGCAGGCGGTCTGGGGCTCGACGCCGCTGGCCGCCCCGGGGACGCCGCTGGCGGCGCCGACGCCGATCTTCACCAAGCTGGACGAGTCGATCGTCGCCGAGGAGCTGGCCCGGCTGGAGGAGAAGGCGCAGTGAGCCGCTCGGCCTCCGCCCGGGCGAACCGGCGGGGGGAGCCGCCGGCGTCCCCGGAGCCGCTGCCGGCCCCGGCGCTGGACAGCCACACCCACCTCGACATCGTCCTGGGGGAGCGGCCGGCCGACGACGAGCACGGCGAGTGGGCCTCCGACGCCGCCGTGGACGCCGAGATCGCCGCGGCCGCGGCGGTCAACGTGACCCGGCTGGTGCAGGTCGGCGTCGACGTCGCCTCGTCGCGCTGGTCGGCGGCGCTGGCCGCCCGGCACCCGTCGGTGCTGGCCGCGGTCGCGCTGCACCCCAACGAGGCCGGCGCCGGGAAGGCGACCGACGAGGCGCTGGCCGAGATCGACCGGCTGGCCTCGCTGCCCCGCGTGCGGGCCGTGGGGGAGACGGGGCTGGACCGCTTCCGGACCGGGCCCGACGGGTGGGCCGCGCAGGAGGAGTCGTTCCGGGCGCACATCCGGATCGCGGAGGAGCACGGCATCGCCCTGGTCATCCACGACCGGGACGCGCACGAGGAGATCCTGCGCGTGCTCGACGACGAGGGCGCTCCCGAGCACGTCGTCCTCCACTGCTTCTCGGGCGACGCGGTCTTCGCGAAGGCCTGCGTCGAGCGCGGCTTCGTCCTCTCCTTCGCCGGCACCCTGACCTTCGGCAACGCCGGCTACCTGCGCGAGGCCGCGGCGCTCACGCCGCTGGACCAGCTGCTGGTGGAGACCGACTCGCCGTTCCTGACCCCGGTGCCGCACCGCGGCCGCCCCAACGCCTCCCGCCTGGTGCCGCACACCGTCCGGGCGCTCGCGGAGGTCACCGGCACCGACCTGGCGGAGCTGTGCACCGCCCTCACGGCGAACGCCGAGCGCGTCTTCGGGAGCTGGGAGGACTAGGCGGCGGGCGCATCCACGCACGCCCCGCCTGCGGCGAGGCACACTGGCAGCGTGGGACGCCTCATCGCTGTGCTGCTGTTCATCGCCGTCCTGGTACCCGGTGTCCTGCTGGCCCGCGCGTGGGCCCGGGCAGCGGACCGGCGCGCGGTGGCGGGCGGTTCCGTCGCCTTCGCCGAGCCGACGCCGGAGGGGACGGCGACGCTGGCCGCCCAGGCGCAGCACGGCCGGCGCTGGCGGCGGCTGGGCTGGGTGCTCGGCATCGCCGGGATCGTGGGCTGCGTGCTCCTGTGGGGCGAGTCGTCGGTCTTCCTGTGGGTGCCGGCCCTGGCGCTCGGCCTGCTCGCCGGCGTGCTGCTCGCCGAGGTCACCCGGCCCCGGCCGCGCTGGGCGCCGGCCGAGCCCTACCGCCGGCCGCGCCAGGCCGAGCTGGTCTCGGGCTGGCTGATCTGGACCACCCGCCTGGTGGTGGTGGCCGAGCTCGCCGCGGCCGTCGCGTTGTGGTCGGCCGGCGAGGTGAGCGACGCCGTCGGCTGGACCGCGGTCGTCGTCCCCGCCGTCGCCTGGGTGGTGGCGGAGCTGGCGCTGCTGCGCGCCGTGCTGCGGCCGCTGCCGGCCGCGGGCGCCGACGTCCCGGTCGACGAGGCGCTGCGCACGTGGACCGCGCACCTCGTGGCGGCCGCCGCGAGCGTGCTGGCGCTGCTGCCGCTGGGCGCGCTCTCGCTCACCGCGGGCATCGAGCGGGGCGACCGGGTGACCGAGCACTTCGACCTGCTGCCGGTGGCCCTGGTGGCCGCTGGTTTCTCGGCCCTGGCAGCCGGCGTCGCGGTCGCGGTGTTCCTGCTGACCTGGCTGCGGCCGGTGCGCGCCGGCACGCCCGCCCTCGCCGGCTGAAGCGGCCGCGCTGCCCGTTAGGGCCCTGATCCACGCTGTGTCCTTGCTCACCGGGGTCTGCACGGGCTGAGCGGGGATCCACTCGCCGAGCTCGGCATGGCTGTCACGGACGGTGTCGGCGCGTCCACTTAGCGACATGGCGACCGTCTGGTTCACTCAACGCGCACCGTTGCACCACACACCGTGCTCGTTATCGTGTCGTGATCAGCCGGGGTGGAGGACGCGCCGGGCCGTCGGCCTGGCGCGTGCTGCAACGGGCCTGCCGTCCACCGCGGCGCGCCCGTTCCCTCCTGCCCGGGTTCCGTGACCCCTGGATGTGCCGTGCGCCGCTCGCTCCGTCTCAGCCTCTTCGCCCTGGTCCTGCTCGGACTCGTGGGCGGGACGCTCGCCTTCTTCGTCGCCCAGAAGTCCGTGACGCTCACCGTCGACGGGCAGGCCCAGCAGGTCGGCACCTACGCCGACACCGTGGCCGAGGTGCTGGACGAGGAGGGGCTGCAGCCGGCGGCCCACGACGTCCTGCTGCCGGCCGCCTCCGAGCCGCTGGCCGACGGCGACACGGTCGTGCTCACCCGCGCACGTCCCCTGCAGCTCAGCGTCGACGGCGTCGAGCAGGAGATCTACGTGACCGCCCTGTCGGTGGACGAGGCGCTCGAGCAGCTCGGCCTGCGCGGCGACGGGCTGGTCCTGTCCGCGAGCCGCAGCGAGCGGCTGCCGCTGGACGGCATGAGCCTCACGGTGATCACGCCCAAGGACGTCGTCCTCGTCGTCGACGGCCAGGAGCGGGTGGTCACCTCGACCGCGGCCACCGCCGCCGACCTGCTCGCCGAGCAGGGGATCGCGCTGAGCGGGACCGACCGCGCCAGCGTCGACCTCGCCCAGCCGCTGGCCGACCAGATGCGCGTGCAGGTGTTCCGCGTCGAGGTCAGCGAGGTCACCGAGATCGTCACCGTCCCGCACGAGCGCGTGGAGACGCCGAACCCCGAGGCGTTCGTCGGCGAGAAGACCGTCACCGTCAAGGGCGTCGACGGCCGGCAGACCGTCACCTACCGGGTCACCGTCACCGACGGCGTCGAGACCGCCCGCGAGGCGCTGGGCACCAGCGTCGACCAGGCACCGGTCACCGAGCAGGTCACCGTCGGCACCAAGGCCCGGCCGACCAACCGCCCCGCGGCCGACGGCCTGAACTGGGCCGCGCTCGCGGCCTGCGAGTCCGGCGGCCGCCCCAACGCGGTCAGCAGCACCGGGAAGTACCACGGGCTCTACCAGTTCTCGGTCGCCACGTGGCAGGCCGTCGGCGGCACCGGCCTGCCCTCCCAGGCCTCGGCCGACGAGCAGACCTACCGGGCCCAGCTGCTCTACAACCGCTCCGGTGCCGGCCAGTGGCCGCACTGCGGCAAGAACCTGTGAGCGGTCGCCGCTGAGCACCGTCCCCGAGCAGGGCGACGGGCTCCTCGGACCGGCCGCCATCCGCGAGCTGGCCGCGGAGCTCGCGCTGCGCCCGACCAAGTCGCTGGGCCAGAACTTCCTGCACGACGCGAACACCATCCGGCGGATCGTCCGCACCGCCGAGGTGCGGCCCGACGACGTCGTGCTGGAGGTCGGTCCCGGCCTGGGCTCGCTGACCCTCGGCCTGCTGCCCGCCGCGGCCGCGGTCACCGCCGTGGAGATCGACCCGCGGATGGCCGCCCGGCTGCCCCGGACGGTCGCCGAGCGCCGGCCCGATCTCGCCGACCGCCTGACCGTGGTCGAGGCCGACGCGCTGCGGGTCGCGGAGCTGCCCGGTCCGGCCCCGACGGCGCTGGTGGCGAACCTGCCATACAACGTCGCGGTGCCCGTGCTCCTGCACCTGCTCGAGCTGCTGCCGAGCCTCGACCGGGCGCTGATCCTGGTGCAGGCGGAGGTGGCGGAGCGGCTGGCGGCGGCACCCGGCGCCGCGGCGTACGGCGTGCCATCGGTCAAGGCCGCCTGGTACGGGGAGGTCCGCCGGGCGGGGAACGTCGGGCGCCGCGTGTTCTGGCCCGAGCCGAACGTCGACTCCGGCCTGGTCGCCCTCGTCCGCCGCCCACCGCCGGAGGGCGACCGGGCCGCGACCTTCGCCGTCGTCGACGCCGCGTTCGGCATGCGGCGCAAGAGCCTGCGCGCGGCCCTGGCGCGGTGGGCCGGCGGCCCCGCGGCGGCCGAGACCCGGTTGCGGGCGGCCGGCATCGACCCCGCCACCCGCGGCGAGCAGCTCTCGGTCACCGACTTCGCCCGGCTGGCGGCGACCGACCCGGTGCGGCCGTGACGGCGGGGGACGGCGTCAGCGCGAGCGCGCCGGCGAAGGTCAACGCGCACCTCGCGGTCGGGCCGCTGCGGCCCGACGGCTTCCACGAGCTGCGCACGGTCTACCTCGCCGTGTCGCTGCTCGACACGGTCACCGCGCGGCCCGGGGACGGGCTGAGCCTCACCGTGAGCGGCGAAGGGGCCGGGCCGGCCTCCGGCGCGGACGCGGTGCCCACCGACCGGCGCAACCTCGTCTGGCGCGCCGCCGAGCTGCTCGCCGAGCACGCGGGCGTCCCGGCGGACGCCCGGCTGGCCATCACCAAGTCCATCCCCGCCGCTGCGGGCCTGGCCGGGGGCAGCGCCGACGCGGCCGCCGCCCTGGTCGCCCTCGACGCGCTGTGGGGCACCCGGGCCGGCCGCGACGACCTGCTCGGCCTGGCCGCGCGGCTGGGCAGCGACGTCCCCTTCAGCCTGCTCGGCGGCGTCGCCCTGGGCACCGGGCGGGGCGAGCGGCTGGCCCCCGTGCCGGCCGCGCGCTCGTTCCACTGGGTGCTCGGCATCGCCGGTGCGGGCCTGTCCACGCCGGCGGTCTACGGCGAGCTGGACCGGCTCCGGGCCGACGGCCGGGTACCCGACGGTGCGCAGCTGCAGCCGGCCGAGCCGGTGCTCGCCGCCCTGCGCGGCGGATCACCGGAGGCGCTGGCCGCGGCGCTGGACAACGACCTGCAGGCGCCCGCGCTCGCGCTGCGGCCCGAGCTGCGCCGGGCGCTCGACGCGGCGACCGGCGCGGGAGCGCTGGGGGCCCTGGTGAGCGGTTCCGGGCCGACCGTCGCCGCGCTGGCGCGGGACGAGGACGCCGCGGTGCGGCTGGCGGCGTCCCTGGCCGGGGAGGGCGTGTTCCGCGCGCTGCGCGTGGTCACCGGCCCGGTACCGGGCGCCCGGCTGGTCTGACGGGTCAGTCCTCGCCGACCAGCCCCGGATGGGTGTCGAGGTGGGACAGGCCGTTGTAGGCCAGGTTCACCAGGTGCGCGGCCACCACCCGCTTGTCCGGGGTGCGGGTGTCCAGCCACCACTGCCCGACCAGCGCGACCATGCCGACCAGCGCCTGGCTGTACAGCTCGGCCAGCCGCGGGTCGTAGCCGCGGGCGTCGAAGTGGCCGCCCAGGATGTGCTCGACCTTGCGGGCCACCTCGCCGATGAGCGAGGAGTAGCCGCCCACGCCGCTGGTGACCGGTGCGTCCCGGGTGAGCACGAGGAAGCCGTCGGTGTCGGACTCGATGTACTCCAGCAGCACGAGCGCGGCGCGCTGCAGCAGGTCCCGGGGGTGGCCCGGGTCGGACAGCGCCGCGGTGAACCGGCCCAGCAGCAGCTGCATCTCGCGGTCGACGACGACGGCGTGGATGCCCTCCTTGCCGCCGAAGTGCTCGTAGACCACGGGCTTGCTCACCTGCGCGTGCGCCGCGATCTCCTCGATGGAGGTGGCGGTGAAGCCGCGCCGGCCGAACAGCTCGCGGGCGACGTCGAGCAGCTGCTGGCGGCGCTGCGCGCCGGTCATGCGCACGCGGGGCCGGGCGCCGCCCGGAGCGGGCGGCGCCTCGGGGTCGGTTCCGCTCAGGACGTGGCCGGGGCCTCGACGCGGCGCTTGGCGGCCAGCCGCACCGGGTCGGGCCACTTGACGTTCGAGGCCCAGCCCAGCTTCTCGAAGACCCAGATGACGCGGGCGCTGATGTCGATCTGACCGCGCAGCACGCCGTGCCGGGCGCAGGTCGGGTCGGCGTGGTGCAGGTTGTGCCAGGACTCGCCGCCGCTGAGGATCGCCAGCGGCCAGAAGTTGGTCGCCCGGTCGCGGGAGGCGAAGGGCCGGTTGCCGACGACGTGGCAGACCGAGTTGATCGACCAGGTCACGTGGTGCAGCAGGGCGGCGCGGACGAGGCCGGCCCAGAAGAACGCCGACCAGGCGCCGGCCCAGGTGCCCGTGATCAGGCCGCCGAGCACCGCCGGCATCGCCAGGCTGAGGAACGCCCAGACGACGAAGGTCTTCGAGATCAGGACCAGGCCGCGGTCCTTGAGCAGGTCGGGGGCGTAGCGCGCCTGGTTGGTCTTGCGGCGGTCGAACAGCCAGCCCAGGTGGGCGTGGAACATGCCCTTGAGCAGCGAGCGGAGGTCGGTGCCGTAGCGCCAGGGGGAGTGCGGGTCGCCCGCGCGGTCGGCGAAGGCGTGGTGCCGGCGGTGGTCGGCCACCCACTGGTTGACCGGGCCCTGGATCGCCATGGAACCGGCGACGGCCAGCCCGAGGCGCAGCGGGCGCCGGCTCTTGAACGAGGCGTGCGTGAAGTGCCGGTGGTAGCCCACGGTCACGCCCAGCAGCGAGAGGTAGTAGAAGCCGACGGCGAGGCCGACGTCGAGCCAGGACAGGCCCCAGCCCCACACCGCGGGGACGACGGCGGCCAGCGCGACGAAGGGCACGAGCACGATCACGTAGAGCGTGACGATCTCGAGCGTGCTCTTGCGCCGCCCGATCGCGTTGGCCGGCAACCCGTCGTAGGGCTCTGCGCGCGGCGGAGCCGTCGGCCGGGTGAGGGCGGGAGCGGACAAGGAAACTCCTGGCTGTTCGGATTCGGCCTCGGGCGCGGTCTCGGCCAGCGAGCCTCGGGCTGCGTTCGGAGAAAGCTACGACAGCGTAGGCGGATCCGCGAACCGGCCGGTGGCGGTCGCGGGCACGCCCGGCCGCTCCGCCGGTGCCCGCCCTCGGGGCCCCCGGCCGTAGGCTCGCCCCCGGGTGCCGGTCCACGCGGGTACCTGTGCGACGCCGGCCGCCGGCGCCGCGCGTGGGGGATGGGGTAATCGGCAGCCCGCCGGCCTTTGGAGCCGTGCAGTCTCGGTTCGAGTCCGAGTCCCCCAGCAGCAGCCGTCACCGTCGGAGGAGACCCGTGGCCCCGCAGGAACCGTCGTCGTCCCGTCCCGCAGGGGCTCCGCCCGTCGCCGCCGTGGTCGTCCTGGCTGCGGGCCAGGGGACGCGCATGCGCTCGTCGACCCCCAAGGTGCTGCACGCCCTCGGCGGGCGCAGCCTGCTGGGTCACGTGCTGGCCGCGGCCGCCCCGCTGGCGGCGGGCACCACCGTCGTCGTCGTCGGCTCCGGCCGGGAGCAGGTGGCCGCGCACCTCGCCGAGATCGCCCCCGGGGCGCTGGCGGTCGTGCAGGAGCAGCAGCTGGGCTCGGGTCACGCGGCCGAGGTCGCGCTGGCCGCGGTGCCCGACGTCGAGGGGGCGGTGCTGGTGCTCAACGGCGACTCGCCGCTGCTGACCACCGGCACGCTGGAGGCGCTCGTGCACGCCCACGACGCGGCGGGCAGCGTCTTCACCGTCCTGACCGCGGAGGTGGACGACCCGACCGGGCTCGGCCGCATCGTCCGCGGTGCCGACGGCGCCCCGCGGGCCATCGTCGAGGAGCGCGACGCCACCGACGAGCAGCGCGCCATCCGCGAGGTGAACGCGGGGGTGTACGTCGCGAACGCCGGCACGCTGCGCCGGGTGCTGGCCGGCATCGGGTCGGCCAACGCGCAGGGCGAGCAGTACCTGACCGACGCGCTCGCGCCGCTGGTCGAGGGCGGCGCCCCGACCGCCGCCGTCCGCGCCGGGGACCCCGACGACGTCCTCGGGTGCAACGACCGCCGGGAGCTGGCCGAGCGGCGGCGCACGCTGAACGACCGCGTGCTCGACGAGCTGATGCGCGCGGGCGTCACCGTCGTCGACCCGCAGACCACCTGGGTCGACGTCACCGTCGAGGTGGGGAACGACACGGTGCTCGAGCCCGGCACCCAGCTGCGGGGGGCGACGACGATCGCCTCCGGGGCGGTGGTGGGCCCCGACACGACGCTGGTCGACTGCACCGTCGCGAGCGGCGCCAGCGTGGTCCGGTCGCACTGCCTCGGGGCGGAGATCGGGCCGGAGGCCACCGTCGGCCCGTTCAGCTACCTGCGCCCGGGCACGCGGCTGGCACGCGGCACCAAGGTCGGCGCCTTCGTCGAGACGAAGAACGCCGAGGTGGGGGAGGGGTCGAAGGTCCCGCACCTGTCCTACGTGGGCGACGCGACCATCGGCCGCGGCGCCAACATCGGCGCCGCCACGGTCTTCGTCAACTACGACGGCGTGGCCAAGCACCGCACGACGATCGGCGACCACGTCCGCGTGGGGTCGGACACGATGCTCGTGGCACCGGTCACCATCGGCGACGGCGCCTACACCGCCGCGGGCTCGGTCATCACCCAGGACGTCCCCCCGGGGGCGATGGGCGTGGCGCGGGGGCCCCAGCGAAATGTGGCAGGCTGGGTGCGACGCCGCCGGCCGGGCAGCCCCGCCGCGGAGGCCGCCGAAGCCGCCGAGCGGCGGGCGGACGCCCCCGAGCACCCCGGGGCGCACCACGACGACGAGGGACAGCAGAGCCGATGAGCGCCATCCGGCAGACCACCAACAAGAGCCTCATGCTCTTCTCCGGCCGGGCCTACCCCGACCTCGCCGGCGAGATCGCCGGGCACCTCGGCGTCACCCCGACCCCGACGGCGTCCTACGAGTTCGCCAACGGCGAGCTGTTCGTGCGGTTCGAGGAGTCGGTGCGCGGCTGCGACGCCTTCGTCGTCCAGAGCCACACCGCGCCGATCAACACCTGGCTCATGGAGCAGCTGATCATGGTGGACGCGCTCAAGCGCGCGTCGGCCAAGCGGATCACCGTCGTCGCCCCGTTCTTCCCCTACGCCCGGCAGGACAAGAAGCACCGCGGCCGCGAGCCGATCTCGGCCCGCCTGGTCGCCGACCTGTTCAAGACCGCCGGGGCCGACCGGCTCATGACCGTCGACCTGCACACCGCGCAGATCCAGGGCTTCTTCGACGGCCCGGTCGACCACCTCTTCGCGCTCGACCTGCTCATCGAGCACGTCAAAGAGCGCTGGGGCGACCGCGACATCACCGTCGTCTCGCCCGACTCCGGCCGGGTGCGGGTCTCCGAGCGCTGGAGCGACAAGCTCGGCGGCACCCCGCTGGCCTTCATCCACAAGACCCGCGACCCGCTGGTCGCCAACGAGGTCGTCGCCAACCGCGTCGTCGGCGAGGTCGAGGGCCGCGTCTGCATCCTGGTCGACGACATGATCGACACCGGCGGCACGATCGTGAAGGCCGCCGAGACGCTCTTCGACGCCGGCGCGGCCGACGTCATCGTCGCCGCCACCCACGGCGTGCTGTCCGGCCCGGCCGTCGAGCGGCTGTCCAACAGCAAGGTCAGCGAGGTCATCATCACCAACACGCTGCCCATCGAGGACGAGCGCCGCTTCGACAAGCTCACCGTCCTGTCGATCGCCCCGCTGCTCGCCCGGGCGATCAAGGAGGTCTTCGAGGACGGCTCGGTGACGAGCCTCTTCGACGGCGCCTCGTGACATCGCGATCCTCCGGATCGCACCGCGGCCACGGGCCGTCCCCTGCTGCGACGAGCGCGTTCCCGTCCTGACTCGGGGGACCCTCCGGGCCCCCGCTCTTCAGGACCCGCTCCGCGGCGTTGCTCGCCCGTCCGCCCTCGGGGGACCCTCCGGGCCCCCGCTCGGGCGGACCCTCGGTTGCGTCGCGTAGTCTGGTTGCGTTGCCCGGCGAGGGAGCCTCCGCTCCGTGATCGACGTGCGTGTGCCTCCTGAGGTGTGCTGCGTCGGCGCCGGCCCGCAGACCGATCCACCTCCCGAGGAGCACATCACCGTGGCTGACTTCCGGCTCGAAGCCGAGACCCGCACCGAGTTCGGCAAGGGCAGCGCCCGCCGTACCCGTCGCGCCGGCCGCGTCCCCGCCGTCCTGTACGGGCACGGCCAGGACGTCGTCCACCTGTCGCTGCCGGCCCGCGAGTTCGCCGCGGCCCTGCGCAACGGCGGCACCAACGCCCTGCTGACCATCGTCCTGGACGGCAAGGAGCAGCTGGCCCTCACCAAGGCCGTGCAGCGCGACCCGCTGACCCGCCAGCACGAGCACGCCGACCTGCTGCTCGTCCGCCGCGGTGAGAAGACCACGGTCGACGTCCCGATCGTCGTCGTCGGCGAGCCTGCCCCCGACTCGATCCCGAACCACCAGCTCAACACCGTCTCGATCGAGGCCGACGCCACCAAGCTGCCGGAGAGCATCGAGGTGGACATCACCGGCCGCGAGGCCGGCCAGAACATCGCCGCCGGCGACCTCGTGCTGCCCTCGGGCGCCACGCTGATCACCGACGCCGAGGCCCTGGTCATCGGCTTCCTCGGTGCGCCCACCGCCGAGGCCCTCGAGGCCGAGCTCGCCGAGGCCGAGGCCGAGGCCGGCATCGAGCGCGAGGAGTCCGATGCCGACGGCGACGTCGTCCCGGAGCCGCAGGACGAGGGCAGCGGCGAGTCGATGGACTCGGCCGAGAAGTCCGCGGACAGCTGAGGCCTCCGCTGACCGACAGCACGACCCGCGGGGGCGCCGGCACTGCCGGCGCCCCCGCGGCGTCCGCACCCTCCGAGGGGCCGTTCCTCGTCGTGGGCCTGGGCAACCCCGGGCCCGGGTACGCCGGCAACCGGCACAACGTCGGCGCGATGGTGCTCGACCTGCTCGCCGACCGCGCCGGCATCCGGCTCTCGCCCGGCAAGGGTGCCCGGTCGCGCGCGGTCAGCGGCGAGGGGCGGCTGGCCGGCCGGCGGGTCGTCCTCGCCCGGCCGCTGACCTACATGAACGAGTCCGGCGGCCCCGTGCGCGGGCTGCTCGACTACCACAAGCTGCCCGCCACCGACCTCGTCGTCGTGCACGACGAGCTCGACATCGACTTCGCGGTCGTGCGGCTCAAGCGCGGCGGCGGCGAGGGCGGGCACAACGGGTTGCGCTCGATCACCCGCTCCACCGGCACCAAGGACTACCTGCGGACCCGCGTGGGCATCGGTCGCCCCCCGGGCCGCCAGGACCCGGCCGACTACGTGCTCAAGGACTTCTCCGCCACGGAGCGCAAGGAGCTCGACCTGCTCCTGGTCGAGGCCGCCGACGCCGTCGAGGTGCTGCTGGCCCGCGGCCTGGAGGCCGCCCAGAACGAGGTGCACGCCCGCAGCTAGCGGTGGCGCAGCGTGATCGGGGGACGCCCCGGCCCCCGGAAGGGTGAAGGCAGCCCGTTCGTGTTGACCCCGGCGGTGACGGACTGTGAGTGTTCTCCCGGCATCGAGGACTTCACCCGGGGGAGAACGTCCTGTTCGGTGGCCTACCGGCCGTACCCCTCGCGTGTCGACCCGATAACACCGCGTAACGGGGGAGCACACGTGTTGGTGGACAAGGAAGCGCTGGCCAGCGGCCTGGACCGGATCCCGGCCCCGCGCCGGGACACCTCACCGGCACCTGTGCGTGCGCTGGGCCGCAGGCCCTCGGCTCCCTGGGTGCGCCGCTACGCGCTCGGCCTCGCGGTGGTCGAGGCGCTCGCCGCGGCGGCCATCGGCGCGGGCGTCGTCCTCACCCGGCCGGAGGGGCTGCCGCCGGCGCCCTCGCTGTTCTGGGCCGCCGTGGCGCTCGTGCCCGCCTGGCCGCTGCTGCTGTGGGCCTGCGGTGCGCACGACGAGCGCGTCTTCGGCACCGGCAGCGACGAGTACCGCACCGTCGGCCGGGCCGGCCTCGTCGCGCTGGCCGTCGCCGGCTTCGTCTCCTACGCCGCCGATCTCGACCTCAGCCGCGCGCTGGTGGTCATCGGCGTCCCCGCCCTCACCGTCGCCACGCTGGCCTGGCGCTACGCCGCGCGCTGCAACCTCCGCCGGCTGCGCGCCCGCGGCCGCTGCACCAAGCGGGTCATCGTCGTCGGCCGTGGCGGCGCGGTCCTCGAGCTCGCCGACCGGCTGCGGCGCGAGCACTACGCCGGTCTGGACGTCGTCGGCTTCTGCGTGACCCCCGCCGACCGGTCCCGCGTGGCCGGCCTCGCCGACGTGCCGGTCGAGGGCCTGGACGACGTCGTCGCCATGGCCGCCCGCCTCGGCGCGGACACCATCGCCGTCACCTCCGCCAGCGAGACCGCCGCCCAGTACCTGCGCCAGCTCTCCTGGCGCCTCGAGGGCAGCGGCGTCGAGCTGCTGGTCGCCCCCGGGCTGATCGAGGTGGCCGGCCCCCGGCTGCACATCCGCCCGTTCGAGGGCCTGCCGCTGCTCTCGGTCGAGCAGCCCCGCTTCGAGGGCTGGCCGCGCATGGTCAAGGGCGCCGTCGACCGCTCCGCCGCCGCCGTGGCGCTGCTGGTCCTCGCCCCGGTGCTCCTGGGCATCGCGCTGGCCGTGCGCCTGACCAGCTCCGGACCGGTCCTCTTCCGGCAGGAGCGCATCGGCATCAACGGGCGGTCGTTCACCATGCTCAAGTTCCGCAGCATGGTCGTCGACGCCGACCAGCGGCTGGCCGAGATCCAGGCCGGCAACATCTCCGACGGGCTGCTGTTCAAGATGCGCGAGGACCCGCGGGTCACCCCCGTGGGCCGCTGGCTGCGCCGGTTCTCGCTGGACGAGCTGCCCCAGCTCCTCAACGTCCTCGGCGGCTCCATGGCGCTGGTGGGCCCGCGCCCGCCGCTGCCGGGCGAGGTGGCCCGCTACGACTCCTCGGTGAGCCGGCGGCTGCTGGTGAAGCCGGGCCTGACCGGCCTCTGGCAGGTCTCGGGCCGCAGCGACCTGCCGTGGGAGGAGGCGGTCCGTCTGGACCTCCGCTACGTCGAGAACTGGTCCCTGGCGCTGGACATGCTGATCCTCTGGAAGACCGCCAGGGCCGTCCTCAGCTCCTCCGGCGCGTACTGAACCACCCCCTCCGGGGGTCACCCCGAGGGGTCACGGCGTCCCCCGGACCGGGTTCAGCGCGCTCCCGCTCGCCGATCCTTGGTCCGCGACGCGTACGCACGCGCCGGAGCGGCCGGTCGGGTCGCTGACCAGCGAACGGACGGATTCCCGATGCACATCGCCATGCTGGGCACGCGAGGTGTCCCCGCCCGGTACGGCGGCTTCGAGACCGCCGTCGAGGAGGTCGGCCGGCGGCTGGCCGACCGCGGCCACCGCGTCGTCGTCTACTGCCGCACGTCGGCCGGGGACGGCACCCGTCCCGCCCGGCACCTCGGCATGGAGCTGGTCCACCTGCCCGCGGCGCGCAAGCGCTCGCTGGAGACGCTGAGCCACTCGGCGCTGTCCGTGGGCCACCTGCTCGGTCACCGGGCCGATGCCGCCTTCGTCTTCAACGCGGCCAACGCACCGCTGCTCCCGTTGCTGCGCGCCGCGCGCATCCCGGTCGCCACGCACGTGGACGGCCTCGAGTGGAAGCGCGCCAAGTGGGGCCCGCTGGGTCAGCGCTACTACCGCGCCGCCGAGGCCATGGCGGTGCGCTGGTCCGACGCCCTGATCGCCGACGCCGTCGGCATCGCCGACTACTACCGGCACGAGTTCGCCGCCCCGACCACGCTGCTCACCTACGGCGCCCCGCTCATCGAGCCCGGCACGGAACGGCTGGCCGAGCTCGGGCTGACCCCGGGCGGCTACCACCTCGTGGTGGCCCGCTTCGAGCCCGAGAACCACGTCGACGTCATCGTCGAGGGCTACACGCGCAGCGCGGCGACCAAGCCGCTCGTCGTGGTCGGTTCGGCGCCCTACTCCGACGCCTACACCGCGCGGGTGCACGCCGCGGCCGACGACCGCGTCCGGTTCCTGGGCGGCGTCTGGGACCAGGTCCAGCTCGACCAGCTGTACGCCAACGCCTACACCTACCTGCACGGCCACTCGGTCGGCGGGACCAACCCCTCGCTGCTGCGCGCCATCGGCGCCGGCGCCGCCGTGCTCGCCTACGACGTCGACTTCAACCGCGAGGTCGCGGCCGAGGCCGGCCGGTACTTCGTGGGTCCCGCGGACCTCGCCGCGCTGGTCGACGCCGCCGAGGCCGAGCCCCGCCGGGTCCGGGCCGCCGGCCGCCGTGCCCGCGAGCTGGCCGGCTCCTACGACTGGGACGCCGTCGCCCACGGCTACGAGGAGCTGGCGCGGGTGCTCGCCGGCCGGGGCTTCCCGCGCCACCGCCCCAGCGGGCGGCGCACTCCGGAGGACACAAGCCCGGCGAGGGACGTGGCGCCGCTGCCGGACAACGTCCGGCGGCTGCCCACCCAGGCCGAGCCGTCCCCGCACGAGCACCTCCCGGCGGCGCAGCAGTGAGCCGCGGGCCCGGGACCGACCGCGAACAGGAGCTCCGCACGGAGCGCGAAGGGGGAGACGCCGTGGGAGGCGAACTGGAGCCGGGAACCGGTCCGGGCACGGGAGGGGGCGCCGGGCGCCGACGCCTGCTGATCGCCGGGACGGCGCTGGCGCTTGCCGCGCTCGTGGCGCTGGTGCTGGTGCTCGGCACCCGCGGCGGCGGTGAGGACGGCGGCACCGAGGCCGCGGTCGAGCCCACGCAGACGGCCGCGCCCAGCGACGAGCCGACGATCGAGGGTCCCGCGATCCCGCCGCCCCCGGTCGCGAGCGGCCCCGCCGGGCAGTCCGTCGCCGCCGACGAGCGCCCGCCGAACCTGCCGGCCGTCGCGCTGGACGCTCCCGCCGCGACCGGCGACGGGGTCACGGGCTCGCTCGTCTCGATCACCGCCATCGACGGCTCCGGCGTGGGCCGGGGGAACGTCGCGGGTCCGGCGCTGCGGGTGACCGTGCGGCTGACGAACGGCACCGACGAGGCGGTGCCGCTCGAGGGGGTCGCCGTCGAGCTCACCCACGGCACCGACGCCGTGCCGGCGTCGCCGCTGGACGACCCCTCCGCGTCCCCCTTCGGCGGCACCCTCGACGCGGGCGCCACGGCGGAGGCCGTGTACGTCTTCAGCGTGCCGGCCGACGACCGCCGGGACGTGTCCGTCGCGGTCGGGTACCGGCCCGGTGCCCCCTTCATGGTGTTCCGGGGCCCCACCGCCTGACCCCCGTCCCGCACGACCGCACGACCGCAGGGCCCCCGGCGACCGCCGGGGGCCCTGCGGTCAGTTGGGCACCCGAACGGCGTCACCCAGGGTGATGAAGCGGGGGTCGCGGCTGCCGGTCCAGGGCGTTTGTCACCGCATCGGGGGATGCCCCGTCACCCTTCGTCACGCTTAGTGTTCGTCCGACTGGCCGGAGGACGGCCATGCGACCACGGGGGAAGACGTCATGTCAGCACGCGCAGTTGCCGTTCCGAGAACACTCATGGCCGGGTTGCTTGCAACCCTGCTCATGGCGGGAGTGCTCGGGGGGGCGTTCCCGGCCACGGCGCATGCCGACTGGGCGCCCCTGGACCCCACGGCCGCGGCGACGCCGACCACGGTGACCGCGGACTCGCTGCCGACGGTGCAGATCAACGGGGTCGCCTGGACCCAGGTCATCGTCGGCAACACGGTGTACGTGGGCGGCAACTTCACCAGCGCCCGTCCGGCCGGCGCTCCGAAGGGCACTGCGGAGACGCCCCGCAGCCACCTGCTGGCCTACGACATCCGCACCGGTCAGCTGATCACCTCCTTCGCGCCCACGCTCGACGGCCAGGTGCTCTCCCTCGCCGCGTCCCCCAACGGCTCCCGCCTCTTCGTCGGCGGCGACTTCGGCCGGGTGAACGGCGCGGTCCGGTCGCGGATCGCGGCGTTCGACACCGCCACCGGCCAGCTCGCGGCGGACTTCCGCCCTGCGGTGACCGGCCAGGTGTCGGCGATCGCCGCGACCAGCTCCGCCGTGTACTTCGGCGGCTCCGTGACCGCGGTCGGTTCGGTGGCGCGCACCCGGCTGGCCGCCGTCACCCCGACCGACGGCACCCTCCTGGCCTGGGCACCGCAGCCCGGCGGGACCAGCAACCTGATCACGTCGATGGTGCTCGCGGGCACCAACCAGGTCGTCGTCGCCGGCCGATTCGCCTCGCTGAACGGCTCGTCGGCCACCGGTGTGGGAGCGCTCGACGCCACCACCGGCGCGACCAAGCCGTTCGCCGTGAACTCGCTGCTCCGCAACCAGGGGCCGGACTCCGCGATCATGGGTCTGTCGACCGCGAACGGCGTCGTCTACGGCACCGGTTACGACTACGGCGGCCCGGGCAACCTCGAGGGCACCTTCGCCGCGCGCGCCGACGGCGGTGCGCCGGTGTGGTTCGCCGACTGCCGAGGCGACCACTACGGGGTCTACGCCACGAACGAGGTCGTCTACACCTCCTCGCACGCCCACGACTGCGCCAACATCGGTGCCTTCGGGGAGCAGAACCCTCGCTACCACGACTTCGCCCAGGCCGTGTCGGCCGCGCCGACCGGCACCGTCCAGCGCGTCAGCCCGTGGATCAACAACCGGTCGACCAACAACCAGCTCGTCGGCCAGCCGGCACCGTCCTTCCTCGCGTGGAACCCCGAGTTCGAGGGCGGCACCTTCACGAAGCAGTACCAGGCCGGCTGGTCGGTGGCCGGCAACGGTGACTACGTCGTCTACGGCGGCGAGTTCCCCACCGTGAACGGCGTCGGCCAGGAGGGCCTCACCCGGTTCGCGGTGCGGCCGCTGGCCCCGGGCAAGATCGGCCCGAAGAGCTTCGCGCCCTTCACCGTCGTCCCGACGATGCTCCCCGGTGGCGTGCGGGTGACCTGGCCGGCCGTGGCCGACCAGGACAACGAGAACCTCACCTACCGGGTCTACCGCGACACGAACACCTCGGCTCCGGTCTGCGAGGTCACCCGGCCCTCCCGCTGGTGGAACCTGCCGACCTACGGCTGCACGGACACCGGGGCCTCGGCCGGCGATCACCGCTGGCAGGTGACCATGGCCGACGCGTCGGGGAACCAGCTCGCCTCGGCCTGGGTCAACGGCACGGTGCCCGCCGCGAGCAGCGGTTCGCCGCGTCGCTACGCCCAGGCCGTCATGGCCGACGGCGCCACCAACCACTGGTACCTCGGCGAGCCCTCGGGCGGCATCGCCTACGACTACGCCGGCACCCGCGACCTGACGGTCGGCAGCGGCGTGACCCGCGGCACGGCCGGTGCGATCCAGGGTGACGCGAACCGCGCCGCGACGTTCAACGGCACGTCGAGCGGCAGCGCCTCCACCGGCACCCCGATCGCCGGGCCGCAGACCTTCAGCCTGGAGGCCTGGTTCAAGACCACGTCCCGCACGGGCGGCAAGATCATCGGCTTCGGCGAGCGCACCTCCGGGCTGAGCGACAACCACGACCGCCACGTGTACATGGACACCGCCGGGCGCCTGAACTTCGGCATCTACAACGGCGCCGCGACGGTGGTCTCCTCCACGGGCACCTACAACGACGGCACCTGGCACCACGTCGTCGCCACCATGAACTCCAGCGGTCTGGCGATGTACGTCGACGGCACCCAGGTCGGGTCCCGCACCGGGTCCTTCCGTGCCCAGCCGTTCAACGGGTACTGGCGGATCGGTGGTGACACCTCCTGGTCCGGAGGTGCGTGGTTCAACGGGGCCATCGACGAGGTCGCCGTGTACCCCGTGGCGCTGACCGCCCAGCAGGTGTCGAGCCACACCGCGCTCGGCCGCGGGCAGAACCTCGCGCCGGCGGCATCGTTCACCGCGCAGGTGGCCGACCTGACCGCCCGCGTCGACGGGACCGGCTCGACCGACCCCGAGAACGCCCCGCTGACCTACGCCTGGGACTTCGGTGACGGCACCACCGGCACCGGAGCCACCGCGTCGCGGACCTACACCGCGGCGGGCACCTACACCGTGCGGCTGACCGTCACCGACGCCGGCGGGCTGACCGCCACCACCACCCGGTCGGTGACCGTCACCGCGCCGCCCACCGGCGCCGGGTCCATCGCGGCCGACACCTTCGGTCGTGAGGTCGCCTCGGGCTGGGGCACCGCCGAGCGCGGTGGGGCGTGGACGACGTCGGGCTCGACGTCGGTCACCGCCGGCACCGGCCGCCTGGCGGCCGGTGCGGGGCAGAGCGCCTCGGCCAAGCTGGCCGGCATCAGCCGGACCGACGTCGCGGTGCAGGCGACCCTGACGCTGCCGGCGCTGACGACCGGTGGAGGCACGTACGTGAGCCTGGCCTCCCAGAACGTGGGGCTGACCGACTACCGGGCCAAGCTGCGCTTCCGCGCCGACGGCCAGGTCGAGGTCATGCTGATGCGCACGGTGAACGACGAGGACGTCATCCTCGGCGGCTACCTGCTGGCCGGCGGCTACAGCGCCGGCACGTCGCTGAACGTGCGGCTGGAGACCCGCGGCACCGCGCCGACGACCGTCCAGGTCAAGGTCTGGAAGGCCGGCACGACCGAGCCGGCGGCCTGGGACCTGTCCCGGACCGACAGCACCGCCGCCCTCCAGCGCCCGGGCGCCGTGGGCCTGGACGTCTACACCACCGGCAGCGCGACGGCGACCAGCACCGTCCGCGTCGACGACCTGCGGGTCGAGCCGGCCGGCACGGTCGTCGAGGTGCCCAACCAGGCGCCGGTGGCCGCGTTCACCGCGACCACGTCGCAGCTGACGGCCACGGTGGACGGCTCGGCCTCGACCGACGACGTCGGCGTCGCGGGTCACGCGTGGGACTTCGGTGACGGCGCCACCGCCACCGGCCCCACCGCGTCGCACACCTACACCGCGGCGGGCACCTACACCGTCCGTCTCACCGTCACCGACGCCGCCGGCCTGACCGGCACGACCACCCGGTCGGTGACCGTCACCGCGCCGGTGACCCCGCCCGCCGGGGCGCCCCTGGCGGCCGACACCTTCGGTCGCGAGGTGACCTCCGGCTGGGGCACCGCCGAGGTCGGCGGCGCGTGGACGACGTCGGGTTCGACGTCGGTCACCGCCGGCACCGGCCGCCTGGTGACGGGTGCGGGGCAGAGCGCCTCGGCCAAGCTGGCCGGGCTGAACCGGACCGACGTCTCGGTGCAGGCCACGCTGACCATGCCGGCGCTGACCACCGGCGGTGGTTCGTACGTCAGCGTGGGCAGCCGGAACGTGGGGCTGACCGACTACCGGGCCAAGCTGCGCTTCCGCGCCGACGGCCAGGTCGAGGTCATGCTGATGCGCACGGTGAACGACGAGGACGTCATCCTCGGCGGCTACCTGCTGGCCGGCGGCTACAGCGCCGGCACGTCGCTGAACGTGCGGCTGGAGACCCGCGGCACCGCGCCGACGACCGTCCAGGTCAAGGTCTGGAAGGCCGGCACGACCGAGCCGGCGGCCTGGGACCTGTCCCGGACCGACAGCACCGCCGCCCTGCAGCGGGCCGGTGGGGTCGTGGTGGACGTCTACACGTCCGGCAGCGCGACCGCGGCCAGCACCGTCCGCGTCGACGACCTGCGGGTCGACCCCGCCGGCACGGTGGCGCCCCAGCCCCAGCCCCAGCCCCAGCCCGAGCCGCAGCCCGAGCCCCAGCCCGAGCCGGGGACGGACCCGCAGCCGAACCAGGCGCCGGTGGCCGCGTTCACGACGGTCCCCTCGGGGCTGACCGTGGCCGTGGACGGCTCGACGTCGACCGACGACGCGGCGGTGACCGGCTACGCGTGGGACTTCGGTGACGGCACCACCGCCACCGGCGCCACCGCGTCGCGGACCTACACCGCGGCGGGCACCTACACCGTCCGGCTCACCGTCACCGACGCCGCCGGCCTGACCGGCACGACCACCCGGTCGGTGACCGTCACCGGGCCGACGACCCCGCCGGCGGACGCTCCGCTGGCTGCCGACGCCTTCGACCGCGAGGTCGTCGGTGGCTGGGGTACCGCGGACGTCGGCGGCCCGTGGGCCGTCGCGGGCGCCCTCGCCCACGCCGCCGTGACCGGTGGTGCCGGTCAGCTGACCGGTCCGGCCGGGCAGACCACCACGGCCACCCTGGCGCAGTTCTCCCAGCTGGACAGCGCCGTGCAGGTGGGGCTGAACCTGCCGCAGGTCCCGACGGGGGGCGGCGTCTACGTGAGCCTCGCCTCGCGGAGCGTCGGGACCACCGACTACACGGTCAAGCTGCGGTTCCGGGCCGACCGCCAGGTGGAGATCATGCTGATCCGCACCGTCGACGACCAGGACACCATCCTGGACGGCTACGTGCTCAAGGGCGGCTACCAGGTCGGGACGACGCTGAACGTCCGGTTCGACGTCAGCGGCACCACGGCGACGACCCTCCGGGTCAAGGCGTGGACCGCCGGGACCCCCGAACCGGCGGACTGGGCGCTGACCCGCACCGACGACACGGCGGTGCTGCAGCGGGCGGGCTCGTTCTCGGTGCAGCAGTACGTCTCGGCCAGCGCGACGGGGACCGTCCCGGTCCGCGTCGAGCAGCTGTGGATCGGCGCCTCGGGCACGGCGCCGGCTGCGCAGTGATCCGCACCGGCACGGATAGCGTGTCCCGGTGACCACCCAGCACCCCCGGACCGCCGCTCCCCGCGGCGCTCCGGGGGTGCTGGGCGTCGTGGTGGTCAACTACGGCTCCAGCGCCCTGCTGCGGCTCAACCTGGCGGGCACCGCTCCGCTGGGCCCCGACGTCCGCGTCGTCGTCGTGGACAACCACAGCACCGACGAGGAGCGGGCCGCGGTCACCGCGCTGGCCGCCGAGTGCGGATGGGAGCTGGTCGCGCTCCCGGACAACCGGGGGTTCGGCGCCGCCAGCAACGCCGGCTTCGCCCGGGCCCGGCAGCTGGGCTGCACCACCTTCTGCTGCCTCAACCCCGACGCCTCGGCCACCCCGGAGGTGCTCGACGAGCTGCGTCGGGCCAGCCTGGCCGACCCGCTCGCCGTCCTCGCCCCCCGGATCGTGGACTCCAGCGGCGCGACCGTCTTCGCCGGGTCGACGCTCGGCCTGCGGGACGGCCGCACCGGGGCGCCGCACAGCCCGGCGCGTTCCCGCGGCCCCGTCGAGGACTGGCTGACCGGGGCCTGCCTGGTCGTCTCGGCGGAGATGCTCGACCGCATCGGCGGGTACGACGAGGACTACTTCCTCTACTGGGAGGACGTCGACCTCAGCCACCGCGCGCTGGCCGCGGGCGGCACCCTCGTGGTCCGCTCCGACCTGGTCGCGGTGCACGACGAGGGCGGGACGCAGGAGGAGCGCACCGGCGACGCCAAGTCCGAGCTCTACTACCGGTACAACGCCCGCAACCGGCTGGTCTTCGCCGCCCGCAACCTGCCCCGCCGGCAGCTGCTGGGCTGGCTGGTGCGCACCCCCCGGGTCAGCTGGGAGATCCTGCTGCGCGGAGGTCGGCGGCAGCTCGTGCAGTCGCCGCGGCCGCTGCTCGCCGTGACGCGGGGCACCCTCCAGGGGGTGGGCATCGCGCTGCTCGCGCTCGTCCGGAGGCCTCACCCCCGCTCCTTCGGGTGAGGCGCACGGCGGTCCTCCGGTGCTGTGATGAGCGGGTGACCGCCACGACCGCGTCGCCCTCGATCCACGGGGGCCCCACCGAGGGCGGGGTCCGGATCACGGTCGCCGTGCCGACCTTCCGCCGCCCGGCGGACCTGGCCGACCTGCTGCCGCGCCTGCTCGAGCAGGCGGCCGAGGTGACGGCCGGGAGCCGGTACACCGCGGAGGTCCTCGTCGTCGACAACGACCCCGCGGGCAGCGCTGCCGCCGTCGCCTCCGGGGTACGAGGTGTGCGCTACGTGACCGAGACGCGCCCGGGCATCGCCGCGGTGCGCGACCGCGCGCTCGACGAGGCCGCGGAGTCCCGCCTCCTCGCCTTCATCGACGACGACGAGCGGCCGCGGGAGGGCTGGCTCGCAGCCCTCGTGCGCACCTGGGAGGACTCCGGCGCCGCGGCCGTCTCGGGTCGGGTCCTCGCCGAGTACACCGTGCCGGTCGACCCCTGGATCGAGGCCGGCCGGTTCTTCGTGCGCCGGCAGCTGCCCACCGGCACCCCGATCGACGTCGCGGCGACCGGGAACCTGCTCCTGGACCTCGCGCAGGTGCGCGCCGCCGGGACCCGCTTCCAGTCCTCGCTCGGGCTGGCCGGCGGCGAGGACACGCTGTTCAGCCGCTCCCTGGCGCGGGCGGGCGGACGGATGGTCTGGTGCGCGGAGTCCGCGGTGCACGACCGCGTGCCGGCCGAGCGGATGACCCGCCGCTGGGTCCTGACCCGTGCCTGGAGCCACGGCAACGCGACCGTGCTGACCGAGCTGCGGCTCACCCCCGGAGCCGCGGCGCGGCTCGCGGTGCGCGCCCGCGGTCTCGGCCGCGGCGTGCTCCGCCTCGGGGGTGGCGCGGCGCGCTGGGCGCTGGGCGTCGCCCTGCGCTCGCAGCGCCACCAGGCACGCGGCGCCCGTGCGCTGTTCCGAGGCGCCGGCATGCTCGCAGGCGCGCTGGGCGTGGTCTACGAGGAGTACGCCCGCGACGGGCGGCGCTGGCGGCTGGGTCGCGTGACGGCGTGATCGGCCCCCGCGCGGTGCTCACGGCTGCCCGCCGGGCGGCCGGCCCGGTCGCCGGGTCGATCGTGCGGGTGCGCACCACCGAGCCCCGGGTGGTCCTCACCTTCGACGACGGACCCGAGCCGGGCGGCACCGACCGCGTGCTCGCCGCGCTGGCCGACGCCGGGGCCACGGCGACCTTCTTCGTGCTGGTCGGCCGGGTGCGCCGCTACCGGTCGCTGTTCGACGAGATCGTGGCGGCCGGGCACGAGGTCGCGCTGCACGGCGTCGACCACCGCGCGCTCCCGGAACGTGCGACCGGCGAGGTGGCCGCGGCGATGCGGGCCGGCCGGGCCGAGCTGGAGGACGCCGCGGGCCGCACCGTCCGGTGGCACCGCCCGCCCTACGGCCGGCAGACGCCCCGCACCTGGCGGGCGGTCACCGGTGCAGGCCTGATGCCGGTGCTGTGGGGCCCGACCACGTGGGACTGGCGGGACGTGCCGCACGACGAGCGCCTGACCAAGGCCCGCGAGGGCGTGCACCCGGGTGCGATCGTGCTCGCGCACGACGGCTTCGCCGGCGCCGAGGACGGCGCCGCCGACGGGCCCGCACCGGTCCTGGACCGCGGCCGGCTGATCGCGGAGGTCCTCGCCGGCTACGCGGCCGACGGGTGGGGGGCCTGCTCGCTGGGCGAGGCGCTCGAGGTGGGCACCGCGGTCCGCGAGGCCCGCTTCCTCCGCTAGCGGGCGTGCGGGCCGTCCTCAGCCGCGCAGCGCCGTCCGAGCCCGCCGGTACGCGGCCAGGTGGGCGCGGCCGGCGCCGTCCCACTCGCGGCGCGAGAGGTCCGGCGCGGCGGCCGGCGGGCTCGTCCGCAGCCGGGCGACGGTCCCCTCGAGGTCCGCGGCGGTGAGCGGCGGCGTGAACGTGTGAACCCACCCCGGGCCCACCTCGGCGGCCAGGTCGCGGGTCGCCTCGTTGTCCGGCACGAGCACCGGCGTGCCCAGCGACAGCGCGGCCAGCGCGCCGCCGGAGTTGTGCATCTCCCGGTAGGGCAGGACGACGAGTTCGGCCTCGGTCACCTCGGCGACCAGCTCGGCATCGGTCAGGAACTGCAGCGACAGGCTGATCCGCGGGTCGGCGGCGGCCGCGCGCAGCTGGTCGGCGAGTTCCTCGGAGGTCGGCCGGCCGGCGATGCGCAGGGTCAGGTCGGGGTCGGAGGTCGCGGCGAAGGCCGCGACGAGGGACTCCACGCCCTTGTAGCGGCGGACCTGGCCGACGAAGGCGAGCCGGCCCGGACGGCGCTCCCGGCGCGGGTGCGGCGCGTACCAGTCCCGGTAGTGGCCGTGCAGGACCGTCTCGACCGGGGCGCCGGCGGCGAGCTCGGTCGTCCCGTTGATGCGGATGCGCAGCGACGTCACGCGCTCGGCCCAGCGCAGCAGCACGACCTCGCGGCGGGAGAGCCCCTCGGGCAGCTCCAGGTTGTGCACCGTCCGCACCAGCGGCACGCGGGTCAGCCGCAGGCGGACCAGGAACACCACGAACAGCGCCTGCCGGACCGGCTTCTTCACCGGCCCGGCACCGTCGACCAGGATCTCGGGCCAGTGCGCGTGGAACGCGTCGTAGCGGGCCGTGAGCGCCCGCCGCCACGAGAAGGTCAGCACCTGCGCGCCCGGCGTCCGGTCCAGGGCCTCGCGGAGCATCACGACGTAGGGGTTGGTCGTCTCCCGTGGCTCGGGGAAGGACTGCAGCACGGTGAACGGCCGCGGTGGCCCCGGCTGGGCGGTCATGGCGTCGGGTCCTTCCCCGTGGGGGCGGAGCGCCAGGCGGGCGGTCACCGGCGGGCCATGGAGCGGCCGAACGCCAGGACGCCGGCGAGGTCGTCGCGGATCGAGCGGGTGACGGCGGCCAGGAGGGCGACGGCGGTGAGCCCGGCCAGGCCCGCGAGCAGCAGCTGGACGACGACCGGCAGCGCACCGCCGGCCAGGCAGACCAGCCCGGCGGCAGCCCCCGCGGGTGCGGCGCAGGCCAGGATGCGGACCGCACCGCCGGCGAGGGTGCGGCCGGGGAACGGGGTGATGCGCGAGAGCCACCACAGCGACAGCGGCCACTCGAGGAAGGCGGCCACGGCGTAGCCGGCGGCCACGCCGACGACCCCCCACGAGCTGCCCGCCAGCACGCAGACCAGCCGCAGCAGCGCGGTGGCGACGGTGAAGCGGAGCAGCTGGGCGCCCAGGCCGCGGGTCAGGTAGGTCCACAGCCCGACGAAGGCCAGCGTCTGGGACGCCGCCGCCACGGCCAGCAGCGCCAGCAGCGGGGTGACCTCCGACCACCGCGGTCCCAGGAACAGCTGCACCACCGGTCCCGCGGCGCCGGCCACCATCCCCAGCGCCACCACGATCGGGTACCCGAGGGCCAGCTGACCCCGCCGCAGGTACTCGTCGAAACGCTCGCGGTCGTCCTGCAGCCGGGCCAGCACCGGGAGGGCGACGGTGGTGGCGGGGGAGCGGAGCTGGTTGAGCGGGGTCATCAGCAGCTGGAAGCCGCGGTTGTAGAGGCCGAGCGCCGCGGCGTCCAGGCGGAGGCCGATGGTCACCGTGTCGACGTTGTTGCCCGCGTAGTTGATCAGCTGCGTGCCGACCAGGTTCAGGCCGAGCGTGAGGAACGGGCGCACCCCCGGGGTGCGGCGCGGCCGGCCGGGCACCCAGCCGGCCGGGAGCGCGACCAGCACGAGCACGACCGCCGCCTGGACCAGCTGCTGGGCGACCAGGGCCCAGTACCCGGCTCCCGTCGCGGCCAGGACGACCGCCGAGACAGCTCCGGCGGCCTGCGCGACGACGTCCGCGGTGACGAGGGCCCGGAAGCGCATGTCCCGGGTCAGGGTCACGCGGAACTGGGTGGCCGCACCGTTGAGCAGGAAGGTCGCGGCCAGGGCGCAGGCGATCCCGGTCAGCTCGGGGCGGTCGAACAGCGCCGCCAGCAGCCCTGAGGACGCCACCACGAGCACGCACAGCACCGCACCGATGCCCGTGTTGATCCAGAACAGCGCGTCCCGGAGCGGCGTCGGCAGCTCGGGGGCCCGGATCGCGGCGGTGCTCAGCCCGAAGTCCCGCACGATCTCGCCGATGCCCACGACGACGAGCACGATGGCCAGCAGGCCGTAGTCGGACGGGAGGAGCAGCCGGGCCAGCAGCACGATCGAGCCGAACTGCAGGACGATGCGCAGGGCCTGGCCGATCAGGGTGATCCCGGCGGCGCGGGCGGCCTGCGGCTGGTCCGTGCGCGGCTCGTCCGCAGCCGGGGAGGGCAGTTCGGTGGCGGTCACGCGACCCCCACCGGGAGGGCCGCGGGCGGCCGGGGAACCGCCGCCCCGCGGCCGGGCCGGGCCGGGCGGGCGACGCCGGAGCCGAGCGTCACCACCGCGAGCAGCAGCACGGCGGTGGCGTTCCACTCCAGCAGGTCGAAGGACAGGAGCATGCCGAGCAGCACCAGGGCGGCGGGCCGGACCTGGGGGTCCCCCCGCAGCAGGCCGAGCAGGAGCGCGGCGCACAGCGCCGCCAGGCCGACGAGGCCGGCGACGGCGAAGGTGGCCACGAGCTGGTTGTCCACGGCGAAGAAGCCGTCCAGCTGCAGCAACCCGGCGTCGAACAGGTCGTCCAGGGAGCCGGTCCCGCTCCCGAGGAACGTCTGCGCGAAGGGCCGGTCGAGCAGCCGGCCGGCGGCGTCGAGGGCGGCCAGGCGGTGGGTCAGCGAGCCGGTGCCCTCCAGGCTGCTGTAGATCGCCAGCGTGGCGTCCTGCAGCCGGAGCGCGAGGATCCCGGTGAGCAGCACGGTCGCGATCCGGGCGGCCGTACCGATCCGCAGCGCGCCCGGCGTCAGGACGGCGACGAGCGTCGCGGCGCAGAGGACGACGGCGGCGCTGCGGCTGCCCGACAGGGCCAGGCCGTAGCAGGCGGCCGCACCGGCGAGGGCCCGCACGAGCACCGGCCAGCGGGTGGCCCGGGTGAGGCAGAGGGCGGCCGCGACCGCCATGAGCGTCCCGAAGGGGATCGGGTGGGCCGTCGTGCCGGTCGAGCGGCCGCCGAGGGCGGGGACCAGCTCGTTGGCGTCGTAGGCCGGGGCAGGTCCGCCGAGGTAGCCCCACGGCGACGGCAGCCCGGTCGCGCTGGTCACCATCGCGACGGCCAGCTCGACCAGTGCCAGGAGGACCAGCCCGCGGGCCAGCAGCCGGACGTCGTCGGGCCCGCAGGCGACGGCCAGCAGCGTGCAGCCCACGAGCAGCGCGGCGGTGGCCGCACCCGGCACCAGCTCGGGGAGGGTGCCGTGGTGCACGCTGGAGACGGTCGCGCACAGGAGGACGACGGTCACGAGCGTGACGGGGGTGGTCCAGCGGACGGTCCGCTGGTTCCGCCACAGCGCCGCCAGCACCAGGGCGAGCAGGACGGCGAGCACGGCCCAGGTGAGCTTCGGCGGGGCCACGAGCGCGGGGACCGCGGCCCACGCCGCGACGACCACGGCGAGGACGGCACCCGGCCGGGTCGCCAGGGGAGCGGGCGAGGAGGCCGGACCGCTGCGGCGGCTCGTCTCGGTCCCCGGGCTGGTCACGCGCCCAGTCTGCGGGCGGACGGCGCGGTTCCCCGCGTACCGGCAGCGCGCTGCCACCCGGAAGGGGCAGGCCGGCCGGGCACCTCGGGGGGCACGGCCGGTCATCCCTTCGGGTCAGCCTTCCCCCCGCACCGGTCCCGGGACGTCGCGGTCTCGGTAGCTTCCCCGGGAAGGCATCCGTCGGCCACCCGACCGGTGCCCCGGGGCGACGCGCCCGGCCAGATCGATCGGGATGGACGCAACGGGGGAGAACCGATGGACCTGCACGAATTCCTGCAGCTGCTCCGCCGGCGCTGGCGGTGGACCGCCGCCGTCGCCCTGGCGGGACTGCTGGTGGCCGGCGTCGGCTCCCTGCTGACGCCCGCGTCCTACCAGGGGAGCAGCAGCATCTTCTTCTCGCTGCGGTTCGGTGACAGCGCCGACGACCTGGCCCAGGGGTCCGCGTACGCCCAGAGCCAGGTGGCCTCCTACGCCATGCTGGCGGGCACGCCGGCCGTGCTCGAACCGGTCATCGCGAAGCTCGACCTGGACACCACGCCGCGGGCCCTTGCCTCACGGGTCAGCGCGGAGGTCGTGTCCGGGACCGTCGTCCTCCAGGTGCGCGTCAGCGACTCGTCGTCAGAGCGCGCCGCCGAGCTGACGAACGCCGTCACCGAGCAGCTGGTCACCACGGTCGCCGCCCTGGCGCCGCAGACCGATGAGGGGCAGCCGACGGTCGAGGGGGTCACCGTGGCGCCGGCGACGCCGCCGTCGTCGCCCAGCGCTCCGCGCACCACGCTGAACCTGGCGGTCGGTCTGCTCGCCGGCCTGGTCCTCGGGATCGGCGCGGCGGTCCTCCGGGACCTCACCGACACCCGCGTGGGCACCGCCGAGGACCTGGCCCGGGTGACCGACCTCCCGCTGCTGGCGACGCTGGACACCCCGCCCGCGGCGAACGGGGGCCGCGACCTCGTCGTCGTCAACGCCCCGCGCAGCCCTGCCGCCGAGGCATTCCGGTCGCTGCGCACCGCCGTGCAGTTCACTGCCCGGCCGGGCGAGCCGCTCACGCTGCTCGTCACCTCCTCGCACGCCGCCGAGGGCAAGTCGACCGTGGCGGCGAACATGGCCGCGACCCTGGCCGAGGCCGGCCTGCGCGTGGCGCTCGTGGACGCCGACCTGCGCCGCCCGTCGCAGGCCGACGTCTTCGGCCTCGAGGGTGCGGCCGGGCTCACCACGGTGCTCATCGGGCAGGCCGGGCTCACCGACGTCCTGCAGGACTGGGGCCGCTCCGGCCTGCACGTGCTGACCGCCGGCTCGCTGCCGCCCAACCCGAGCGAGCTGCTGTCCTCGCCGGCGATGGCCGACGTGCTGGCCCGGCTGGCGGCGACGCACGACGTCGTGCTCGTCGACGGGGCTCCGCTCCTGCCGGTGACCGACTCCGCCGTCCTCGCCCGGCTCGTCTCGGGGACCGTGCTCGTCACCGACGCGAGCCGCACCCGCCGTCCCGCGCTGCTCCGCAGCCTCGAGATCCTGGAGCGCGTCGGCGCGCGGACGGCGGGCGTCGTGCTCACCCACGTCCGCACGCGTGCCGTCGGCAGCTACGGCTACGAGGCGGCGCCGGGCGGGCCGAAGCGGTCCGAGCGGCCGGAGGTCGCGGCCGCCCGCAGCCTGCTGACGGTGCCCGCGTCCCGGCCCGCCGGCAGGCCCGAGCCCTCCGGACGCCGGTGACCGGAGTCCCCGCACCCTCCGACGGGGACGGGACCCCGACCGGGGTCTCCGTCCTCGTCGTGTGCACGGCCAACATCTGCCGCTCCCCCGTGGGGGAGCGGCTGCTGGCGTCCCGGCTGGGCGGCTCGGGCGTGACCGTGAGCAGCGCCGGCACGCTGGCCCTGGTCGGCCGGCCCGTCGACCCGCCGATGGCCGGTCTGCTTGCGGATGCCGGGGTCCCGGCGCAGCCCTTCGCCGCCCGGCAGGTGCGGGCGGACCTGCTCCGGGACGCCGGGCTCGTGCTGACCATGACCCGGGAGCACCGCGCCGCCGTCGTCGCCGCGGCACCCGCGACCGTGCGCCGGACGTTCCTGCTGACCGAGGCGGCCGCCATCGCGGAGGCCGTCGCGGACGCGGGGTGGCCGGCCGAGGTGGCCGAGGGACCGGCGGCCCGGCTGGCCGCGCTGCCGTCGCTGGCGGGTCCGCACCGGGTGCCCGGCGGCTCCGGGGCCGACGTGCCCGACCCGTACCGGCGCCCCGCCGAGGACTACCTGGCGTGCTTCGCGCTCATCGAGGCCGCCGTCGACCGGCTGGTGCGCGCGGTCAGCTGACCGCCGGGGAGGACGGCGTCGGCCAGGGCCGCTGTGAACGCCGCCATGGAGAAGCGCGCCTCCGCGTCCGCCCGGCCGGCCTGACCGAGCGAGGCGGCCAGCTGGGGATCCCGCAGCAGCCGGATCACCGCGTCGGCCAGCGCCCGCGGGTCGTCGGCGTCCACGAGCAGGCCGGTCTCGCCGTCCCGGACGACCTCGCGGAGCCCGCCGGTGCGGGCGGCCACGACCGGCCGGCCGAGCAGGAGGGCCTCCACGGCGACGAGCCCGAAGGACTCGACCCGCGAGGGGACCAGGACGACGGCGGCGCCGGCGACGTGGGGCGCCGGGTCCGCGAAGCCGGTGAACGTGGTCACCTGGTCGACCCGTTCGCGGACGGCCAGCTCGCGCAGGTCGGACTCGACGGCCTCGTAGCCGGGGTAGCAGTCGCCGACGAGGGTCAGCGACACGTCGTGGCCCGCGGCGCGGACCAGGGCGGTCGCCCGGATCGCGGTGTCCTGGCCCTTGATGGTCGACAGCCGGCCGACCACGACGAGATCGCGGGAGCCCGTGGCCGCGGCCGTGGCGGGGGCGTCGGGGGGCCGCACCCCGTTGTGCACCACGCGGGTGCGCTGGGCGACGCGGGCGCCGGGGGCGTGCGCGACCCACTCCTGCGTGGTCGCGCTGTTGGCGACGACGACGTCGGCGGCCAGCAGGGGGGAGAGCAGGAGCGTGCGGGCCGGGCGCGGCATGGGCATGCTCTCGTGCACGTGGCAGACGACGCGGACCCGGGCGAGCCGCCCGGCCAGGAGCCACTCGGGCGCGGTCACCGTGCTGACGTAGAGCACGGCGGTGCCCTGAGCGCGCAGCCAGGCCGACAGGGTCCGCACCGAGCGCAGGAAGCGCCAGCCGAACACCGCGGCCTTGCGGGGGTCCTTGAGCTCCACCTTGCGCAGCACCGGGAAGTCCATGACCAGGACCTCGTGACCCCGGGACCGCACCGCCTCGACCAGCGGTCCGGACGTGGACAGGACGGCCAGCACGTCGGGACCGAGCGCGGCGAGGGCCTCCAGGAACATCCGGTCGCTGCCGTACAGGTCGGCGTGCGGGTGCACCGCCACGACGCGGCCGGTGCGCGGCTCTCCCACGGGAACTCCAGGTGTCGGTGGCTCGAGGTGGTCGCGCGGACGCTAGCCGCGGGGACCGGGCCGCCACCACGTCCGGTGACCCCTTCGGGGTGGTCCCGGCCCGCCCGCGGCAGCCGTCCCGGCCCGATGGGGTGAGGTCCTCCGCCGAGGAGGGCCGGGTGGGGGCGCGCTGCCCCCACACTCGGCGGGCCGGTCCGCGCAGCGGGCCCGACGAGACCACCGGAGGTCCCCCGTGCTGCAGGACCACGTGGCGGAGGCGGACGTGCCCGCTCCCGCCGCCGCCCCGACGCGCCCGCCCGTCCGGCCGGCGCCGGGGGAGACGGTCGCCGACACCGTCCGCCGCCTGGCCGGCGCCCAGAAGGGGGCGCAGGGCGCCCCGGCCTACGGACGGTTCGTCAACCGGCCGCTGGGCCGGCTGCTCGCGGCCGTCGCGTTCCACCGCGGCATGACCCCGGACGGCGTCACCGCCTGCAGCGCCGTCCTGACGTTCTCCGCGCTCGCCGCGGTCGCCCTGGCGCCGCACACCGGGTGGGTCGGCGTGCTCGTCGCGCTCGGGCTCGTGCTCGGCTACGCCCTCGACTCGGCCGACGGGCAGCTCGCCCGCCTCCGGGGTGGCGGCTCGCCCGCCGGGGAGTGGCTCGACCACATGGTGGACGCCGCGAAGATCGCCTGCCTGCACCTGGCCGTGGCCATCGGCCTGCACCGGCAGGGCGACCTGGACGCGGCCTGGCTGCTGATCCCGCTGGGCTACCTGGTCGTGGACGTCGTCTACTTCTCCGCCATGCTCCTGAACGAGGCGCTGCGGAGCCGGCACGGTGCCGCCACCCGGGCCGCCCCGGGCGCCGGTGGGGCGAGCGTGCTGCGCTCGCTGGTGCTGCTCCCGACCGACTACGGCGTGCAGTGCCTGGTCTTCCTGCTCCTCGGCTGGACCGCCGCGTTCGTGGGCGCCTACGCGCTGCTCGCCGCGTGCACCGCGGGCTTCCTCCTGTTGGCGCTGCCCCGGTGGCGCGCGGAGATGGCCCGCCTCACCGACCGCCCCGAGGCCGTGCCGGCGCCCACCACCATCGGGTGAACCGGCCGCCGCGTTGGTGACGCAGGGTCATGAAGCCTGGTCGACTGGGCGTTCAGCATCGATACGGGGGAACGTGAGATGACGCTGATCGGCTATGCACCGGGTGCCTACGACCTGTTCCACGTCGGGCACCTCAACATCCTCAGGCACGCGTCCCAGCACTGCGACCGACTGATCGCGGGCGTCGTCTCCGACGAGATGCTGCTGCAGTCCAAGGGCCGGCTGCCGGTCGTCCCGCTCGCCGAGCGCATGGAGATCGTGCGCAGCCTGCGGTTCGTCGACGACGTGCACGCCGAGGTGGTCCCGGACAAGATCGACACGTGGCGCGAGGTGCGCTTCGACGTCATCTTCAAGGGCGACGACTGGCGGGGCACGCCCAAGGGGGATCGGCTGGAGCGAGACTTCGCGGCCGTCGGCGTCGAGGTCCGCTACTTCCCGTACACGATGCACACCTCCAGCACCGTGCTGCGCCGGGCACTGGACCTGCTGGACGCCGGCCCGCCGGCGTCCGTGCCGGCCGCCCGCCGCGGCGGGTCCCGGTGACCGCTGCCGCCACGAGCGGGCCGCGCACCCCGGCGTCCGACCGGGACCGGCTGCGGATGCCGCCCGTGCTCATGTACCACTCGATCAGCCCGACCGAGGGTCCGGACCCCCACCGGATCCGGGTGCACCCCGAGCGGCTGGACCGGCACCTGCGGCTGCTGCGCCGCCTGGGCCTGCGCGGGGTCTCCCTCGCCGAGCTGGTCCGGGCCACCGACCGCGGCGGGGCCGCCGGTCTCGTCGGGCTGACCTTCGACGACGGCTACACCGACTTCCTCGACCACGCCGTCCCGGTGCTGCGCCGCCACGGCATGACCGGCACGGTCTACGTCGTGGCCGGCCGCCTCGACGGGCAGAACGCGTGGGACGAGGGTCCCCGGCTGGACCTGGTCGGCGCCGACGGCGTGCGCGCGATCGCCGCGGCCGGTCACGAGGTCGGCAGCCACACGCTCCACCACGCGCACCTGCGCGGCGCGGAGCCGGCCGTGCTCGCCGAGGAGGTCACCCGCAGCCGGGAGGTGCTGCAGGACGTCCTGCAGGCCGACGTGCCGGGGTTCGCCTACCCGTGGGGCGAGTTCGACGCCGCAGCGGCCGACGCGGTGCGGGCGGCCGGGTACGACCACGCCTGCGTCACCGGCGACTACCTGCCCGGCGACCGGTTCACCCTCCCGCGGTTCTACGTCGCCCCGGGCGACGGCGCGGCGCAGCTCGTGGCCAAGCTGGCCCGGCACGCGTGGCGGATGCGCGGCGTCGGCTGAGGTCCGCTCGCGGAGGGCGGCTGTCGGTGGTGCCGTCTAACCTGGGAACCGGCCCCGCGCCGCACTCGGCGGCAGCGGCGCGGCCCCGCATCCCAGGAGTGAGAACAGCGTGACCCTTCGCGGCGTGCTCGACGTCGTCCTCAGCGATCCCGGTATGGCTCGCGTCGTGGCGGCCGCGGGGAACGCCGAGCTCGCCGTCACCGCTCCGCCGCCGGTGCAGCCGCTGGTGGCCGCCGCCCTCGCCGCCGCGCGACCGGGGGCCGGCGTGCCGGTGCTGCTGGTGACGGCGGGGGAGCGGGACGCCGACGTCGCCGCCGAGCTGCTGCGCTGCTTCCTGCCCGGGCGCCGCGTGGCCACCTTCCCGGCCTGGGAGACGCTGCCGCACGAACGGCTGAGCCCCCGCGCGGACACCGTCGGCCGCCGCCTGGCCGTGCTCCGCGACCTGACCCACCCCGGCGAGAACGGCGCGATCGACGTGCTGGTCGCACCGGTGCGCAGCGTGCTGCAGCCGCTGGCGCCGGGCCTCGGCGACCTCGTGCCCGTGGAGCTGAAGCCCGGGGACGGCGCCGACCTCGACGACGTCGCGCGCGCGCTGGCCGACGCCGCCTACACCCGCGTCGAGCTGGTGGAGAAGCGGGGCGAGTTCGCCGTCCGCGGCGGCCTGCTCGACGTCTTCCCGCCCACCGAGCCGCACCCCGTCCGCGTCGAGTTCTGGGGCGACGAGGTCGACGAGCTGCGCTACTTCTCCGCCGCCGACCAGCGCTCGCTGGACGAGCGCCCCGAGCGGCTGTGGGCGCCGCCGTGCCGCGAGCTGCTGCTCACCGAGGAGGTCCGGGCCCGTGCCGCCGCCCTGGCGGTGGAGCACCCCGGCCTGCTCGAGGTGCTGGGCAAGGTCGCCGAGGGCATCGCCGTCGAGGGCATGGAGTCCCTCACCCCCGCCCTCATCGGCGACGAGGCGATGCAGCTGCTCACCGACCTCCTGCCCGCCGGCACCCACGTGCTGGTCGCCGACCCCGAGCGGGTCCGCAGCCGCTCGGCGGACCTGGTGCGCACCGCCGAGGAGTTCCTCGCCGCGTCGTGGGCCACCGCCGCGGAGGCCGGCGAGGCCCCGCTGGACCTGGGGGCGTCGTCCTTCCGCGACCTCGCCGACGTCGAGGCCGCCGCCCGCGGGCGCGGGCTGCCGTGGTGGACGACGGGGTCGTTCACCGTCACAGCAGATGACACGGCGGATGACGGCGTGATCAACCTCGACGCCACGACCGTCGACCGGTTCGCCGGCGACGTGCCGAAGGCCATCGAGACGATGCGCGGCTGGCACCGGGAGGGCTGGCGCGTGGTCGTCACCTTCGCCGGTCCCGGCCCCGCGCAGCGCGCCGCCGACCAGTTCGCCGAGGCCGAGCTGGGCGCCGCGCTCGTGCCGGGCGTCGACGCCGCCCCCGAGCCGCGGCTGACCACGGTCACCCAGGGCAACCTGGAGACCGGGTTCGCGTTCCCGGGCATCGGCCTGGCGCTGCTCACCGAGCACGACCTGACCGGTCAGCGCGGCACCTCGATGCGCGACGCGGTGAAGATGCCGGCCCGCCGGCGCAACGCCGTCGACCTGGTGCAGCTGCAGCCCGGTGACCTCGTCGTCCACGAGCAGCACGGCATCGGCCGCTACATCGAGATGATCAGCCGCACCGTCAACGGCGGGCAGCGCGACTACCTGATCGTCGAGTACGCCGCCTCCCGCCGGAACCAGCCGCCGGACCGGCTGTTCGTGCCCACCGACTCCCTCGACCAGCTCACCCGGTACGTGGGCGGCGAGGCGCCGGCGCTGTCCAAGCTGGGCGGCGCGGACTGGAAGAGCACCAAGGCCAAGGCGCGCAAGGCGGTCAAGCAGATCGCCGGCGAACTGATCCGGCTGTACTCGGCGCGCATGGCGACCCAGGGCCACTCGTTCGGCCCGGACACCGTCTGGCAGCGCGAGCTCGAGGACGCGTTCCCGTTCCAGGAGACGCCCGACCAGCTCGCGGCCATCGACGAGGTCAAGGCCGACATGCAGAACCCGGTGCCGATGGACCGGATCATCTGCGGCGACGTCGGCTACGGGAAGACCGAGATCGCGGTGCGCGCGGCGTTCAAGGCGGTGCAGGACGGCAAGCAGGTCGCCGTCCTGGTGCCGACGACGCTGCTGGCCAACCAGCACTTCAAGACGTTCTCCGAGCGGGTCGCGCAGTTCCCCGTGACGGTGAAGGTGCTCTCCCGGTTCCAGTCGGAGAAGGAGACCACCGAGATCCTGCGCCAGCTGGCCGCCGGCGACATCGACATCCTCGTCGGCACCCACCGGCTGCTGCAGCCCACGACCCGGTGGAAGGACCTCGGCCTGGTCATCGTCGACGAGGAGCAGCGCTTCGGCGTCGAGCACAAGGAGTACCTGAAGACGATGCGGACGGCGGTCGACGTGCTGTCCATGTCGGCCACCCCGATCCCGCGCACGCTGGAGATGAGCCTGACCGGCATCCGGGAGATGTCGACGATCCTCACCCCGCCCGAGGAGCGGCATCCCGTGCTCACCTACGTGGGCGCGTGGGCGGACAAGCAGATGGCCGCCGCCATCCGCCGCGAGCTGCTCCGCGACGGCCAGGTGTTCGTGATCCACAACCGCGTGCAGTCCATCGACAAGGCCGCGGCCAAGATCCGCGCCCTGGTGCCGGAGGCGCGGGTCGCCGTCGGTCACGGGCAGATGAAGGAGCACGAGCTCGAGCGGATCATGGTCGGCTTCTGGGAGAAGGAGTACGACGTCCTGGTCGCCACCACGATCGTCGAGTCCGGCCTGGACATCCCCAACGCCAACACCCTGATCGTCGACCGCGCCGACACCTTCGGCCTCTCCCAGCTGCACCAGATCCGCGGCCGGGTGGGCCGAGGACGTGAGCGCGCCTACGCCTACTTCACCTACGACCCCACCCGAACGCTCACCGAGACCTCGGTCGACCGGCTGACCACCATCGCCAACAACACCGACCTCGGGGCCGGCATGGCGGTGGCGATGAAGGACCTGGAGATCCGCGGCTCGGGCAACCTGCTCGGCGGCGAGCAGTCCGGCCACATCGCCGGCGTCGGCTTCGACCTCTACGTCCGGCTCGTCGGTGAGGCGGTCGCGGACTACCGCGCCCAGGTCACCGGCGAGGAGGCCCCGGCCGAGCCGGTCGAGGTGCGCGTCGACCTGCCCATCGACGCCCACCTGCCGCACGACTACGTGCCCGGTGAGCGGCTGCGGATGGAGGCCTACCGCAAGGTCGCCTCGATCGCCGACGACGACCAGGCGCAGGCCGTGCTCGACGAGCTCACCGACCGGTACGGCGCCCCGCCCGCCCCGGTGCTCAACCTGCTCGCGGTCGCCCGCTTCCGGGTCGCGATGCGCGCGCTGGGCATCACCGAGGTGTCGCTGCAGGGCCGTGCGGTCCGGATCAGCCCGGTGGTGCTGCCGGAGTCCAAGCAGCTGCGGCTGGCCCGCCTGGCCGAGGGCGCCTCCTACAAGGCGGCGGTGGAGACGATCGTGCTCAAGCTGCCGGTTGGCCCCGACCGGCGGACGCCGGTGCGCGACATCGCGCTGCTGGAGAACCTGCGCGCGACGCTGACCGCCGTCCTGGACCACCCCGTCGCCGCTGTCGCGTCCTGAACCGCCGAAGTGGCCACTTCGGCGGCGGTGAGCGCGGGCGGCGCGGCCGGTGTGGCAACCTGCGGTCGTGCTGATGCCCCGCGCTCCCCGGGCGGCCGCCGCCGGGCTGCTGCTCGCCCTCGCCCTGCCCACCCTGGCGGCGTGCCGGACCTCCCCGGACGTCGCCGCCTACGTGGGTGACGCCCGCGTGACCGTCGCCGAGCTGGAGCAGGGGGTCGAGCAGCGGCGCACCGAGGAGGGCATCGAGGAGGTCGCCGCCGCCGGCGAGGCCGACTACACCCGCCGGGTGCTCGGGTTCCTCGTGGAGCGCGAGGTCTACGCCGAGGTCGCCGAGCGGTACGACCTCTCCGTGGACGATGCCGCGGTCCGCGCCCGCATCGACCAGCTGATGGGCGACGACGACCCCGACGAGGTCTACCGCCAGCTCGCCGCGCAGGGCGTGAGCCGGACCGACGTCACCGAGACCATCCGCCAGCAGCTGCTCCGGGAGGAGCTCGCCGCGGCCGAGGGCGCCGGCGACCTCTCCGACGACGCGCTGCAGGAGGTCTACACGGAGATCCGCGAGGACTACGCGCAGGTGGAGTTCGGCTACATCACCGTCCCGGACGAGGCGACGGGGGAGGCGGTCGTCGACGAGCTCACCGCGGCGCCGGAGGCCTATGCCACGGTCGCGGCCCGGTACCCGGGCGAGTCCACGCTGCCCGAACTGGCCCGGCGCGCGGCCGAGGAGCTGCCGCCGGTGCTCAGCGAGCAGCTGACCGCCGCCGAGCCGGGCACCGGGTTCGTCGTCCCCGTCGAGGGCGTGGGCACCGTGGTCGGCTTCGTCGCCGGCGAGGCCTACCCGACCTTCGAGGAGCTGCGCGAGCAGGTCGAGGTCGCGGCCGCCGAGCGGCTGGCCGTCGCGGGCGCCGAGGTCGTCGACGAGGTGCGCGGGGACCTCGACGTCACCGTCAACCCCCGCTACGGCGTGCTGGACGAGGAGGGGCGGCTGGTCCGCGGCGAGGGCGGCGTGGTCAGGATCCTCGCCGAGGAGCCCGAGGTGCAGCCGGCCGGGGCCGGGGGCTGAGCCGGTGCCCGTCGCGCTCGTCGTCGTCGTCAGCCCCCGGCTGCCCGGCCTGCTGGGGCCCACCGGCTGGCAGGCGCTGGCCGACCGGCCGGTGCTCGCCCTGCCCGGCGCCGCCGGGACCGCCGAGGCCCTGCGGGCCGCGGGCTGGCACGTGGAGGACGTCGCCGACGCCGCGGCGGCGGAAGCCCGCCCGGACGGCGTCGTGCTGCTGAGCGACGACGCCGCGGCCGCGCCCGGAGCGGAGGTGGTCGACGGAGCCCCGGAGCCGCCCGGCGCCCGGCTGCTCGACGTCGTCCGGGTCATGGACACCCTGCGCGCGCCCGGTGGCTGCCCCTGGGACGCCGAGCAGACGCACGCCTCGCTGCGCGGCTACCTGCTCGAGGAGGCGCACGAGGCCTACGACGCCATCGTCGACGACGACGCGGTCGCCATGCGCGAGGAGCTCGGCGACGTGCTGCTGCAGGTCGTCTTCCACGCCCGGGTGGCCGCGGAGGCCGCAGCGGAGCGCCGCTTCGACGTCGACGACGTCGCCGGGGACCTGGTCGAGAAGCTGGTGCGGCGGCACCCGCACGTGTTCGGGGACGCCGGGCCCCGGGACGTCGAGCAGGTCGAGGCCGGCTGGGACGAGATCAAGCAGCAGGAGAAGCAGCGCCGCTCGCCGACCGAGGGCGTCTCCCGCTCGCAGCCCGCGGCCTCGTGGGGCGCGGCGCTGGTCCGCCGCGCCGGGCGGGCCGGCCTGCCGACGCCGGGGGCGGCCGACCTGCCCGACCGCAGCCCCGAGGAGCTGGGCGAGCGGCTGCTCGGCGTCGTGGCGGCGGCGCAGGCACGCGGCTGGGACGTCGAGGACGCGCTCCGCGAGGCGGTGCGGCGCTACGCCGGCGAGCTGGACGCCGCCGCCCGAGCCGGATCGGTGGACCAGCCCGGCTGACCCGCCGGGCGCCTTCTCCGCCCGCCCGCTCGTCCACAGGGCGGTGCATCCTTTCTGGTCGGCGCCTCGTCGGCCGAGTACCATCGAACACGCGTTCGAACGATTCGACGAGGGGTCCGGCGGCCCGTCCCCGTTCGAAGGAGCCGTGGCGGCAGCAGGGGATCGACCACCTCGAACGCGCCGCAGCGCCGTCCCGTGTGATCGCGCGGCTGTCGGCGGTGGTCGCGGCGTCGCTGGCCGAGTTCGCCCGGTGCCGCCCGTCGGCCGCGACCCGGTCTGCGCGCCCTGCCGTGCTGTCGGAGGTGAGCGAGTGGGCGGTCGACGAGGTGGCGCCCACGTCGTCCATCACCGCGAGGGCGGCCGGGACGCAGCTGGCGGACGCGCTGACGCTGGTCGAGCGGCTCCCCGCCACGCACGCCCTGATGGCCGAGGGTGCGCTGAGCCCGGCGCACGCCCGGCAGATGGTGCACGTGGTCGGCCCGGTCAGGGACGACGCGGTGCGTGCGGACATCGAGGCGCACGTGCTGCGCCTGCTCGGCCGCAAGACGCCTCCTCAACTCGGTGACTGCGCCTGGTGCGTCGTCCTGCGCAAGGACGCCGACGCCGCCGCCCGGAAGCTGGTGGCGGCGGTCCGGGAGCGCGGTGTGCGGCTGCACGACCGCCGCGACGGCACGGCCACGATCGCGATCGACCTCCCGCTGCCTGTTGCTGCGGCGATCCACCGGGCGCTGGAGAGGTACGCGGAGGCGGCCCGGGTCGACGGTGACGAGCGGACCGAGCAGCAGCGGATGGCCGACTGCGTCGAGGGCCTGGTGCTGCGGCCAGGGGAGGACGGTGCCCCGGCGGTCACGCTCGCGCTCACCCTCGTGGCGAGCCTGGAGACGATGCTCGGCGGCGCGGAGCCCGGGCAGGTCGAGGGACTGCTGGTGTCGGCCGAGGTGGTGCGGGAGCTCGGGTACGCCTTCGGTCTGGTGCCCCGGCGGCGCCGGACCTCGCGGACCTGCCCGACCCGGAGCCCGTGCCAGAGCCGGACCCCGGGCCCGCGCCGGGCCCCACGGATCCGGAAGTCGAGGCCGTGCCCCAGCCGCGAGCCGGTGGCACGCAGGCGACCGACGCCGTGGCCCCCGATGCCGTGCACGACCGGTCCGATGACGCTGGCGGACCTCAGCCGACGCCCGTCGCGAAGCGCACGCTCGGTGAGTGGTCGTCCCTCGCCCGGGCGCGGGACGAGACAGCGGCCCGGGAGGCGCTGGCCGGTGCGACGGGGGCGATTCTCGACGGGACGTGGTGCGACGGTGAGCACCGCGCCCTGCTGGACGTGGGTGCGCTGGTGGGGGTCCACGACCTCGACGGGACCGGGCTGGCGCACCGTCCACGCATCGCGGTCGTGGACAAGCTGCGGGGCAGCCTCGTCGCGCTGACCGACGCCGCAGGGATACGCCGCGGTGCGGCGCTCGGGCCGCCCACCGGAGCCGCCGGCTACACGCCGGGAGCCGAACTCGACCGCTCCGTCCGGCTGCGGGACCGGCGGTGCCGCTTCCCGGGGTGCCGCGCACGCGCGCGGACGGGCGACCTGGACCACCGGCGGGAGTGGCCCGACGGTGGGACCACGCACGACAACCTGGTCTGCCTGTGCAGGCACCACCACCGTCTCGAGCACCAGGCGCCGGGCTGGCGGTTCGACGAGGGTGACGACGGCGACCTGGCGATCACCATGCCCAGCGGCGAGGGGCTGATCAGTCCTCCGCCGAGATTCGGCACCGACCTCGACATCCCGCCCGACTGACCGCCTCAGATGTGCGAGCCGCCGCGCCCGGTGAGGTCGGGCGGAGGTGTCCCATGGCGGCCCCACCATGGACATCGACGACTCGGCGGCGAGGGCGGCTCCTGAAACCGGAACCCTTGCTGCGGCCCCGTTGATCCTCGGAGGCAAGTGCGGCACCGTTCGCTTCGGTCGGCTGCTCGGGTCGGCCGCCGATGGTGGCTGCTGGGCTGGATGCGGTGGGGGAGTTGCGTGCGCGCTGGGGCTGCTCGTAGAGGCGCAGCGGTCATGACTGCGCTGGCGGTTGCAGCAGTCAGCACCACTGCCGTCCTGCTGCTGGGCGGCTGCGGAGGCCCAGGAGATGGGCCAGGCGGCGCGCCACGGGCCTGCCCGGCCGTTGACCACGGCCGGACCCTCGTGGTGCGGCTGGCCGAGGACTGGCCCCCCACGGACGGGCGGACTGTCGTCGCGCGGTGCTCGTCGCCCTGTGGCCAGGCGCAGCAGGACCGTGACGATCCGGCTCGGGAGGTGCGCGGTGCACTGACCGGCTCCTCGGCTGCGCTCTCGATGATGGACATGCCGGACTCCATGGTGGTGACCGTGCTCAGTCCCGAGGGCCAGGTGGCCGAGGTGGAGCAGGCACTCACCTGGGAGCGCGTAGGCGGCACTGAGGAGTGCGGCGGTCCGATGGAAGCCGTCGTGGTCGTCCCCGCCCCCTGACCCCTTCGGAACCGGACGAGGCGTGCAGCATCGGCACGTGGCGCCGGCATCCGGCAGGCATGGGCTTCCCGTCACCCCTCGGGCGGTCAGCGGAGTGCATGACGTGACTTCGCCTGCAAGGCAGCCCGGCATCTGTCCCTGAAGCCGCCTTCCGGAACGGCTCCGTGCACTCGTGCACGCGTTGAGCGTCGAGCACCACCCGGAAACATCCGGACCGGCGGGCCCGAGGGGACGGCCGCCGCAGCGAGGCGCGCGTGACGGGAGTGAGCGGCTGGTTAGGCTGCCCCCCGTGCCGAGCATCGAAGCCGTAGGCGCGCGGGAGATCCTCGACTCGCGCGGAAACCCCACCGTCGAGGTCGAGGTCGCCCTCGACGACGGGACGATCGCCCGCGCGGCGGTGCCCAGCGGCGCCTCCACCGGCGCCTTCGAGGCGGTGGAGCTGCGCGACGGCGGTGACCGCTACGGCGGCAAGGGCGTCACCAAGGCCGTCGACGGCGTCCTCGACGTCATCGGCCCGGAGCTGGTCGGCTACGAGGCCAGCGAGCAGCGGCTGATCGACCAGCAGCTCATCGACCTGGACGGCACCCCGGACAAGTCCCGGCTGGGCGCCAACGCGATCCTCGGCGTCAGCCTCGCCGTCGCGCGCGCGGCCGCCGACTCCGCCGGCCTGCCGCTGTTCCGCTACGTCGGCGGCCCCTCGGCGCACGTGCTGCCCGTCCCGATGATGAACATCCTCAACGGTGGCGCGCACGCCGACAGCAACGTCGACGTGCAGGAGTTCATGATCGCCCCGATCGGCGCGGCGACCTTCGCCGAGGCGCTGGCCATGGGCACCGAGACCTACCACGCGCTCAAGGCCGTCCTCAAGAAGGAGGGCCTGTCCACGGGGCTCGGCGACGAGGGCGGCTTCGCGCCGAACCTGTCGAGCAACCGCGCCGCGCTGGACCTCATCGCCCGCGCGGTCGAGCAGGCCGGCTACTCCGTCGGCGAGGACGTCGTCTTCGCCCTCGACGTCGCCGCGACCGAGTTCCACTCGGGCGGCTCCTACGCCTTCGAGGGCAAGCAGCTCTCGGCGGCCGAGATGGCCGAGTACTACACCGGCCTGGTCGACGCCTACCCGATCGTCTCGATCGAGGACCCGCTCGACGAGGAGGACTGGGACGGCTGGATCGCGCTCACCGGCGCCCTGGGCGACCGCGTGCAGCTGGTCGGCGACGACCTGTTCGTCACCAACCCCGCCCGCCTGGCCGACGGCATCGCGCGCGGTGCGGCGAACGCGCTGCTGGTGAAGGTGAACCAGATCGGCACGCTGACCGAGACCCTCGACGCGGTCAACCTGGCCCACCGCAGCGGCTACCGCAGCATGATGAGCCACCGCTCGGGCGAGACCGAGGACACCACGATCGCCGACCTCGCCGTCGCCACCGACTGCGGGCAGATCAAGACCGGTGCCCCGGCCCGGAGCGAGCGGGTGGCGAAGTACAACCAGCTCCTGCGCATCGAGGAGGAGCTCGACGACGCCGCGCGCTACGCCGGCGCCGCAGCCTTCCCGCGCCTGGCCCGGGGCTGACCGGCCGCAGATGAGCAGCGTCCGCGGCCGCCGCGGCGGGACCCCGCCGCCGGGGTCCCGCAGCACCGGTCGCGCGCCACGGGTCCACACGACCCGCCCCGTGCGCACCGGGCTGCGGACCGGGACGCCGCACCCGACGCGGCGCCCGGGGGAGCGCCGGCTCGCCCGCCGCCCGGCCCGCAGCGGCGCCGCGCCGGCGACCCGCCGCCGCCCGCTGTTCACCGGGCGGGCGGTGCTGCTCTTCGCGCTGGTGCTGCTGCTCGCCCTCACCCTGGCCGGGCCGCTGCGCCAGTACCTGGCCGGTCAGCAGGAGCTGGTGGAGCTCACCGCCGAGGGCCGGGAGCTCGACCGCCGCGCCGCCGAGCTGGAGGCGCAGCTGGAGCGCCAGCAGGATCCGGACTGGACCCGGCAGCAGGCCCGGGAGCGGCTCACCTACGTGCTGCCCGGTGACCGGCTGGTGGTCGTCGTCGACGGCGAGGCGGTCGAGGGCGACGCCGGCACGCTGGAGGAGGCGACCGCCCCTGATGAGCCGCAGCAGTGGTTCACCGGTCTGATGGAGTCCGTCGCCCGGGCCGACGGCGACCTGCCCGAGGAGCCCGAGGAGTGACCGAGCCGATCAGCCCGGCCGACCGCGACGTCGTGGAGCGGCAGCTGGGCCGGCCGCCGCGCGCGGTGGCCGGTGTCGCGCACCGCTGCCCGTGCGGGCAGCCCGACGTCGTCGAGACCGCGCCGCGGCTCGAGGACGGAACCCCGTTCCCCACGCTGTACTACCTGACCTGCCCCCGGGCGAACGCTGCGGCGAGCCGGCTCGAGTCCGCCGGCCGGATGCGCGAGTGGCAGGACGAGCTCGGGACCGATCCGGAGCTGGCTGCGGCCTACTCGGCCGCGCACGAGGCCTACCTCGCCGAGCGGGACGCCAAGGACGTGCTGCCGACACGCATGACCGCCGGTGGGATGCCCGACCGGGTCAAGTGCCTGCACGCGCTGGCCGGTCACGCGCTCGCCGTCGGGCCCGGTGTGAACCCGATCGGCGACCGCGCGGTCGCCGAGATGGGGGAGTGGTGGGCCAAGGGCCCCTGCGCGCGGCCCGAGGGCCCTGCGGAGGGGACCGCGTGACGCGGGTCGCCGCCATCGACTGCGGGACCAACTCCATCCGGCTGCTCGTCGCCGACGTGCCGGCCACCGGCGGCGCGACCGACCTGGTGCGCCGGATGGAGGTCGTGCGGCTGGGCCAGGGCGTCGACGCGACCGGGCGGCTGGCCCCCGAGGCCATCGAGCGCACCCGGAAGGTGCTGGCCGAGTACGCAGGCACGGCGCGCGAGCTGGGGGCGCAGGACGTCCGCATGGTCGCCACCAGCGCCACCCGCGACGCCGCCAACCGCGCCGACTTCGAGCAGATGGTGCTCACCACCCTGGGCCGGCTGCCCGATGTCGTGCCCGGCAGCGAGGAGGCGGAGCTCTCCTTCCTGGGCGCCACGGCGTCGCTGGAGACGGCCGCGGCGGCGCACGGCACCGCGGCGCCCCGGGCCCCGTTCCTGGTCGTGGACATCGGCGGCGGGTCGACGGAGTTCGTGCTCGGGGACGCCGCCGGCCCACGCGCGGCGCGGTCGGTCGACATCGGCTGCGTGCGGCTCACCGAGCGCCGGCTGGCGGGCGACCCGCCGAGCGACGCCGAGGTGCGGGCCACCGTCGCCGACATCCGGGCGGCGCTGGCGCTGGTCGCCGAGGAGGTGCCGGTGCGCGAGGCGGTGAGCCTGGTCGGGCTGGCCGGCTCGGTCACCACGGTCGCCGCGCTGGCGCTGGACCTGCCGGAGTACGACCCGGTGGCGATCCACGGCTCGCGCATCCCGGCCGCGGACGTGCGCCGGGTCAGCGAGCGCCTCCTGGCCATGCCGCGGCAGCAGCGCGCGGCGCTGCCGGTCATGCACCCCGGCCGGGTCGACGTCATCGGCGCCGGCGCGCTGATCCTGCGCGTGATCGTGGACGAGTTCGGCATGGACGAGGTCGTGGTCAGCGAGCACGACATCCTCGACGGCATCGCGCTGCGCCTCGCCCGCGGCTGAGCCGTTCAGCCGCCGGCGCGGGCCTGCCGCACGCGGTGCATGGCGCTGCGGGCGAGCTCCCGCGCACGGCCGTCGAGCGCCCGCCGCGCCATCGCCAGCACGGCCGAGGCGGCGGTCGTCACGGGGATGTAGCCGGCGGAGCCCAGGAGGCCGGGCCGGGGGAGCAGCACCCGCTCCGCCGTCACGTGGTCAGGACGCCAGCGGAGCTTGTAGTCCTCGTCGCCCCGCAGGAACGAGTAGCGGGGGAGCTCCAGCCGTTCGGCGAGGGCCAGGGCGCCGCCCACGAGGAGCACCGAGGTGTCGATGTGCTCGCGCAGGTCCGGGTCGATCCCGGCGAGGTAGTAGGCCAGCTCCCGGTGCCCGACCAGGTCCACCTCGCTGGCCATCACCCGGCCGTCCAGGCGGTACTCGACGACCACCGCCCGGCCTCCGGCGACCATCGCCGTGAGCGCCTCGGCCAGGAAGGTCCGGAACCGCTCGGTGAGGTGCTCGGGGTTGCCGCGCCGGCCCGCCCACTGCGCCTCGTGCAGCCGGATCAGCTCCGCGACGGCGTCCGGGACCTCGGCCGGCGTCAGCTCGACCCGCTCGATCCCCAGCTTGTCGACCTTCTTGAGCTTCCGGCGCAGGGTGCCGGCCGTCCGCGACGGGACGCGCGCCAGGAGGTCGGCCTGTGGCAGCACCGGCAGCTCGAGGTTGAGCGAGGACGGGGACCGCCGCACCCGGCCCGGCCAGAGCTGCACCCACCGCTCGGCCGCCGATCCCGGCAGCACCTCGGGCAGGTCGAGGACCCGCCACCCGGGGACCTGCGCCAGCGCGCGGACGAGCCGCGGGCCCGCGTCGGGGACCCGCGGGTCGAGGAGGACGTCGGAGGAGTCGCTCAGCGGGCCGCCGAGGAGAGCCAGCACCGTCACCGGCCCGCGGCGGGCCCGGAAGAGCGGAGCCGCGGCGACGAGCACGTCACCGTCCCAGACGGTGACCGCAGCCAGCTGCCCGGCGGGCACGTAGGCGCGCGCCCAGGCGCTGCACCACGCGTGCGACGAGAAGGCCGTGGCGGCGGGGCTGCGGCGCCAGAGGTCGTCCCACGCCGCGGCGAGGGCGTCGAACCCGCCGAGCTCGGAGACGACGGTCGTCCGGGAGGCGCCCGGGTGCGGCCGGTCGGGTCCTGTTCGCTGCAGCTCGTGCGCAGCGGGCAGCGCCGTCGCGCTCATCCGGGCTCACCCTTCGTCCGTGCGGCATCTCGCGCCGTCCGGGCGGAGTGCTGACCTCCCGAGCGTAGGGACGGGGGGACCGGGGCGAACCCCTCCGAAGAGGGATCTTGACCCGCAGCCACACTGGGCCGTGCTCTCCGACGCCGCGGCAGGCCTCCCCGTCACCCGGACAGCGGCGGGGGTCGTCCGCTCCGCACGGGCGACCCGGGAGCTCACCGTCCTGGACCGACGGATCTCGAACTGCTTCGCCTGCCCCCGCCTGGTGGCGTGGCGCGAGGAGGTCGCTCGGGTGAAGCGTGCCTCGTTCCGCGAGGAGGACTACTGGGGTCGGCCGGTGCCGGGGCTCGGCCCGGCCGACTCGCGCATCGCCGTCGTCGGGCTCGCACCCGCCGCGCACGGGGGCAACCGCACCGGACGGGTGTTCACCGGCGACCGCAGCGGCGATTGGATCTTCGCGGCGCTGTGGCGGGCCGGCCTGGCCAACCAGCCGGCCTCGACCCACGTCGGGGACGGCCTCCAGCTCACCGGCGTGCGGGTCGCGGCGGCGGTCCGCTGCGCCCCGCCGGCCAACGCGCCCACCCCCGCGGAGCGGGACACCTGCTCGCCGTGGCTCGCCCGCGAGCTGGACCTGCTGCCGCAGCTCCGGGTGGTCGTGGTCCTCGGGGGCTTCGGGTGGACGGCGCTGTGGCCGGTGCTCGCCGCGGCCGGCTACGCGGTCCCGCGCCCCCGCCCGGTCTTCGGTCACGGCGCCGAGGTGGAGCTCACCGGTCCGCGCGGCCCGCTCACCGTGCTGGGCAGCTACCACGTCAGCCAGCAGAACACCTTCACCGGCAAGCTGACCGAGCCGATGCTCGACGCCGTCCTCGGCCGGGCGACGGAGATCGCCGGATCGGCCGGCACCGCGCCGCACTAGCGTGCAGGCAGCGAGGACGTACGGCCCCCGTAGCCCAATCGGCAGAGGCAGGCCCCTTAAAAGGGTCCCAGCGTCGGTTCGAACCCGACCGGGGGCACCACCGGCACCGGCCGGGAGCGTCGTCGACACGCCGGAACTACCGGGGACCTCCGGGCGTTGACCAGACCGAGTGGAGTGCACCACCGTGTACGACACGATCCAGCGGTCACCTCGAGGAGATGACAATGCCCAGCAGTAACCCCGCTTTCCGGGGGCTCGGCGGCGCAGGCGGCCAGCAGCAGGCGGGCTGGGGCTCCGCGCCGCAGTACGGCGCGCCCGGCCAGTACGGTGCCCCCACGCAGGACCCCTACGCCGCTCCGTCGCCGTACTCGGCGACGACGACGCGGTACATGACGATGGACGACGTCGTCACCAAGACCGGGCTGTCGTTCCTGGTCACCGTGATCGCCGCGGCGGCCGTGTGGGCCGCCCCCGGTCAGGCCGCGTGGGGCCTGGCCCTCCCGGCCGTCCTCGCCGCCTTCGTGCTGGGCCTGGTGATCTCGTTCAAGCAGATCGCGAACCCGATCGCCACGCTCTCCTACGGCGCGCTCTACGGCGTCGCCCTGGGCGCGATCAGCGAGGCGTTCAACACCGTCTACCCCGGCATCGTGGTGCAGGCCCTGATCGGCACCTTCGGTGTCTTCGGCGGCATGCTGGTGGTCTACAAGACCGGCGCCGTCCGGGTGACCCCCAAGCTGACCCGCTGGGTGATCGGCGCGCTCGTCGGCGCGCTGGTGCTGATGCTGGCCAACTTCGTCGCCTACTTCTTCATGGACGACGGCCTCGGCATCCGCAGCGACGGCCCGCTGGGCATCCTGTTCAGCGTCGTGATGATCGGCATCGCCGCGTTCCTGCTGCTCATGGACTTCGACGCGGCCGACGAGGCCATCCGGCGCGGCGCCCCGGCGAAGTTCGCCTGGTACATCGCGTTCGGCCTGCTGGTCACCGTGGTCTGGCTGTACATCGAGATCCTGCGGCTGCTCAGCTACCTGCGCGAGTAGTACCCGGACACCACCGAGCAGTGGCCCGGTCCCCGCACGGGGGCCGGGCCACTGCCTCGTCCGGGGGGCGTCGCCCTCGGAACGCACAGCGGCCCGGCCCCACGAGGGGCCGGGCCGCTGCCTTGCTGGAGCTGGATCAGGACAGGCGCTCGATGACCATCGCCATGCCCATGCCGCCACCGACGCACATGGTCTCCAGACCGAAGGTCTTGTCCCGGGTCTGCAGGCCGTTGATCAGCGTGCCGGTGATGCGGGCACCGGTCATGCCGAACGGGTGCCCGACGGCGATGGCGCCACCGTTGACGTTCAGCTTGTCGATGTCGATGTTGAGGTCCCGGTAGCTCGGGATGACCTGAGCGGCGAACGCCTCGTTGATCTCGACGAGGTCGATGTCGTCGATGCTCATGCCCGCGCGCTTGAGCGCCAGCTTCGAGGCGTCGACGGGGCCGTAGCCCATGATCTCCGGCGACAGACCGGTGACCGCCGTCGAGACGATGCGGGCCAGCGGGGTCAGGCCCAGCTCGGCGGCCTTGGTGTCGCTCATGACGACCACGGCGGCGGCGCCGTCGTTGAGCGGGCAGGCGTTGCCGGCGGTGGCCCGGCCGTCGGGGCGGAAGGCCGGCTTCAGGCCGGACAGCGCCTCGACGGTGGTGCCGCGACGGGGGCCGTCGTCCTGGCTGACGACGGTGCCGTCCGGCGTCGTCACGGGGGTGATCTCGCGGGCCCAGAAGCCGTTGTCGATCGACTCCACGGCCAGCTGCTGGCTGCGGGCGGCGAACTCGTCCATCTCCTGGCGGGAGACGTCCTTGATCAGCGCCAGGTTCTCCGCCGTCTGGCCCATGGCGATGTAGACGTCGGGGATCTCGCCGCTCTCGCGCGGGTCGACCCACGTGTCGGCGCCGCTCTCGGCGGCCTTGGCGGCCTTGGCCTGCGCCTCGTTGAACAGCGGGTTCTTCGTGTCCGGCAGGCCGTCGCTGTTGCCCTTGACGAAGCGGGACACCATCTCGACACCGGCGGAGATGAAGACGTCGCCCTCGCCGGCCTTGATGGCGTGCAGCGCCATGCGGGTGGTCTGCAGCGACGAGGAGCAGTAGCGGGTGATCGTGGTGCCGGGCAGGTGGTCCATGCCCATGAGCACGCTGACGACGCGACCCATGTTGTAGCCCTGCTCACCGCCGGGGAGGCCGACGCCGAGCATCAGGTCGTCGACGTCGCGGGGGTCCAGAGCCGGCACCTTGTCCAGCGCGGCCTTCACGATGGTGGCGGCGAGGTCGTCGGGGCGCAGGTCCTTCAGCGAGCCCTTGAAGGCGCGGCCGATGGGGGAGCGGGCGGTGCTGACGATGACTGCTTCGGGCATGGGTCCTCCACGATGAGGGGGTCCGGCCACGCTCTCGCCGGACGTCGGGTCACCCACGAAGCTACCCCGGCCGCGTCCGCGCCTATGAGCCGCGGCACACGACGGCGCGCGCTGTGGTCCGCGTCACGCGGCGCTCAGGGCGCGACCGGCTCCTGCTCGGCCTGCTCGGCGAGCTCCGCCGCGGGGATCTCCGGCGGCCGGCGGCGGCGCAGCAGGGCCCAACCGCCCCGCGGCCCGGCGGCCGAGCCGGCCACCTCGGCCGGCTGCACCTCGCTGCCGGTGCGGCTGGCGGCACGGGCGGCCGCGCTGGCGACCGGGCGCACGGTGTCGCGGCGCAGCGGACCCCGGCGGCGCTCGGCCGCCGGCCAGACGCCGAGCGCGTCGGCCACCGACGGCAGGATCACCGCGGCGGCGTGCGCGTAGCCGTAGGCGCTGGGGTGGAACTCGTCCCGGCTGAACAGCGAGCGGTCGGTGGCGAAGGACGGCCCGAGGACCGACCCCAGCGAGACGGTGCGGCCGCCGGCCTCGACGACGGCGATGGTCTGCGCCGCCGCCATCTGCCGGCTCCAGCGGCGGGCGAGGGTCCGCAGCGGCTGACCGATCGGGCGGATCGTGCCGAGGTCCGGGCAGGTGCCGACCACCACCTCGGCACCGGCCGCGGTCAGCCGGCGGACGGCGTCCCCGAGGTGGCGCACCGAGACGGCCGGCTTGGTCCGGCTGGTGACGTCGTTCGCGCCGATCATGATGAGCGCGACGTCGGGCCGCTCCAGGAGGGCGGCGTCGACCTGCGCGTCGAGCTGCGGGGACTTGGCGCCGGAGACGGCCAGCCGGGTCAGCCGGACCGGCCGCTCGGCCAGCTCGGCCAGCGCGGCCGCGACCAGGACACCCGGGGTCTGGGCCGCGCGGTCGACACCCAGGCCCACCGCGCTGGAGTCGCCGAGCACGGTGAACGAGATCGGGGTGCCGCGGCCCCGGCCGTAGACGCCGTCGCCGGACGGGGGATCAGGCTCGCGGCGGGCGTCCACCCGGCGCCGGGCGGCGCGCGCCTCCTCCCGGAGCAGCGCGTAGACCAGCGCCCCGAGGAGGCCGACGCCGCCACCGCCGTAGGCGGCACCCGAGGCCAGCCTGCGGGCCGCGCTCGCTCGCGTCACGGTGCCTCCCTCCGGCCGTCGTCGGATGCGTCCCCGGTCGTCGCCACCGAGGTTATCCGCCGCCTACCGTGCACCCCGTGGCCGTCTCCCCCGCAGGTGTGACCCCGTCCGCGCAGCTCGACGAGCGGTCCCGGCAGATCGTCGACGTCCTCGTCGAAGCCTTCTCCGACCTGATGGCAGCCGACGCCGCGGCCTTCCGGACCAAGTTCCGGAAGATGGCCGCCGACCCGTTCGCCTTCTACCGGGGCAGCGCGTGCCTGTTCTACGCCGACATGGCGGGCACCGAGGACCGCTGGTGCGACGAGCGCACCTCGCGCGTGTGGATCCACGGCGACCTGCACGCCGAGAACTTCGGCACCTACATGGACGCGACGGGGCGGATCGTCTTCGACGTCAACGACTTCGACGAGGCCTACCTCGGGCACGTGAGCTGGGACCTGCGCCGGTTCGCCGCCAGCTTCGCCCTGCTGGCCTGGCGCAAGGCGTTCTCCGACGAGGTGATCGGCGAGCTCCTCGCCGTCTACCTGGACGCCTGGCTGGACCAGGTGGAGGCCTTCACCCGCTCCGACGCCGACCGGGACTTCGCCCTCGTCGCGGGCAACACCGAGGGCGCCGTGCGGGACCTCATCCGCCGGACGGCCGGTCGGACCCGGTTGGGCCTGCTCGACCGGATGACCGTCGTGGAGGACGGGGAGCGCCGCTTCGCCGACTCGCCGCGCAACCGGCGGCTGGAGGAGGCCGAGCACGACGAGGTCAGGGCGGCGCTGGACCGGTACCAGGCCACGCTGCCGCCGCGCCCCTGGCGGCGCGAGGTCGCCTACGACGTGAAGGACCTCATCGGGACCGCCGGGTTCGGCATCGGCAGCGCCGGGCTGCCCGCCTACAACGTGCTGCTCGAGGGCTACGACCAGGCGCTGGAGAACGACGTCGTCCTGTCGGTGAAGCAGGGCGCCGTGCCGGCGCCCAGCCGGATCGTGACCGATCCGGCGATCCGGGGGTACTTCGAGCACGAGGGGCACCGGACGGCGGTGAGCCGGCGGGCGTTGCAGTCGCACGCGTCCCAGTTCCTCGGGTACACCGAGCTCCGCGGGACCGGCTTCGTCGTCGCCGAGCTGTCGCCCTACGAGCTGGACCTCGAGTGGGAGGACCTCACCGAGCCCGACGAGATCCGGCCGGTGCTCGCGCAGCTGGGCCGGGCGACGGCCAAGCTGCACTGCGTGGGCGACGCCGACAGCGACCACGCGCTGGTGCCGTTCCAGACCGAGGAGGCGATCGTCGCGATGCTCGACGGCCGGCGCGAGGAGTTCGTCGCCGACCTGGTCGACTTCGGGCACGCCTACGCGCGGCGGACCCAGGAGGACTTCCGGCTCTTCGTCGACGCGTTCCGCGCCGGCGCCGTCCCCGGCATCAGCTCCAGCGGCGCGCAGCCGGGGCGCTGACCGCGGGCGGCAGGTGCGCGGCCAGCCGGTCGGCGAGGTCGGAGACCTGCCAGCGGTGCCCGCTGCCGGGCAGGTGCACCCGCTCGGCGGCCGGCAGCGCGGCGACGAGCGCATCCGCGGCGTCGTGCATGAACGCGAAGGTGCCGGTGCCGACGAGCACGACGGCCGGAGCGGTGATGCCGGCCCACAACCGGGACCGGGGCGCCGACTGCGTCCAGGCCAGCGCCTCCGCGTCGGCCTCGAGGGTGGGGGCCATGCGCTCGTACAGCGGCCAGCGCGGCCCGTCGCGCATGTCCCGGAACCACTGCGGCGGCATGCCGTCGGTGTAGAGCCGCCACACGGCCTCGCGGTCGCCGGCCGCCACGAGGTCCCGGACGGCGGACAGGTACGCGGGCCCGTCCGCCCCGCACTCGGGGCCCAGCGGCACCTCCCAGAGGAACAGCCGCTCCACGCCGTCGAGCTCGGCGGCCGCGGCGAGGGCGATCGCGCCGCCCGACGAGCTGCCGTACAGCCACGCCCGGCCGCCGACGAGGTCGAGCAGTGCGCGGACCGCCGCCACCTCGCGGGCCAGCCCGAACGGCGGCTCGCCGCCGCTGTCGCCGCGGCCGGGCCGGTCGTGGTGGACGACGTCGAAGCCGCGCCGCGCCAGCTCGCCGGTCAGCAGCCGCGTGTCGGCGTCCACCGCTCGGAACTGGCCCGCGCCGCCGATCAGGACCAGCGGCTGGCCGGCGCCCTCGCGGTCGTAGGCGATGCGGGTGCCGTCCGCGGCCAGCGCGTACTCGGTCATGTGCTGCAGACCGCGGGCGCGCCCAGGAGTGAGCGGTCAGCGGCTGCGGCGGCCCTTCCGCGACCGCAGGTAGTCGGCCACGACGAACTCGCCGAGCCGGTCGCTGTCCGGGGTGAACACCCGGCCGCCGGCTCGCTCGGTCAGGTCGTGCACGAAGTGCACCAGACCCGGGTCCGGGTCGAGCGCGAACACGTTGACCGTGGCGCCGGAGCGGGCGACCCGCTCGACCTCGGCCACCGTGCGGGCGATCGTCTCGGGCATCGGTGGCCAGCAGAAGAACGGCGTCCCGTCGTCCTCCAGGTGGGCCGTCGGCTCGCCGTCGGTGACCACCAGCACCACCGGCTCGGCGTCGTGGTGCCGGGCCAGGAACCGCCGGGCGAGCATCAGGCCGTGCTGCAGGTTCGTGCCCTGCAGCGTGTCGACCGACAGCTCGGCGAGGGTCTCCGGGCGCAGCACCTGCGCGGTCGAGGCGAAGCCGATGATCTCGATGGCGTCCTGCGGGAAGCGGGTGGTGACCAGCGAGTGCAGGGCCATCGCCGTCGACTTCGCCGCGCCCCACGTGCCGCGCAGCGCCATGGAGTAGGAGAGGTCGACCAGCAGCGCGACCGCGGCGCCGGTGCGCCGCTCGGTCTCGACGACCTCGAAGTCCTCGACGGCGATGCGGACGCGGCGCTCGTGCTCGGGTCGCGGCTCGTGCGCGGTGCGCAGGACGGCGTTCTTCACCGTGCGGACGACGTCCAGCGGCTGCTCGTCGCCGAACCGCCACTCCCGCGAGCTGCCGGTGAGCTCGCCGGCCGCGCCCGCGTCGGCCACGTCGTGGTCGCCCCGGCCGGCGGCGTCGAGCTGGGCGAACACGCGGCGCAGCGCCGTCGCCCCCAGCCGCCGCACCGCCTTGGGCGAGAGCTCCAGCTTCCCGCCGGACCGGTTGAGGTAGCCCTGCCGCTCGAGCTCGGTCTCCATCTGCCGCAGGGCGGCGAGGTCGTCGACGGCGGGCCGGCCGAGCGCGCGCTCGAGCAGCTCCTCGTCGATGTCGGCCAGCGAGGCGCCGGCGTAGCCCTGCGAGAGCTGGTTGGACAGCGCCTCCAGGTCGGCGAGCTCGGCGACGGCGGAAGTCGCGTCACCCATGCCGAGGGCCTGCTCGCCGTCGGGCACCTGGCCGCGCCGGCCCCAGGGGAGGTCCGGACGGGCCTGGCGCAGCGCGTCGCCCAGGTGGGCCATCTCGCTGGCCAGCCCCATGTCCTCCATGGTCTGCGCCATGAGGTCGGCCAGCTCGGCCCGCTGCTCGGGGGAGAGCCCGGCCATCATGCGTTCCTGCGCGGCGGCCCGGCGGGCCAGGGAGTCGATGAGCTCCTCGACCGACTGCGGGTCGTCGGGGAAGAACTGGCCGTGCTTGTCCATGAAGTCGGCGAACCGCTCGTCGGTGTCCTCGCCGCGGTTGTGCGCGTCGACCAGCTGCGAGAGGTCGGCGACCATGTCCTTGATGGCCTGCATGTCCTGCTCGCCGGCGTTCTCCAGCGCCTGCTTCATGGAGGCGAAGGAGCTGTCGAGCACCTCCCGGCGCAGCAGGTCCTGGATCTGCTCGTAGGCCTGCCGCGCCTCGTCGGACCGCCACTGCCAGTCCTTGAGCGCGCGCACGGCCCCGGCGGTGTCCTCGGGGAGGGCGTCGAGCTCGCCCTCGGCCAGCCGGGCCGAGTCGTCGGGGTCCGGGAAGAGCTCGCGGCGCTCGGCCTCGACCGCCCGGTCCAGCAGCTCGCGCACCTCCTGCAGCGTGCCGTCCATCCGGCCGGCGGTGCGGGCCTTGCGCAGCCGCTCGCGCACCGAGCGCCGCAGCTCGTCGAGGCCGCGGCGGCCCTCGGCGCCGCGGCGCAGCAGCTCGCGCAGCGCCTCGCGCACGCCGCTGCCGGCCAGCACGGAGTCGCCGATCTCGTCGACGGCGTTGCCCAGGTCGTAGGGCGGCGCGAGCGGGTCGGGCCCGCCGCGCCAGCGTCCGTAGCGGTACCCCTTCGGCGTGCGCCCCCGGGTCATGGTCAGGCCCCGTAGATCGTGCGGCCGCCGTCGGTGTCCTTCGCCAGCCGCCGGGTCAGGTAGAGGCCCTCGAGTGCGAACTCCACGGCCGCGGCGGCCTGCTCGGCGGACTGCTCGCCCTCCGGGACGCCGAGCCGGCCGAGGAGCTCGGCCAGCCGCGGGATGGTGCCGAGCTGGCCCAGCAGCGCCGGGGCGCTCACCAGCTCGCCGGACTCCACGGTCTCCCCGCCGGTGAAGTGCTCCTGCAGCCCGGTGAGGTCCAGGCCGGCGCACCGCGCGCGGAACGTCTGCGCCGTCGCCTGCCGCAGCAGGTGGTCGAGGATCTCCAGCTCGCGGTCGTCGTCGTTGTCGCTGCCGGAGTCGGCGAACTCGACCTTGCCGCGGCTGGCCGGGACGACGCTCGGGAGGTCGACCACGCGGGCCACCGGACGGGTCTCCCCGGCGATGGCCGCCCGGCGGACGGCGGAGGCGGCCACCGTCTCCAGGCCGGCGATGGCGAAGCGGGCGCTGACGCCGGAGCGCTGGTCCACGTGCGTGGACTCGCGAACCAGGCGGGTGAACCGGGCGACGATCTCGGTCAGGTGCTCGGGCACCAGCGGGGCGCTCTGGTCGTCGCCGCCCAGCGCGGAGGTCTGCGCCTCCTGGTGCAGCAGCCGGATCTCGTCGGCGAGCTCGATCGGGTAGTGGGTGCGCACCTCGGCGCCGAACCGGTCCTTGAGCGGGGTGATGATCCGGCCGCGGTTGGTGTAGTCCTCGGGGTTGGCGCTGGCCACCAGGAGGAGGTCCAGCGGCAGCCGGACCCGGTAGCCGCGGATCTGGATGTCGCGTTCCTCGAGCACGTTGAGCAGCGCGACCTGGATCCGCTCGGCCAGGTCGGGCAGCTCGTTGACGCTGAAGATGCCGCGGTTGGTGCGCGGGACCAGCCCGTAGTGGACCGTCTCGGGGTCGCCGAGCGTGCGCCCCTCGGCGACCTTGATGGGGTCGACGTCGCCGATGAGGTCGCCGACGCTGGTGTCGGGGGTGGCCAGCTTCTCGCCGAAGCGCTCGCTGCGGTGCAGCCAGCCGACGGGGGTGGCGTCGCCGTGCTCGGCGATCTGCCGGTGGGCCCACACGCTGATCGGGGCCAGCGGGTGCTCGTTGAGCTCGCTGCCCGTGAGCACGGGGGTCCACTCGTCGAGCAGGCCGACCAGCGTGCGGATCAGCCGGGTCTTGCCCTGGCCGCGCTCGCCGAGCAGCACCAGGTCGTGGCCGGCGATGAGCGCCCGCTCGACCTCGGGCAGCACGGTGTCCTCGAAGCCCACCATGCCGGGCAGGCTGGGCTCCCCGCGGCCGAGGCGGGCGAGCAGGTTGGCCCGGATCTCGGCCTTGACCGGGCGGGCGGTGGCGCCGCTGGCGCGCAGCTCGCCGAGCGTCGTGGCAGCGGGGGCGGGGGTGGTCGGTCCGGTGGCTGTTCCGGCGGTGTCCGTCACCCCAGGAACGGTACGACGCGGACGGCCCGAACGGGGGCGCCGAACGATCTCCCTCGCGGCGGGCGCTGAGTTCGGCGCCCGAGCGCGGTCGTCACGGTCATGGATGCCCAGCGCACGCTCCGCTCTCCGCGAAAAGCACTCGGGAACTGTCGGTACCCCGCCCTAGCGTGGCCGGCATGACCGACGCGATCGTCGTCGAGGGCCTCGTGAAGCGCTTCGGCGCCACCACCGCCCTGGACGGAGTGGACCTGACGGTGACCGAGGGCTCGGTGCTGGGGCTGCTCGGCCCCAACGGGGCCGGGAAGACCACGGTGGTGCGGATCCTGACCACGCTGCTGACCGCCGACGCCGGTCGGGCGGAGGTCGCCGGGCTCGACGTGGCGGGCGACGCCGACGCGGTCCGCGCGACCATCGGGCTCACCGGCCAGTACGCCGCCGTCGACGAGTACCTCACCGGCTTCGAGAACCTCGAGATGGTGGGCCGGCTGTACCGGTTGCCCCGGGCGGAGGCGCGGAAGCGGGCGGGCGAGCTGCTGGAGCGGTTCGACCTCACGGGGGCGGCGAACCGGCCGGCCAAAACCTACTCCGGCGGCATGCGCCGCCGGCTGGACATCGCCGCCTCGCTGATCAACCGGCCGCGGGTGCTGTTCCTGGACGAGCCGACGACCGGCCTGGACCCGCGCAGCCGGCTGGCGATGTGGGAGTTCATCGCCGAGCTCGCCGACGGCGGGACGACGATCCTGCTCACCACCCAGTACCTGGAGGAGGCCGACCGGCTGGCCGACCGCATGGTGGTCATCGACCGCGGCCGGGTGATCGCCCGCGGCACCGCCGACGAGCTCAAGGCGCAGGTGGGCGGGCAGCGGCTGGAGTTCACCGTCACCGACGCCGCAGTCCTCCCCGGGATGGTCGAGGCGTTGCGGCCGCTGGCGGTGGACGAGCCGAACGTCGACACCGCGAGCCGGCGCTTCTCGATGCCGGTGAGCGGCGGCGCGGAGGTGCTGGCCGAGGCGCTGCGCCGGCTGGACGGCTCGACCGCGCAGATCTTCGACGTCGGCCTGCGCCGGCCCGACCTCGACGACGTGTTCCTCGCCCTGACCGGGCACGCGGCCGAGGAGGCCGCCACCGACGACGACGACGAGCACCGCGAGGTCGCGGCCGTCCCCACCGGAGGAGTCCGATGAGCAGCCTGGCCGCGACGCTGTCGGACAGCGTCGTCATCACCAAGCGCAACCTGATCAAGGTCAAGCGGGTGCCCGACCTGATCGTGTTCGCGACGCTGTCGCCGATCATGTTCGTGCTGCTGTTCCGCTACGTCTTCGGCGGCGCCATCAACCTGCCGCCGGGCATCAACTACGCGGAGTTCCTGCTGCCCGGCATCTTCGCGCAGACGGTGGTCTTCGGGTCGACGGTGACCGGCGCCTCGATCGCCGAGGACCTGCAGAAGGGCCTCATCGACCGGTTCCGGTCGCTGCCGATGTCCCGCGCCGCGGTGCTCATCGGCCGCACGGTCGCGGACGCCGGGCTGAACGTCATCTCGATCACCGTTATGGCGCTGACCGGGCTGGCGGTCGGCTGGCGGATCAACTCGTCGGTGCTCGAGGCGGCCGGTGGGTTCCTGCTGCTGCTGGTCTTCGCCTACGCGGTCAGCTGGCTGATGGCGCTGGTCGGACTGCTGGTGCGCACGCCGGAGGTCGTGAACAACGCCAGCTTCATGGTCATCTTCCCGCTGACGTTCGCGTCGAACGCCTTCGTGCCGCTGGAGTCCTTCCCGTCGGTGCTGCAGACGTTCGCGGAGTGGAACCCGGTGTCCACCGTCGTCCAGGGAGCCCGGGAGCTGTTCGGCAACACCGTCCCCGGTGCGCCGGTGCCCGACGCGTGGCCGCTGGAGAACCCGGTGCTCTACACGCTGCTGTGGACGGCGACCATCCTGGTGGTCTTCGTGCCGCTGTCGGTGCGCGCCTACCGCCGGACGGCGTCCCGCTGACCGGCGGCCCGCGGGACCGCGGTGTAGACAGCTCGTGATGAGTGCTGCAGACACCCCCTCGGTGACCTCCGCCAACCCGTTGTCGACCCCCTCGACGCTGCCGTTCGCGCTGCCGCCGTTCGGGGAGATCACCGCGGAGCACTGCCGGGAGGCGCTGCTGGCCGGGATGGTCGAGCAGCGGGCGGAGGTCGCGGCGATCGTGGGCTCCGCGGAGCCGGCGGGCTTCGAGAACACGGTGGTCGCGATGGAGCGCTCCGGCCGGCTGCTCACCCGGGCGTGGAGCGTCTTCGGCAACCTGACCTCGTCGGTGTCCACGCCGCGGCTGCGGGAGATCGAGCGGGAGATCGCACCGCTGGCCGCCGCCCACTCCGACGCGCTGCGGCTGGACCCGGCGCTCTTCGCGCGCATCGACGCGGTGCACGAGGCCCGTCACGACCTCGGTCTCGACGCGGAGCAGCTGCGCCTGGTCGAGCGCTACCACCTGGACTTCCGGCTGGCGGGCGCTCAGCTGGACGAGGCCGGGCGCGAGCGGCTCACCGCGCTCAACCAGGAGCTGTCCGGCCTGACGACGACCTTCGGGCAGAACGTGCAGCTGGCCATGGAGGCCGCGGCGGTGCACGTCGACGACGTGGCGCAGCTGGCCGGGCTGAGCCCGGAGGAGATCGACGCCGCACGGACCGCCGCGACGGACCGCGGGTCGGAGGGGTGGCTCCTCCCGCTGTTCCTGCCCACCCGGCAGCCGGTGCTGGCCAAGCTCCGGGACCGGGACCTGCGGCGCCGCGTGCACGAGGCCTCGGTGGGCCGGGCGTCCTCCGGGGAGCACGACAACGGTCCGGTGGCCGTCCGCATCGCCACGCTCCGCGCACAGCGGGCGCGGCTGCTGGGCTTCGCCTCGCACGCCGAGCTCGTGCTGGCCGACCAGACCGCTCGCACCACCGAGGCGGTCGACGCGATGCTGGCCTCGATGGTCCCGGCGTCGGTGGCCAATGCCGAGGCCGAGGCGGCGGTGCTCGCCGAGGCCGCAGCCCGCGACGGCGTCGAGCTCGCGCCGTGGGACTGGGCCTTCTACAGCGAGCAGGTCCGCGCCGAGCGCTACGCCGTCGACACCGCCGCGCTGCGCTCGTACTTCGAGCTGGACCGGGTGCTGGTCGACGGCGTCTTCCACGCCGCCGAGCTGCTCTACGGGTTCCGCTTCACCCCGCGCCCGGATCTGTCCGGCTACCACCCCGAGGTGCGGGTCTGGGAGGTCAGCGACGCCGACGGTTCCCCGGTCGGGCTCTACCTGGGCGACTACTTCGCCCGCGAGGGCAAGCGCGGTGGCGCCTGGATGAACTCCTTCGTCACCCAGTCACGGCTGCTCGGCACCTCACCGGTCGTGGTCAACAACCTCAACGTCTCGCGCCCTCCGGAGGGCCGCCCCGCCCTGTTGACGCTGGAGGAGGTGGACACGCTCTTCCACGAGTTCGGGCACGCCCTGCACGGGCTCAGCTCGTCGGTCACCTTCCCGCGGTTCGCCGGCACCAGCGTGCCGCGCGACTTCGTCGAGTTCCCGAGCCAGGTCAACGAGATGTGGGCGACCTGGCCGGAGGTGCTGGGCAACTACGCCCGGCACGTCGAGACCGGCGAGCCGATCCCGGCCGCGGCGGTGGAGGCGGTCGACGCCGCGCGGCTGTGGGGCGAGGGCTTCGCGACGCTGGAGTACCTGGCGGCCACGCTGCTGGACCAGGCCTGGCACCGGATCGGGCCGGACACCGAGGTCGGCGACCCGCAGGAGTTCGAGCGGGGCGCGCTGGAGCGGGCCGGCGTGGTCTCCGAGCTCGTGCCGCCGCGCTACCGGACGACGTACTTCAACCACGTCTTCGCCGGCGGCTACTCGGCCGGCTACTACTCCTACATCTGGTCGGAGGTCCTCGACGCCGACACCGTGGAGTGGTTCAAGGAGAACGGCGGGCTGAGCCGCGAGAACGGCGACACCTTCCGTCGCGAGCTGCTCGCCGTCGGGGGATCGGTGGACCCGCTCGAGGCCTTCCGCGCCGTCCGCGGCCGCGACGCCGACCCCGGCCCCCTGCTCAGGCGCCGGGGCCTGGCCTCATAACCAGGGCAGGGACAGCACCAGGTCCAGGTCGTCGGGGGCGTCGCCGTCCCGGACGAGACGGTTGGGCTGGCGGTGGCCGCAGGCGGTGCAGCGGTGCACCACCTGCCAGCCCTTGCCCGACTTCTCCACCAGCCCGACCGGCTCCATCGGCTGCCGGCACGTGCTCGCCCGGTCACCGGGCAGCTCGTCGACGTGCAGCGACCACAGGCAGTACGGGCAGTGGTTCCGGTAGTGCCCGTCGGTGTTGGCGGGCACCGGTGTCGCGCAGTGCACGCACGCGAACCCGGTGTTCTCTGCCCGACGGGATCGGGTCACCGGCAGATCAGGGGACGAACGGCTCGACGCCGACGACCTCGACGGTCATGTCCCGGCCGTTGGGCGCCTGGTAGGTCACCGTGGCGCCCGGAGCCGCGCCCAGAATGGCCGCGCCCAGCGCCGACTCGGGGGAGTAGACGGTCAGGTCGGTGGTGCCGGCGATCTCGCGAGAGCCGAGCAGGAACTTCTCCGTGTCGTCGTCGCCGGCGAACTTGACGGTGATCACGGTGCCGAGCGCGGCGTTGGTCGCCGTCGCCGGCGGCTCGCCGACCTGGGCCTTGCGCAGCAGGTCGGTCAGCTGGCGGATCCGGCCCTCCTGCTTGCCCTGCTCGTCCTTGGCGGCGTGGTACCCGCCGTTCTCCTTGAGGTCGCCCTCTTCGCGGCGGGCGTTGATCTCCGCGGCCATGGCCGGGCGGTTCGCCACCAGCTGGTCGAGCTCGGCCTTGAGCCGGTCGTAGGCGTCCTGGGTCAGCCAGACGCCCTGGTCCTGCTCGTCGGTGGGGGTGGACACGACGGACTCCTGATAATCGGGAGGCCGCCCCCGAACGGGGACGGCCGGTGGTCGAACGGCCAAGCTAACACCGCGCGGAAGGCGGGTGCACGGAGCTGCGGGGCCGCTCCCGGGTTACGAGACGGTACCGGTTCGGGGGTGACCGGCGACACAGTTCACCCGTCCGAGGCGCCGGTCGGGGCACCGGTCCGGCGGGTGCGGGGACGGTCCACCGGCTCCGCGGCCGGACGGGGGACAATGCTCCGGTGACCCGACCCGACCAGCTGCGCCTGCTCGCCGTCCACGCCCACCCGGACGACGAGTCGAGCAAGGGCGCCGCCACCATGGCCAAGTACGTCGCCGAGGGCGTGCAGGTCATGGTGGCCACCTGCACCGGCGGCGAGCGCGGCTCCGTGCTCAACCCGGCGATGGACCGCCCCGAGGTGTGGGAGCGGCTGCCCCAGATCCGCGTCGAGGAGATGGCGAAGGCCCGCGAGATCCTCGGCGTCGAGCAGGAGTTCCTCGGCTTCGTCGACTCCGGCCTGCCCGAGGGCGACCCGCTGCCGCCGCTGCCCGAGGGCTGCTTCGCGCTCGTGCCGCTCGAGGAGGCGGCTGCGCCGCTCGTCGCCCTGATCCGCCGCTTCAAGCCGCACGTCATCACGACCTACGACGAGCGCGGCGGCTACCCGCACCCCGACCACATCAAGACCCACGAGGTCTCCGTGCACGCCTTCGAGGCCGCCGGCGACCCCGACCGCTACCCCGGGCTCGGCGACCCCTGGCAGCCGAGCAAGCTCTACTACCACATGAGCTTCACGCTGCCCCGGACGAAGGCGCTGCACGAGGCGATCCTCGCGACCGGCGCGGAGTCGCCGTACACCGAGTGGCTGGCCAACTGGGACCCGGCGCGCGACATCTCCCACCGCGTCACCACGAAGGTGCCGTGCGGCGAGTACTTCGCCGTCCGCGACGCCGCGCTCATCGCCCACGCCACCCAGATCGACCCGCTGGGCCGCTGGTTCGCCTGCCCGATCGAGACGCAGCAGGAGATCTGGCCGACCGAGGACTACGAGCTCGCCCGCTCGCTGGTGGAGGCCTCGGCGCCGGAGGACGACCTGTTCGCCGGCCTGCGCAGCGAGGTGGCCGCCCGATGAGCACCACCCTGGGAGCCGTCCTGGCCGCGGAGCAGCAGCTGCCGGAGGACGTCGGCAAGTCCGGCCCGCTGGGCCTGCTGCTCATCGTCGTGCTGCTCGTCGCGGTCGCGTTCCTCGTCCGGTCCATGACGGGACACCTCCGGAAGCTGCCCCGCAGCTTCGACCCGGCCGACGAGGCCTCCTCGGTCGTCGTCCCCGACGACATCTCCGAGCTGGACCGGCGCGACGAGCCGGGGCAGGAGCTGCTGGACACGCTGCGCCGGGCGCCGCGGGCGATCGAGGCGCCGCGCCGGGACGACGACCGGCCCGAGGGGCCCACGCCCCGGGGATAGGTCGCGTTCGCCGTCGGCGGAGCGGGCGACCCTTGCGAACGGTCCGCTGCGGTCTACCGTTGTAAGCGTGTAATCAACCGCTGCACCGGGAGGTCGCCATGCACGCCCACCGATTCGCCGACGCCGCCTTCGGTCCCGGCTCCCGCCGCGGACGCGGCCGCGGGCCGGGCGGCCGCGCCCAGGAGACGGCGCCGCCGGTCGACCGCGCGGAGGTCGCCGGCTGGTTCGCCGGCCGGCTCCCGGACGGCTGGTTCACCGGTCCGGTCGAGCTGCTCGTCGACCGCGACGAGATCACCGTCGTCGGCACGTTGCCGGAGCCCTCGGCCGGGGAGGGGGACGCCGTCGCCGCGCAGGCCGGCCGGATCGCCCGCTTCCGCGAGGACACCCGGCGCGAGCGGATGGCGATCGCCGACGCCGCCCAGGAGCGGTACGGCCGCTCCGTCGCCTGGGGCGCCGCGTGCGGCGGCACCCGCGAGCTGTTCACCACCCTGTCGGTTCCGGTGATGACCCGGCTGCGCCAGCCCGAGCGGCTGGTCCTGGACACGCTGGTCGACGCCGGGGTCGCCCGGTCGCGGTCCGAGGCGCTGGTCTGGGCCGTGCGCCTGGTCGGCCGCAACACCGAGGACTGGCTGGCCGAGCTGCGCGCGGCCATGGCGTCGGTCGAGGAGGTCCGGGCACGGGGTCCGCAGCCCGGCTGAGCCGACCAGGGACACTGGGTGACGTGCCGACCAGCGCCCTCCCCGCCGCCACCGACGTCCTCGTGGTGGGAGCCGGGCCGGCGGGGTCCGCGGCCGCTGCCTGGGCGGCGCGCGACGGCCGCGACGTCGTCCTCGCCGACGCCGCCGTCTTCCCGCGCGACAAGACCTGCGGCGACGGGCTGACGCCGCGCGCCGTCGCCGAGCTCGACCGGCTCGGGCTCGGCGACTGGGCGCGCGGCAAGGCGCGCAACCGGGGGCTGCGGGCCGCGGGCTTCGGCCGGGAGTGGCAGCTGCCCTGGCCGGGCGGGGAGCTCCCCGACCACGGCAGCGCCGTGCCCCGGACCGAGCTGGACGCGCGGATCCGGCAGGTGGCCCTCGACGCCGGGGTCGCGCCGATGGACGGTGCCCGCGCCGTGGACGTGGAGCGTGACGGCGACCGGGTGCGGGCCGTCGTGTTCGAGCACTCCGACGGGCAGCGGTCGACCGTGGCCTGCCGGCGCCTCGTGGTGGCCGACGGTGTGCGCTCGCCGCTGGGCCGGCTGCTCGGCCGCACGTGGCACCGAGACACCGCCTACGGGGTCGCCGCCCGGGGCTACGTCCGCTCCGCCCGGGCCGACGACGAGTGGATCTCCTCGCACCTGGAGCTGCGCGGGGTCGAGGGCGAGCTGCTCTCGGGCTACGGGTGGATCTTCCCGCTGGGCGCGGAGGCGGGGGAGGTGAACATCGGCGTCGGCACGCTGGCGACGTCCCGCCGCCCGGCCGGGGTGCAGCTGAAGAGCCTGCTCGAGAAGTACACCGACACCCGCCGCGCCGAGTGGGGTCTCGACGGCGACGTCCGGCTGCCGGCCTCGGCGCTGCTGCCCATGGGCGGCGCGGTGTCCGGCGTCGCAGGGCGCAACTGGGCGCTGGTCGGTGACGCCGCCGGCTGCGTCAACCCGCTCAACGGGGAGGGCATCGACTACGGCCTGGAGACCGGCCGGTCGATCGCCGGGCTGCTCGACGAGCCCGACTGGTCGACCGCGTGGCCGGAGACCCTGCGCGGGCACTACGGCGAGGCGTTCTCCATCGCCCGCCGGCTGGCCGGGCTGCTCACCCTGCCCCGCTTCCTGCCGGCGGCCGGGCCGGTGGGCATGCGCTCCCGCCCGCTGATGACCGTCGCGCTGCGCGTGATGGGCAACCTGGTCACCGAGTCCGACAGGGACCTCACCGCCCGCCTGTGGCGCACCGCCGGGCGGCTCTCCGTCCGCCTGGACGACCGCCCGCCCTTCAGCTGACCCGGTGCCCTGACCGGCCGGCTCAGTTGAAGGGCGAGTTGTACATCGCGAAGTAGACGGCGATGTAGTGGCAGATCGCGGCCACGACGGTCATCGCGTGGAAGACCTCGTGGTAGCCGAACGTGCCCGGCCACGGGTTGGGCTTCTTGATGCCGTAGGCGATGCCGCCGAGGGTGTAGAGCACGCCGCCGGTGGCGAGCAGGACCAGCGACGCGACGCCGGCGAAGTGCAGGATGTCGGTCAGGACGAAGACGGCGACCCAGCCCAGGCCGATGTAGAGCGGCACGCCCACCCAGCGGGGCGCCGTCGGCCAGGTCATCTTCAGCGTCACGCCGCAGATCGCGCCGATCCAGACCACCGCGAGCACCCAGAAGCCGGTCACCTGGTCGACGGCCAGCAGCGCGAAGGGCGTGTACGTCCCGGCGATGAACAGGAAGATCATCGAGTGGTCGAGCCGCTTCATGATCTTCCAGCCGCGCGGTGACCAGCGGCGGCGGTGGTAGAGCGCGCTGACGCCGAAGAGGCCGCAGATCGTGAGGCAGTAGACGGTCACGGAGAGCCCCGCCCGCGCGCTCTGCACATAGGCCAGCGGGATGAGCACGGCGCCGGCGACGATCGCGCCGAAGAACGAGAACAGGTGCAGCCAGCCGCGCATCCGCGGCCGGGTGTCGGGGTGGTTCCAGTCGGAGTCGCCGAAGTCCTCGGCGGTCCAGGCCCGTTCGACCCGCTCGCCCTCCTCGAGGACGGCGGTGACCGCCTCCTGGCGCGGCGCTTCCAGCTCCGCGCTGTCGGCCTCGACCCGGACGGGCTCGCGGTCGGCGGGGGACGAGGTTCTCATGCGCCGAGGCTACGGAGCCGTAGGTCCGCCGTCATCCGGAGGCACTGTGAGCTTGCTGCCAGCGGCGTCGTGTCCGCCGCGGGCAGTGGGCCTAGGGTGAGCGTTCGTGGGTGTGCGGCGCGGTGTGCGGGACGCGCTCACCCGCGTCTACGAGCGCCGGCTGGCCCGTGGGCTGGTCGGTGCCGACATCCCGCGGCACGTCGGCGTGATCATGGACGGCAACCGCCGCTGGGCGCGCTCCATCGGCATGGAGGACGTCGCCCACGGGCACCGCCGCGGTGCCAGCAAGATCGTCGACCTGCTGGGCTGGTGCGACGACGCCGGCGTGCAGGTGGTCACCCTCTTCATGCTGTCCACCGACAACCTGCGCCGTCCCGAACCCGAGCTCAGCGCGCTGCTGCGGATCATCGAGGACGTCGCCGTCGACCTGGCCGGTCCCGGCCGCCGGTGGCAGATCCGCTCGATGGGCGCCGCGGAGGTGCTCCCGCCGGAGACCGTCGCCGTCCTCAAGCAGGTCGAGGAGGACACCCGCGACCGCGGCGGCGCCACGGTCAACCTGGCCGTCGGCTACGGCGGACGGCGGGAGATCGCCGACGCCGTCCGCTCGCTGCTGTCCGAGCACGCCGCGCGGGGGACGTCGCTGGACGACCTCGTGGAGGCCCTCGAGGTCGAGCACATCGCCGAGCACCTCTACACCCGCGGGCAGCCGGACTGCGACCTGGTCATCCGGACCAGCGGCGAGCAGCGCATGTCCGGCTTCCTGCTGTGGCAGACGGCGAACGCCGAGTTCCACTTCACCGACGTGTACTGGCCCGACTTCCGGCGGGTCGACTTCCTGCGCGCCCTGCGCGACTACTCCGCCCGGCACCGCCGCTTCGGCGAGTGACCGCGGGCTGCGAGACTGCCCGCATGAGCGCCGGAGCCCTCGACCTGCCCGCGGAGTACGTGCGGCTGGGGCTGCGCTTCGACCGCCTGGAGGCCGGCTTCGTCGACGCGTTCACCGGCGACCCGCGCATCCGCGCGCAGGTGCTCGACGAGCCGGCGCCGACCCCGCAGCAGCTGCGGGACCGGGCCCGCGACCTGCTCCGGGAGCTCGACGCCGCGGGCCTGGCCCCCGACCGGGCGGAGTTCCTGCGCGGGCAGCTGACCGGTCTGGAGTGCAGCGCGCGGAAGATGAGCGGCGAGCCGGTGGGGTTCGTCGAGGAGGTGTCCCGCTACTTCCAGGTCGACGTCACCCTCGGCGACGAGGCCGACTACGCGGCGGCGCACGCCGAGCTCGACCGGCTGCTGCCCGGCACCGGCTCGCTCACCGAGCGGTACGCCGCCCACCGGCGGCGGGAGGAGTGCCCGCCGGACCGGCTCGAGGCCGCCGTGCACGCGCTGTCCAGCGCGCTGCGCGACCGCGTGCGCGGCCGGTACGGGCTGCCCGAGGTGGAGACCGTCCGGTACGAGGTGGTCACCGACAAGCCGTGGTCGGGCTTCAACTACTACGAGGGCGGCTTCCGCTCGCGCGTGGCGATCAACGCCGACCTCCCGCACCGGCTCTCCCAGCTCGCGCACCTCGTCGCGCACGAGTCCTACCCCGGTCACCACACCGAGCACTGCCGCAAGGAGCGCGGGCTGGTCGAGCGCGCCGGCCGCGTCGAGCACACCGTCTTCCTGGTCAACACCCCGGAGTGCCTCATGGCCGAGGGGCTGGCCGACCTCGGCGTCGAGGCGGCGATCGGCGACGGGTGGGGGCCGTGGTCGGCGGAGATCCTGGGCGACCTCGGGCTGCGCTTCGACGGGCACCTGGCCGAGCGCATCGCCGCTGCCGCGGCGCCGCTGAACCGGGTGCGGCAGGACGCGGCGATCCTGCTGCACGACCGCGGCGCCGACGCCGACGACGTGGCGGCCTACCTGCAGCGCTGGTCGCTGGTGGCCGGCGACCGGGCCCGCCAGCAGATCCGCTTCCTCACCGATCCGCTGTGGCGGGCCTACATCTCGACCTACGTCGAGGGCTACGGGCTGCTGTCGCGCTGGCTCGGGGCGCGGCCGGAGGAGCAGCCGGCCGCCGACCGCTTCCTGCGGCTGCTCGACGAGCCGCTCACCCCGGCCGCCGTCGCCGGCGAGCTCGCGGCCGCCTGAGCGCCGTGCGCCGCGATCCGCGAGCCGCCCGGGTGCTCGGGCTGTGGACGGCGGGCTGGCTCGCCGTCCTCCTCGTCGCGGGGATGGTGTGGCTCGGCGAGCCCTCCGTGCAGTGGCCGGTGCTGGCGGTGCCGCTGCTGTGGGCGCTGGTGGCGCTGCGCCCGCGCCGGCGCGCGGCCGCGCAGTGGTCCGACGACGAGTGGGACGGCTACCCGGACGACGAGCACGACGACCGGTGGGACGACGGCTGGGACGACCGCGCGCGGCAGGAGCGTCCCCGGGTGCCGCCGGGGGAGCGCACCGACACCGTGGAGCGCCCCGCGCTGCGCCGTCCCGAGGACGACGACCCGTGGGAGCGGCGCCGCGGTCGCTGACCGCGGCTGACGTCCCGGGGCGTGACCGGGCGGTGGTTCGGGCGTGGCCGGTGTGACCGATCAGGTGAACGTTGTGTTCCGCCGGGTGTCGGCGCGGCGCTTTCGTCGGTGGCCGGGCCTACCGTCCGGGGTGAACGGCGCGGAACCGCCCGGGCCGTTCGCGGGAGGCCCGGTTGGTGCTGACGAGTTCGTCGACCAGGGGGGCCGGCGCCCGGCCTCCGTGCCGGGGCCCGGCCACCTTCGAGTCGGGGCGTGCCGCGCGCCCCACGGGAGCTGTCACGTGAACCCTCGTCGCACGTACGTCCTCGACACCTCGGTCCTGCTGTCTGACCCCGGCGCGCTGCTGCGCTTCGGCGACTCCGACGTGGTGCTCCCGCTCGTGGTGATCGGTGAGCTGGAGGGCAAGCGCGACCACCCCGAGCTGGGCTGGTTCGCCCGCCAGTCGCTGCGCATGCTCGACGACCTGCGCGTGCGGCACGGCCGGCTGGACGCCCCGGTGCCGGTCGGGGAGGCCGGCGGCACGCTGCACGTGGAGCTCAACCACAGCGACCCCGCCGTGCTGCCGGCCGGTTTCCGGAACGACAGCAACGACAGCCGGATCATGGTCGTGGCGCTGAACCTGCGTGCCGAGGGCCGCGACGTCTGCCTGATCACCAAGGACGTGCCGCTGCGGGTCAAGGCGGCCGCGGTGGGCCTGGCGACCGACGAGTACCGGGTGCACGACGCCGTCGACACGGGCTGGACCGGCATGGCCGAGCTGTCGCTCGACGACGCCGAGCTCGGCGAGCTGTACGACGCCGGTGAGGCGTTCCTGCCCGCGGCCGCCGAGCTGCCGACCCACACCGGCCTGGTGCTGCTGTCCTCCCGCGGGTCGGCCCTGGGCCGCGTGCTCCCGGACAAGAAGGTGCGCCTGGTGCGGGGCGACCGGGAGGCGTTCGGGCTGCACGGCCGCTCGGCCGAGCAGCGCGTTGCCCTCGACCTGCTGCTCGACCCGGACATCGGGATCGTCTCCCTCGGCGGGCGCGCCGGCACCGGCAAGTCGGCGCTCGCGCTGTGCGCCGGCCTGGAGTCGGTGATGGAGCGGCGGGCGCACAAGAAGGTGGTCATCTTCCGGCCCCTCTACGCCGTCGGCGGGCAGGAGCTCGGGTACCTGCCCGGCAGCGAGGGCGACAAGATGTCGCCCTGGGCGCAGGCGGTGTACGACACGCTCGGTGCGCTGGTCTCGACCGCGGTGCTCGACGAGATCGCCGACCGCGGGCTGATCGAGGTGCTGCCGCTCACCCACATCCGCGGGCGGTCGCTGCACGACTCGTTCGTGATCGTCGACGAGGCGCAGTCGCTGGAGCGCGGTGTGCTGCTCACCGTGCTCTCCCGCCTCGGCGCCGGGTCGCGGGTGGTGCTCACCCACGACGTCGCCCAGCGCGACAACCTGCGCGTCGGCCGGCACGACGGCATCGCCGCCGTGGTGGAGAACCTCAAGGGGCACCCGCTGTTCGCGCACATCACGCTGACCCGCTCCGAGCGCTCGCCGATCGCCGCGCTGGTCACCGAGATGCTGGAGGACCTGCCCCTCTGAGCCGCTCCCGCGCTCCCGGGGACCTGCGGGACCCCGGGAGCGCGGGGAACACCCGGACGGCGGTGAGCGGCGTCAGGCGGCGGGCTCGTCCTCGGCCACGGCAGGTGCGGGGCGCCGAGGACCGGGCTTGCGGGCCGGCGCGGGCGGCGTGGCGACCAGGCGCAGCAGCGCCACCGCACCCCACCCGGCTGCCAGGCACCACGGCAGCCGCACCACCACCTCCTCGGCGGTGAAGTCGCCGCGCAGCCCGAGCGCGATCACCGGCAGGGCCAGCACGAACCCGACGAGGAGCACGTCCCAGCGCAACGGGTTCATGCCGGTGCGCTCTCCAGCCGCTCGCACAGCACCGACGCCCAGCGGTGCGGCGTCGCGCGGACGCCGTCGACGACCGCGACGGGGGCGGCGAGGCGGTGCAGCACGGCAGCGGGATCGGCGGAGAGGTCGGTGTCCTGCACGACGAGCGCGTCGACGCGCGGGAGGCCGTCGATCCAGTGCTCGAGGTCCTCGGGCTTGCGGGTCGCCTCGACGACCGCCCAGACGGCGACCGGCGACCAGATGGCCAGCATCTGGGCCATCCAGTAGGCGTCGGTGCGCAGCGGCGCGTCGACGGCGACGATCGTCACCGTGCCCGACGCCGCGGCGTCCTGGCGACGGCGCAGCGCGGCGTCGATCGTGCTCATGCGGCTGCTCTCGGGCGCGAGGCCCACCAGGTCCCCGCGGGTGGCCCACTGCACGCGGTCGGTGTCCAGCCGCAGCGTCGCGGCCAGGGAGCGCGCGGCCCGCAGGGTCTCGACACCCGGGCCCACCACGAAGAGCACGTCGCCGGCGCCGGTCGGGAGCTCCGGGGCCTCGGCCAGTCGCTCGCCGAGCGCGCGGGTGAGGGCCGCGTAGGTGCCGTCCGCCGCGACGGCGGCGGTGAAGGCGGCGTCCAGCAGGTCCGCCGGGACGCCCAGGTCCGCGAGCCGGGACACGACCTCCGCCGGGGTGCGCGGCGGGTCGATGCGCACGCGGGCCGGCCGCACGGGCAGGAGCGCGGGGAGGTCGGCGGCGTCGAGCAGGCCGGACCGGTCGGCCTCGATCAGGTCGGCCAGGCTCGCGAGCCCGGGCAGCTCCGGGGTCTCCGGGGTGGCCCTCAGCGGGGCGACCGGGAGCCGGGTGACCGTGGCCAGCTCGGAGGTGCGGCTGCCCGCGGTCGGGGCGGCGGCGCGGGCCGGCGACGGCGGCACCGGCGGGCGGCCGGTGCGCGGCGGCACGGGGGGCAGACCGCGGCCCCGGGACGACGACCCCGGCAGGAGCGACAGCGGCGGCATGACCGTGGTCGCGTCCATCGCCGCGGGCCGCACGGGCGGGGCGGGGTCGCTGGCCGTGGGTGCCAGCACCAGTGCCGGCTCCAGGCCCAACTCCTCGGGGACGACGGGCTCGGCTGCGGGGAGGTCGGGCTCGACCGGCTCCGTGACGTCGACGTCCACCGGCTCGTCGACGGCGGGGACCTCGTCGGCAGGGGCGTCGACCAGCGGGGTGCCGAACAGGGTGTCGGGGAGGGGCGCCTCGGTGGCCGGGGCCTCGAACAGCGTCCCGAACAGCGGGGTGCCGACCTGCGGGACGTCGACCGGTGCGGGCTCGGACGCAGGGGCGCCGAACAGCGACGGCGCGGCGGACGCGGGCGGGCCCCAGATGAGCAGGTCCGGGGTCGGGCTCTCGGCGGGCGCGACCGGGGCCGGCTCGGGAGCCTCGCCCCACAGCTGGACCGGCGGCAGCGGGGCGGGCTCGGCCGGCGCGACGGCGACCGGGGAGGCGACCGGGGACGCCACCGGGGCGAAGAGGTCGAAACCGGGGACGGCGGGCTCGGGGACGGCGGGCTCGGGCACGACGGTCTCGTCGACCGGGACCTCGTCGACCGGGACCTCCACGACCGGGGACTCCACGACCGGGGACTCCTCGATCGTGGCCGCCTCGATCGTGGCCGCCTCGATCGTGGCCGCCTCGATCGTGGCCGCCTCGACGACCGGCGCCTCGACCACCTCCACGACCGGCAGCTCGGCGACCGGCTCGGCCAGCGCGTCCCGCGGCGAGTCGCCGGCGACGACCTTGCGCAGGATGCCGGCCAGCGCGTCGTCCGAGTGCCCCTCGGCCAGGGCTGCGCGGAGCACCTCGGCGATCTCCTCCTCCCGGGAGACCGGCGCGGCGACGACCGGGACGGGCTCCACCGCGACCGGCTCGGCACCGAGGTGCGCGGACAGCCGGCTCGCGAACGACCCGACCGGAGCCGGCGCCTCGTCCGCCCAGGAGGGCAGCTCCGCCCGCTCGTCGACCGACGTGGAGGGCGGCGCGATGACCTGGTTCCCCACCGTTTCCTCCTCCTGGTGCGTCGCACGCGACCACACCGCTGTCTGGCTTCCCGACCGGGACGGTTCCGACGTCTCCAGGGCCTCGCGCACCGCGTGCTGCACGTCGCGGTCGCCGGCGACCATCCGCGCGAGCGCGGCGGTGAACGGTGAGGGTGCGCCGGAGGCCGGCTCGTCGGCGCCTGCGTCGGCGACCTCGGGCGGAACCTCCCGGGTGGCCCGCGGGAAGCTGGCCCGCGCCACACCGGACCGGACGGGCGCCGCCGTCGACGGCGCCCCCGGCTCTGCGACCGGCGCAGCGAACGGGGCCCCCAGGAGACCGGCGAGCTCGTCGACGCGGGCGTCGTCCGCAGGGAGGGGACGGGCCGCCGCGGGACGGTGCCCGACCGCCGACCCGACCAGCTCCCGGGCCGCCGGGGAGCCCGAGCGCGCGGCCTCCGCAGCCCACGCCGAGGCGCCGTTGCGGGGCGGGGCCGTGCGCGCCCGTGCAGGCGCGGCCGCGGCCAGCGGAGAACCGTAGGCGGCCAGCGACCCGGTGTCGGGGTCCTCGGTCAGCGCGCCGGCCGGGCGCGCCGGGGCGGCGACGGGGAGCACCGGTGCACCGGCGGGCTCGGGCGCGACCTCGGCGACGTAGCGCTCGGTCGCGAAGAACCCGAGCACGCCACCGGAGCGGACGCGGCGGACGCCGACGACCCGGGCGGAAGGACCGAACTGCTCGCGCGCTGCCGCGATCGCATCGTCGCGGGTAGCAGCCTCAACGGATCGCAACGGCACCGCTCACAACTCCCAGCGACTCGATCTGTGCCGTCCGGCTGACCTCGGCGTACGAGATGACCGGCAGGCGGGGCAGGACCTGGCGCATGAGGCGGGCCAGGGCGGAACGGACCTGCGGGGAGCACACGAGCACGGGGGAGAGGCCCTGGCGCTCGGCCTCCTCGAGCAGCCCCCCGCACCCGACGACCAGGGCGTCGACGGCGCCGGCGTCCAGCGCCAGGACGGCACCGGCCTCGCTCTGCCGCACCGACTCGAGCAGGCGCTGCTCGAAGCCCGGGTCGAGGGTGAACACGTGGAGCCGCTCGTCCGGGGTCACGTACGGGTGGCTGATCGCCGAGCCGAGCGCGGCGCGTGCGGCCTCGACGAGCCCGTCGAGGTCGGTCGACTGCTTGGCGCGCACGGACAGCGCCTCGAAGATGCGGACCAGGTCGCGGATGGAGACGCCCTCCTCGAGGAGCGCGTGCAGCACCCGCTGCACCTCGCCCAGGGTGAGCAGCGAGGGGGTCAGCTCCTCGACGACGACGGGGTGCGTGCGGCGGACCATCTCCACCAGCAGGCGCACGTCCTCGCGGCCGAGCAGGTCCGCGGCGTTCTGGCGGACGACCTCGGCCAGGTGCGTCGTGATCACCGAGGAGCGGTCGACCACGGTGGCGCCGGCCATCTCCGCGGCGCGCTGGAGCTCGATCGGCACCCACTTGGCCGCCAGGCCGAAGACCGGCTCGCGGGTGACCTTGCCGGGCAGCCCGTCGAGGTTGTCGCCGATGGCGAGCACGGTGCCGGCGGGCGAGATGCCCTTGGCCGCCGGGACGCCGTTGAGCCAGATGACGTACTGCGAGCCCTGCAGGTCGAGGTTGTCGCGGGTGCGCACCAGCGGGATGACCAGGCCGGTCTCCATGGCGACCTTGCGGCGCAGCGCCTTGACCCGGTCGAGCAGGTCGCCCCCGCGGGAGGTGTCCACGAGCTCCACGAGGTCGAAGGCGACCTCGAGCTCCAGCGGGTCGACCCGCATCTTCTCGACGATGGCCTCGGGGGAGTCCGGCTGCGGCTCGGCCTCCGCCGCGGCAGCCGCGGCCTCGGCCTCCTCGTCCACCTCCGGCGTCTCGGTCATCCGCGCCGCCGCGAGCAGGAACAGGCCGCCGACCACCAGGAAGGGCAGCTTGGGCAGGCCGGGGATCAGGCAGAGGGCGAGGGCGGCGCCACCGGCGATCTGCACCGGCTGCTTGAACCGGCCGAGCTGGGCGATGAGGTCGGTGCCCATGTCGCCCTCGGTCGCCGACCGGGTGACGATGATGCCGGTCGCGGTGGACATCAGCAGCGCCGGGATCATCGAGACCAGACCGTCGCCGACGGTCAGCAGCGAGTAGGTCGTCACCGCCTCGCCGGGGGCCAGGCCGCGCTGCATGACGCCGATGGCGAACCCGCCGATCAGGTTCACCAGGGTGACGATGATGCCGGCGATGGCGTCGCCCTTGACGAACTTCGAGGCGCCGTCCATCGAGCCGTAGAAGTCGGCCTCGGCGGTGACCTCGTGGCGGCGCTTGCGGGCCTGCGCCTCGTTGATCAGCCCGGCGTTCAGGTCGGCGTCGATGGCCATCTGCTTGCCGGGCATGGCGTCGAGGGTGAAGCGGGCACCGACCTCCGCCACGCGGCCGGCACCGTTGGTGATCACCACGAACTGCACGACGGTGAGGATCACGAAGATCACCAGTCCGACGACCAGCGAGCCGGCGATGACGATGTGGCCGAAGGCGTCGATGACCTTGCCGGCGTAGCCGTCGGTGAGGACCAGCCGCGTCGAGGAGACGTTGAGCGCCAGCCGGAACAGCGTGGCGATGAGCAGCAGCGAGGGGAAGACCGCGAAGTCCAGCGGCTTCTTGATCTGCATGGCCACGAGCAGGATCAGCAGGGAGACCGCGAGGTTCAGCCCGATGAACAGGTCCATGAGGGCGGCCGGCACGGGCACGACCAGCATGAGCACGATCGCGACGACGCCCACGGGCACCGCGACCTTGCTGAAGCCCTTCACACGCACTGCATCGGCAGTCCGGAGGCCGGTCGGTACCGCCGTCAGGCGGCGGGCTGGACGACCCGCCGGCGGCCGGCCTTGGGCAGGTCGGTGGTGTCGGGCGCCTCGAAGCCGGGGCGGTGCAGCCCGCCGCGCACGCCGCGGGCGCCCAGGTGCATCACGAAGGCCAGCACGCGGGCGACGGCGGTGAACAGCTGCGCCGGGACCTCCTGGCCCAGGTCGCACGAGGCGTGCAGGGCGCGGGCCAGCGGGATGTCCTGCACCATCGGCACCCGCGCCTCCGCGGCGATCTCGCGCAGCTTCGCGGCCACCTCGCCGGCGCCCTTCGCCACGACGCGGGGTGCGCCCTTGGCCGCCTCGTACTTGAGCGCGACGGCGACGTGGGTGGGGTTGACCAGCAGGACGTCGGCCTCGGCGACCTCGGCCATCATCCGGTTCCGCGACATGGACAGGGCCACGCCCTTGCGGTGGGCCTTCATGTGCGGGTCGCCCTCGGCCTGCTTGTGCTCCTGGGTGATCTCGTACTTGCTCATCTTGAGCTGCTTCATCATCTTCGCCCGGACGACGACGTAGTCGGCGATGGCCAGCACCAGCCCGGTCAGCGCCACGACGCGGAACATCAGGATGGCCGAGTCGACGAAGGTGTCGACCACGGCGGACAGCGGCAGCGCACCGGCGGAGGAGACCAGCGTCTGCGCCCGGTCGCTGGTGACGACGACGACGACGCCCAGCGCCACGGTCTTGATCAGCGCCTTGACGACCTCCCAGAGGCCCTGGGTGCCGAACATGCGCTTGATGCCCGTGACCGGGTTGAACTTCTTGAAGCTCGGCTTCATCCCCTTGCTGGCGAACACGATGCCGCCCTGGCTGGCGGCCGCGACCAGGCCGACCACCATCAACCCGAGCGCCAGCGGCAGCACCGTCATCATGAACGCGGTGAGGGCCTGGCCCAGCAGCGCGGCGATCGCGGACGCCTCGGGCTGTGCTGCGACCGCCCGGATCTGCACGAAGAGCATCTGCACCTCCGCGAAGCCGTTGCCGGCCACCATCGGCAGCAGCACGCTGGCCGCCGCGATGCCCGACCAGGTGCCGAGCTCCTGGGTGCGGGCGACCTGCCCCTCCTTGCGCGCCTTCTTCAGGCGCTGGGGAGTGGGCTTCTCGGTCTTCTCACCGCCGGGACCGTCCTTGGCCACGGGTCACCCGCTCCGGAGCGACGTCATGGCCCGCACCCCGTGCTCGAGCAGCGCGTCGAGCGCGGGGGGCAGCAGCGGGAAGGTGAGGCCGAGCATCAGCAGCGTCAGGGTGATCTTCACCGGGAAGCCGATGGCGAAGATGTTGAGGGCCGGCGCGGCCCGGCTGAGCAGGGCGAGCGCGACGTCGGCCAGCAGGAGCACCGCGACCATGGGGCCGGCGATCTGCAGCGCGGCCAGGAACATCATGGACACCGCCTGGACGAGCACCGCGCCGAGCTGGTCGACCGGCACCTCCCCGCCGACGGGCATCCCCTCGTAGGAGGTGGCGAACCCCTTCACCAGCAGCAGGTGCCCGCCGCTGGTGAACAGCAGCGTGATCGCCAGCAGGTAGTGCAGCCGGCCGATCGCGGCGTTCTGCGTCATGGCCAGCGGGTCGTAGGCCGGCTGCAGCGAGAAACCGCCGGTGACGTCGATCAGGTCGCCGGCCATCTGGACGGCGGTGAACAGCAGCTGCACGACGAAGCCCAGCGCTGCGCCGATGACCACCTCGGTGAAGGCGGCGACGACGATGAAGCCGGCCGTCGGCTCGGGCAGCGACGGCGCGATCTGCGTCGACAGCAGCAGCGACAGCGCCATGGCCAGCGCGCCCTTGACCGGACCGGGGATGCTCCGGGAGTTGAACGGCGGGGCCAGGAGCACGAACCCGGCGGCCCGGGCGGTGCCCAGCAGCAGGGCGACCAGGGTGACGGCGGGGACCGAGAGGTCCATCGCTCAGGTCCGGTCGAGCAGTCGGGGCAGCTGGGCGAACAGGTGCTCGGTGAAGTCGACCACCGAGGCGAGGATCCAGTTCCCGGTGATCAGCAGCACGATGGCCACCGCGATCATCTTCGGGACGAAGGACAGGGTCGCTTCCTGGATCTGGGTGGCCGCCTGGAACAGCGAGATCAGGAACCCCACCGCCAGGGCGGTGAGCAGGATGGGCGCCGCGACCTTGGCCGACAGCAGCATGGTCTGCAGCGCGATCTCGGTGACGTCCGCGTCGCTCATCGGCTACCCACCCCCGTAGGAGCCGACGAGCGCGGTGGTGATCAGCGACCAGCCGTCCACCACGACGAACAGCAGCAGCTTGAACGGCAGCGACACGATCGTGGGCGGCACCATCATCATGCCCATCGCCATGAGCGAGGCGCTGACGAGCATGTCGAGCACCAGGAACGGGATGAAGATGACCAGCCCGATGATGAACGCGCTCTTGAGCTCGGAGAGCACGAACGCCGGGACCAGCGTGGTCATGCTGACCGCGCTCGCGTCGGCCGGGGCCTCCTCGCCGGAGAGGTCGACCATCAGCGCGAGCTCGTCCTCGCGGGTGTTGCCGAGCAGGAACTCCCGCAGCGGGACGACGCCGGCGTCGTAGGCCTGGGAGACCGTCATGGCGCCGTCCATGTACGGCTGCACCGCGACCTCGTTGATGTCGCCGAGCACCGGCCCCATGACGAACAGGGTCAGGAACAGCGCCAGCCCGGTGAGCACCTGGTTCGGCGGCGACGTGGGCAGCCCGAGGGCGTTCCGGGTGATGCCCAGGACGACGATGATCTTGGTGAACGAGGTCGCCAGCAGCAGCACCGAGGGAGCCACCGACAGCACGGTGATCGCGAGGATCAGCGTGATCGACGTGCTCGCCGAGCCGCCGCCGATGGAGATGTCCACCCCGCCGTCGGCACCGCCGACGCCCGGGACGACCGGCTCGCTGGGCGCGGTCGGCTCCGTGGGCGCCGCGCCGGCCGGACCGGCCAGCAGCACCGCGGCCACGCCGGCGAGCAGGGTGAGCAGCAGGACGACCGTCGCGCGCCACCGGGTCGCGGCCGGGCGCGCGCGCCGCCGGAGCAGGGCGGTCATGACCGGCGGACCGTGCGCTCGCGCAGCTGGTGGACCAGGTTGCCCCAGCCGTCGCGGTCGAGCACGGAGCCCGCGAGCGCGCGGGAGGTGGGGGTCCGGGCGACGAGCGTGGGGGAGTCGTCGGCGTCCTGCTCGCGGGCGCTCGCCAGCCGCACCGGCGTGCGCTCGCGCAGCGCGGCGTCGACGGTGTCGGGATCCATCTCGGCGAGCAGGGTGACCTGCTCCTCGGTCGCGCCGACGACGAGGACGACGTCGGCGATGCGGACGACGTTGAGCGTGCTCGTGCGCCCCATCCGCTGGCGGGCCACGACCTCGATCAGCCCGGAGCCCTGCCCGAGCCCGCGCTTCTTCGCCAGCCGCGCGGCGAACAGCAGCACCGCGGCGATGAACCCCAGGGACAGGACCAGCCGGATGATCATCCAGGTCATGCGGAGGCCCCGAGCTCGGCGGCGTCGCTGACGATCTCGCTGATCCGCAGGCCGAAGTCCTCGTCGACGACGACGACCTCGCCGCGGGCGATGAGGGTGCCGTTGACCAGCAGGTCGGCCGGGGCGCTGGCCGCGCGGTCGAGCTCGACGACCTCGCCGGGGTGCAGCGAGAGCAGCTCCTGCACGGTCATCCGGGTGCGGCCGATCTCGACGGTGACCTCCATGGCCACGTGCCGCAGCAGCTCGAGGCTGCCGGTCTGGCTGCGGGCCGCGGGCAGGGTCACCTGCAGCGCGAACGTCGCCTGGTGCTCGCCGTCGGCCATGAGCGGGACGGCGACGAACATGCCCTTGTCGCGCAGCCCGTCGAGCGCGGCGACCGGCTCCTCGACCCGCTCGGAGGCGACCCGCACCCGGCCGAGCGTGGCGGCGGCGGCCTCCAGCGCGGGGCGCAGCGCGGCGGCGACGTCCATCTTGCCGACGGGGGAGTTGCTCAGCGCCTCGACGACGTCGGCCGAGACGACCAGCACGACGTCGCCGCTGACCTCACCGGACAGGCCGGCGCTGACCGCCGAGGCGGCCGCCGGGGGGAGCGGGACGGTGTCGGGGTCGCTGACCGGGCTGCCCGCGACCAGCTGCGTGGTCGCCGGGACCAGGCTCGCGGCGGCGCGGGCCGCGGCCGCCACCACGGCGGTGACGGTCTGGGAGTCCTGGGAGCTGTCGGTGCTCATGCGGTGTCCTTCGCGGCGGCGGCGTGCGGGGTGGGGACGATCGAGGCGGCCAGGCGGCGCCGGTGGTTGCTGGCGATCGCGTAGGCGAACGTCGCGTCGTTGGTGGTGACCTCGAGCGGGCTGTCGCGCGGGTGGCGCAGCAGCAGCACGTCACCGACGGCGAGCGAGAGCAGGTCGGCCGAGGAGACCTGCAGCGGCGCGAAGCGCACGCTGACGTCCACCGGCACGAGGTTGAGGCGGGCGGCCAGGGCCTCGGCCGCCTTCTTGCGCTTGCGCAGCGCGGACTCCGACAGCTGCGGGGAGGCGGCGTTGTTCAGCGCGGAGGCGAACGAGGCGAACGGCAGGACCAGCGTGGCCTCGCCCTCGCGGCTGCCCACGGCCATGGCGAAGTTGGCGACCATGACCGTGTCCGAGCCGGCGGCGGCCTGGGCCAGCTGCGGGTTGTACTCGAAGCCGGTCATGACCGGCTGCAGATCGGTGATGGAGCCCAGCGAGGTGGCGAACTCCTTGAGCAGCCGGTCCAGGAGATGGGTGGTGATGGTGGTTTCCATCCCGGTCATCGGCCGGTTGGGCTGCGCGGCGGCGCCGGAGCCGCCGAGCATGTGGTCGACGATCGCCATCGCGATGTCCAGCGGGTAGGCGAGCATCCCCTTGCCGGCCAGCGGCTCGATCGTGAACGTGGTGATGAAGACCGGGTCGGGCAGCGTCTGGACGTAGTCGTCGTAGGAGAACTGCTCGATGCTGCGCAGCTCCATGCGGGCGCCGGTGCGCAGGAAGGTCGTGAGGATCGTCGTCGCCTGGCGGGCGAAGTTCTCCTGCGCGATCTGCATGACGCGCACGTGCTCGCGGGAGAGCTTCGTGGGCCGGCGGAAGTCGTAGGTGCGCGGCTCACCCCGGCGGCTGCGGGCGCCCATCGGCGCACCGGCCGGTGCCTGGGCGCCCGTCCCGCGGGGAGCGGGGCCGGTCTCGGGGGTGGTCACGCACGTTCTCATCGGCGGGGAACGGGGTCACCCTGACCGGCCGGGGAGCTGCCACCGGTCGGGCGGGAACGCTGTGCCGGGTGGTGCGGGAGGGGCCGGCGGGACGGCGGACCGGCCGGGAGCACCAGGGCAGGACCGGCAGGTCCTGCCCTGGTGCACGGGCGCTGCTACTGGGTGACGTACTCCGTGTAGTAGATGCCCATGACCATGGGCACCTCGTGCTCGGTGTAGGCGGCGATGATCTTCTGCTCGAGGGCTTCCTTGAGCGCTTCCCGCGCGCTGACGACGTCGGCCGGGTTGGCCTGCGAGAAGGTCGAGATGATCGCGTCGTAGGCCTTGGCGCCGTCGACGCCGCCCCCGCCGTGACCGCCACCCGCGGCGGCCGCGGTGTAGTCCAGCGTGATGCCGATCTTCAGGTAGCCCCCGCCGGCCAGGTTGACCGCGATCGGCTCCAGCGCGGTGTACCCGCCGTGCTCGGGTGCCGCGGCCTCGGCCTCGCCACCGGAGAAGAGGAAGAAGTACGCCGCCCCGGCGAGGGCCAGCACGGCCACGCCGATGACGAGGAACAGCTTCTTCTTGCCCTTCGGGGCGTCCTCGTCGGTCGTCTCGGTCTGCGGTTCCTTGCTCATCCGTGAGCCTCCTCGTGTGCGGCTGCCGGGGCGGTCGCCCCGGTGGTGGCTGCCTGCGCGTTGGACTCCAGGCCCGGCAGCAGGGCGTTCGCCTCGGGCGAGGCGGTGGACAGCACGACGACGTCGACGCGCCGGTTGACGCTGATCGCCGTGGGGTCGGTGATCGGGACCAGCGGCTTGGTCGACGAGTAGCCGGCCGCGGAGATGCGGTCCTCGGGGACGCCGTCCCCGGTCAGGTACCGCAGCACGGTGCTGGCCCGCCAGCCCGAGAGCTCCCAGTTCGACGGCCAGGGGCCGCCGGCGGTCACGGGCAGGTGGTTGGCGTGGCCCTCGACGCGGAGCTGGTTGGGCAGCCCGGTGAGGGTGGGGGCCACGGCGCTCAGGATCGCCTGGCCCTCGGGGCGCAGCACGGCCTCCTCGGCGTCGAACAGGACGGCGTCGGCCACGATGTGCACCACCAGGCCGCGCTCGTCGATCTCGAACCGGGCGGCACCGGCGTAGCCCGCCTCGTCCAGGGCCCCGGCGAGCTGCTCGCGCGCGGCGGCCAGCTCGTCGTAGGCGCCCTGCGCCTCGTTCGCGACCCGCTCGGCGCGCTCGAGCGCCGCCTGCGCGGCCGCGGCGTCGACCGCCGCCTCCGAGACGGTGTCGTCCGGCGGCAGCGCCGAGGCGATGTCGACCGCGCCGGGCAGCCCGTCGAGGACCGACCCCTCCGGGGTGGGCCCGGGGGAGACGGTGATCGGGCCGCCGAAGCTCTCGGCGAGGCCCTTGGCCAGGGCGGCGAACTTCTGCTCGTCCACCTTGCTCATCGCGAAGAGGACCACGAACAGCACGAACAGCAGCGTCATCATGTCGAAGGCCGACACCAGCCACCGCTCGTGGTTCTCGTGCTCCTCGTGCTCCTCGTGCTTCTTGCCGCGGCGACGGCCGTGACCGGCACTCACGCCGCGGCCTTGGCGAGTTCGCTCGGCGGGATGAGCGCGCTGAGCTTCTGGCGGACCGCGCGCGGGCTGGTGCCGGCCTGGATCTCGGCGATCCCCTCGACCAGCAGCTCCATCTGGGCGGCCTGCAGCTCGCTGACCCGGAGGATCTTGGCGCCCATCGGCAGGAACCAGAAGTTGGCCGCCATGACGCCCCACAGCGTGGCGATGAACGCCGCGGAGACCATGGGGCCCAGCGTCTCGGGGTTGTTCAGGTTCCCCATCACGTTCATCAGGCCGACGATGCAGCCCAGGATGCCGATGGTCGGCGCGTAGCCGCCCATCGCGTTCATGAACTTGGCGGCGACCTTGTCCTCGGCCTTCTTGGCCGCGATCTCGCTCTCGAGGACGGTGCGCAGCTCCTCGGGGTCGGTGCCGTCGATGCCCATCTGCAGGCCGCGCTTGAGGAACGGGTCCTCGATCGCCTTGACCTGCGCCTCCAGCGCCAGCAGGCCCTCCTTGCGGGCCTTCTCGGCGAGGCTGACCAGGGTCTGGATCTGGTCGGAGGCCGCCGGGACCTTGGCCGGCAGGAGGGCCATCTTGAACCAGGCCGGGAGCTTCTTCAGGTCCTCCATCGTCTGGCTGGCCGCCGCCGCGCCGAACGTCGCGACGATGACCAGGACGATGGCGGGCAGGAAGATCAGCGCCGAGGGCGAGACGCCCTCGAGGGTCATGAAGACGAACAGGGCGACGACGGAGACGCCGAAGCCGATCAGGGTGGCCGGATCCATGGGTCAGCGCTCCTCGCGTCCGGGGAAGGGCACGACGGAGGAGACCTCGGCCAGCTCGGGCACGAGGGCGCGGTACTCGCCGCGGTCCATCTCGTAGGAGGTCGCGAGGATCCCCGCGCGGTACTCCCGGATCTCCAGCAGCACCTCGTCGACGGTCTCCTTGACCACGTACCGGGTGCCCTCGGTCAGGAAGACGACGGTGTCGGGGTGCGCCTCGACCCGCTCGATGAGGTCGGGGTTGAGCGCGAACTGCTCCCCGTTCAGGCGGGTCACACGGATCACGGGTCGGTCCTCTTGCTCGGTGGGGCGGTGGCGGTGCGGGAGGATTCGTCACGGTGACCATCGGCTCCCGCTGAGAAGTCCTTGAGCCGACGGCGCCGCCGACCTCGCGCGCCCCCGCGGGGGAGCGGGCGAGGTCGGCGATCCCGCGGACGGCCTCCCTACCGGCGAGCAGCAGGGAGGCCCTCGGTCAGCGCTTGAGGTTGACCAGGTCCTGGAGGAGCTCGTCGGAGGCGGTGATCACGCGGCTGTTGGCCTGGAACCCGCGCTGGGCGACGATCAGGCTGGTGAACTCCTCGGAGAGGTCGACGTTGGACATCTCCAGCGCGCCGGAGGAGAGCACGCCGCGACCGCCGGTGCCGGCCACGCCGACCATCGGCTCGCCGGAGTTCTGGGCGACGCGGAAGGCGGAGTTGCCGGCCTTCTCCAGGCCGCTCGGGTTGTTGAACGACGCCATCGCCAGCTGGCCGAGGTTCTGCCGCAGCCCGTTGGAGTAGGTGCCGGTGATCGTGCCGTCGTTGGACAGCGAGAAGCCCTGCAGGGTGCCCATCGCGTAGCCGTCCACGTCGGAGGGGACGACCTCGCTCTTGCCGCCGAACTGGTCGATCGCGGACAGGTCGATGTCCACCGTGCCGGGCCAGCTGGGCGTGCCCGGCGTGAAGCGGATGCCGCCGGTCGGCGCCGTCATCACGCCGTCGGTGCCGAAGGTGACCGTGCCGTCGAAGGCAGTCCCGTCGGCGTTGGTCAGCGGCAGTGCGCCGCCGCCGTTGGCCACCGTCAGGGTCCAGGTGTTCGCCGCGGCGGCCTTGGTGAAGGTGTAGGTGACCTCCTGGCGGACGCCCATCTGGTCGAACATGCGCACCGGCGTCTGCACGAAGGCCCCGGTCGCGGCGGCGGAGTCGAGGTTGCCCTCGACGGTGGAGGTGCGGGTGGCGGTGGGCGGCACGGTGGCGCCGTAGGGGACCGAGAGGTCCTCGATGGGGCCGTTGGGGTTGATCGTCCCGTCGGGCTCGGCGATCCAGCCCTGCAGGATGCTGCCGTCCGGGGTCACCAGCCGGCCGGTGGCGTCGAAGTCGAAGGAGCCGGCCCGGGTGTAGAGCTGCTCGGCGCCGCTGCCGCGGGTGACGAAGAAGCCGTCGCCCTCGATCATGAAGTCGGTCGAGCGGCCGGTGGACTGCGCGGCGCCGTTGGTCCAGTTCGTGGTGATCGCGGCGAGCTTCACGCCGAGGCCCACCTGCGCGGGGTTCGTGCCACCGCGCTCGGCGGCGGGGGCGCCGCCGGCCCGGACGACCTGCGACAGCGTGTCCTGGAAGACGGTGCTGCTGCTCTTGTAGCCGACGGTGTTGACGTTGGCGATGTTGTTGCCGGTGACGTCCATCTTCGTCTGGTGGGCCTTGAGGCCGGAGATGGCCGAGAACATGGAGCGGAGCATGGGGAGGGTCTCCTCGGGGGTCGGGCGGGAAGTGGGTCAGGACGCCGCGGAGGAGCTCGTCCCTGAGCTCGGCGTGGTGGTGGAGATGGCGGTGATGCGACCGACCTGGACCTGCTGGCCGTCCACGATCGCCACGGCCTCGGAGTTGCCGGAGGCCAGCCGCACGGAGCTGACCAGCCCGGTCCTCGAGGTGCCCGTCGTGTCGGTGTAGGTGACCTGGCGGCCGACCATGGCGCCCGCGGCCGCGTGCTCCTGGAGCACGAGCGCGGTGGCGCTGGTCGAGGCGATCTGCTCCAGCTTCTCCACCTGGGTGAAGGTGGCGGTCTGGGCGATCATCTGCGAGGAGTCGACCGGGTTGGACGGGTCCTGGTAGCGCATCTGGGCGACCAGCAGCTTGAGGAAGACGTCCTTGCCCATCTGGTCACCCCGGTCGACCTGCTGGGTCGCCTGGGTGGTGGGCACGTTGCCGTAGCCGCCGACCGGGTCTGTCATGGGGTGGTCTCCTGTTCAGACGCGGACGTCGACGCCCGACGACGCCGTTCCGGTGGTCGGGACGGTCCTGGTCTCTCCGCTATCGGCAGGGGTCAGCCAGGACCGTGACCGCCCGTCGGGCGCGCCCTGCTGCCCGGGGCGGTCCCCCCAGCCCTGCTGCGCCTGCTGACCGGCGGCGTGCCGGTCCAGCCACGAGCCGCCGCTGTCCCGGGCCACCTCGACCCGCGACGTGGTCAGCCCGGCGGTCTCCAGGTCGCGGCGCAGGTCGGGGAGGGCGTCGAGGAGCGCGGCGCGGCCCTGCTCGTGCGCCCCGCGGAGGAACAGGTCGACGGTGCCCTTGGTGACGGTGACGGAGACCTCGACCGGCCCGAGCGTCTCGGGGGTCAGGACCAGCGTCATCGTGTGCGAGCCGTCGGGTGCGCCGCGGAGCACCGCGACCTGCCGGGCGACCTGACCGGCCACGGGCAGGCTGGCCGCGTCGCCCGTCGCGCCGGCCGGGACCGCGACGGCGGGCGGAACCGGAGCCGCCGTCGCGGGAGCGGCGCCGGGGAGCACGGAGGCCGCGGGAGCGGTCGCCTCGTCGCCGGGGGAGGAGCCGCCGGTACCCGGGCCGGAGCCGCCCGTCCCGGTGTCGCCCGTCCCGGTGCCGTCCGCACCGGTGCCGGCTGCCGGCACGGTCGCGGCGGACAGCCCGGCCGGGGTCGTGGACGAACTGCCCGCGGCCTCCGCGGGCACCTGGCCCGCAGGGGCCTGCGCACCCGTGGCCAGCGGCACCGCGGCCGCCCCGACGGCGGTCGGGTCGCCGGCGCCGGGCAGGGTCGGGAGCGAGGCGGGTGCGCTGCCCGGCGCCGCCTCGGTCGCGGGCGCGGGCACCACGACGAGGCCGGGGGGCAGCCCGGTCGCGGACGCCGGTGCGGCGCCCGCGGGCAGACCGGGGACGCCGGCGGGCGGGGTGTCCGCCGGGACCGGGACGCCGGCGAGGGCCGCCGCGCCGGGCAGGCCCGGGACCGTCGCCGCCACCGCCACCGCCACCGCCGCACCCGTGCCCGCGGTCTCCGGCGCGATCGTGCCCGTCGTCGCGCCGAGGGCGAGCGCCCACACCGGCGGGGCGAGGGGGACGGCGGCGGTCACCGCGAGCGCGGCGGCCTCCGGCGGGACGGCGGCGTCCTCGCCGGCGCCCGAGCCGGGCTGCTCGCCGTCGCCCGGAGTCCCCTCGCCGACGGCGTCGCGGCCCTCGGCGAGCGCGCCGTCGAGCGCGGAGGCGAACGGCGCGGCGCTGTCGACCCCTCCGCTGCCCGACGTCGCGCCGGTCGTGGCTGCGCGGGGGGCCGGGGCCGCCGGCATCACGGGTGCACTCATCGGTAGCTCTCCGCCTTGCTCATGACTGCGCGGACGTAGTTCTGGGTCTCGGCGTAGGGCGGGATGCCGCCGTGGCGGCTCACCGCGCCGGGGCCGGCGTTGTAGGCGGCGAGGGCCAGCTCGGTCGACCCGAACCGGCCGGTGAGGCTCGTGAGGTAGCGGGCCGCGCCGTCGACGGCCGAGGCCGGGTCGAGCGGCGAGACCCCGAGGCCGGCCGCCGTGGCCGGCATGAACTGCATGAGGCCCTGGGCGCCGGCGGGGGAGACCGCGCCGGGGTCGAAGCTCGACTCGACCGAGGCGACGGCGGCCAGCAGCGCGGGGTCGATCCCGTGGCGGGCGCCGGCACTCGTGAACAGGTTGGCGTAGGGGACGCCCGCGACCCCGCCGGCACCGGCGGTGGGCAGCGCGGCCGGCGCACCTGCCGGGAGCACCCGCCGGATGGACGTCGGGGTGCCGACGTCCTGCATCTTGACGTTCTCGCCCGCCTGCGGGGCGGCGATCATCTTGCCGCCGCCCACGTAGATGCCGACGTGGTCGATGCCGGCCCGCGCGGAGGAGTTGTCGAAGAAGACCAGGTCACCCGGGCGGGCGTCGGCGAGCGAGGCGACCGCGGTGCCGCTGGTGGCCTGCTGCGAGGAGGTGCGGGGCAGGTCGACGCCGAGGTTGCCGTAGACCAGCTTCACCAGGCCGGAGCAGTCCAGGCCCTTCGCCGGGTCGGTGCCGCCCCACAGGTAGGGCACCCCGAGGTACTTGCTCGCCTCGGCGACCACGGCCTGCTCCGAGGCGGTCCCGGCGGCGGCCGGCGCGGTGGTGGTCGTCGTCGAGGTGGTGCCGGTCAGCCCGGCGGCGGCCGCGGCCGACGCCCACCCGGTCGACGCGGTCGCGATCTGCGGGGTGAAGCGCGCCTGGATCTCGCTGATCCGCGCCTGGACCGCGCTCAGCCCGTCCACGGGTCCTCCTCGGTCGCGGGCCGGCCGGCGCGGCCGGTCACCAGGTCGTCGACGGCGCGCTCCTCGGCGGCCGCCTCGGCGTGCTGCTGGGCCTCGCGGTGCCGTTCCCGCAGGCGTTCGAGCGCCTTGGTGCGCTGCGCCGCGGCCGTCCACTGCGCGCGGACCGCCTCGGCCTGCTCGGCCGACGCGCGGGCGGCCGCGCGCGCGTCGGAGGCGTCGGTCGCGGCGAAGCGCAGGATGGTCAGGGCGGCGAGGAAGTCGCCCGACGGCAGGGAGCGGGGGAGCGAGGCGCCGGCCAGCGTCGTCTCGTACGCGGTCGCGCGCAGCTCGGCGTCGGCCGCGGCCTGGGCCGCCCGGGCCGACGCGACGGCCGCGGCGCGCTCCTGGGTGCGGCGCAGCTCGAGCACCGGCTGCAGCCGGAAGGCGGGCTTCTTCACGAGGACCGCACGATCCGCTGCAGCCACGCCCACGCCTCGGGCGTCGGCGTCGACTCGCCCATCGGCTGCTGCAGGAAGGCCTCGATCTGCGGGGCCAGCTCACGGGCCCGGTCGACCAGCGGGTCGCTGCCGGGCTGGTAGGCGCCGATCTCGATGAGCTCCTTGACGTCGCGCAGGGCCCCCATGAGCCGGCGGACCTCCCGCGCGTCGGTCATGAGCGCCGGCGGCACCACCGCGGAGGCGACGCGGGAGATCGACTCCAGGACGTCGATCGCCGGGAAGTGCCCGACGGTGGCGAGCTTGCGGGTGAGCACGACGTGCCCGTCCAGGATGGAGCGGGCGGTGTCGGCGATCGGCTCGTTGTGGTCGTCGCCCTCGACCAGGACCGTGTACAGCCCGGTGATCGAGCCGGTCGCACCGGTGCCGGCCTTCTCCAGCAGCTGCGGCATCATCGCGAAGACGCTCGGCGGGTAGCCGCGGGTCGCCGGCGGCTCACCCGCGGACAGGCCGACCTCGCGCTGGGCCATGGCCGTGCGGGTGATCGAGTCCATGAGCAGCAGCACGTCGCGGCCCTGGTCGCGGAACGCCTCGGCGATGCGCGTGGCGACGAAGGCGGCCTTCAGCCGGACCAGCGGTGGCTCGTCCGACGTCGCGACGACGACGACGGTGCGCGCCATCCCCTCGGCGCCGAGGTTCTCCTCGATGAACTCCCGGACCTCGCGGCCGCGCTCGCCGATCAGCCCGATCACCCGGACGTCGGCGTCGGTGCCGCGGGTGATCTGGGCGAGCAGGCTGGACTTGCCGACGCCGGACCCGGCGAAGATGCCCAGGCGCTGGCCCTTGCCGCAGGGGACCAGGGTGTCCAGTGCCCGGACGCCGAAGGTGAGCGGCTGCTCCACCCGGGCGCGGGACAGCGCGTGCGGCGTCTCGCTGGCCAGGTCCACCCACGAGACGCGGGAGGCCAGCGGCGGGCCGCCGTCCACCGGACGGCCGAGCCCGTCGAGCACCCGGCCCAGCAGTGCCTCGCCCACGGGCACCTGCAGCGGCAGGCCGGTCGCCCGGACCGGCGCGCCGGCGTGCACGCCGGACAGCGTGCCCAGCGGCATGCAGGTGAGCCGGCCGGCGCCGACGGCGACCACCTCGGCCAGCAGGGGGCTGGTCGCGGGGTTGATCTCGACGAGGTCGCCGACGGCGGCGACGACGCCCTCGACGGTGAGCGTCAGGCCCATGGCCCCGGTCACGACGCCGGTGACCTGGGGGCGGGCGGCGGCGCGGGCGCGGGTGAGCAGGGAGGCCGGCAGGGTCACGAGGACAGCACCGCCTGCACCCGCTCGAGCGCGGCCACGAGCTGGGCGTCGATGCGGCGGGAGCCGGTCTCGGCGACCGCCCCGGCCCGCTCGACCGCCGGGTCGCCGACGACGCGGACGGTGTCCGGCAGCGCGGCGAGGGCCTCGGCCGGGACCTCGGCCAGGTCGTCGGGGTGCACCCGCACGAGGGCCGGGGCGTCGGCCGGGCACAGGGTCAGCGCCCGGTGCAGGGCGTCGAGGACGGGGGACTCGGCGATGGCCAGCTCCCGGCCCAGGAGGTCCTCGACCAGGGTGAGGACGGTGCCCAGGACGGTCTCCCGGACCTCGTCGGCGGTCGGCAGCGCGGCCTCCTCGAGCCGGGCGGAGGCGGCACCGAGGGCCGCGGTGGCCGAGGCGATCCGCCGCTCCCAGCGCTCCTGGCCCGCGGCCACGCGCTCGGCGGCGGCCTGCTCGGCCGCCGCGACCAGCTCGTCGGCGGCGGCGAGGCCCTCGGCGCGGCCGGCCGCGAAGCCCTCGGCCTGCGCCTGGCGGCGCAACCGGTCGAGCTCCTCGGCGTAGACCTCGCCGAGCCGGTAGGACGGCCGGCCGCCCGCCACGCGCTGGTCCGCGGCGCGGCGGTCCGCCGTGCGCCGCTCCACGGGGGAGGGCTGCGACGGGACGACGGGCGCGCCGCCCTGCTCGCCCGGCCGGTAGGGCCGGGCGGTGCTCGCCGCGCCACCCCGCAGGACCGCGCCCTCGCGGGGCGTCCTGGGGGCGGGCGCGGCTGCGGTCTCCGTGGAGCGCAGCAGCACGGGCAGGGAGTCGGTCGTCACGTCAGGCCACGAACTCGTCGTCGCCGCCGCGCGAGATGGTCAGGACACCCTGCTCCTCGAGGGTGCGGATGACGCCGACGACCTTGGCCTGGGCCTCCTCGACGGTGCGGGTGCGCACCGGGCCGAGCAGCTCGATCTCCTCGGAGAGGTTCTCGGCGGCGCGCTCGGAGAGGTTGCGCTGGATCTTGTCCCGCACGTCGGGCCGCACGCCCTTGAGCGCCGTGGCGAGGTCGTTGGCCTCCACCTCGCGCAGCACCAGCTGGAGGGAGCGGTCGTCGATGGTGACGATGTCCTCGAAGACGAACATCTGCGAGCGCACCTGGTCGGCGAGCTCCGGGTCGGTGTTGTCCAGCCACTCGAGGATCGAGCGCTCGGTCGGTCGCGGCGAGCGGTTGATGATCTCGACCAGGGCCTCGACGCCGCCGGCGGTGGACATGTCCTGGTGGGCGAGGATCGAGCCCATCCGGCGGCCCAGCTCCTCCTCGACCAGGCGCACCATCTCCGGGGAGGTGCGGTCCATCGTGGCGATCCGGTGCGCGACCTCGGCCTGCTGGTCGGGGGCGAACCCGGACAGCACCTCGGCGGACTGCGCGGCCGGGAGGTGGGCCAGCACCAGCGCGATGATCTGGGCGTGCTCGTCCTTGAGGAAGGTGACCAGCTGCCGCACGTCGGCGTTCCGCAGCGAGGCGAAGGGCACCTCGGTGTAGACGACGTTGAGCCGGGAGAGGATGCCCTCCGCCTTGTCCTCGCCCAGGCCGGCGGCCAGGATCTCGCGGGCGAAGTCGACGCCGCCGCGGCCGATGAACTGCTGCGCGGTCATCATCGTGTGGAACTCGGTCATGACGCCGTCGACGTCCTCGACCTCCACCGAGCCCAGGCGCATCAGCTCGCGGGTCAGCGACTCCACCTCGCGGGGCCGCATCTTCGACAGCAGGACGCCGGCCTCCTCCTTGCTCATCTGGGCGAGGAAGACCGCGGCCTTGCGCAGGCCGGGCAGCTCGGGGCGGGCGGCCGGGGGCGCCACGGCCGGCAGGTTCGCCGTCGGCAGCGCGGTCAGCTCGTCGATACCGGTGATGGTCATGACTTGCTCTCCGTCAACCAGCCGCGGAGCATCGCCGCGACCTCGTCGGGGCGCTCGGTGATCATGGTGGAGATGTCGCCGCGCACCCGCTGCCGCTCCGCGGCCTCCAGCTCGGCGGCGTGGTTGTCGATGACCGGCTCCTCGCGGGTGCTCGCGATCCGGATGCGGTCCAGCTCGGCGAGCATGTCGTCGGTGAGCTCGAGGGGCTCGTAGTCCTCCTCGACCTCGCCCCGACGCCGGGAGCGCAGCCACACGACCAGCACGACGAGCGCGATGCCGGCGGCGATGCCGCCGGTGCGGATCATCGACCACATCTGCGCCGACGCCTCGGCCTCGCGGGCGGCCTCCATGTCGGCGGCGGCGGCGTCGGCGGCGGTGGTGTCGAACGGCATCGCGGAGACGGTGATCGCGTCCCCGCGGGCCTGGTCCAGGCCGACGGCGTTGCCCACCAGGGCCTGGATCTCGGCCTGCGGGAGGGCCCCGGCGACCGCCTGGTCCATCACCACCGAGACGGTCAGCCGGTTGAGGCCGCCGGGGGCCGCCTGGACCACCTCGGTCGTCTCGCCCACGGCGTTGTTCGCGGTCGTCGACTCCTTGGTGTAGCTGGAGTCACCGCCACCGGCGTTCTGCCCGGCGTCGGGCATGTTCTCCGGGCCGAGGACGCCGCCGACGATGGTGCCGCCGCCACCGGCGTACTCCTCGACGTCCCGCCGCTCCGAGACCGGCGGCGTCCCCTCCTCGTAGGTGTAGGTCTTCGAGGTGGTGTCGCGCTGGTCCAGGTCGACGTCGGCGCGGACGGAGACGACCGCCCGGTTCGGGCCGAGCACCGCGTCGAGGATCTGCTGGGCGCTGGCCGCCAGCCGGTTCTGGTACTCCGTCTCGACCTGCGAGCGGGCGTCGCCGGCGCCGGCGGTCACGCCGGTGCCCGGGCTGGAGAGCACCTGGCCGGTCGCGTCGGCGACGGTGACCTGGTCGGGCTCCATGTTCTGGACGCTGGCCGAGACCAGGTTGGTGACCGCCTGGATCTGCTCGCCCGACAGCGTCGTCCCGGGGGCGACGTCCAGGAGCACCGAGGCGGTGGGGGCCGCCTGCTCGCTGACGAACACCTCGTCCTCGGGCAGCGCCACGTGCACCGTGGCCTGCCGGACGCCCTCCAGGGACTCCAGGGTCTTGGCCAGCTCGCCCTCGAGCGCCCGCTGGTAGGTGACCTGCTGCTGGAACTCGCTGGTGGTGATGCCCTGCTCGTCGAGCAGCGCGTAGCCGGTGTCCTGCCCGGCGGGCAGGCCCTGGCCGCTCATCCGCAGGCGCAGGTCGTAGACCGCGTCCTTGGCGACCATGATCGTCTGGCCGCCGTCGGTGAGGTCGTAGGAGACGCCCGCGGCGTTGAGCTCCTCGACGATCGCCGAGGCGTCGCTGGCGGCCAGGTTGGAGAACAGCGGCGCCTGGGTGGGCGTGGTGATCCACCGGGAGAAGAAGAAGGCGCCCAGGAGCAGCCCGGCCAGCAGCAGGCCGATGACGACCTTCTGCCCCAGGCTGACCGAGGCGAACGCGGAGCGGGCACGCTCCAGCGTCCCGGCGAGAGCCGACTTCATCAGACGGGCATCCTCATGATCTCGTTGAAGGCCTCGACGGCCTTGTTCTTGATGGAGACGACCATCTCGACGGCCAGCGACGCCTCGTTCCTGGCGATCATGTAGTCGTGCACGTCCTTCAGGTCGCCGGTGGCGGCCTGGGCGGCGAGCCCGTCGGCGTTCGCCTGGGTCGCCTGCAGCTGGTCGAACGACGACGCGAGGATCGAGGAGAAGCCGCTGTCGGCGGCGCCGGTCGTGGCGGCGGTGGCGGTGCTGTCGATGCCCGCCACCCCGCCCATGCCGGCGAGAGCGCTGACGCCGGGGATGCCGGCGATGGGGAAGGTCATGGTCAGCCCTTCCCGAGCTGCAGGGCCGCCTGGTAGGCGGCGGTGGCGCGCTCGACGACGGCCAGGTTCGCCTGGTAGCCCCGCTGCGCCATGATCATCTGGGACATCTGCTCGCCGAGGTCGATGTCGGGGTACTTCACGTAGCCCTCGTCGTCGGCCAGCGGGTGGTCGGGCTGGTAGACCAGCCGGCCCTCGGCGTTGCCGAACTCCGCGCGCGCGGCGCGCACGCCGCCCTCGCCGGTGCCGTACCCGACCGCCTCGGCGACGATCATCCGCTCCTGGAACGCGTCCTCGTCGGTCCGGCGGACGGTGTTGACGTTGGCGATGTTGTCCGAGACGGCGTCGAGCCACTTGCGGTGGGTCATCAGGCCGGACCCGGAGATGCCGAACGTGCCGAAGAGGCTCATCCTTGCGCCCGCAGGGCCGTGCGGATGGTGCTGTACTTGCCGTCCAGCGCGTTGAGGGCCAGCTGGTAGCGCAGGCCGGTCTCGGTCGCGATGAGGGTCTCCGCATCCAGGTTGACGTTGTTGCCGTTGGTGTTGGTCGGCTCGAGCGACCGGCTCACGGTGCCCCCGTCGATGCGCGGGGTCTCGCCGTTGCGCAGCGCGCCGCCGAGTGCCGACTCGAAGTCGGTGCGGCCGGCCAGGAACCCCGGCGTGTTGATGTTGGCGATGTTGTCGGCCGTGACCCGCTGGCGCTGGGCCAGGCCCGACAGGGTGGCGTGCAGGGCAGCGGGGGTGATCTCGCCGATCACGGGACGGGCCGGCGGGAGGAGCAGGGCACGATCGACCTCCGGGTACGCGGAAGGCACTCGCGAACGAGTGCTGGGTCCGCCGATCCGTGGCGAAAGGGCTGTGCTCTCCGTGCCCTGCCTTCATCGGCAGCGGCGGTCCGGCGGCTGACCATCGCGGTGTTCCGCGAGTGGCCGGGATCGACCCGTGGGGGAGCCGGGTCTGCTGTGACCCGCGGTGACCGCGCCGTGTCCTGCGCCGTCCGGGGCGGGGGAGTTGGCACCTTCCGCGCCCCTCCCCACGAGCGCTGTCTGCTTTTCCCCGGAGAAGCGGGCTGCTCTTCCGCAACAAAGCGGGCTGCTCTTCCGCGGAGAAGCAGGACGCCCCGCCACCGGGGGTCCGGGGGCGGGGCGTCGAGGGTGCGGGGCGGGAGCGGGTCAGCTCGTCGCGGTGGCCAGCGAGCCGGTGCCGGCGGCGCGGGTGCGGTTCTCGCGGGCGGTGCGCCAGGCCGCGGCCCACCGCTCCGCGGTGTGCTCGGTCAGGTGCTGGGCCAGCACCCGCTCGCGGGCCGCGGCGGCCGTCTCGCGCCGCCGGTCGGCGTCCTCGACGCCGACGGTCAGCCACTTCGCCCAGTCCTTGGGGGCGCGGGCGGGCAGGCCCAGGCCGAGACGCTCGTACTCGTCGGTCCGCGCGCGGACGCAGTAGATGCCGCGCGCCGAGTACTCGAGCGGCTTGAGCCAGCTCTTCGAGGTGTTGAACCGGTCCACCCGCAGCGGGGCGATACCGATGTCGAACAGCTCGCCGAGGCGCGCGGCGTACCCGTCGACGTCCATCACCCACGGCACCTCGTCGGGCTCGTCGGGCAGGCCCATGCGCTCCCGCATGTCCCACTTCTGCCCGAGGATGAGCAGCCGGCTGCGTCCGCGGGTCCGGTCCAGCGCCTGCTGCAGCCCCGACCCCATCTCCTGCAGGTCGTACGGGTGGCTGGGCACGCTCCCGGCCCAGCCGATGGTCGCGACGTCCGGGGTGCGCTCGTAGGCCGGCGGCAGCTCGGCGGTCCGGCGGGGGACGGCGTTCTCGATGACGACGCCGCGGCCGTGGCGGGCGTACTCGCGCAGCAGGGCGGGTGTGGACACCGTGACCAGGTCGGCCTCGCGGGCGGCCTGCGCGGCGAACTCGCTGGTCCCGGTGCGCACCAGGACCTGGTGGCCCATGTGCCCGTAGGGCACGCCGGAGAGCAGGTCGTCCATCTCGACGACGACGGCCACGCCCTGCGCCTGCAGCAGGCGCAGGATCTGCAGCATCTCGGCGGTCTTCGGCAGCTGCAGGACGACGACGTCGGCGCCCTGGGCGTCCACGTCGACGATCTCCATGGGCCCGCCCTCGGTCGTGGCCCGCATCGTGGTGCCCAGGCCGCGGCTGACCGCCACCTCGACGCCGAGGTCGGCGGCCTGGACGGCGCGGGCCGGCTCCTCGATGCGGTAGTACGTCGAGCCGGGGGCGATGGCGTGCGTGAGGAGGACGCGCATGGAGGGACCTTTCGGTGTGGACCTGCCGGGGACCGGCCGGGGAGGACGCCGCTCCGGCGTCCGGGCCGGTGCTCGCCCCTCAGTCATCGGCAGCCGGGCGCCCCGATGGTTCCGTCAGCGCCGATTTCCCCGGCGCCGGTGCTCAGAGACCGCGGTCGATGAAGGACGCGGCGGGGCGCTCGGTGCCGTAGGACATCCGGGCCGCGACGTCGCGCTGCTTCTGGGACTGCGTGATCCGCTCGACCAGGGCCTCGGCCACGGCGAGCTGGTGCTGGAGGAGGCGCGCGGCGCGCTCCCGCAGGTCGTCGGGCAGCGGACCCAGGTTGGTCGGGGGCACCCAGTCCGAGCTGCGACGTCCCCAGGCGGCGATCTCCTCCGCCCGCCCGCGGGCCAGGCTCTCCTGCGCGTCGAGGACGTCGCCCTCGAGCTCGTCGAGGGCCTCCTTCCAGGTCGCGGGCGTGCGCCGACCGCCCCGGCCGCCGGTCGCCGCGTCGTCGGCGGGACCGCCCTGCCCGGCGGGCGTGTACGGGCTCTGGCCGAAACCGGCCAGCCCCGAGCCGCTGACCGGGCTGATGGTCACGAGACCGCGCCGGCCAGGGAGGCGGCGGCCTGCCGCCACGCGTCGCGCAGCGGCTCGACCACCTGGCGGCAGGAGCCGATCCGGTTGGCGTCCATCTTCAGGTTGGCCTGCACCAGCTCGCCGAGCAGCCAGTTGTAGAGCGCGGCCAGCCGGGGACCGCCCTCCCACACGTCCACCTGGAGGCTGGACAGCAGCTCGAGCACGATGGCCTGCGCGTGCTGCAGCTCGTCGTTGACGCGCGGCCGGTCACCCGCGGCGACGGCCACCTGCGCGCGCTCGAGGTCGAGGGTCAGCCGGTCGTACAGCATGACCAGCACCTGCTGCGGCGAGGCGGTGGCGACGGAATCGCCGAGGTAGCGGGCGCGAAGCGAAGCGGCACTCATCGGTAGGAGCTCCTGAGGCGTCGGGTGGTGCGGGTGCGGCAGAGGATCAGGACAGCGAGCCGAGCTGGCCGGCCAGCCAGTTCGACTGGTTGGACAGCGAGCTCAGCGCCGTCTCCATCGCGGTGAACTGGCGGGTGAGCGTCTCCTTGCGCTTGGCCAGGCGCAGGTCCCAGGCCGCGATGCGGTCCTGGATGTCACGCGCCAGCGAGTCCTGCCCCTTGGCCAGGGAGCTGAGCGTGCCGGTGGTGGTGTCCGAGGCCGTCTTGGCGACCTCCCGGACCCGCCCGGCGATGCCGGTGACGGAGCCGGGGTCCCCCGGCATGCCGGTGCCGCCGACCAGGCGCTGGGCCAGGTCGGGGGTGGCGGCGAGGGCGGCGGTGAACTTCTCCTTGTCGAAGGTCAGCCGGCCGTCCCGGGTGGACTGGACGCCGATCTGCGCCGCCGACCCGGCGTCGCCGACCGCGCCGATCACGGCGTCGAGCAGCTGGCCGCCGATCGAGGTGACCGCGTACTCGCCGCGCAGCGCGGCCTTGCTGCCCGGGGTGTTGTTCGTGTAGGTCGCGATCGTCGACAGCGCGTTGTTGACGGCGTCGACCAGCCCGGACACCTTCGTGGCGAGGCCGTCGGGGTCGGCGACGACGGAGACGGTGAGCGGGGTGGTCTCCTCCTTCGTCACCGTGAACGTCGCACCCGGCAGGACGCCGGTGAACGTGTTGCTGGCCGAGCGGATCGTGTACGACGACGTCGTCGCGGTGTCGGTGCCGACCTTCAGCTGGGCGTCCCGGCCGGCGCTGGTGGCGGTGAACGGCGCGCCGCCGGCGAGGGTGAAGCCGGCCGCCTCGCCGGAGGCCTTGGCGGTGAGCTGGAGGGCGAACCGGCCCGGCGCGATCTGGACGGTCGAGGCAACCACGCCCAGGTCGGCGGTGCCGTTGATCTTGGCCGCGACCTCGGCGAGCGACTCGGTGCCGTCCAGGGCGACGGTGCCCTTGGCGGTGCCGTCGACGCTGCTGCGGAAGTCCAGCGTGCCGAGGTTCGCCGCCTCGGTCGTGGTCGCCCAGCGGCCGGTGCTCACGCTGGCGGCGGTCGTCGCCACCTGGGCGACGGTGAAGGTGAGGGAGCCGGGGGTGGCGGTCGCGGTCGTCGCGACGCTGACGCTGCCCGCCGAGCTGCTGGCCTTGGTGCTGCTCCACGACTCGGCCCTGGTCAGCGCCTCGGCCGCGGTGCTGAGGGCCGCCAGCGCCGAGTTGACCGTGCGGTAGGCCGACGCGGTGGTCTGGGTGTTCGAGAGGCGGGTCTTGAGCGCGTTCTGGGGTGCGGCCTCGAGCTGGATGAGCTGGCTGACCATCGTCCCGGTGTCGATGCCGGACACGAGGCCGGTGTTGATGCTCATCGTCATGCCGCGGGCTCCTGGGGCTCGAGGGGAAGTGGGGCAGATGCGAGTGAGGGGGGAGTCCCGAGGGCCTCCCCCCTCACCCGGGGTGCTGCTGAGGGTCTGCGGCCTCAGCTACTCAGCTGATCGGGATCAGCGGAGCAGCGAGAGGACGCCCTGCGAGGCCTGGTTGGCCTGCGCGAGCATCGCGGTGCCGGCCTGGCTCAGGATCTGGGCGCGGGTGAACCCGACCATCTCCTGGGCCATGTCGGCGTCGCGGACCCGGCTCTCCGACGCGCTCAGGTTCTCGATCGAGACGTTGAGCGAGTTGATGGTGCTCTCGAAGCGGTTCTGCTTGGCACCGAGGGTGGCGCGGGACTCCGACACCGTCTTGATCTGGGTGTCGAGCGACGTCAGGTCGGCCGTGGCGGTGTAGGTGCCCGAGGCAGCCATGTTCGTGGCCACGCCGGTCACCGCGGTGGCCACCGTGGTCACGTTGCTCAGGTCCACGGTCATCGTCTCGCCGCCGTTGGCGCCCGTCTGGAACGACAGGCTGGAGGCCGAGCCGTTCAGCAGCTTGGTGCCGTTGAAGTCCGTGCGGCTCGCGATGTCGGTCAGCGCGCCCGCGAGCTCGGTGACCTCCTTCGCGATGTAGCCGCGCGCCTTGCCGTCCACGACGCCGGTGTTGCCGGCCTGGACGGTCAGGTCACGGACGCGCTGCAGGATCGAGTGCACCTCGGTGAGGGCACCTTCCGCCGTCTGCACGACGGAGACGCCGTCCTGAGCGTTGCGGACGGCGACCTTGAGGCCACCGACCTGTGCGCGCAGGCCCTCGGAGATCGCCAGACCGGCCGCGTCGTCGGCGGCGCGGTTGATCCGGAAGCCGGAGGACAGCTTCTCGAGCGACTTGCCCATCTGGTTGTCGGTGATCGACAGGTTCCGGTGGGCGTTGAGAGCAGCGATGTTCTGGTTGATGCGCAGACCCATGATGTTCCTCCTTGGACGGGGTCGTACTGGTTGCTCCCGCTGCATCCGTGCTGCGGGCCGTGCACGTTGGTCTTCGGCGTCCGGCCGTCGGGGCTTGAGCCGAAGAGGACGATTTCTTTCCGAACGGGTGACTCAGGCGGTGCGGGCGGCGCGCTCCCGGCCGGCCGGCCAGCCGGTCCGCTGCAGGGGGAGCGGGACGCCGCTGCGCCCGGCCACCCGGTCGACGTAGGCGGTCTGCTGGTTGCGGGCCCGGACCCCGCCGTCGGGGGTGACGGCCCGGCCCTCCCACACCTCGCTCATGGCGGCGTGCAGCAGCGTCAGGGCGCGAGCCCGCATCTGCGAGACGCGGGAGAGGGTGACGCCGAGGTCCTCGGCGATGTCCGTCAGTGATTCATCACCGAAGAAATTGCGCTCGACCACCTCGTCCAGGCGGTCGGGGAGGGCGCGGATGGCCTCGTGCAGGTAGCGCGCCCGCTCCCCGCGCAGCAGGGCGCGCTCGGGGGACTCGCCGGTGTCGGGGAGGTCCAGCGACCCGCCGTCCGGGCCAGACTCGGCGTCGATGCTCACCATGACCGCGCGGTGCACATCGACCTGCAGGCTCTCCAGCTCGCTGCGCGGCACCCCGAGGGCGGCGGCGAGCTCCTCGCGGGTGGGTGGCCGGCCCAGCGAGGTGGTCAGCGCGTCGGCGGCGGCGTCGGTGCGCCGGGCCGCGGCACGGACCGACCGGCTGGCCCAGTCACCGGAGCGCAGCTCGTCCAGGACGGCGCCCTGCAGCCGGGCGAGGGCGTAGGTGGCGAAGGACGCCCCGGCGGCGGGGTCGAACCGCCTGGCCACCTCGACCAGCGCCACGTGCGCGCAGGAGACCAGGTCGTCCCGGCTGACGTGGGCGGGCAACGAGATGCGCGCGGCGACCGCGTTGACGGCGAAGGCCGCAAGCGGCAGGTGCTCGGTGACCAGGGCGTCCACGTCGGCCGCGGAGCGCGGCGGCACCGCTCCCCGGGACGGGTTCGGGGTGCGACCGGACGCGCTCCGCTCGCTGGCGGTCCGCTCGCGGACGGGACGCTCGGTCACGACGGCACGGGCTGGGCTCACGCCCTACTTCTCGGCTGACCCGGCGGCGGGTGACACCACCCATCGGCAACTTTCCTCGGGAGCTTGAGCGCCGATCTGCCCGCTCGGCTTGAGGTGCGGTCCGCGGGTGCCGAAGCCAGCCCCGACGAGGAGGCGCGCGGCGGGTCGGACCGCCGCGGCGCCCCGGAGCGAGACGGAGAGGCGGTGGCCGCGTGAACTACCAGCACCTGTCGACGCTGCTGTGGCGGGAGCAGGAGCTCCTGGACCTCCTGCTGTTCAAGGCCGAGGAGAAGCAGTACCTGATCGTCACCGGCAAGACCCGGTGGCTGGCGCGCATCGCGCACGAGATCGAGGTCGTGCTCGACCAGCTGCGCACCCTGGAGGTCGAGCGCTCCGCCGCCTCCGAGGTCATCGCGGCGTCGCTGGGCCTGGCGTCGAATCCCTCCCTGCGGCAGGTGGCCGACGCCGCCCCGGCCCCGTGGAACGACCTGCTGGCCAAGCACCACGAGGCCCTGCTGGTGCTCATCACCGACCTGCGCAGCCTGTCGGACGCCAACCGGGAGCTGATCGAGGGCGGCCTGGCCGCCATCGGCGACGCCCTGGCCTCCACCCGGGCGCCTTCGGCCGGCACCTACGGCGCGACCGGCCGCACCGCCGACGGGACGCACCGGGCGGTCACCCTGGACGGAGCACTCTGACGTGAGCACCTTCGGGTCCCTCAACACCGCGACCACGTCGCTGTGGGCGCAGCGCCGCGCCCTGGACGTGACCGGCCAGAACATCGCCAACGTCAACACCGACGGCTACTCGCGCCAGCGCGTCGACCTGCGCGCCCTCGGTGGCAGCGCGGTGCCGGCCTTCTACTCGACCAGCACCGGGATCGGCGCCGGCGTCAGCGCCGAGGACGTCATCCGCATCCGCGACGCCTTCCTCGAGGGCCGCGGGCACACCGAGCACGGCAACAGCGCCCGGCTGACCGCCGAGACCGAGGCCTACTCGCTGGTCGAGCAGGCCTTCCGGGAGCCGGGCACCACCGGGCTGCAGAACCTCATGGCCGACATGTGGCGCGGCTTCCAGGACGTCGCCAACAAGCCCGAGGACCCCGCGGCCCGCGGCCAGGTGCTCAAGCGGCTGGAGACGCTGGTCGGCGGCCTGCACTTCAGCAACGCCCAGCTCGACGGGCAGTGGCAGCAGACGCGGGAGAACGTCGCCGTCCTGGTGAAGGACGTCAACGCCGCGGCCGACACCATCGCGCAGCTGAACACCGCGATCCTCCGCGCCACCCAGGGCGGCCTGCCCGCGAACGACCTCATGGATCAGCGCGACCTCCTGGTCACCAAGCTCGCCGACCAGGTCGGCGCGACGGCGCGCACCCGGGAGGGGGGAGTGGTCGACGTCGTCGTCGGCAGCGTCACGCTCGTCGCGGGCGGGTCGGCGTCGAAGCTCGCCGTCACCGGCTCCACCGACCCGGCCGACCCGCTGGGCGACCCGCCGCGGATCGTGACCGCCTCCGGCGGCCTGACGGTCACCGTCGGCGGCACCGCCGGAGGCCAGCTGACCGCGCTCACCTCGATCATCCCCACCTACCGGGCGCAGCTCGACAGCATCGCCACCGACCTCGCGACGGCGCTGAACGACGCGCACGACGACGGTTTCGACCTCGACGGCACGCGCGGCGGGCCGCTCCTCGGCTCGACCACCGGCCCGATCACCGCCGCCTCGATCACCGTCGTCCTCACCGACCCCCGGAAGCTGGCGGCGTCCTCCATCGGCGCCGACGACGGCTCGGTCCCCGGCAACCTCGACCGCGGCAACGCCGACAAGCTCGCCCAGCTGGGCACCGGCGTCGGCTCGCCGGACACGACCTACCGCAAGATGATCGTCGAGCTGGGCGTCCAGTCCGCGGTGTCGCAGCGCAACCTCGGCATCCAGCAGGTGATCACCGGGCAGGTGGACGCCGCCCGGGAGTCCGTGGCGGGGGTCAACCTCGACGAGGAGATGACCAACATGCTCTCGTTCCAGCACGCCTACTCGGCCGCCGGCCGGCTGGTCAGCGCGATCGACGAGATGCTCGACATCCTCATCAACCGCACCGGCCGCGTGGGGCTGTGATCTGAGTGCGCATCACGCAGAAGGCCGTCGCCCTCACCAGCCTGCAGGGCCTCAACCGCAACCTCGACCAGTTCGGCAGGCTGCAGCAGCAGCTCACCTCCGGGCGGGTCATCAACAGGCCGTCGGACTCGCCGACCGGTACGAACAAGGCCATGCAGACCCGGTCGGACCAGGCCGCGGTGGAGCAGTTCGGGCGCAACATCGCCGACGCCGAGAGCTGGCTGGGCATCACCGACTCGACGCTGCAGAACATGCTCGCCGTCACCCGGCGGGTCCGGGACCTCACCGTCCAGGGCGCCAGCACCGGCAACTCCTCCGAGGCCAGCCGGCGCGCGCTGGCCACGGAGGTCGAGTCGCTGCGCGGCAGCCTGCTGGGGCTGGCCAACACCACCATCCAGGGCCGGCCCATCTTCGGCGGGATCACCGCGGGCACCAAGGCCTACGACGCCGACACCGGTGACTTCGTCGGCATGGCCCCGGCCGGTGGTGACGTGATGCGCCGGGTCTCCTTCACCGAGGAGGTCCGCGTCGACCTCGCCGGGCCGCAGGCTTTCGGGCCCGCCGGCGCCGACCTGTTCGCCGTGGTCGCCCGCATCGCCGACGACCTGGTCACCGACCCCGCGGCGCTGGACCAGGGCCTGGCCGACCTCGACGTGGCCATGCAGCGGATGCTCGGCAGCGTCGCCGACGTCGGCGCCCGCGCCGCCCGGGTCGACCGCGAGGCCCAGATCAACGCCGACCGCGCGCTCGACCTGGAGATCCAGCTGGGCGACGTCGAGAACGTCGACCTGCCGGGCACGATGATGCGGTTGAAGATGCAGGAGGTCGGCTACCAGGCCGCCCTCCAGGCGACCGCGAAGGCGATCTCGCCGACGCTCATGGACTACCTGCGTTGATGACCGGCCGCCCCCGGCCCGTCGCCGTCCGCCCGAGGAGGTGCCCCGCATGACCCCGTCCCCGGCCACCCTGGCCGCGCGTCCGCACGCCCCCGCGTCCGCGCCGGTCCGGACCGCCGTGGCGGTGCCCGCGGTGCAGGTCCTCACCCTGACCGAGCCGCTGCCGGGCTTCCCGGCCCACCGGGACTACGTGCTGGTCCCGGCGGACGGCGCCGGTCTCCTGTCGTGGCTGCAGTCCGTCGCCCCCGACGGACCGCGGTTCCTCGTCGCCCGGGCGGACACGTGGTTCCCGGGCTACGCGCCGGCCCTACCGTGGGCGGCCTGCGCCGAGCTCGGGCTCGACGGGGCGGCCGACGCCCAGGTGCACTGCCTCGTGACGGTGCCCGACGGCGACGTCGCCTCGGCCACGGCCAACCTCCGGGCACCGCTCGTGGTGAGCCCCCTCACCGCCCGCGCCCGGCAGGTCGTCCTGACCGACCCCGCACATCCGGTCCGGCGCCCATTGCGCCGATAACACCTGCAGCGGCGCACGGCGCCGCCCGCCCGGTCCTCCGGGCACGCCACGGACGGCCACACACAGACCCATGGAGGGGTACCCGTGCTCACACTCACCCGCAGCGTCGGCGAGACGATCCGCATCGGCGACGACATCGAGGTCCACGTCGTCGAGGTGCGCGGCGGCACCGTCCGCCTCGGCTTCAAGGCCCCGCGCGAGGTCACGATCCACCGCGAGGAGGTCTACCGGCAGATCGCCGAGGCCAACCTCCTCGCCGCGCAGGTGACCGCCGACACCCTCGGTGCCCTCGCGGCCTTCGCCCCTTCGGCCGTCGCGGCCGAGGCGGTCGGGGCGACCGCCGGCGAGCCCGCACCGGCACCCGCCGAGACGGCGGCGGGGGACACGCAGGCCTGAGCCGCCCAGCCCGGGACAGCCTTGTCGGCAGATGCTGCCGAAGGGCCCGTCGGCCGGGTGGGGCAGCGTGCAACACGGGCAAGATCTGCCGAAGTGTTGGTCGAGAAGTGCGTAGGACACGGCGAGTGTTGTGCCCTCGGTTGCCGAGGGGATGCGGCAGATTTCTCCCCAAGCAAGTGACAGGGGGCGATCACCATGCAACACAGTGCATCCAACGCGCAGGCCGACGTCGAGCTCGGCGGTGAGCAGGAGTCCGTGGTCGTCCACGTGCAGCTGCGGCCGCGCCGGGGCGCGACCCGCAAGTGCCTGGCGGCGCTCGCGGCGCTGGCCGCCGAGCACGACGAGGTCGCCTTCGCCGTCACCGGGCTGAGCAAGGACGACCGCGTCGTCCGCGTGACCGTCGGCGTCGACCTCGGCCCGCGGGCCGGCGTCGCGAAGTTCTCGCCGCAGGCGCAGGCCGCCTACGCGTTCGTCAGCGCCCTGTTCGCCTCGCTCTACGACCACATGCCGGTCTACGTCGCCGAGCCGAGCCAGGCCGAGCGCGCCGCGGCCGCCGTCCTCATCGAGCGGGCGGCCGCCGGCGCGACCGCCGCCGAGGTCGTCGAGGAGCTGCCCGCGACCCCGGCCGTCCCGAGCCCGCGGACCGCGGGTCCCGGCGAGCGCATCCCGGCCTGAGAGCCGGCTCCCGAGCGTCTTCGCAGGCTTCCTTCCCCGGAGCCTGTCCTTCCCCTCGTAGTGCCCAGGAGTTCCGGTGACCGACATCCTCGCGTCCGCCCCCGCCACCCTCGATCCCCGCACCCGCACCCGCCAGCCGCTCGTCTTCGGTGGCATCCCCGAGGCCGAGGGCTGGGTGCTCGCCCCCATCACCCCCCGCGACCGGGTGCACTTCCGCGTGGACCGCGAGCTGCCGCTCGACGAGTTCCGCGCCGACCTGCCCGACGGCGTCACGGTCAGCTACGACCAGGGTGACGGCCTCTACCGGGTGGACGGCGCCCGCGGCTCGGCATCGGTCCTCGCCGACTGGGTGCGCGCCTGGTGCGCCGGTCGCGGCGCCACGACGGTGGGCCTCCGGGCCGAGACCGACGTCCGTCGCCGCGCCCCGCGCGACCTGCCGCCGGAGTTCCTCGCCGACCTCTGCCGGCACTACGGCCCGGTCAGCCTCAAGCGGCTGCAGCGCAACATGAGCACCATCCGGCTGCACCTGCCCGACCCCGACGACCTCGGTCAGCAGGTCTACGAGTGGGTGCTCAAGGCCGTCAGCCAGTTCGACGAGACCAAGTCGGTCCCGTTCGGGGCGTTCCTGGCCACGCAGCTGTCCAAGTGGGTGCACGACCTGGGCCGCAACGCCCACGGGCGCACCGCAGCCGACACCGAGCACAAGCAGCAGAAGGCGATCGCGGCCTACATCGCCGAGCACCAGCGCCGGCCCAGCGAGAAGGAGCTGGCCGCCTACATGGGGCAGAGCGTCGCCACGCTGCGGCGCAACTCGCAGACCGTGGCCACCCTCAACGGGCTGCGCAACCTGCAGTCGCTCGACGGCGGCCCCGACGGCACCGAGATCCTCCTGCCGGACTCGGGCGAGGCCCCCGACGAGATCATGGGCGAGGCCGAGCAGACGCTGCTCTCGCACGCCCTCACCGCGGCCTGCGCCCCGGACCCGAGCGCGCGCCGCGACCAGCGGGCCGGCCAGCCCAACGTGCTCGGCTGGGCCACCTGGTACCTGACCACCTGGGGTGGGCAGACCAAGACGCAGCTCTCGTCCGACCTCAACACCTCGGTGCGCAACATGAACGTCTACGCCGACCGCGTCGAGAAGGCGCTGAAGGACCGGCTGGCCGAGCTCGCCGAGTAGCCCGCTCCACGAGATCTGCACACTCGGGGCCTTCAGACGTCTGAAGGCCCCGAGTGTGCAGATCTCACGGGCGGAGGGCCCGCCGGATCTCGGCGACGACCTCGGCCGGCCGCCCGAGGACGTCGGCCGATGTGAAGCGCAGGACGGTCCAGCCCTCGGTGACCAGCGCGTTCTGTCGCCGGAGGTCGCGCACGAACACGTCCCGGTCCCGGTGGACGTCGCCGTCGAACTCGACGAGCACCTTCCGGTCGGGCCAGGCGAGGTCGGCGCGGCCGAGGAACCGGCCACCGGCATCCCGCACGTCGTGCTGCAGGACGGGTCGGGGCACCCCCGCGACGTGCAGGAGCCAGCGCAGCACCGACTCCATCGGCGACTCCGCCCGCGGGTCGGCGAGCGGCAGCACCACCCGGGCCCGCGCGCAGCCCCGGCCGTGCGGACGCCGGTCGAGCTGCGTGCGCAGGTCGAGCATCGACGTGCCCGCAGCCAGGAGCTGGTCGGTGACGGCGAGGAGTGCCGCGGACTGCAGGACCATGGCCAGGTCCCGCCACGTGCGCGCCGGCGTGGTCACGGGGATGCCGTGGTGCCGGGTGGTCTCGTCGTCCGTGAGCGGTCTGCGGTGGACGACGCGGTCCCGGCGCGCCCGCACGGCGCTGCCGGTGCCGACGGTGATGTCGACGGCCCGCTGCTCGGGCTGCAGCGGGATCGCCACACCCCACAGCGCTGCCGCTGTCACATGGCTGACGACCGCACCCGGCGGCGCGGTGAGCAGGACCGCCGCGGCGAGAGCGGGGAGGTCGCGCGCGACGGCGCGGGGGAGGTAGGTGTCCCGGGAGAGACGGACGACGTCGCGGTGGCGGAGCTGCTCGTCGGTGATCCCCGCTTCCCGTGCCATGGACCGGGTCACCGGTGCGGTCAGGCGGGACGGATGACGTCGATTCGGCACCCGGTGAGCCTCGCCGGTGGCCGGCATCCCCCGTTGCCGCCGTCCACAGGTGCACCGAGATCTGCACACTCGTGGCCTTCACAGCGCTGAAGCCCACGAGTGTGCAGATCTCGTGGAGGATTCGCTGCCTGGAACGGGTCCATCGGGGCTCTGCGCTGCCGATATCCACTGCGTGACGCCGTCCCGCCCGACTCCCCGGGCCGCTCCCGCGGCCCCGGTGGGGGCGGTCGCGGCGGGTGCCTCGTGAGCGCCGTGCCCGCGGGCGAGGCCGGCTCCGGCGTGCTCGTCCCGCACTGGCTCGGTGCCCCCGAGCGGGTGGAGCTGGCGGGCGCCGTCCGCGCCGCGCTGGGTGACCCGGCCGTGCACCCGGTCGCCGTTCTGCACCTCGAGGACGTCCTGACCGAGCTGCACGTCGCGGCCGCTCGGGACGCCGTCTGGCCCGCCCCGGCCGCCCGGGTGCGGCTGGCCACGGGGTGGGACGCCGACGTGCTCCCCGTGCGGCTCAGCGTCGCGGAGGTGACCGCGGTGCTGGCGCTGTGCGCGCTGCCCGAGGCGCTCCGGGTCCGGCTCGCCGGTGGCCACGCGTGACCACGTTCGGGGCGCCGGCCCGGGGGCCCCTGCTGCAGCGGCTGCGCCCGACCCGCATCGGGGTCTCCGACCTCCTCGACGTGGCCGGGGCGGTCCTGCCCGCGCTGGCCGGCCCGAACCTGCGGGTGGAGCTGGTCCGCCGGCCGTCGGCGGGCTCGGTCGTCGTGCTGGAGGAGGACGAGCGCAGCCTCCGGGTCGACCTCGCCGACCTGGCCGACGACATGACCCGCGCCGGGGTCGCGCCCACCGCCGACGCGATGGCCGCCGCGCTCGGCTCCTGGATCGCCCACCGCCCCGTGACCGACGCCGCCGCTGCGTCCGACGGCATCGCGGTGCTCGACTGGACCGATGGCCACCGGACCGCGGTCGGCCGGCGGGTCGTCGTGCGCCGGGGCGACATCGCCCTGCCGTGGGACCCGGCTGCCGGCGACGCCGACGCGGTCCGCGCCGACGCCGCCCGGCGGTCCGCGGACGTGGAGCTCGTGCTGCGGGTCGAGGGCCCGGTCGCGCTCTGGTCGCACCCGGTCGTGCCGGTGCTCGCGACCACCGTGCTCGTCGCCCCCGCGTCCCTGCCCGCCCGGATCGCCGCGGCCGGTCTGCCGGTCGACGACCTGCACGTGGTGGTCACCCCGCACCGCCCGGTCGCCTGCGCCGGCCGCGGTGTGGCCGCCCGCCTCGCCGGGGAGACCTCCGAGGCCAGCGTGACCCTGCCGTGGGAGCGCCTGGCCGACCTGCCCTGGCTGGGGTGAGGATCGCAGCCCGGATCGGTGAACCAGGTCGCCCGAACGGTCGGCTGCCCGCCCCGATCGGTCACCGAGCGTGACGTGCACCGGCAGGATGCCCGCTGTGACGACAGCCCGCAGAGCGCTCGCTTCGCTGGCGACCATCGCCGCGGCGGCCGGGCTCATGGTGTTCGGGACCCTCGGTGAGCTCACCGCCGAGAACTCGGGCATCACGCGGTCCGTGCTCACGACCGCGGACGACGACTGAGCTCCGTTCCCCGGGACGAGCTCAGGAGATGTAGCCGTACTCCCAGTGCCAGGGCTCGGGCTTCTCGCCGCCGGGCGAGGCCCAGTCGGGCTGGACGAAGCCGAAGCGCCCGGCGTTGGCCGTCATCCAGCGCCACTCCGCGGAGCCGCTGTTCTGGATGCCGCCGCACAGGTCCACCGCGAGGGCCCACCCGTGGTTGGACGTCCCGGGCACGGCGGCCAGCGCCGGCTTGAGGCGGAAGGCCGACATCTGCGCACCCAGCGAGCGGTACGAGTCGGTGATGCACAGATCCGAACCGAAGGCGTCGCGGAAGGCGGCGCCGAGCTGCGCGTAGCCGGCGGCGGCGTCGCAGCGCAGCGCGTGGCGGTGGACGCCGAGCTGGCACAGCGCCTCGGTCGGGATCTCGCCGTTGTCCCAGCCGCCCCACTCCGGGCTGCTGGCCCCCGGGGTCGGGAGCGGCGCGCCGCACGGGCCGGTCGGGCCGCCCGCGGGCAGCGGCGCGTTCGGCTCACCGGCCCGCTCCACCGGAACCCGGACGGCGGTCGAGCCGGCGGCGACCGAGCGGACGCCGACCTGGTACGTGGCCGCCGACGCGCCGAGGACGTCGCCGTCGCCGAGGTAGATGCCGACGTCCTCGCCGCCCGGGGCGAACACGAGGTCGCCGATCTGCAGCCCGTCCAGCGGCACCGCGGTCCCGGCGGCCCACTGCTGCTGCGGGGTCGCGGGCAGCGCGTACCCGCCGAGCAGCCAGGACGCCGCCGTGAAGCCGCCGCAGTCATAGGTCTCGGGGCCGGCCGTGCCCGCGACGAAGGGCTTGCCGAGCTGGGACAGCGCGTTGCTCACCGCGGCGATCGTCTCCGACGGCAGCACGGTCACCGGGCTGCTGCCGACCACCGCCCACGCGACGCCGGGCACGGGGGAGCCGGAGGCGTCGAGCGCGGGGGAGAGGCCGGCGGGCAGCGCCGCGGGGTCGGCGAGCGCCGCCGCCGCGGGGGGCGTGATGCCGCCCGCGGTCAGCTGCGCCAGGTAGCCCTGCCAGCGGGCGACGGCGGCCTGGTTGCGGTCCTGCTGCTGCCCGGCGGCCGGGATGGTGCCCAGCGCCGCCAGCCGACCGGAGACCTCGGTGCTGAGGTCGTCGACCTGGGCGCGCATCGACTCCAGCGCCACGTCGAGCCGGGCCTCGGCCGCCGCGGCGGCGTCCTCGGCCCGCTCGACCCGGCTGACGGCGTCGGCCAGGGCGGTGCCGGTGCGCTCGGCGCGGACGACCGCGCTCTCCAGCTCGCGGTCGACGCGCTCGGTGACGGCCTGCAGGAACAGCACGTCGGAGGTGGCGCCGGCGTCGGCGGCGTCCAGGGACAGCACGGGGTAGCGGGAGGTGGGCGTGGCCCGGTACAGCTCGGCGGCACCGGCCCCGACGGCGCGCTGCTCCGCGGCGACGGCGTCGCGCGCGGCCTGCTCGGCGGCGCGGGCCTGGTCCAGCTGGGCCCGGCGGTGGTCGGCGGCCTGCTCCAGGGCGCGGTAGCCGTCAGCCGCCTCGAGCAGCGAGCTGCGCGCGGTCATCGCCAGCGCCGTCACGTCCAGCGGACCACCGGACGGGGTGGTCGCACCGGGCAGGACGACGGTGACGAGGGCGGGGACGAGCACGGTGCCGAGTGCGACGACGCCCAGCCGGGTCGACCAGCGGGAGCCGGTCCGGGGCGTGGTCGGCGACGACGAGGAGCCGGGACGCCGGGTCGGGCGCCGGGCGGCGGAGCGCTTCGGGGTGGACCGCTTGGCGGCGGGTCGCTTCGCAGCGGGGCGGGGTCCGGCTTGGGCAGCCAGCGCGGTGCGGGCGGCCGCGAGCTGCGCGGGGGTGAGGCCGGGGCGGGCCGACGCGACCTGTCGCAGGGCCATGGCGTCGCGCAGCGCCTGCGCCTCGCGCGCGCTGAGCACCGGGCGGCCCGGGCGGGCTCCGGAGGCAGCGGGGCGGGGCGTCCGTGGTGCGGGCACTGCGGCGTCCCCCGGCGGTCTCGTCTCGATGGCCGGCCCGGCTGCTGAGTGCAGTCGGGCCCTGACCTCGTATCGACGTGCCGCGAGCGGCGCCGGAGGGAGGGGGAGGTGGTCTAACCCCTGCGGGTGAGGGTGGATCCGGGTGGATCGCCCGGGAGGATGAACAGCCGGGGGTGCGGTTACGGAGCCCACCAGGCGCCGTGCCGGTGCACGAGGGGGATCCGCAGCTCGCCGCCGTCCTCGGTGGACACGACGACCTCGACCGCGGTGATCCGCACCGGCGGCCCGTCGCCCTCGGGTTCGAGCAGGCTGCCGCTCGCCAGCGGGATGGGCGGCACGACGAGGACGTCGTCGCCGGGCGGCTCGGCCATGGGCGGACCTCCTGTCCGGGGACCCCCGCGCGGGTGCGGGACGCCCTCACCGTAGGGGGGTCACGACCCGGACAGCGATCGGGCCGGGTCGAACCCCCTGGTGGGAGCTCCCCCGGCCCGATCGGTGGAGTCCATCAGCGGCGGTCGATGGGTACGAACGGCCGCTCGGTCTCGCCGATGTACAGCTGCCGCGGACGACCGATCTTGGTCGTCGGGTCGGCGATCATCTCGCGCCACTGCGCGATCCACCCGGGCAGCCGGCCCAGCGCGAACAGCACGGTGAACATCCGGGTCGGGAAGCCCATCGCCCGGTAGATCAGCCCGGTGTAGAAGTCGACGTTCGGGTAGAGCTTGCGCTCCACGAAGTAGTCGTCCTCGAGCGCGATCTCCTCGAGCTGCCGGGCGAGGTCGAGCAGCTCGTTGCTGCCGCCGAGCTTGTCCAGCACCGTGTCGGCGGTGGACTTCACGATCGCTGCGCGCGGGTCGTAGTTCTTGTATACCCGGTGCCCGAAGCCCATGAGCTTGACGCCGGGCTCCTTGTTCTTGACCCGCTCGACGAAGCGCCGGATGTCGCCGCCGTCGGCCTGGATCGCCTCGAGCATCTCCAGCACCGACTGGTTGGCCCCGCCGTGCAGCGGGCCGAACAGCGCGTTGATGCCGGCCGAGACCGACGCGAACAGGTTGGCGTGCGAGGAGCCGACCAGCCGGACGGTCGAGGTGGAGCAGTTCTGCTCGTGGTCGGCGTGCAGGACGAACAGCATGTCCAGCGCCTTGACCAGCTCGGGGTCCAGGGCGTACGGCTCGGCCGGGAAGCCGAAGGTCATCCGGAGGAAGTTCTCCACCAGACCCAGCGAGTTGTCCGGGTAGAGGAAGGGCTGGCCGACGGACTTCTTGTACGCGTAGGCCGCGATGGTCGGCAGCTTGGCCAGCAGGCGCAGCGTGGACATCTCGACCTGGTCGGAGTCGAAGGGGTCCAGCGAGTCCTGGTAGAAGGTCGACAGCGCGCTGACCGCCGACGAGAGCACCGGCATCGGGTGCGCGTCGAGCGGGAAGCCCTTGAAGAACTGCTTGAGGTCCTCGTGCAGCAGGGTGTGCCGCCGCAGCCGCTGGTCGAACTCGGCCAGCTGGTCGGCCGTGGGCAGCTCGCCGTAGATCAGGAGGTAGCTGACCTCGACGAAGCTGGCCTGGCCGGCGAGCTGGTCGATCGGGTACCCGCGGTAGCGCAGGATGCCCGCGTCACCGTCGATGTACGTGATGGCCGAGGTGCACGCGGCCGTGTTCACGAAGCCGATGTCCAGCGCGACCGTGCCGGTCGTGGCCAGCAGCTTGCTCGTGTCGAGGCCGTCGGCGCCCTCCGTCCCGTGCTTCACGGGAAGGGGCAGTTCTCCACCGGGGTAGCGCAGGGCTACATCTGTCTCGCTCATCGGGTGGGACGCTACCCCCGTCGGATTTCGCAGGCCCGGTGTCTTTACCTCGCGCTTGCGTCGACGGGTCGGGCGAACACGTTCACTTGGCCGCGGTAGCCCTCGGGGAGGGGGAACGGCAGCACCGCACCATCACTCTCGGCAAGAGCGGTGAACCGGAACTCCCCGGCGTGGCCGAGCAGATCGATCGCCTCCTCCTGCGTCCAGCCGTGGTCGGCGGCCGCGAGAGGGGTGTACTCGAAGACGACCGTCGGCCGGACCGCCGCGATGAAGTCCAGCGCACCGCGGAGCACGTTCAGCTCGTGACCCTCCACGTCGATCTTGACCAGCGAGACGTTGTCGAGCTCTCCGGCCGCGTGGAGGGTATCGAGGCGGACAGCCGGCACGGTGACTTGCTGCCACTCGTTCAGCAGGCCGAAGGCGTGCTGCCGCGCTGAGGCGATGGCGCTGTTACCGGGTGTCGCGTGGAAAGCCAGGTGCCCGTCGGTGTCGCTCGCCGCGGCGTTGTAGAGGACCACGTTGTCTGCGTCGTTCAACGCGATGGTCGAGGCGGCCAGCCGCAACGTCTCCGGCGAGGGCTCGAAGGCGAGGACGCGGCCTGATGATCCGAGGTGCGCGGCCACGCTTGCAGCGACGACGCCGATGTTGGTGCCGACGTCGACGTAGTCGCCCGGCCGCTGCGTGAGCTCGCTGGTGAGCGCGTCGATGAGGGTGTCATTGCACCCGGGGTCGACGGCGTGCAGGGCCGACGGCCAGTCACGGGCGTCACCGAGGTAGCGAATGCCCCCGGCCACAGAGCCGGTGAAGTAGGGGGCGTCCGGCGGGACGCTGGCCCGCGAGCGCTCGAAGTCCTGGATGAACCGCCCGTCCAGCCGGGTCACCAAGCCGTCACGTCGTCCCGACCGCCGGAACTCCGCCTCCGCCAGCGTGGCCCAGGTCGCGCTGCGGTCGCCGACCTGTTCCTGCGTGTCGGCGAGCACCGCTCGGCAGTCCTGGAGATCGAGTCGCGTCAGGCTGGGGCACGCGGGCTCCGCGGAGCCCGCGACCTCGAAGGTCCAGGTCGCCAGGGCCCGTCCGTCGTGCCACCAACGGTCCTCGGGGACGACGGCCAGCCAGGGCTCCGGCAACAGCGTGGCCGCGTCCTCGGTGGCCACGAGCTCCAGGTCGATATCCGACCCGCCGGCCAGGGCGGCCTCGAGCAGAGGGACGAAGCGGTCGAGGTCCGCCGACGGCACGGCGACCACTGCCTGCTCGGCGACGCCGGCGGTCAGCAACTCGCGGAAGGCCTGCACCGTCGCGCCGATCTCGTCCGAGTCGAGCGAGGGGGCGGCCAGCGCGTAGGGGTACACCCGCGTCCAGACGTCCAGTTCTTGTACGAGGTGCGCACGCACCGCGGGACCGTGGGCGCGCTCCGGCAGACCGTCGACGGCGCTGGCCGGCGTCGGCCGGGTGAGCTCCACCAGCGCGACGGTGGACAGGTACGCGGCCTCCAGCGCGGCGCCGTAGTTCGGCGTGTCGATGAGCTGGTGCAACCGGGAGGCGGCCTCGAGCAGCGCCCGCGCCTGGGCACGGCGGGCCTGTCCCTCGCCGGCGAGGAAGCCGTGCCGCGCGCCCCAATCAGCCAGCCGGGACCAGTCGCGCTCCCCCCGGCCGAGGTAGCGCGGGTTGTTCGTGTTCTGCCCCGGGTGGGACCGGAACCGGCTCAGGCTGCGGGGGGTGTAGTAGGCCGGCCCCTTCGCGAGCAGGTTGAGCCACAGTTGAACATCATTCAGGACGTCGACGGTGCGGCCGTCGAAGATCCAGAGGTCCTCCGGTGTCACGTCGTCGCGGCGGAACAGCACGGTGGTCGGCTCACCGATGACGTTGGCGCAGTTGAGCAGCACGGCGTTGCCCAGCTCGCGACCGTCGAGCAGGCCGGCGCGGTCGGTCAGCTTCTGGAACGAGTGACCGGGCACGGGTTGGCCGTTCTCGTCGATCAGCACCCGGTGCGAGAAGGCCATCGTCGCCTCGGGGTGCTGCTGCATCCCGCGGACCAGTTCCCGCACGCAGTCGGTACCGAGGACGTCGTCGTGCATGAGGTACTTCACGTACTCCCCGCGCGCCTCCGCCAGCAGGCGGCGCGGGTTCTCCAGCCCTCCGATGTTGGGGTCGAACCGGAGCACCCGCACGCGGGCGTCCTGCGCGGCCACCGCAGCGAGGATCTCGGGTGTGCGGTCGGTGGACCCGTCGTCGCCGACGATCACCTCGATGTTCCGGTAGCTCTGCCCGACCGCGGACTGCAGCGTCGCCTTGAGGAACCGCTCACCGTTGTAGGCAGGAATGAGGATGCTGACGAGGGGATCGGCTGTGGCTGCGGCCCGCCGGTCCGGGGCGGCGTCGCGAGCCGCCTCCAGGACCCGGCGGCGGGTCCGCAGCTGCGCGTCCACCCCGTAGGTGCGACGGGTGGTCCGCAGTCCGGCCTGAGCAACACGGCGCACCCCGTCGGGCTCCGCAACCAGGTCCAGGATGCGGGCGACGACGGCGTCCGGGTCGGCGCTCGGCATGTGGATGTCAGTGCCGTCGGTGTAGAGCCGGTTCTGGTTGAGCGGATCGGTCGCCACCACCGCAACGCCGCACAGCGCTGCCTCGACGCACGCCCCGGTCGGAAACCCGTCGAAGGCGCCGGGCGCCAGCCGGCCGGGAGCCGTGGGGGAGATGATGACGTCCTTGTCGAGGTAGAAGCGGCGCAGCTCGGGGGTGCTCAGGATCCCGGAGAAGCTCAGGTCGAGGTCCGCGTGCTCGGGCCCGACGTCGGCGGGGCCGAAGCCGCCGACCACGTGGCCGCGCACCGGGAGGCCGGCCAGCGCCAACATGCGGAGGGAGGCCAGGAAGACCGGCCAGCCCTTGTCGGAGCCGTCGGCGGTGTACCGCGCCGCGACGAAGCAGACGTCGAGGACGTCCTTGCCGGTACCGAAGTAGTCGGTGCGCAGCCCCGGCCCCGGCTGCAGGTAGCTCCTGCCGACGGGTCCGCCGATGACCTCGGTGACCGGCACCGAGCCTCCGGTGATCTCCCGCACGAGGGCGGTGACCAGTGGCTGGGTGGTGATCACGTGCGTGAGCAGGGGCGACCCGAGGACCCTGCGCAGCTTGCGCTCCGCCGCCGGCTCGCCGAGGTGCAGTCCGCCGCCGGGGTAGAGCTGCAGGACGAACGGAAGTCCGTGCCGCTCCAGGTCGGGCAGGAACCGCGCGGCGTTGTTGAGGAACATGATCGACGCGCAGCTGAACTGCCCGAGCCGGCGGGCGTCGTACGCGGAGACCTGCCCGGCGGATTCGGGGTACAGGGTGGCGTACTCCGCCAGGCGGGTGCTCAGGTCCGGGACGGTCGTCATCACCTCGGCGACGACGCCGGAGCGCAGCATCCAGTCGAACTCCGCGATGCGGAAACCGGTGCTGGTCGTCGGGAAGAAGTCGTCCAGGACGACGATCGCCTCGCGCTGCCCGGTGGCTGGCGGCGTGTGGGGCTCCCCGACGGAGCGGCTCAACGCCTCGACCACCGCCGGCAGCGGGTTCGGCGTCTCGTAGAGCCCTGGGTCGAGTCGCTCCAGCAGCTCGGCACGGAACAGCAGGCAGCCCGGGGTCGCGAAGCGGTCGCCGTCCACCGGGGTGGCGGACGTCGACAGTTCCGGGTGCCGGTCCAGGAGGTCCACCTGGCGGCGGAGCGCGTCCGCCGACGTCCACTCGTCCCCGCCGTCGAGCACGGCGACGTAGCGGCCGCGGCAGGCGGCGAGCCCCCGGTGCAGGGTCGGCCCGACGCCGAGCCGCGCCTCGTCAGGGAGGACGCGCACCTGGAGATCAGCGCCGTCCGCCCACTCCGCGACGACGACTGGCGTCCGGTCCTCCGACGCGTCGTCGGCCACTACCACCTCGATCGCCTCATCGAGCACCTGGCTGCGGATCGACGCCAGTGCGCGGGCGACGTGCTGCTCGTGGTCGCGAGTGGTCAGGAGCACGCTCACTCGGGGAGTCGTCACGTGGGCGGTCGCCTTTCGGGGAGGAGCGCTGCGGCGCGGGGGTCGCAGGAGGGCGGGGCTGTCATGCCAGCGGGCGGGCCGGCACGCCGACGGCGGTGATGTCGGCCGGGAGATCGCGGACGACGGCTGCGCCGGCGCCAACCGTGCTGCGGGCACCGATCCGCCGGCCTTCGATGACCGTGGCGCCGGTGCCCATGGTCACCTCGTCCTCGAGCACGGTTTTCCCGGAGATGGAGACGTTGGGGTTGACCGTCACGTAGTCGCCGAGGACGGCGTCGTGGCCGACGGTGACCGCCAGGTTCAGGTGCACGTGCCGGCCGAGGCGCACGTTGGTGGTGACCACCGCCGAGGCGCAGACGATGGAACCGGGACCGAGCACCACCCGGTGCCGGCCCAGGACCGCGCCCGGGTGGACGAGGGACGTGGTCTCGCGACCCTCCGCTCGCGCCCATTCGTCGATGCGCCGACGAGCCGCTCCGCTGCCGATCGCGATGACATGGCGGACGTCCGCAGGGAGGGACGTCAGCTCGGCGACGGGGCCGAGGAAGGGAACTCCGCGCTCCTCCACGAGCGCCACGTCGGCGTGACCGTCGGCCAGGAAGCCGACGCAGTCGAAAAGCGGTCGCCCGCTCGCGGACCGTGCGTCGTTCTCCGCCTCCAGCACGTCGTGCACCTCGCGTCCGAAGCCGCCCGCGCCGATGATCACCACCCTTGTCGCGATCACAGCGCCGCCGGGAGGTCCACGACCGCCTTGCGGCGCGGATGGGGGAGGACGCCGGGTGTCCGGGAGGACGACGCGGGAAAGGCCGGGTGCGACGCGTGCCGCGGGGCCACCGAGACCGCACGGACAACCAGGTCACGGATGCGCTCCAGCGAGTCCGCGGTCATGTCGTTGGCCATCGGCAGGCCCACGATCCGCTGCGACAGCGACTCGGTGACCGTCAGGTCGCTCACGCGTCGCAATCCGTGGAGCGCCGGCAGCTTGTGCATGGGCGGGTCGAAGTATGCGCGGACCTCGATGCGGGCGTCATGCGCGTTCTGCAACAGCTGATTGCGGGCGGCGCCGGTGGGCAGCGCCACCGGCACGAATTGAAAGGTCGATCCCGCAGACCCCGCCTGGAACGCCACGCCCGCAGGTTCGAGCTCGTCCCGCAACCACCCGGCGGCGGCGCGGCGGTGGGCGAGCACGTCGTCGAAGGACTCCAGGACGGCAAGCCCGACGGCGGCGGTCAGCTCGGGCAACTTCCCGTTGATGCCGAGGTGCCCGGTGACCGACCGGGCGTGGTCGAAACCGAAGTTGACCAGCTCGGCCAGGGACGCCCGGACCGCGGCCGAGCGGGATGTGACGAGCCCGCCCTCGCCTATCGCGAAGGGCTTGGTGGCGTGGAAGCTGAAGACCTCGGCGTCCCCCTGGTCGCCGAGGGTGCGGCCGTCCTCGTCGACGGCGCCGAAGCCCGCCGCGGAGTCGACGACGACCGGGACCCCCAGGTCGCGAGCCGCGGCGGCCAGCGAGTCCCGGCGCGCCCGGCTCGGAGCGGTACCGAAGGTGGAGCACTGCAGCACACCGGCGAGGGAGTCGCCGAGGCCCCGGAGCGCAGCGAGCGACGCCTCGGAGGGCTGCCAGTCGTCGGGGTCGATGTCGATGAACACCGGCTCGAAGCCGGCCCAGGTCACTGCGTTGACGCTGGCGATGAAGGTGAACGAGGGCACCGCGACCAGCCGGCGCCGGCCGTGGGGAACGCCGAGGCAGGCGCGCAGCGCCACCATCAGCCCCGAGGTCGCGTTGTTGACCGCCACGCCGGGGTGCTCGAGGCCCAGCCGATCGGCGCAGGCGCGCTCCAGCCGTGCGACGCACGGGCCGCCGTTGGAGAACCAGCGCTGCCGCTCGGCCTCGGCGAACCAGGGCTGGACCTGCGCGAGGGTGGGCAGGCTGGGCGCCTGGAAGCGGATCAGCTCGTGTGCGACCACCGCGGGGCTCCTCACGGGACGAAGGTCCGCCCGGTCGGACGACCGAGGGCGTCCGAGCTGAGGTCCTGTTGGCAAGCCCGGCGCGAGTGCCGAGGTGCGGCGGCCGCATGGTGCGACCGGAGAAGGCGGGCCTCGAGGCCCGGCTGCGGACAAGCTGAATCGTCACCCGACTGCTGTCCGCTCGGGACCAGCGACTCGCCGTGCCGACGCGGGGGCGGAGCCCTCCCCGGCTCAGTTCTGCTCTGCGGTCACAGCCGTCCCAGTCGTCCCGGCCGGGCAGAGCGCCGGCCGGGACGCGAGCCTGCTCAGGGGTGGGTCATGGAGAGCACGTCGAGCGCCTCGTCGAGCTGCTGCTCGGTGAGCTTGCCCTGCTCGACGTAGCCGCGCTCGAGCACCACCTGGCGGATGGTCTTCTGCTCCTTGAGCGACTGCTTGGCCACGACCGCGGCCTCCTCGTACCCGATGTACTTGTTCAGCGGGGTGACGATCGAGGGCGAGGACTCGGCGTACTCCCGGCACTGCTCGACGTTCGCGACGATGCCGTCGACGCAGCGGTCGGCCAGCAGCCGGCTGACGTTGGCCAGCAGGCGGATCGACTCGAGGACGTTGCGCGCCATGAGCGGCAGCGTCACGTTGAGCTCGAAGACACCGGTGGTGCCGGCGTAGGTCACCGCCGCGTCGTTGCCGATCACCTGGGCGCCCACCTGGATCACCGCCTCCGGGATCACCGGGTTCACCTTGCCGGGCATGATCGAGCTGCCGGGCTGGAGGTCGGGGAGCTGGATCTCGCCCAGGCCGGTGCGCGGGCCCGAACCCATCCACCGCAGGTCGTTGACGATCTTGATGAGGCCGACGGCGATGGTCTTCAGCTGGCCGGAGGCCTCGACCAGCCCGTCGCGCGAGCTCTGCGCCTCGAAGTGGTCCCGTGCCTCGGTCAGCGGCAGGTCCAGCTCGCCCGCGAGCCGCTCGATGATGGCGGCGGCGAACCCGGGCGGGGTGTTGATGCCGGTGCCGACCGCGGTGCCTCCCAGCGGCAGCTCGGCGATGCGGGGGAGCGAGGCCTCCAGCCGCTCGACGCCGTAGCGGACCGCAGCCGCGTAGCCGCCGAACTCCTGACCGAGGGTGACCGGGGTGGCGTCCATGAGGTGGGTGCGGCCGCTCTTCACGACGGTGGCGAACTCGTCGGACTTGCGCGCCAGCGACAGCTCGAGGTGGCGCAGCGCCGGGATCAGGTCGCGGACGATCGCGCTGGTGGCGGCGACGTGGATCGCCGACGGGAAGACGTCGTTGGACGACTGCGAGGCGTTCACGTGGTCGTTCGGGTGCACCGGGCTGCCGAGGGCCTCGGTGGCGAGCGTGGCGATGACCTCGTTGGTGTTCATGTTGCTCGACGTCCCCGAGCCGGTCTGGAAGACGTCGATCGGGAAGTGCTCGTCCCACTCGCCGCGGGCGACCGCGGCGGCCGCCTCCACGACGGCGCCCGCGACCGGGGCGTCGAGGACGCCGAGGTCGGCGTTCACGGCGGCGGCCGCGCCCTTGATGGCGGCCAGGGCGCCGATGAGCTCGCGCTCGATCGGGGTGCCGGAGATCGGGAAGTTCTCGACGGCGCGCTGGGTCTGGGCCCGCCACTTGGCCCAGGCGGGAACGCGGACCTCCCCCATGGAGTCGTGCTCGATGCGGTAGTCGGTGCCGTCCTGCTGGGTGGCCACGCGCTGCTCCCGGGTGTGGTGGATGGTGACGGTGCTCCGGGAGAAACCCTAGACACCGGCGCGGGCGGGGGAGGGTTCCGGCCCGGCCCGCGGCGGCCGATGAGTGCTGCGGCGGCGGGTCGCTGCCGGTGACCCGAGCCGAGGAGCCCCCATGTCCCAGCCGCCGCCGTCGCAGCAGCCCCCGCCGCCGTGGACCCCCGGCTGGACGCCGCCCGGCCCGGCCGCACCGCCCGCTCCGGCCGGCCCGCCCGCAGCCGGCAAGCCCTCCCGGCCGGTCGGACCGCTGCTGCTCGCCGCGGGAGCCGGGCTCCTGGCCGGGCTGCTCGGCTCGGGACTGGTCGTCGCGGGACTCTTCACCGTGGCGGCCGAGGACATCGGGCAGTCGATGGCCGACCGCCTCGGCCCCGTGGTGGAGGACGCCATCGTCGACGGCACGCTCGAGGCGATGGAGGAGAGCCTCGACGACTACGGCGCCTACCCGGAGGACATCTACGGGGGCTCCGGCGGCTCCCTGGAGGACGTGGAGGTCTTCGAGCCCGTGCCGCCGGAGAACCTGGGACCCGACCCGGTGCTCGACGGCTACGCGCGGGAGTGCTTCGACGGTGCGCTGCAGGCGTGCGACGACCTGCTGTACGAGGCGCCGCCGCTGTCCGCCTACGAGGAGTACGGGCTGACCTGCGCCGGTCGGGTGAAGTCCTACTCGATCGGCTACTGCACCGATCTGGACTGAGGAGACCCGGGCGGCTGCGCCTAGCATCCGCGGGACCGACCCGAACGCCGAGGAGCTCCGATGTCACAGCCGCCGTACCCGCCTCCGGGTGAGCCCGACCCGCGGGGCAGCGGCCCGGCGGGCGACGGCGCGGGCGCCGCGGGCCAGGGGGATCAGGGCTGGGCGTCGCCGCTGTACGGGCAGCCGCCGCAGTACGGGCAGCCGCAGCCCTACGGCCAGCAGCCCTACGGCCGGTCCCCGTACGGGCAGCAGCCGCCGTACGGCCAGCAGCCCTACGTCCAGCAGCCGTACGGCACGCCGCAGCCCGGCGGGCCCGTCCCGGCGTGGGGCGCCCCCGCCGGGCAGCCGAAGCCGGCGACCAGCCGCACGCTCGTGGCCGGGATCGTGGCCGGCGTGGCGGTGCTGATCATCGGGCTCGCGGTGGCGCTGGTCGTCGGCCTCCGCTCCGACGAGGGCGGCGGCAGCGGCGGCAGCGACGACTCCGGCATCCCGGAGGCGACGTCCGACCCGGACGGCCTGGGCGACGACCCCGAGCTGGACGGGTACGCCGAGGACTGCCACGACGGCGACATGGTGGCGTGCGACGACCTGTTCCGGCTCTCGCCCCTGGGCTCGGCCTACGAGCTGTACGGCGGCAGCTGCGCCGGCCGGCAGTCGAACTCGGAGGCCCGGACGGTCTACTGCGTGGACGCCTTCCCGCCCGCCAGCTGACCGGTCCGCTCGCGGGCCGGCTCCGCTACGGTCGGGCCGTGCCCGACGATCCCGGTCTGCCCGTCCCTGCTGCCGGAGACGCCGGGGCGCCCGGCGTCCGGGCCTCCGACGGGGACCGCGAGGCCCTGGTCGCCCGCCTGCAGCAGGCGCTCGCCGAGGGCCGGCTGGACCTCGACGAGTTCGGCCAGCGGGCCGGCGCGGCCTACGCGGCGGTGACCACCGCCGAGCTCGCGGCGCTGGTCGCCGACCTGCCCGCGGAGGCGCCGGTGGAGATCGTCGGCACCCGCGCGCCGGAGGTGCAGACCAGCGTCTTCGGCGACATCAAGCTCGCCGGGCCGTCGGTCCCGCTGCGCGCGAGCACGGTCTTCGGCGACGTGCGGCTGGACCTGCGCGGGCTGCGCACCGACGCCGACCGGCTCGACCTGTACCTGTCCACCGTCTTCGGCGACGTCCAGGTGATCGTCGCCGAGGGGGTGGACGCGCAGCTGCACGGCCGCACCGTCCTCGGCGACCGGAAGATCGACCTGGCCGCCGTGCCGCGGGTGGCCGGCACCCCGCGGATCGTCGTCCACGGCCGGACCGTCTTCGGCGACCTGGTGCTGCGCAGCCTGGCTCCGGGGGAGTCGGCCAGCCGCTGGCGGCAGGTCATGGACCGGCTCGCGGGCGGTCAGGCCTCGCGGTCGAAGGGCACGGCGGAGTAGGCGCGCAGCTTCTCCAGCGAGTGCAGGCTCTCGATCGAGCGGATGGTCCCCGACCGCGAGCGCATGACCAGCGACTGCGTGGTGCACCCGCCCGCCTGGTACTGCACCCCGCGCAGCAGCTCGCCGTCGGTGATGCCGGTGGCGACGAAGAAGACGTCGCCCTGCACGAGGTCGTCGATGTGCAGGACGCGGTCGAGGTCGTGCCCGGCGTCGAGGGCCTTCTGCCGCTCCTCGTCGTCCTTGGGCCACAGCCGGCCCTGCAGCGCACCGCCCATGCACTTGAGCGCGCAGGCGGCGATGATGCCCTCCGGCGTGCCGCCGATGCCGAGCAGCAGGTCCACGCCGGTGCCCTCGCGGGCGGCGGCGATGGCGCCGGCCACGTCGCCGTCGGTGATGAACTTGATCCGCGCGCCGGCCTCGCGGACCTCCTGCACCAGCGACTCGTGCCGCGGCCGGTCGAGGATGCAGACGGTGACGTCGCCGACCGAGCTCTTCTTGGCCTTGGCGATGCGCCGGATGTTCTCGGCGACCGGGGCGGTGATGTCGACGACGTCGGCCGCGGCCGGGCCGGTGGCCAGCTTCTCCATGTAGAAGACCGCCGACGGGTCGTACATGGCGCCGCGGTCGGCCACGGCCATGACCGCGATGGCGTTGGGCATGCCCTTGGCCATCAGCGTGGTGCCGTCGATCGGGTCGACGGCGACGTCGCACTCCGGGCCGTGGCCGTCGCCGACCTGCTCGCCGTTGTAGAGCATCGGGGCCTCGTCCTTCTCGCCCTCCCCGATGACGACGACGCCCTTCATGCTCACCGTGCCGATGAGCGCCCGCATCGCGTCCACCGCGGCGCCGTCGCCGCCGTTCTTGTCACCGCGCCCCACCCAGCGGCCCGCGGCCATCGCGGCCGCCTCGGTGACCCGCACCAGCTCGAGGGCCAGGTTGCGGTCGGGGGCGGGGCGGTCGGGGTGGAAGCCGCTCCCGCTCGAGGAGACGGGGCCTTCGGGGACGGGCAGCGACACGGGACCTCCAGGCGAGGGACCCGGTCCCGCCCGCCTGCGGGCGCAGGGCGGACCCGGGACGCAGGCCAGGGCGGCAGGGTGGAGCAGCGTTCCTGCGATCCTAGGTGCATGACCGAAGTCGGCCCGACGAGCCCGCGCCCCGCTGACCGCCCGGAGGCGCCTTCGTCGCTGCAGGCGCCGGCGGAGGCACCGGGAGCCACCGCGGCGGCGCCGTCGGCGGCCGTGGAGCGGGCGAACCGGCTGACCGCGGCGAACATGCTCCGGTCGCTGCTCCCGCTGGTGGTCATCTGCCTGCTCCTCGTCGGCTGGCAGGCGTTCCGCGCGAGCGAGGAGGAGACGGTCCGGGAGGTCGACCCGGCGAGCACCGTGCAGCTGGCCTCCGCCCGCGCCGGCTACCCGGTGCAGGCGCCGGAGGGGCTGCCGGAGGACTTCCGACCGACGAGCGCGCGCACCGACGCCGGGCTCGCCGACGAGGGCGACCCCGTCACCCTGGAGATCGGCTACCTGACGCCGTCGGAGGAGTACGCCGGCTTCACGATCAGCGACGACGTGCGCGCCGAGCCCGTCCGCACCGTGCTCGACGGGTCGACCGACGAGGGCGAGGTCGACGTCGACGGCGAGCCGTGGACGCGGCTGACCACCGAGCGGGGCGAGACCGCGCTGACCCGCGAGGACGCAGGCGTGGTGCTGGTCGTCAGCGGCTCGGCCACCGACGAGGAGCTGCGCGAGGTCGCCGCCGCCGTCCGCCCGGTCGAGGGCTGAGCCGGGCGATCGTTGCGGTCCCGTGTCGGGTGCGGGACGAGTCGGCGACGGCGGCCGTCGCAGCGGGGCGCCGGCCGGCGGAGCGGCCAGGCTGGGTTGACTCCCGGCGCCACCCCGGTCGCCGGCCGGCCGAGGAGCCGCCATGCACGACGACGCCTGCGCGCACGGGAAGCACCTCGCCCCGGCCACCGGCGGCTGCTGCCCCTGCGGGATGGTCACCCGCGTACCGGCCGCGCGCCCGGACCCTGCGGACCGGTGCGTGCGCGACCTGGTCGCCCGGTGCCTGGTCGAGCGCGGGGGCGCGGCGGACCTGCCGGAGCTCCGGCGGCGGGCCGACCGCGTGCTGGCGGCGCTGGCACGGGCCGGCCTCGAGCTGACCCCCCGGGCGGGGCGCGACGCGCCGGCGGAGCGGCGCCCCGCCTGAGCTCAGTCCCCGCCGTCGACGGGGGTGGCGGCGGCGAGCCGCTCGCGGGCCCGGTCGAGCCAGTGCTGGCACAGCGTGGCCAGCTCCTCGCCGCGCTCCCAGAGGGCCAGCGACTCCTCCAGCGTCAGCCCGCCCGCCTCGAGCCTGCGGACGACGTCGGCGAGCTCCTCGCGGGCCTGTTCGTAGGTGGTCGTCGGCTCGTCGGCCCCCCCGTCGGCGGGCCCCTCGGTCTGGTCGCTGCTCACGGTCGTCCATCCTCCCGGTCGACGCGGACGCCCAGCCGGCCCCCGCTCACCCGCACCCGCAGGTGCTCGCCCTCGGCCACCTCGGCGGGGTCGCGCACCAGCGCGCCGTCGGCCCGCTGGACCACCGCGTACCCGCGGTCCAGCGTCGCCGCCGGGGACAGCGCCGCCACGCGGGCACGGGCGTGCTCGAGGTCGCGCTCGGCGCCCTCGAGCCGGTGGGCGACGGTCCGGCGGGCCCGGGTGCGCAACGAGGCGACGTCGTCGGCCCGGCCGTGCAGCATCCGCTCGGGGTCGGCGAGCACCGGGCGGGTGCGGACCGACTCCAGCCAGCGCTCCTGCTGCTCGACCCGGGCGGTGAGCAGGTGCCGGGCCCGGGCGCGCAGCCCCTCGACCAGCCGCCGCTGCTCGCCGATCTCGGGCACGATGCGGTGCGCGGCGTCGGTCGGTGTGGCGGCGCGGACGTCGGCGACGTGGTCGACCAGCGTCGTGTCGGTCTCGTGGCCCACGGCGGTGACGACCGGGGTGCGGGTGGCCGCGATCGCGCGCACCAGCCCCTCGTCGGAGAACGGCAGCAGGTCCTCGACCGAGCCGCCACCACGGGCGATGACGATGACCTCGACCGACGGGTCGGCGTCCAGCCTTCGCAGGCCGTCGATCACGTTCTGCGCGGCCTGCGGTCCCTGGACGGCGCAGTTGTGCATCTCGAAGCGGACGGCCGGCCAGCGACGGCGGGCGGTGACCAGCACGTCGCGCTCGGCGGCGCTGTCCCGCCCGGTGATGACACCGACGACGGCCGGCGCGAAGGGCAGCGGGCGCTTGCGAACGGCGTCGAACAGGCCCTCGGCGGCCAGCAGCTGCCGGATCCGCTCGATGCGCGCCAGCAGCTCCCCGAGGCCGACGGCCCGGATCTCGGTGGCCCGCAGCGAGAAGGAGCCGCGGGCGACGTAGTAGTCCGGCCGGGCGCGGACGACCACCCGGGCTCCCTCGGTGAGCTCCAGGCCCGGCCGGTCGGCGATGTCGCGGTGGCAGGTGACCGGCACGGACAGGTCGGCGACCGGGTCGCGCAGGGTGAGGAAGACGGTGGCCGCACCGCCGCGGCGGGAGAGCTGGGCCACCTGGCCCTCGACCCACACCTCGCCGAGCCGGCCGATCCAGTCGGCGACCTTGCGCGCGACCGTGCGCACCGGCCACGGCGCCTCGGGGGAGGAAGGTGCCGTCATTCCGTCAGCCTGTCACGGCCCCTCTGCAGGGCCCCGCGCCGAGCATGCGAGGCGTGGGGGGCAGAGGGGTCCTTCTGCACACCCCGAGGGTGTCAGACGGTGCCGACACCGCTCAGGCGCCGCGGGGAGCCAGCGGGCTGGACTCGACCGCCTGCTCCTCGAGCTTCTCCAGCCGGTTGCGCAGCATCCGGAGGTAGGGCTCGCGGGCCTGGTTGGCCTCCTCGTACGCGACCAGGTCGGCGACGGTGCTGAGGGCGTAGCCGCGGAGGCGGCCCCGCAGCTGGGCGATGGAGAAGGAGTCGTAGCCGTCGATCGGCGCCTCGGCCGGGGCCGGGGAGGCCGCGCCCCCCGCGGTCCCGCCGCTCGCGTCCGCGGGGGAGTCGACGGCCGCGCCGGCGGCGATGGGTGCGTCCTCGGGAGCGGTGCCGGCGCCGTCCGCCTCCAGCACGCCGGTGGCCGTGGCGACGGGGCCGTCACCGCGGGCGACGTCCGTGCCGTCGTCGGTGGCGTCGGTGTGGTCGGCGGGCACCGGGGCGGCGATGCCCTCGTCGGTCACGGTGGCCTCGACGGTCGCGACGTCGCTGCCGTCGGTGGTCAGCACGTCCACCGCGACGGGGACGTCGTCGATGGCCGCACCGGCGACGCCGAGCTCGTCGGCGAGCTCGGCGTCGGAGTCGAGCACGTCTGCGTCCGGGGCGCCTGCGGCCGCGGACGCTGCCGGAGCCGTCTCCTCCAGCGTCGGCGCGGCCTCGATCGCCTCGTCGATGGCCAGCTCGTCGAGGATCTCCTCGGTGGCCGGCGCCTCCTCGACGAACTCCTCGACGGTGGTCTGGGCGCCCACGCGGTCGGGCACCTCGTCCGGGACCACGTCGGCCCGGTCGAACGCGGAGCCGCGGAAGCCCTGCGCCGGAGCGGCGTCGCCGTCGTCGTCGAAGGTGGCCAGGCCGGGCTCGGCCTCGCCGCGGATCCCCGTGAACAGCTCGTCGCCGCGGGCGACCAGCCCGGCGTACTGCTGCTGCACCTTCATCGCGTGCTGCATCGCCATGCCGATGATGCGCACCGGCAGGCCGGGGAGCGTCTCGGGCAGCTTGCGCGCCTCGTCGACGACCGTCGCCGCCAGGCCGGCAGCGGCGCGGACAACCTCAGGGATCTCGCGAGCCATGGGCACACCTTGCCCCAGGAATCGCCGTGCGACACCCCCACCGGAGCGCTCCACCCGGCCGGGGGCGTGTTCCTGACCACGTCCGGCAGCCCCGGCCGGGGCGCCCGCCCACGTACGCTGGGTGCATGGCAGATCAGCGCGGACGTGTCCTGCTGGCCGATCCCCGGGGCTACTGCGCCGGCGTGGACCGGGCGGTGGTGGCCGTCGAGCGGGCACTGGAGATCCACGGCGCCCCCGTCTACGTCCGCAAGCAGATCGTCCACAACAAGCACGTGGTGGCGACCCTCGAGCGGCGCGGTGCCGTCTTCGTCGACGAGACCACCGAGGTCCCCGAGGGCTCCGTCGTGGTGTTCAGCGCCCACGGCGTCTCGCCGGCGGTGCACCAGGAGGCGGCCGACCGGCAGCTGCGCACCATCGACGCGACCTGCCCGCTGGTGACCAAGGTGCACCAGGAGGCCAAGCGCTTCGCCCGCGACGACTACGACATCCTGCTGATCGGCCACCGCGGCCACGAGGAGGTCGAGGGCACCGCCGGTGAGGCGCCGGCCCACATCCAGCTCGTCGACGGCGCCGACGACGTCGCCAACGTGCAGGTGCGCGACCCGGAGAAGGTCGTCTGGCTCTCCCAGACCACCCTCTCGGTGGACGAGACCCTGGCGACGGTCGACCAGCTGAAGAACCGCTTCCCCGGGCTGCAGTCCCCGCCGAGCGACGACATCTGCTACGCCACGCAGAACCGCCAGCAGGCGGTGAAGCAGATGGCCGCCGAGTGCGACCTCGTGCTGGTGGTCGGCTCCACCAACTCCTCGAACTCGGTGCGCCTGGTGGAGGTGGCCCTGGAGGCCGGCTCCCGGGCCTCCTACCTCGTCGACTACGCCGCCGAGATCGACGAGGCGTGGCTCGAGGGCGTGCGCACCGTCGGCGTGACCAGCGGCGCCTCGGTGCCGGAGATCCTGGTCAGCGAGGTGCTGGACTGGCTGGCGGCCCGCGGCTTCGCGGACGTGGAGACGGTCAAGGCCGCCGAGGAGCGCCTGGTCTTCGCGCTGCCGCACGAGCTCCGCAAGCCCCGCGCCGCCACGGACTGACGGGGCTCCTCGTCAGCGGCGGGTGGCGAGCCGGAAGAGCGCCAGGACGAGGGCCACGCCCGTGCCCATGGCCATCGTCGGGAAGCCGCGGATGAGCAGCGTGGCGACCGTGGGGACGTTGAAGGTCGCCGAGGGTGCCAGTGCGATGTTGAGCGCCGCGACCCCGATGAAGACCAGCGGCGGGGCGACGACGACGGTGACCAGGTCGCGGCGCCGCACGACCAGGGTGGCGACCGTCGTGGAGGCGAGCAGCGCGGCGAGCGTGATGATGCCCAGGCCCACGCCGACGTAGGAGTCGATCCCGGCGCCGGCCAGCGTCACCAGGAAGATGCCGAGGACCGCGACCAGCCCGCGGACGGTGCCGCTGCCGGCGGCCGGCCGGGTGTCGGTCCGGCCGCGGGACGCGGTCGAGCCGCGCGCCTCGGCCGGGCGGGCCGCCGGGGGGCGCCCGCCGACGGGCCGGGACCCGCCGGGGATGCGCTCGGAGGGGCGGTGCGGCCGCATCGGCTCGCGGCGGGGCGGGAGCGGACGGCTGTCGAGGTCCGGACGCGCGCGGTCGGCGGCGCGGCCCCGCGGGGGCACCGGCGGGCGTCCCGCCCGGGAGTGGCGGTCGGGGTTCACGGCACGTTCCTCACGGGGCCCGCGGGACCCGGGGAACGGCCGGTCGGGGAAGCCCCCGCCCTGCCGCCAGGCGTCGGCCGTACTCGGCGTGGCCATGGCGCACCTCCGTTCCACCTCGGGCGGGCCCGGACGGCCGTCCCTCGATGGTCACGGTAACGAGCGGATGCGCAACAGCGGCGGATGTCGGGCCCGCGTCGCCCCCGGACCCGACCCTCGTGCGACCTGGGTGAGCGGTGGTGCGGGCGGGACTCCGGATGACGCCGGAGCCGGAACCCGGGCGTCCGGATCAGGCGGGGTCAGCCGTGCGTGCCGTCCCGTCCGCCGTCCTGGCGGCGGCCGACGTCGAACCGGTCCTCGCCGTCGAGGACGACGGCGTCGGTGCCGTCGGTCGGTTCCGGGCGCAGCGTGCGCACGGTGGCCTCCACCGGCTCCGGGCTGGGCACCGGCTGCTCGGCGACGCCGAGGTCGTCGAAGCGGCGGGCCGCGGTGAGGACCGACCGCTCGTAGGAGCCGACCGTCTCGTTGAACCGGGTCATGGTCGTGCCGAGGGCCGACCCCAGCCGGGTCAGGTGACCGGACAGCGTGGACAGCCGGGCGTGCAGCCGGCGGCCCACCTCCAGCACCTGGTCGGCGTCACGGGCCAGCCGCTCCTGGCGCCACGAGTAGGCCACCGTGCGCAGCAGCGCGAGCAGCGTGCTGGGCGTCGCCAGCACGACGTCGCGGGCGAAGCCGTGCTCGAGCAGGCCGGGCTCGGCCTCCAGTGCGGTGGTGAGGAAGCCGTCGGAGGGGACGAAGAGCACGGTGAACGGCGCGGCCGGCCGGAACGCGGTCGGGTAGCGCCGCGCGGCGAGCGCATCGATGTGGGCGCGGAGCTGCCGGGCGTGCACCGCCACCCGCTGGCCGCGCACCGCCTGGTCGGTGGCCTGGACCGCCTCGATGTACCCGGTGAACGGGACCTTGGCGTCGACCACCACCTGCCGGCCGTCGGCGAGGGTGACGACGAGGTCGGGCCGGACGCCGGCGCCCTCGTCGTTGGTGCCGGAGGGCTGCTCCACGAAGTCGCAGTGCTCCAGCAGCCCGGCCACCTCGACCATGCGGCGCAGCTGGACCTCGCCCCAGCGCCCGCGCACGTGCGGGGTGCGCAGCGCGGTGACCAGCGCGGCCGTCTCGTGCTTCAGCTGGGCGGAGGTCTGCCCGACCGTGCCCATCTGCTCGCGGAGCTCCCCGTGCGCGGTGGCCCGGGCCCGTTCCATCCCGGCCAGCAGGCGGTGCAGGTGGTCCAGCGACTCGTGGACCGGCTCGAGGCCGGCCTCGGCGGGGGAGCGGCGGGCGAGCAGGGAGACCACGCCGAGGGTGGCGGCGGTGGCGAGCAGTGCACCGAGGAGGAGCCCGAGGAGCAGGGAAGCGGCGTCCATGCCCCGGAGGGTGCCCGACGGGTCCGACAGTTCCGGTTCAGGCGGGCACCGGGGCGTGGCGCGCCTCGTGGTCGAGCAGCTGCTGCTTGACCGCCGTCCCCCAGCGGAAGCCGCCCAGCCCGCCGCTGGACCCGAGCACCCGGTGGCAGGGCACGAACAGCGCCGTGGCGTTGCGGGCGCAGGCGTTGGCCGCCGCCCGGACCGCGCTCGGCCGCCCGCACCGGGCGGCGAAGGAGGTGTAGGTGTCCGGCGTGCCCGCGGGCACGGTGCGCAGCACCTCCCACGCGTCCTCCAGGAACGGGCCGGAGCGCTGGCGGACCGGGATCGCGTCGATGGCGGTCACGTCCCCGGCGAAGAACGCGTCCGCGGCGTCCAGCACGGCGAGGTGCTCGGCGTGCTCGACCCAGGTCGGGCGCAGCGAGCGGTGCACCACGGGCAGCAGGTCGGCGACGTCGTCGGTCCAGCCGCTGGCCAGCACGACGTCACCGCCGTCCGGGGCGGTGGTGACCACGACGGTGAACGGGCCGGGCGGGGTGGACGTCGTCGCCCAGCGGGCGGGGGGAGGGGTCATCAGGCGCTCCGTTCCGATAGGGCCGGCACGGGGGCCGGGAGCTCTGCGAGGGGGTGGCGGAGGAAGAGGGACGGCGCGGCGAGCGCCCACAGGTGCATCACCGCGTAGGAGCGCCAGGGGCGCCAGCGGGTCGCGGCCTCGGCGTCGCTGCTGCCGAGGGCGCTCAGGGAGCGTCGCAACGCCAGGTCCCCGGGCAGCCACACGTCGGGGTCGGCGAGGCCGCGCAGGGCGACCAGCGCCGCCGTCCAGGGGCCGACGCCGCGGACGGCGAGCAGCGCGCGGACGGCCTCCTCGCGGTCGGCGCCCGGGTCGAGCGCGACGTCGCCGTCGGCCAGGGCGGTGCTCAGCGCGCGCACCGTCGCGCGGCGCGCGCCGGTGAGGCCGACCGTCGCGAGGTCGGCGTCCGCGAGCGCCTCGGGGCGGGGGAAGGCGTGGGTGAGGGTCCCGACCGGCGCGGCCAGCGGGACGCCGGCCAACGGCAGGAGCCGGGCGGTGAGCGTGCGGGCGCCGGCGACGGAGACCTGCTGACCGAGGACGGCCCGGACCGCCAGCTCGGGGCCGTCCGGGGAGCCGGGCACGCGACGGCCGGGGGCGGCCGCCACCAGGGCGGCCAGTGCGGGGTCGGCCCCGAGCACCTCGTCGACGGCCACCGGGTCGGCGTCCAGGTCGAGCATCCGCCGGCACCGGCTCACGGCCACGCCCAGGTCGCGCAGCTGGGCGAGGTGCAGCCGCGCGGTGACCGCGGGGCCGCCGTCCGCCGCGGGGGAGAGGGCGACGACGCCGGGCCCGTGCGGCAGGTCCAGCACCCGGGAGAAGGTGGTGCCGTCCCACTCCTCGAGGCCGGGGACCGCGTGCGCGCCGAGGAAGAGCAGCACCTCGGCGGCGTCGTACGGCGCCCGGGCGGTCAGCCGCAGGCTCAGCCAGCCCGGCGCCGTGCCCCCGGCAGGGGTCGGACGGCGGCGTAGCTCGGTGGGGGAGGCGGCGAACACCTCGCGCACGGTGTCGTTGAACTGCCGGATGCTGGCGAAGCCCGCGGCGAAGGCGACGTCGGCCATCGGCAGGTCGGTGGTCTCGATCAGCAGCCGGGCGGTCTGCGCGCGCTGCGCCCGGGCCAGCGCCAAGGGCCCGACCCCGAGCTCGCCGACGACCAGCCGGTGCAGCTGGCGCTCGGAGTAGCCCAGCCGGCGGGCCAGCCCGGGGACCCCGGTCCGCTCCACCTCGCCGTCGGCGATCAGCCGCATGGCACGGGCGACGGCGTCGGCCCGCACGTCCCACTCGGGCGAACCGGGTGCCGCGTCGGGCCGGCAGCGGCGGCAGGCGCGGTAGCCGGCGGCCTGGGCACCTGCGGCCGAGGTGAAGAAGGAGACGTTCGACGGCTTGGGGGTGCGGGCCGGGCAGGAGGGCCGGCAGTAGATGCCCGTCGTCCGCACCGCGGTGAAGAACCAGCCGTCGAAGCGGGCGTCGCGGCCGGCCACCGCCCGGTAGCGGCGCTCGTGGTCGGCCGAGGTGTCCATGCACCGAGCATGGCACCCGCCGGCGGCGGGCACTGGCGGGTTTCGGACGCCGCCGTCGTCAGCGCTCGATGACGGCGGCGACCCCGTCGAGCAACCGCTCGAGCCCGAACGCGTAGGCGCGCTCCGCTGGGTAGGCGCCGAGCTCCGGGCCCGACACCGGGCCGATCCGGGTGGCCGTCGGGTACCGATCGGGGTCGAACACGCGGTCCAGGTGCGGCTCGGTCGCCGCCCACCACTGCTCCTCGGTGAGGCCGCTGGCCTGCTCGGCCGCGACCTTCTCGTGCAGCCCACCGACGATGCCCCTCACGAAGCCGGTCACCAGGATCGTGACCAGCTCCATCTCCACCTCGGTCAGGCCCAGCCCGTCCACCGCGGCGAGCTCGGTCTCGTACTTCGCCATCAGGTTCGGCCCCAGGATCGGCCGGCCGGTACCCACCGTGGCGACCCAGGGATGGCGCACGAGCAGGTCCCAGTTCGCCTGCGCGACCGCGGTCAGCCGGGCCCGCCAGTCGCCCGACGGCGGTTCGGCGTACAGCTCGCCGAGCACCGCGTCGTGCATCAGCGCGATCAGCTCCGCCTTGCCGGGGACGTGCGTGTACAGGCTCATCGCCCCGACGCCGAGCTCGGCGGCCACACGGCGCATCGACAGCGCAGGCAGCCCGTCGGCGTCGGCCAGCCGGACGGCCGCGGCCACGATGCGGTCCACGTCGAGGGTCGCCCGGGGGCCGGGGCGTGCGGCGGTGCCGGGGGCTCCGCGCCACAGCAGCGCCATGGTGCGGGCCGGGTCGGCGCCGCCGGTGGACTCGGGAGCCATGCCCTCACTCTCCCGCACCCCGCGAGCGACCTGCGCGGCTCCTGGCGGAACTCTCCCCGTACGGCGTACGTTGTCGGCTCGCCGGAATGACGTACAGCGTACGGAGGGGTGGGCGTGGGAGCGATCTCGGTCGTGGGGCTGACCAAGCGGTACGGGGACAGGGAGGTGCTCGGCGGTGTCGACCTGGAGGTGGCGCGAGGCTCCGTCTGCGCGCTCCTGGGGCCCAACGGGGCGGGGAAGACGACGACGGTGCGGATCCTCGCCACGCTCGCCCGCCCCGACGGCGGCCGGGTGGAGGTGGCCGGCATCGACGTCCTCCGGCACCCGCGCGCGGTGCGCCGGCGGATCGGCCTGATCGGCCAGCAGCCGGCGGTCGACGACGCGCTGGACGCGCGGCAGAACCTGGTCCTCTTCGGCCGGCTGCACCACCTCGGGCGCAGGGCGGCGGCCGCGCGCGCCGACGAGCTGCTGGAGCAGGTGGACCTCACCGGTACCGGTGCGCAGCCCGTGCGGGAGTTCTCCGGCGGCATGCGGCGCCGGCTGGACATCGCCGCCGGGCTGGTGCTGGACCCGGAGGTGCTGTTCCTCGACGAGCCGACCACGGGGCTGGACCCGGCCGGCCGGCGGGACGTGTGGGACGCGGTGCGCGGCCTGGTCGCCGGCGGCAGCGCGGTGCTCCTGACCACGCAGTACCTGGAGGAGGCCGAGCAGCTGGCCGACCAGGTCTGCGTGCTCGACGGCGGCCGGGTCGTGGCCTCCGGCTCGCCGCGCGAGCTGACCGCGGCGGTCGGGGGCGACCGGCTGGAGCTCGTCGTCACCGACTCCTCGCGGGCCGCCGAGGCGGCGCTGCTGGCCGAGCGGGTGGCAGCCGGTCCGCCGGTGCTGCGGGCCGGGGGGATCGGGGAGCGGGTCGTCGTCGCGGTGTCCCGACGGCCGGGCGTGGTCGGGGACGTGGCGAGGGCCCTGGACGAGGCCGGGATCGGGGTCGACGACGTCGTCCTCCGGCCGGCCACCCTGGACGAGGCCTACCTGCGCCTCACCGGGGCGGAGCGGGCGCGGACGGGGGTGCCGGCGTGACCGCGGCCGCGGTTCCCGTGGAGTCGTCGGCAGAGCGGCTGCGCTGGGCGGTGGTGGACGCCTTCACCGTGGCCGGCCGCGACGTCGCGCACTGGCGGCGGCAGCCGTCGGTGGTGCTGGTCAACGCGCTGTTCCCGGTGCTGCTGCTGGTCATGTTCGCGTACCTGCTGGGCGGCGGCATGGTCGTGCCGGGAGGTGGCGACTACCGGGACTTCCTCGTCCCCGGGATGCTCGCCGTCGCGATGGTCTTCGGCGTCGAGGCGACCATGACCGCGGTGGTCACCGACACCGCGCGCGGGATCACCGACCGGTTCCGGTCGCTGCCGATGGCGCCCTCGGCGGTGGTCGCCGGTCGCTGCCTGGCCGACATGGCGTCCTCCGCGGTGGGCCTGGCCGTGCTGGTCGCGGCCGGGCTGGCCATCGGCTGGCGGCCGGACGGCGGGGCGGGGCTGCTGGCCGCGGTCGGGCTGCTGCTCCTGCTCCGGCTGGGGTTCCTCTGGATGGGCATCTACCTGGGCCTGCTGGTCCGCGACCCCGCCGCGGTGACCGCCGTGCAGATCCTCGTGTGGCCGTTCGTGTTCTTGTCGAACGCGTTCGTCGCCGCGTCGGGGATGCCGGGCTGGCTGGCCGTGGTCGCCGAGTGGAACCCGCTGGCGCCGACCGTCACCGCCGTGCGGGAGCTGGTGGGCTCGCCGGTCGGCACCGGTGGCGGCTGGGCGACCGAGCACGCCACCCTGCTCGCCGTCGGCTGGCCGGTCGCGCTCACCGCGGTGTTCGCCGCGCTCAGCGTCCGCAGGTTCCAGCAGCTCGGCCGCTGAGTTCCCGCTGTCGGACCCGTCGTCCACTCTGACGACGGGTCCGACCCGGGAGGTGGAGATGCACGTTGCGTTCCTCGCCGGCGTGCGGGCGGTCGCGCTCGCGCTGCCGGAGACCCTCGAGGAGCCGGCCTGGGTCGGCGTGCGGTGGCGCGTCCGGAGCCGGACCTTCGCCCACCTGCTCACCATCGAGGACGGCCGTCCGCAGTCGCACGCGCGCGCCGCGGGCACCGCCGGCCCGTGCCCGGTGCTGCTGTTCCGGTCGTCGGGCCTGGAGCTGGAGACCCTGCGCCGGACCGGCCCGCCGTTCTTCGCCGCGCCCTGGCGGGGCGACGAGGTCGGGCTGCACCTGGCCGACGACGTCGACTGGGCCGAGGTCGAGGAGCTGCTGACCGACAGCTACTGCCTGCTGGCCCCGACGTACCTGGCCGCATCGGTGGCGCGGCCGCAGTTCGACGAGGAGGCGCTCCGCCCGCCGCCATGAGGTCGGCCGGTCCACCGGTCGGTGGACGGGAGGACCAGCGCTTCGGCGGTGCCGCGACGGCGGCGGCGCCGACAGGCTCGGTGCATGACCACTGCAGAGCTCGCGCCGCTCCTCGTGAGCAGCGGACCCGACCACGCCGCGGTGACCGTGCGCGGCCTGACCAAGCGGTACGGCGGACGCCGGGTGCTCGACGGGCTGGACCTGGACGTGCGGCGCGGCGAGTGCTTCGCGCTGCTGGGGCCCAATGGCGCCGGCAAGACGACGACGATCGAGATCCTCGAGGGCGTGCGACCCCGCGAGGGCGGGCTGGTCGACGTCCTCGGGGCGGACCCGGCGGTGGCCGGCCGCGGCTGGCGGGACCGGATCGGCGTGGTCAGCCAGGGCGAGGGCGCGGGCCCGGCGCTCACGGTGCGGGAGACCCTCGACCACTTCGCCGGCTACCACGGCGCGCGCCGCCCGACCGACGAGCTGCTGGCCGCGGTCGGGCTGGCGGAGTCCGCTGCCGTGCGGGTGGAGCGCCTCTCCGGCGGGCAGCGCCGCCGGCTCGCCGTCGCCCTCGGGGTGCAGGGCCACCCGGAGCTGCTGTTCCTCGACGAGCCCACCACCGGCATGGACCCGGTCGCGCGCCGGCAGTTCTGGCAGCTGATCCGCGACCTGCGCGCCGACGGCACGACGATCCTGCTCACCACCCACTACCTCGACGAGGCCGCCGAGCTCGCCGACCGGGTGGGGGTGATCTCCGGTGGCCGGCTGGTCGACGTGGCGCCGCCCGATGAGCTGGGCGCCGCGCTGCGCCGCGAGTCGACGGTGAGCTGGCTGGAGGCCGGCGCCCGGCGGTCCGTGCGCACCGAGGCGCCCGCCGCGGTGCTGCGGGACCTGCTCGCCGCGCAGGCCGAGGTCCCCGGCCTCACCGTCACCCGTCCGGGCCTGGAGGACGTCTACCTCCGGCTCGTCGGCGCCGTCCCGACCCCCGAAGGAGCCTCCCGATGACCGCCGTCCTGACCCCGACCCGTCCCGCACCCCCGTCGGCCGCCCGCATCGCCGTCTCCCGGGTCGGCCTGGAGCTCCGGTTGTTCTCCCGCGAGCGGCAGCAGGTGGTGTTCGCCTTCGCCTACCCGCTGGTCATGCTGCTGATCTTCGCCTCGATCCTCGGCGACGAGGACCGGCCGGGCGGCATCCCGTTCGCCCAGTACTTCCTGGCCGGCATCGCGGCGACCGGGATCATGCTCACCAGCTTCCAGGCTGTCGGCACGGCGGTCGCGCACGAGCGGGAGAGCGGGCAGCTGGAGCGGCTGCAGCTGCTCGGCACGCCGCCGGTCGCCTACTTCGCCGGCAAGGCCGGGCAGGTGCTCGTGACGGCGGGGGTGCAGCTCGCGCTGCTGCTGCCGGTCGCGCGCTACGGATTCGACGTCCCGATGCCGGCCGACGCGGCGCACTGGCTGACGTTCCTCTGGGTGGCCGCCCTCGGGGCGCTGGCCGGCACGGTGCTCGGCATCGCCGCCTCCGCGCTGCCCGGCAGCGCCACCGCCACCGCCACCGCCATCTCGGCGCTCGCGATCGTGCTGCAGTTCTTCTCCGGCGTCTTCTTCGGCTTCCTGGAGCTGCCCGGGTGGATGCAGCAGGCCGCGGCGCTGTTCCCGCTGAAGTGGATGACCCAGGGGATGCGGTCGGCGTTCCTGCCCGAGGAGGCCGGGGCGTTCGAGATCGCGGGGGGATGGGAGCACGGAAGGATCGCCCTGGTGCTTGCCGCATGGGTGATCATCGGCGTCATGGTCTGCGTGCGCACGTTCCGCTGGCGCCGGGGCGAGGGATGACGTCCTCCTTCGCCGACGCCGCCGCCGTCCCCGCACCGGGGGACGGCGGCGGCCGGCCGCTGTCCGAGCGCGGCTGGCAGGTGACCCTGGTCGTGCACCACGTCGTGCTGGCGGTGCTGGTCGTCGTCGCCGCGGTGGACGCCGTCATCGAGGAGTCCGGGGCGCGCGAGGCCGTGCTGCTCACCGCCCTCGCGGTCCTGGCGCTGGCCTACGCGACGGTGGGCGGGCCGGCGCTCGTGCGGCGGGACCACCGGCGGGCCGCCTGGTACCTCGGCGTCCTCGTGGCCGTGGTAGCCGTCCTGGCGTGGATCCTGCCGGAGCTGCTCTTCCTGCTGTTCCTGGCGTTCCCGCAGGTCTGGTTCATGGTGGCGGACCTGCGGCGCGGGGTGCTGTGGACGCTGGCCCTGGGCGCGGCCGCGACCCTCGGCCCGGTGGTGCACTGGGCGCAGGGCACCGAACCCTTCGACCTGCAGACGTTCGTGGGGCTCGGGTTCAGCCTCGCGATGGGCGCCTGGGTGACCAGCGTGCTCGCGCACAGCGAGCAGCGGGCGGATCTGATCCGCGAGCTCGAGTCGACCCGCGCGGAGCTGGCCCTGCTGCACCACCAGCAGGGGATGGTCGCCGAGCGGGAGCGGCTGGCCCGCGAGGTGCACGACACCCTGGCGCAGGGCTACACGAGCATCGTGGTGCTGGCCCAGACCGCGGCCGCCGCGCTGCCGGGGGAGCCCGCGACCGCCGCCGAGCGGCTGGCCGTCATCGAGGAGGTCGCGCGGGAGAACCTCGCCGAGGCGCGGGCGATGGTGGCCGCCTTTGCGCCGGTCGCGCTGGACTCCGCGAGCCTGGTCGAGGCCCTGCAGCGGCTGGCCGAGCGGTTCCGTCGGGAGACCGGCGTCGCCACGCGCGTGGACACCGCGGCGCTGGGCGGAGGCGGCCCCGCGCTCAGCCGCGCGGAGGAGATCGTGCTGCTCCGCGGGGCACAGGAGGCGCTGGCCAACGTGCGCCGGCACGCCTCGGCCACCGCCGTGGTGCTGCGGCTGAGCCGGGTGGGCGCCGGGGAGGACGCGCAGGTGTCGGTGCACGTGGAGGACGACGGCGTGGGGTTCGACCCCGCGGTCTCCGCGGGCGTGGGGCTGGCCGGACTGCGCGACCGGGCGGAGGAGGTCGGCGGCGCCGTCGACGTCCGCTCGGCCCCGGGGGAGGGGACCCGCGTGACCGTGCGGGTGCCGGCCCAGTGATCAGGGTGCTGGTGGTGGATGACCACCCGGTCGTCCGCGGCGGTGTGGTCGGCTGGCTGGCCGCGCAGCCGGACATCGACGTCGTCGGCGAGGCGGGGGACGGGCTGGAGGCGCTGGCGATGGCCGCGGCGCTGGCGCCGGACGTCGTCCTGATGGACCTGCGCATGCCGCGCATGGACGGCGCCACGGCGACCGGCCGGCTCGCCGCGGACCACCCGGGCGTGCGGGTGCTGGTGCTGACCACCTATGACACCGACGCCGACATCGTGCGGGCGGTGGAGGCGGGCGCGACCGGCTACCTGCTCAAGGACACCCCGCTGCCGCAGCTGGCCGACGCCGTCCGCGCCGCCGCGCGCGGGGAGACGGTGCTCGCGCCGCCGGTGGCCGCCCGGCTGGTGTCGCGGATGCGGGCCCCGGCGGCGGACGCGCCGACCGCTCGCGAGCTGGAGGTGCTGGCCGGTGTGGCCCGCGGGCTGACCAACGCCGACATCGGGCGGGAGCTGTTCATCGGCGAGGCGACGGTGAAGACGCACCTGCTGCGGGTGTTCGCGAAGCTGGGCGTCGACGACCGCACGCGGGCGGTGCTCGTCGCGGTGGAGCGGGGGCTGCTGCCCGCACCCGGGCGCTGAGCGGTCAGGCGCTGAAGGCCCCGTCGCGGAGGACGGGCACGACCCGGCTGCGGTCCACCTCGACGGCGATCTCGACATCGGCGGCGAAGCCGCTCGCCGTGAGCTCGATCCCGGAGGCGCAGCCGCGGACGGCGTCGGGGACCGAGCGGGTCGCCTGGAACGCCGCCGCGGCAGCCGCGGCCTCGGGGGACGGCCTGACCCCGGTGCGCTCCAGCAGCGCGGCGATGACGGCGCCGGCGCCGAGCAGGTCCTCCAGCGCCGGGCGGAGCGTGCCGTCGGGCCAGCGCTCACCGGCGGCGATCACGGTGACCGGCGATCCGCCCTCCAGCCACCCGGCGACGGCGGAGGCGTTGCGCAGGCAGGCGGCCACGACCGTGCCCCCGCCCGCGGCGGCGGCGATGGCGGAGCCGTTCGGCGAGGGGAGGACCAGGCGCCCGGGTGCGGGCGCCGCGCGCAGGGCGGCCGGCGACAGCGACCACGGGTGGTCCGGCGTCACGTCGCGGCGGCCCACCGCCAGCCGCGCGTCCCTGTCGCGGGCCAGCGTCTCCGCGCGGGCGTCGCACCAGGCCACGGGGAGGACGGCGGTGCCCCGCTCGACGGCCACCGACACCGACGTGGTGAAGGAGAGGACGTCGACGACGACGAGCGGGCCGTCGTCGGTGTGCAGCGCCGCCGCACCGGTCGCACCCCAGTCGAAGCGGACGTCGTGGGCCTGCTGCGCCCAGGGGCTCTCCGGCATGCGGACCTCCGGTTGCTCTGTTCGCTCTCGCGGAGCCTCCGGCCCGCAGCGGCGGGCTGTCAAGCGTCCTCAGCGACCTGTGGACGGGTGTCTGAGCTGCGGATTCATGGGGTGCGGCGTGCTCGATCGCGGTAGACTTCGAACACCTGATCGAACCGGTGGAGGTGTTGTGAACGAGCTGGCCGAGGCCCTCGACGCGCTGGCCGGCGAGCGGCTGGACGGCCAGTTCGGCGCGGCCCTGCTCGAGCGACTGGGTCCGTTGCTCATCGCGGCGAACCGGCTGGCCGCCGAGGTGGCGCGGACGGTGCGGCAGTGCGAGGTGGCCGGCTCCGCTGAGCACGACGGCAAGGCGTCGATGGCGTCGTGGCTGCGCGGGCACCACCGGCTGAGCGCGAGCGCGGCGAGCCGGCTGGTGCGCAACGGGCGGGCGCTGGAGCAGCTGCCGGCTCTCGCTGCGGCCGCTGCGGCCGGGGGTGTGACGGCGGAGGCGGTGGGCGTCATCGCGCCGGTGACGTCGGCGGAGAACCTGGCCCGGGCCGAGGAGCAGGGCGTGGACGTCGGCGCGGTCGACGCCGCGCTCACCAAGGTGGCTGCGACCCGGCCGCACGTCGAGCTGCGGCAGGTCGTCGGGCACTACCTGGCCCGGCTCGACCCCGACGGCACCGAGCCCGACCCCACCGAGTTCCGCAGCCTGGTCACCGCCCGCGACAGCAACGGTGCGATCACCGGCCGGTTCGTCCTCGACGCGATCGGCGGGGAGAAGGTGCTCGCCGCGATCGAAGCGATCCGGCAGGCGTCGCGTCCCGCCGGGGACACCCGCAGCCGCGGCCAGCAGTCCGCCGACGCCCTCGTGCAGCTCGCCGACAACGCCCTGGCCTCCGGCACGCTCCCCACGATGCGGACCGTCAAGCCGCACGTCGCGGTCACCATCGACCTCGACGACCTCGTGGACACCTCGACCGCCGGCGCAGGCGCCGGTCGCACCGGGTTCGGCGGGGTCATCTCCGCCGCCCGCGCCCGCTGGCTGGCCTGCGACGGCAACCTCACCCGCATCGTCATCGGCCCCGACGGACAACCGCTCGACGTCGGCCGGACGCACCGGGTGGTCCCGCCGCACCTGCGCCGCGCCGTCGAGGTGCGCGACCGCACGTGCGTCTTCGCCGGTTGTGATGCGCCCAGCCACTGGTGCGACGTGCACCACCTCCTGCACTGGATCGACGACGGCGACACGTCGCTGGTCAACTCGGCGCTGCTGTGCGAACGCCACCACACCAAGGTCCACTCCGGCTTCCGCGTCGAACGACAACCCGACGGACGATGGCGCACCTGGCGCCCCGACGGCAGCGAGATCCGGCTGCCGCAACCGTTCCTGGTCCCTGCCTGAGCGTCAGACGAGCGCGGCTCCGTCGTGCCGGTCGGCCGTGAGCACTCCTCGCTGCGCCGGGATGCCCGCGGTGAGGGCCGGCTCGGGAACAGCGGGACGGCCGAAGAACCACCCCTGCCCGTAGTCGACGCCGAGCGTGCGGAGGACGGCCGCCTCGTCGGCGGTCTCGATGCCTTCGGCGACGACCCGTGCCCGCAGACCCGCCGCGAAGTCGACGAGCGAGCGGATGAGGACGGTGCGCACCGCGTCGCTGTCCAGCCCGCTCACCAGGCTCCGGTCGATCTTGATGACGTCGGGTGCGGTGACCACGATGTGGCGCAGGGAGGAGAACCCGGCACCGACGTCGTCGATGGCCAGCCCCAGCCCCGCGGCGCGGAACGGCGCGAGCACCGCGGCGATCGCGTCGTAGTCGTCCACCTGGTCGTGCTCCGAGAGCTCGAGCAGCACCCGTTCCACGGGCAGCTCCGCGAGCAGCTCGCTGCACGCGGGCGTGAGCAGCGTGCCGGGGGAGACGTTCATGGCGACGTAGCCGTCCACGGACTCGAGGTGCGCCGCCGCGCGGCGCAGGGCCAGCAGCTCCAGGTGGTCGCCGCGCCCGATGCTGTGCGCCTCCTCGAACACGACGTCCGGGGCCTTCTCCCACTCGGCGGGGAAGCGGCTGAGCGCCTCCGACCCGACACGCACGCCCGTCGCCAGGTCGATGATCGGCTGCAGCGCGACCACCGGTCCACCGGCGGCCATGACGGGGCCGAGCCGCTGCTCGATCTCCGACCGCCGCTCGTTCTCCCTCACCTGCGGCTCGATGATCACCGAGGCGGCCGAGGCGAGGACGTCCATCAGCGCCTTGTCGCGCTTGGTCAGGTCCTTGTCGGCAGTGAGTCCGGCTGCGCAGAACGTTCCGTACAGCGACCCGTCGGACAGGGTCACCGGCACGGAGACGTAGCTGCGGATGTGCGGGATCTTCGCCGCCGGCAGGGCCATCGCCCGCGGGAAGTCCTTGAGGTTCGGGATGACCGCCGGCAGCTCCTTGTCCAGGATGGCCTGGCACAGCGTCGTCTCCTGGACCTGCGTCACGCCCTCCTGGAACAGGACGGGGACCGAGGACTCGACCACCTCGAGGTGCTGGGTGGTGCCGTCGAGCCGGGACAGGAACGCCACGGACAGGCGCAGCGACTTCTTCGCCGTCCGCAGCAGCTCGGCGATCTGCTGCTCGGCGTCGGTACGGGTCTTCCCCATGGCGCGTCCCCTTCGAGCGGTCAACCCCGTCGTCGGCAGGTCGGCCGGTGAACTGGAGCGCCGGCCTCATCCGGACGGGTGGGCCGCCCGCGGCCTCCGGACGGCGCAGCGGCGGCACGTAACCTCGACAGCCGTGAGCCTCACCATCGGGATCGTCGGCCTGCCCAACGTCGGCAAGTCGACCCTCTTCAACGCCCTGACCAAGAACGACGTGCTCGCGGCGAACTACCCGTTCGCGACGATCGAGCCCAACGTCGGCGTCGTGGGCGTGCCCGACCCCCGGCTCGGGAAGCTGGCCGAGCTGTTCGGCTCGCAGAAGATCATCCCGGCGACGGTCTCCTTCGTGGACATCGCCGGCATCGTGCGCGGCGCCAGCGAGGGCGCCGGCCTGGGCAACAAGTTCCTCGCCAACATCCGCGAGAGCGACGCGATCTGCCAGGTCATCCGGGTCTTCACCGACCCCGACGTGGTGCACGTCGACGGCAAGGTCAGCCCGGCCGACGACATCGAGACGATCAACACCGAGCTCCTCCTCGCCGACCTCCAGACGCTGGAGAAGGCGGTCCCGCGCCTCGAGAAGGAGATGCGCAAGGACAAGGAGCGCGCCGAGCTGCACAAGGCCGCGGTCGAGGCGCAGCAGGTGCTGAACGAGGGGAGGACCCTCTTCGCCGCCGGCATCGACCCGACGCCGCTGCGCGAGCTCGGCCTGATGACCACCAAGCCGTTCCTGTACGTCTTCAACGTCGACGCCGACGAGCTGGCCAACAGCGAGATGCTCGACGAGCTGCGCGGGCTGGTGGCCCCGGCCGAGGCCATCTTCCTCGACGCGCAGACCGAGTCCGAGCTCGTCGAGCTGCCCGCCGAGGAGGCCGCCGAGCTGCTGGAGTCGATCGGCCAGAGCGAGCCGGGCCTCGACCAGCTCGCCAAGGTCGGCTTCCGCACCCTCGGCCTGCAGACCTACCTGACCGCGGGCCCCAAGGAGGCGCGCGCCTGGACCATCCCGGTCGGCGCCACCGCACCGCAGGCCGCCGGTGTCATCCACACCGACTTCCAGCGCGGGTTCATCAAGGCCGAGATCGTCTCCTTCGACCAGCTGGTCGAGGCCGGCTCCATGGCCGAGGCGAAGTCGAAGGGCTGGGTCCGCATGGAGGGCAAGGAGTACGTCATGGCCGACGGCGACGTCGTGGAGTTCCGCTTCAACGTCTGACGGGGATGCCGCTGACCTCGCCGTTCCTGGGAGAGTGCGGCCATGAACAAGTCCGAGCTGATCACCAGGATGACCGAGCGCCTCGGCGGGGACCGTGCAGCGGCCGTGGCCGCCGTGAACGGGGTCCTGGCGGAGATCGAGGGCGGCGTCGCTCGCGGCGAGCGGGTGGCTCTCACGGGATTCGGGACCTTCGAGCGCCGGGAGCGGGCGGCGCGCACCGGCCGGAACCCGCGGACCGGGGAGCCGGTCCAGGTGGGCCCGTCGGTGGTCCCCGTGTTCCGGGCCGGTGCAGGTTTCCGGTCCGCGGTCGGGGGCGAGGGCCCGGCCCGTCCGGCCGTGCGGCGCGCGGGCAGGACGGTGCGGATCGAGGTCGGCGAGCCCGCCTCCGACGAGAGCACCCGGGTGGGCGGCAAGGGGAAGGGCAAGGCGGGCAAGGGCAAGCCGGGGAAGGCCAAGCCGGAGAAGGGCAAGGGGAAGGCCGGCAAGGCCAAGGCCGCGAAGAAGGCGGCCAAGGGCTGATCGTCGAGCAGTCGCGTCAGGCGTTGCGGATGGCGGCGGCGTCCTGCAGCCCGAGCTCCTCGATGGACGTCTGGCGCATCTCGACCTTGCGGATCTTCCCGGTCACGGTCATCGGGAAGTCGTCCACGACCTTGACGTACCGCGGCACCTTGTAGTGGGCGAGCCGGCCGGCGCAGTACTGCCGGAGCGCCTCGGCGGTGAGCGGTTCGGCTCCCTCGCGGAGCCGGACCCAGGCCATCAGCTCCTCGCCGTACCGCTCGTCGGGTACGCCGATGACCTGGGCGTCGACGACGTCGGGGTGCGTGTAGAGGAACTCCTCGATCTCCCGCGGGTACACGTTCTCGCCACCGCGGATGACCATGTCCTTGATCCGGCCGACGATGTTGAGGTAGCCGTCGGCATCCATGACGGCCAGGTCGCCGGTGTGCATCCAGCGGGCGCGGTCGATGACGTCGGCGGTCTTCTCCGGCTCGTCCCAGTAGCCGAGCATCACCGAGTAGCCGCGGGTGCAGAACTCGCCCGGCTCGCCGCGGGGCACCGTGAGCCCGGTGGCCGGGTCGACCACCTTGACCTCGAGGTGCGGGTGCACCCGCCCGACCGTGGAGGTGCGGCGGTCGAGGTCGTCGTCGGCACCGGTCTGCGTGGACACCGGTGAGGTCTCGGTCATGCCGTAGCAGATGGTCACCTCCGTCATGCCCATCTCGCTGACCACCCGCTTCATGACCTCCACCGGGCAGGGCGAGCCGGCCATGATCCCGGTGCGCAGGGTGGAGAGGTCGTAGTCGGCGAAGTCCGGGAGCGCCAGCTCGGCGATGAACATGGTCGGGACGCCGTACAGCGAGGTGCAGCGCTCCTCCTGCACGGCCCGCAGCGTCAGCGCGGGGTCGAAGCCGGGCGCGGGGATGACGACGGTGGCGCCGTGGGAGGTGGCCGCCAGGTTGCCCATGCCCATGCCGAAGCAGTGGTAGTAGGGGACGGGGACGCAGATCCGGTCGGCCTCGGTGTAGCCGCAGCCCTCCCCGACGAAGAAGCCGTTGTTGAGCAGGTTGTGGTGGGTGAGCGTGGCACCCTTCGGGAAGCCCGTCGTCCCCGAGGTGTACTGGATGTTGATCGGGTCGTCGGCGGACAGCTCCGCCTCGCGGCGCGCCAGCAGGTCCCGGTCAGCGGCCCGGCCGGCGTCCAGCAGCTCCTGCCACCGCGGGTCGCCCAGGAAGAGGACCTCGCGCAGGTCGGGGCACTCGCCCCGGACCTCGGCCACCATCGCGCGGTAGTCGCTCGTCCTGAACTCCGGCGCGGACACCAGCACGGAGATGCCGGCCTGCTGCAGCACGTAGGACAGCTCGTGCGTGCGGTACGCCGGGTTGATGTTCACGAGGATCGCGCCCAGCTTGGCGGTGCCGTACTGGACGAACGCCCACTCAGCGCAGTTCGGTGCCCAGATGCCGACCCGGTCGCCCTTCCCGACGCCCAGGGCGTGCAACCCGAGGGCGACCGCGTCGACCTCGGCGACCAGCTGCGGGTAGGTCCAGCGCCGCCCGGTCGCGCACTCCACCAGGGCCTCGTGGTCACCCACGCGCGCCGCGGTGCGGTCGAGGTTCGCCCCGATGGTGTCGCCCAGCAGCGGCAGGGACGACGTCCCGCTGGCGTACGAGGGCAGTGCGGGCACCGCCGCCGTGCCTGGTTCGTCCACTGGTCTCTCCGTCTCCGTCGGCCGGCGCGGGACGTCAGCGACTATCGACCCCGGGCGCCGTGAGCGGAACCCCTCGTGCAGCTGCTCTACAGGTGCTCCGACAACCGCACGAACCGGTACCCGTCGGCGGTGAGCCGGGGGAGCGCGGCCGCGACACCGGCGGCGGTGCCGCCGGTGGGCTGGTTCATGTGGCCGATGACGATCGAGCCGGGGGAGACCGACCGCAGTGCGGCCGCCACCTCCTGCGGGCCGAAGGTGGCGCCCGCGTCGCCGTTGACGTCGAAGTTCACGACCGTCTCGCCCACGTCGCGGGCGATGCGCACCGCGACGTCGTCGTAGTGCGCCGTGCCGGAGCGGAAGAACCGTGGCGCCGACCCGGTCGCCTCGGTCAGCGTCCGCCGGTTGCCGGTGATCTCGTCGAACACCTCGCCCGGTCCCGCCGTGCCGGGGATCGCGTAGGCGGCGGCGCCGCGCACGGACAGCGGCAGATGGGTGGTGCCGTGGTTGGCCAGCTCGAACAGCGGATCGGCGGCCAGCTGCGCGGTGAGGTCGGGGTGGGCGAGGACCCAGCGCTGGTTGAGGAACAGCGTGGCCGGCGTGCCCGTCGTCCGCAGCGTCCCGATCAGCGCCTCGTCGTACCCGCTGCCACGGGCACCGCCGCACGCGTCGAAGGTCAGGGCGACCACCCGCGCGACGGTCGGCAGCCGGTTCACCACCCCGGGCACGTCGAGCCCGAAGGCCGTGGGCGCGACGCCCGCGTACCGGGCGACGACGTCCTCACGGGTCGGGACCACCGGCGTGCTCGGCGGCGGAGCCGTCGGCGCGACCGGCGGGCCGCTGCTCGGCGCGGCACCGGTACCGGTGGTGCGCGACTGCGGGCGGGCCACCGGGTCGGCCGACGGCGCGCAGGCGGTGACCAGGCCGGCCGCGGCCATCAGCAGGAAGGCGCGCCGGCCGGCCGCGGACCGACCGGCCGGTGGGGTGTCCGGGCACACGGCAAGCTCACCTCGGGGCGTCGACGCGGTGGAGCGCGCGCTCCGGAAGCGCTGCGAGTATGCCGCCCCGGCGGACGGTGGCCGGTCAGACGCGGCCGCGGAGGATCCGGCGGAAGTAGATCTGCGGCAGCACGTACCGGTCGAAGAACCAGGTGGTGCGCCGCGGCTTGAAGGGGTCGAGGAACGGCACGGACGGGCTGGGCCGGCCGTCGCGGTCGACCTCGTCGAGCATCAGCGTGCGCCGGCCCACGGTGATCGGCATGACCGTGTAGCCGTCGTACCTCTGCAGCTCCTTCCCCTCAGCGGCCGCGGCCAGGTTGGCGCTCAGCACCGTGACCTGCTTGCGCAGCGCACCGCCCGAGGGGCGCGTCGCGACGGCGGCGGCGTCGCCGATGGCCCAGATCGCGTCGTGCCCGCGGGAGCGCAGCGTCCCCGGATCGACGTCCACCAGACCCGCGGCGTCGGCCAGCCCGGATCCGGCGATCCAGCGCGGCGCCCGGTAGTGCGGCACGGCGTGCGCGAAGGCGACGTCCTCGAGCACCCGGCGGCCGGTGCCCGACGCGAGCGTGACGCCGTGCGCGTCCGGGTCGACGCGATCGATGCGGGTCTCCCTCAGCACCTCGATGCCGTAGGACTCGAAGGCGCGGTCCAGCACCGCGTCCGCCGCCGGCACCCCCGTCGCCGTGGCCTCGGGGAGGACCAGCCGCACGTCGAGGTCACCCAGGACGCCCGCCCGCCGCCACCGGTCGCAGGCCATGAAGAGCGGCTTGAGCGCCGTCGGCCCGCACGACGCCGGCTCCGGCGGCACGGTGAACAGGACCGAGCCCGCGCGCAGCGACGACAGCCGCGGCCAGACCGTCGGCGTGCTGCCCGGCACGTAGGACGACGCCGCCCAGCCGTCGGCGTAAGCGGCCCGCAGCCCCGGCGTCGCGTCCCAGTCCTCCTCCAGGCCAGGGCAGAGGACGAGGGTCGACCAGTGCAGCGTGCGCCCCGAACGCGTCCGGACCGTCCGGGCGTCCGGGTCGACCGCCTCGACGCTGTCCCGGATCCAGGTGCACCCGTCGGGGACGACGTCGGCCATGGGGTGCTCGAGGTCGGCCATCGCCGCCTCGCCGCCGGCCACGTAGTTGAGCAGCGGCTTGTAGCGGTGCACGGGCTGCGCGGCCACGACCGTCACCCCGCGGACGCCGTCGCGCAGCAGCTTGGCGGCCAGGGAGATGCCGGCGTTGCCGGCTCCGACGATCAGCACATCGCAGCGGTCCACGACAGCGGCCCTGCCCACTCCCCGGGGGTCCCACTCGCCGGTCGTGTGCTCACGCGCCGTTGCCGACACATCTCGTCCCGTGAGCGCACGCCATTCTCGCCGCCCGCTCCCTCGGAAAAATGGTCGATGAATGGGAGTCGCCTGGAACGGCTCTACCGATCTTGCGGCGCGCGTGCTCCACTCCCCGTGCTTTCCGGTCGCCGGGGGAAACGATCGTCGCGGGGATTGAGCAAGGGCGTGACCCGCTCGTAGGCGCACCGTATGTCGTCGTGGAGGGGTCATGTCGCACCGGTCGAGGGCTGCTCTCGTCGCCCTGTTCACCTTGCTGGCCGCGGTCTACGTCACCGTCGGCCCGTTCGCGCCGGCGGCCGAGGCCGCGGCGGGGGAGTCGGCCACCGCCGAAGGGACCGGCGCGGTGTACTGCGGCGCCCCGGGTGGTGATCGCTTCGACTACGACGGGGTCCCGGTATCGGTCACCGCGACCGGGCTCGGCACCTCGGGGAGCACCGCGGGAACGGGAACGTTCGCCTTCCAGTGCCCGGACGGCCTCGTCGCCGGGAACATCGACTTCTTCTTCATCGGTTCCGCGCGCGCCGACTACGCCCAGGTCTCCCTGAGGGGGCAGGTCACCTCGACGACGAACACCTTGATCCCGGCCGGCACGAACGTCTGCATCGATTTCCGCGAGTACACGATCTTCGGCCCGAAGCAGCAGGACTTCTACGCCTCCGACCGCACGACGAACTGCGGCGGTTTCAGCGTCGGCCCTTTCATCGGTGTCATCGAGGTCGTCGCTCTCGACGGTGACGGCGACGGCGTGCCCGATATCGGTGACAACTGCCCCGCGCAGGCCAACGCGGACCAGGCGAACGCCGACCGGGATTTCTACGGCGACGTGTGCGACCCGACGCCGAACGGCGACACCGACGGGGACCAGGTCGACAACCTCACGGACAACTGCCCGGACGTGGCGAACGGCGCGCAGACCGACTCGGACGGTGACGGCACCGGGGATGCCTGCGACTCGACGCCGAACGGCCCCGACGGCGACGCCGACGGCGTGCCCGACGTCCGGGACAACTGCGTCGAGGCTGCGAACTCGGGGCAGGCGGACACGGATCGCGACGGCGTGGGTGACGCGTGCGACCCGCTGACGGACTCCGACGGCGACGGGGTGGGCGACGCCCCCGACAACTGCGACCTCGTCGCGAACCCGGACCAGGCCGACGGCGACGGTGACGGGGTGGGCGACGCGTGCGACTCCACGCCCATGGGGGACACCGATGGGGACGGGGAGGACAACGGCAGCGACAACTGCGCTGCGGTGGCCAACGCGAACCAGGCCGACGGCGACGGCGACGGGGTGGGCGACGCGTGCGACTCCACGCCCACGGGGGACACCGATGGGGACGGGGAGGACAACGGCAGCGGCAACTGCGCTGCGGTGGCCAACCCGAACCAGGCCGACACCGACGGCGACGGGGTCGGGGACGCGTGCGACACGACGCCCACCGGGGACACCGATGGGGACGGGGAGGACAACGGCAGCGACAACTGCGCCGCGGTGGCCAACCCGAACCAGGCCGACGCGGACGGGGACGGTGTCGGGGACGCGTGCGACACGACGCCGAACGGCCCCGACGGGGACGAGGACGGTGTGCCGGACTCGCGGGACAACTGCGTGGCGGTCGGCAACGCGAACCAGGCCGATACGGACGGGGACGGGGTGGGCGACGCCTGCGACACCACGCCGAACGGCCCGGACGCCGACAGGGACGGCGTCCCGGACTCCCGCGACAACTGCCGCGACGTGGCGAACGCCGACCAGGCCGACAAGGACAAGGACGGCCTCGGTGACCTCTGCGATCCCACTCCGGGTGGCGTGAACCCGCCGCCCAACCCGAAGGCCTGCAACGGCGACGGGTGGCGGACCTACACCGACGCGCAGGGGCGTCCGTTCCAGAAGCAGTCGCAGTGCGTCACCTACGCGGCGAAGAACCCGCCGCCGCCTCGGCCGGCGCCCCCGGCGAACCCGCCGAAGGACGTCCAGGCGTGCGGCGGCAACGGGTGGCGGTCGGTGACCGACGCTCAGGGACGGCCGTTCGCCAAGCAGCTGGACTGCCTGGCCCACGTCGCCCGGACAGACCCCCGCGGGTTCATCGCGGACGTCGTGAAGGTCGTGGTCGGAGGACGCCGCTGAGGCCTCAGGGCCCGACGACCGCCGCCCCCACCTCGGGGCCGATCAGCCGGGAGAACTCGGCGGTCATGTGCAGCCCGTCGGCGTACACCGGCGTCGAGCCGACGAACGACGGGCACAGGCCGTTGATGCAGAACCACGCCCCGGGGTCGATCGACCGGGCGCCGGTCTCGGCGGCGACGGCCTGCTCGCTGGCCACCTGCTCGGCGAAGGTCTCCGATGGCCCGCGCAGGCAGTCCCCCGGCCCGTTGAGGCTGGTCGGGCAGTCCTGCAGGCTCGCCGACCCCGGCGGGGCGCCGAGCAGCACGACCTCGGCCCCCGAGGCCTGCACGCGCTCGACGACCGAGGCGAGGCCCTCGCGGTACACGGTCGCCTTGTCCGCCCCGCGCTCGAGCGCCGCACGCCACGAGTGGCTCAGCACGACCACGTCCGGCTGCTGCTCCAGGATGTAGCCGATGGCCCACTCGCGGTGCTCCGCGCACTCGTCGTAGGGCTGGTCCTCGAAGAAGACCGGCGCCGCGATGTTGGGGCACAGCCCGAGCGTCAGGCTCTGCACCGCCCACCCCTGCGGCACGAGCGACTCCCGCAGCGAGGGCAGCCAGGAAGCGGCGAACGAGTCGCCGAGCACCGCCACGGACCGGGTGGCGCCCGGGTCGCCGTAGCGGCACTCGTCGACGTTCGACGGGCCGGTCAGCAGGCAGCCCTCGGCCCACATCTCGGTGAGGTAGCCGGGCAGTGCGTCGAAGCCCGGCGTCAGGTCCTCGGGCCACTCCGTCGCCAGCGTCGCGGCCTGGATCTCCTGCTGCAGCGGGGTCAGGGACGGACCGCCCTCGGCAGCGGCGACGTCGTTCGCCGCGGCCGCGGCCCGGGCCGCCTCGACCTGCGCGGTCCCGTCGCTCTCCCGCGGCACGACGACCACGGCCACGGCGACGGCCGCCGCGACGACGGCGGCGCCCAGGCCGACCGCGCGGGCCCGCCGGAACACCCCCCGCGCCCGGTCGTGCCCGACGGCCCGACCCGGCAGCAGCCAGGTCGTGTGCAGCACCGGCTGCTCGATGCAGTAGTAGGACACCGTCGCCAGCACCAGCGAGACGGCGAGCGCGGCGGCGTAGAACAGCGCCGAGTCCGGCGTCAGCAGCACGCCGGCGACGACCAGCACCGGCCAGTGCCACAGGTACAGCGAGTAGGAGATCGCCCCGAGGAAGCCGGCCGGGGCGCTGCCCAGCGCCCACCGGGTGCCGGGCCCGCCGGGTGCGCTGCCCCAGGCCAGGAGGAGCGCGGTGCCCAGCACCGGCAGCGCCGCGGCGCTGCCGGGGAAGGGGGTCCGCTCGTCGATGAGGAGGGCGGACGCGAGGACGACGGCCAGCCCGGCCCAGGCGAGCGCGGCGCGCAGCGGGGCGGGCAGCCGGTCGAGCTGGGTCAGCGACACCGCGACCAGCGCGCCCACGCCCAGCTCCCAGGCGCGGGTGAACGTGGAGAAGTACGCCGTGGCGGGCGAGGCGGCGGTGGCGTGCAGCGACCAGGCGAACGACGCCGCGGTGACCGCCCCGAGCACGAGCCACAGCAGCAGCGTGCGACGGGCGCCGTCCCCCTGCCCGGCCGGCCGGTGCCGGCCGCGCGCGAGCGGGACGGCGAACGCCAGCAGGATCAGCGCCGGCCAGACCAGGTAGAACTGCTCCTCGACGGCCAGCGACCAGAAGTGCTGCACCATCGAGGGCGCCGCGGTCAGCTCGAAGTAGTCGGTGCCCTGCCGGGCGAAGTTGATGTTCGCGCTGAACAGGGCCGCCCAGACGACGTCGGTGACCGTCTCCTGGAAGCGCCCCTGCAGGAACACGTAGTAGGCCGCGGCGATCGTCGCCGCCAGCGTGACCAGCGCCGCGGGTAGGAGCCGGCGCGCGCGCCGCGCGTAGAAGCCGCGGAAGGAGATGCGCCCGACCCGCGCGCGCTCGCGCACCAGCAGGCCGGTGATCAGGAAGCCCGAGATGACGAAGAAGACGTCGACCCCGATGAACCCGCCCGCGGGCCACCCGGTGACGTGCGCGGCGACGACCAGGCCGACGGCCACGGCACGCAGGCCCTGGATGTCGGCGCGGAAGTGGTCCCTGGCGGCCGGCTCGGTGGCCGCGGCGGCGTCCGGCTCCGGGCGGCGTGGATCGGCCAGGGTGGTCGCGCCCGCCATCGCCGTCCTCCTGCCCTCGTCCGCCGGGTGCTGCCGCGCAGCCCCTGCGCCGGCCCCCATCCTCATCGGCGGATCGACGCGCTCCTCGTCCCTGATCCGCCAGTCTGCCTGCCGCGACGCGCCCGGGAACAGAGGGCGGCGCGATCGGGGGTACGGGTGGGTCAGGTGCCGCAGAAGGTGCGGAAGGTCTCGCCGAAGTCCCGTGGAGCCGGGTCGGCGTACCGCTCGCGGCCCGGCTGCTCGGTGAAGGGGGTGGCCAGCACCGTCAGCAGCTCGTCGAACGGCGCCATCTCCCCGGCGCCGGCCGCGTCGAGCGCCTCCTCCACCAGGTGGTTGCGCGGGATGTAGAGCGGGTTGACGCGGTCCATCGCGTCGCCGTCGGGAGCCAGCGCCCGCCACCGCCCGAGCCAGGCGTCGACGCCGGCCAGGTCGAGGAAGAGCAGCCGCACCGGCTCGGCGTCGCCGCGGGCGGCCCCGGCCAGCCGGCGGAAGAACGACGTCCAGTCGACGTGGTCGGCCTGCAGCAGCTCCAGCAGGTCGTCCACGAGCCCGAGGACGACGGCGTCGTCGGTGCCGGCGGGCAGCCCCAGCTTGGCCCGCATCCCCTCCGCCCACGCCGCGTCGTAGCGCGGGCGGAAGCCCTGCAGCGCCTCGACGGCCAGCGCGATCGCCTGGTCGGTGTCCTCGTGCAGGAGGGGGAGCAGCGCCTCGGCGAGCCGGGCGAGGTTCCACTCGGCGGCCAGCGGCTGGTTGCGCAACCGGTAGCGGCCGCCCTCGTCGATGGAGCTGAACACCGTGTCCGGGTCGTAGGCCTCCATGAACGCGCACGGCCCGTAGTCGATGGTCTCGCCGGAGATCGTCATGTTGTCGGTGTTCATCACGCCGTGCACGAAGCCGACCAGCATCCAGCCGGCGACCAGCGACGCCTGCGCCGCGACCACCGCCTCGAACAGCGCGAGGTAGCGGTTCTCCGCCCCGGCCGCGGCTGCGTGATGCCGCTCGATCGCGAGGTCGGCGAGCCGGCGCAGCAGGTCGACGTCGTCGGTGGCGCGGGCGTACTGGAAGCTGCCGACCCGCAGGTGGCTGCTCGCCACCCGGGCCAGGACGGCGCCCGGCAGCAGCGTCTCCCTCCGCACGGCCCGGCCGGTGGCGACGACGGCCAGCGCGCGGGTGGTCGGCACGCCGAGGGCGTGCATCGCCTCGCTGACCACGTACTCGCGGAGCATCGGGCCGACGGCGGCCAGGCCGTCCCCGCCGCGGGCGAACGGCGTCCGCCCCGAGCCCTTGAGGTGCAGGTCCCGCACCTCGCCCGCGGTGTCGACAAGCTCGCCCAGCAGCAGCGCCCGGCCGTCACCCAGCCGCGGGGAGTAGCCGCCGAACTGGTGGCCCGAGTAGGCCTGCGCGACCGGTCGCGCGCCGTCGGGCACAGCGGTGCCGACGAGCAGCTGCAGCCCCGCGGGCAGCCGCAGCGCCCCGGGGTCGAGGCCGAGCTCGGTCGCCAGCGGCTCGTTCAGCGCCAGCAGCCGCGGCTCGGGTGCCTCCTCGGCCCGCCACGCCAGCGCCATCTCCGGCAGGGCGCGGGCGAACCGGTCGTCGAGGCTCACGGGCGGAGCGGGCAGGACGGTCACCCCGTCGACGGTACGTCCGCGCGCGGAGGCGTGCCGGGGTCCGCGGCCGCTCAGCGGCCCGGCGGCACCCTGACCGGCGGATGGGGGACGGGTCCGGGGGTCACCTGATGGTCCGGCGGCTCGCGCGGCGGGAGGCTCGAGCCATGACCGAGAACGCGTCCACCACGCCCACCCCCGAGCCCCCGGCCGCGCCCCGCCGGGCCGTCCGCAGCGGCACCGACCGGATGGCCGGCGGCGTCTGCGGCGGGCTGGCCGACTACAGCGGGGTCGACGCCGTCCTCTGGCGGGCGGGGTTCGTGGCCCTCACCCTCGTCGGTGGCAGCGGCGTCCTGCTCTACCTGCTGCTCTGGGTGCTCCTGCCGCCGCCCGCACCGACAGCCGGCGAGGCGCTCAGCCCCCTCGAGCGGCTGGCCCGACGGCTGCACGCCGCCGTCAACGGCTACCGGGCGACGCCGCCGCCCGCGTGATCGGCGATCCGGGCGCACTCGGCACACCGGGTGGCGCCCGGCTCGGCCCGCCAGTCCCGCTCGGCGGTCGCGGCGACCAGCTGGCCGCAGACGGAGGAGTCCAGCCCGTCGACCGCCGGCCGGGCGACGGCGTGCACCACGTCGGACCCGGAGGCCACGGCGCCCCTGGGGTCGTGGCCGGTCCAGACCACGGGGGTACCGGTCACGAAGAGGCTGGCCGTCATGCCGAAAGACTCCTCCCCGCAGGTGTCGACGGGATGACGGCCGCCGGAAGAAACGGCGACGATCGCGGGCCGCCGGCCTCGGGAAGCTGCCGGCCCGCCGCGCGGTTGCCCTGGGCAACCGACGTGAAAGGCACCTCCTCATGCGCATCCCGCTGTCCATCCTCGACCTCGCGCCGATCAACCGGGGCGAGACCGCGTCCACGAGCATCGCGGCCAGCGTCGCCCTCGCCCAGCGCGCGGAGGAGCACGGCTACGAGCGGGTCTGGTACGCCGAGCACCACAACATGCCGCGGATCGCGTCGTCGGCGACCAGCGTGCTCATCGCCCACGTGGGCGCGCACACGCGCACCATCCGGCTCGGCGCCGGCGGCGTCATGCTCCCGAACCACTCGCCGCTGACCATCGCCGAGCAGTTCGGCACCCTCGACGCGATGTACCCGGGCCGGATCGACCTGGGCCTGGGCCGCGCGCCCGGCAGCGACCAGAACACGATGTACGCGCTGCGCCGCAACCCGAACTCCGCCGAGCGCTTCCCGCAGGACGTGCTGGAGCTGCAGGGCTACCTCAACGGCGAGACCCGGGTCGCCGGCGTCGACGCCATCCCGGGCAAGGGCTCACGGCTGCCGCTCTACGTCCTCGGCTCCTCGATGTTCGGGGCCACGCTCGCCGCGGCGCTCGGGCTGCCCTACGCCTTCGCCTCGCACTTCGCGCCGCAGATGCTGCAGCCCGCCGTCGAGGCCTACCGCCGCGAGTTCAAGCCCTCCGAGCAGCTCGACCGCCCACACGTCATCGCCGGCATGAACGTCGTCGCCGCCGACACCGAGGACGCCGCCCGCGAGCAGCTGCAGGCGGTCAAGCGCAACCTGGCCATCGGCCTGTTCGGCCGCGGGCAGTCGCTCACCGACGAGCAGGCCGACCAGCTGCTCGCCCAGGGAGCCGGGCACCACGTCGAGGGCATGCTCACCCACACCGCCGTCGGCGCCCCCGGTCAGCTCGCCGCGTACGTCGAGGACTTCCGGCAGCTGGCCGACGCCGACGAGCTGATCATCGCCCACCAGTCCTCCTCGGTGGAGGGCCGGCTGCGCTCGGTCGAGCTGCTCGCCGAGGCCATGGAGCCGGTCCGCGCCTGAGCGGCGCGCTCAGTCGTCGTCGTCGCAGACCTGCAGGACGACGCGCCCGCCCTCCAGGTCGGCCTCGAAGTCCAGCTCCTCCTCGCCCCGCCGGAACTCGACCTCGGCGCCGTCGTCGTCGCTGTTGACCCGGGTGCCCCACCCGCCCGTGGACGAGACGTTCAGCCGCACGCTGCCGCCCTCCATGCGCAGCTCGATCTCCCCGACGTCGGCGACGACGTACCGGCCGTCGGCGGACTCCGCCACCGGCTCGCAGGTCCCCGGCGCCGGGCGCGGCACCTGCCCGGGGCTCGCGGCGCCGGGGGAGCCCGTCGCGCCGGGGGAGGGCGAGGTGGTGGGGTCCGTGGACTTCGGCGCGCTCTTGTCGGAGGTCGTCGCGGGGGTGCTGGTCGCGGCCCCGTCCTGCCGGTCGGCGTCGTCACCTCCGCAGCCGGCCAGGACGGAGACGGCCAGGACCGGGAGCGCGAGGACCGGCAGGACCTTCGCGGACGGCGGGCGCATGGGCCCTCCCTACCGCTCCGCGGCGGCGCGCGCCAGGGGTTCGGTGTTTGTCCGACCCGCCGACGCGGGCAGCCCGGAACGGTGACCTACTCGATCGTCGCCCGCGACCCCGAGACCGGGGAGATGGGCGTGGCCACCCAGTCCCAGGCCTTCGCCGTCGGCAACAGCGTGCCCTTCGCCCTGCCCGGTCACGGCGTGATCGCCACCCAGTCGATGGCCGAGCCGATGTACGGCGCGGTCGGGCTGGACCTGCTGCGGGGCGGCTTCACCGCGCAGGAGGTGCTCACCGCGCTGAGCAGCGTCGACCCCCAGCCCGAGCGCCGGCAGGTCGCCGTCCTGGGGGTGAACGGGGACCTCGCGGCCTACACCGGCGCGCAGTGCGTCGACGCGGCCGGCCACGTCGCCGGGGACACCTGCGTGGCGCTGGCGAACATGGCCGCCTCCGAGGTGGTGTGGGAGTCGATGGTCGAGCGTTTCGAGAGCTCCGGCGGCCCGATGGCGCAGCGGCTGCTCAGCGCGCTGCAGGCGGGGGAGGAGGCCGGCGGCGACTTCCGCGGCCGGCGATCCGCGGCGATCATGGTGATCCGCGCGACCACCACCGGCCGCCCGTGGCACGACATGGTGGTCGACCTGCGGGTGGACGACTCCGCCGAGCCGATCGAGGACCTCACCGAGCTGCTGGTCACCCGTGCCCGCTACCAGGACGTGGTCCGTGCCTTCCAGCTCGCCATCGACGGCGACCCCGTCACGGCCGACCGCGAGCTGGAGCTGCTGCGGCCGATGGACGCCGCGACCGAACCGGACCAGCTGCTGTGGCGGGCGGTCGTCGCCGCCCTGGCCGGCCGGGAGGACGCCGCCCGGGAGATGCTCGCCGACCTGGGGGCCTGCGCGCCGCAGTTCGTGGAGGCCGCCCGGCGCTTCGGGAAGGCCGGGCTGATGCCTCCCGACGTCATCGAGCGGATCGTCCCGGCCCGGGGCTGAGTCCTCAGCCGCCGGGCGCTCCGGGGAGCGGGTGCTGTGCCAGCAGCCGGCGGGGCGCCCGGCACGCCCACGCCTCGGCCGCGAGCTCGGCCAGGTCCTGCGGACCGAGCAGGTCCAGCCGGCACAGCACGGTGGGGTAGCCGTCGAAGTGCGAGGTCGTGAAGTACAGCTCTGGCTCCTCGGCGATCAGCGCCGCCTTGGCACCCTCGTCCGGGACGTAGGCGGCCACGACCGGCCCGGTCGGGGCGCCCGCCCCCAGCTCGGCGACGTCCTTCCTGCCCAGCGGTCGCTCCCAGACGAACGCCTTGTCGCCCACCTTCCACTGCCGCCAGCCGCGCGACACGCCCTCGCTGGTGCCGGGCAGTGCGAGGCAGGTCCGCGCCACGTCGTCCCAGGTCGCCACGCCGGCACCGTAGGGCAGCGGCCCGCGCGCCGGGAGGGCCGGCGGCGCGCCGGGTGCGCGGTATGCGGAGTGCGGCCCGGCCGTCCCCCCGCAGGGTGAGGGCGCACCCGGCAGCGCCGGCGCCGTGCTCCAGATCACCCGGCCGGCAGCCGATGGGGGGTCATGCAGCAGGGTCAGCCGGACGTCCGTTCGGACGTCATCGACGAGGCGCGCGACGACGAGCGGTCGCTGCGCGTGGTGCGCGCGCTCGCCGCCGTCCTGGTGGGCATCTGGGTCGTCGCGCTGAGCGCGGTCGCCCTCGGTGCCGACGCCGTCGGCGAGCTGCTGGCCGCGCAGGGCAAGCTCTTCTTCCTCGCCGGGCTGGTGCTGGTCCTCGTGGTGCGCGGCGCCGGGACGCGGGCCGACCGCGCCTCCTGGTGGTGCTTCGCCGCCGCCGTGGCCTCCTACCTCGGCGGAGCGGCCGCCTACGAGTTCCACTACCGGGAGCTCGACGCGCAGCCCGCCCTCCCGTGGTCCGACGTCGCGTTCCTCGGCTTCTTCCCGCTGGCCTTCGCCGCCTTCCTGCTGCTGCTCCGGGGCCGCGTGCGCCGGGTGACGACCAGCACCTGGCTGGACTGCGTCGTCACCGGCTGCACCGCTGCCGCGGTCGCCGCGGCAGCCGGCATCGGCGCCCAGCTCCAGTCCGCCGACGGCGACGTGCTGGTCGTCGTGGTCGCGGTGCTCTACCCGATCGGCGACCTGCTGCTGCTCAGCCTGATCGCCGGCGGCCTGGTCCTGATCGGCCGCGGTGCCGGACCCGGCTGGTGGTGGCTGACCGCCGCGCTCGCCCTGTTCGTCTGCACCGACACCGCCTACGCCTGGCAGCTGGCCCACGGGACCTACACCGTCGGCGGCCCGCTGGACATCGCGTGGGGCCTGGCCTTCGTCTGCTGCGGCATGGCCGCCACCCAGCGCACGCCCCGCCGCGTGGCCGCGCGCACCGACGGCCGCGGTGCCCTGCTCATCCCCGGGGCCTGCGCGGTCACCGCGCTGGGCCTGCTCTTCCTCGGCTACCTCGCCACCGGTGACCCGGTCGCCGGCCTGTTCGCGCTGCTCGCCGTGCTCGCCGCCCTCGCCCGCACCGCGCTGAGCTTCCGGGACGTCCGGTCGCTGGCCGACAGCCGCCGGCAGGCCCGCACCGACGAGCTGACCGGGCTGCCCAACCGGCGCTCGGTGTTCGAGGCACTCGAGGCCGCGGACGCCCGGCTGGCCGCCGGCGTGCGGACCGCCGTCCTGGTGCTGGACCTGGACCGGTTCAAGGAGATCAACGACTCGCTCGGCCACGCCGTCGGCGACGGGCTGCTGACCCAGGTGGGGCCGCGGCTGCGCGGCGAGCTGCGCAGCGGTGACGTGCTGGCCCGACTCGGTGGGGACGAGTTCGTCGTCCTCGCCGACGACCTCGACGCCGAGGGCGCCCGGCAGCTCGCCGAGCGCCTGCGCACCCGGCTGCGGCGCCCCTTCGTCCTCGACGGGATGGGCCTGAGCGTCGACGCCACCGTCGGCGTCGCCGTCGGCCCGGACGAGTCGCTGAGCGCCGTGGAGCTGCTGCAGCTGGCCGACCTGGCCATGTACGCGGCCAAGACCTCCCGCGCCGGCGTCGCGGTGTACGACGAGCGGCGCGACGGCCACGGCCGCCACCGGCTCGAGGACGTCGCCCAGCTGCGCCGCGCGATCGAGGAGGGCGAGCTGGTCCTGCACTACCAGCCCAAGCTCTCCCTGGCGACGGGCACCGTGGACGGCGTCGAGGCGCTCGTCCGCTGGCAGCACCCCACCCGTGGCCTGCTCTACCCGGACGCCTTCATCGAGCTCGCCGAGTCCGCGGGCCTCATGGCGCAGCTGACCAACCGGGTCGTCGACATGGCGCTGGCCCAGTGCCGTGCCTGGTCCGACCACGGCCGGCTGCTGACCGTGGCGGTCAACGTCAGCCCGTCCAACCTCGTCGACGAGGCCTTCCCCGACCAGGTGCGGGCGCTGCTGGCCCGGCACGAGCTGTCGGCCGGCTGCCTGGTCCTCGAGGTGACCGAGAGCCTGCTCATGGAGGACCGGGAGCGGGCGGTGCGGGTGCTCGGCCGGCTGCAGGAGGACGGCGTCGGCGTGGCCATCGACGACTACGGCACCGGCTACTCGAGCCTGGCCTACCTCGCCGCGCTGCCGGTCACCGAGCTCAAGCTGGACCGGTCCTTCGTCAGCGAGATGACCGGCAGCCTCCGGGCCGAGTCGATCGTCACGTCGACCCTGCAGCTCGCGCACGCCCTCGGGCTGGTGCTCGTGGCCGAGGGCGCGGAGGACCAGGCCACGGTCGACGCGCTCACCTTCCACGGCTGCGACGTCGTCCAGGGTTACCACCTGAGCCGGCCGCTGCCGGCCGAGGCGCTGTGGGCCTGGCTCGACGAGCGGGCCGCCGTCCCCATCGGCTGACCCCCCGGACCGCGGCGCCCCTGACCCCGGCGCCGCAACGCGAGAGGCCCCCTCCGGAGCTCCGGAGGGGGCCTCTCGATGTGGCGTTCAGCTCTTGGGGCGGGCCCCCGCGCGCAGGGCGCCGAGCAGGTCGTGGTTCAGCCGGGAGATGGTTTCCATCGAGATGCCCTTCGGGCAGGCGGCCGAGCACTCGCCGATGTTGGTGCAGCCACCGAAGCCCTCGCGGTCCTGCTGGGCGACCATGTTGACCACGCGGTCGTTGCGCTCGGGCTGGCCCTGGGGGAGCAGGCCGAGGTGGGTGACCTTGGCGGCGGTGAACAGCATCGACGAGGCGTTCGGGCAGGCCGCCACGCAGGCGCCGCAGCCGATGCAGGTCGCGGCGTCGAACGCGTTGTCGGCGTCCTTCTTCGGCACCGGGGTGGCGTGCGCCTCGGGCGCGGTGCCGGTCGGGACGCTGATGTAGCCGCCGGCCTGGATGATCCGGTCCAGCGCGCGCCGGTCGACGGCGAGGTCCTTGATGATCGGGAAGGCGGTGGCGCGCCACGGCTCGACGTCGATCGTGTCGCCGTCCTTGAACGACCGCATGTGCAGCTGGCACGTCGTCGTCTGCTGCGGGCCGTGCGCCATGCCGTTGATCACGACGCCGCACATGCCGCAGATGCCCTCGCGGCAGTCGTGGTCGAAGGCGACCGGGTCGTCACCCTGCACGATCAGCTGCTCGTTGAGCACGTCGAGCATCTCGAGGAACGACATGTCGGGGGAGATGTCGGTGACCTTGTAGGTCACCATCTTCCCCTTGGCCGTCGGGCCCTGCTGCCGCCAGACGCGCAGCGTGAGGTTCATGCCGCGCTTGCCCGCACCGGGGTCGCCGACGCTGGAGCGCATCGTGTCTTCGTGGGTCGCTGTCACTTGTAGCTCCGCTGCGCGAGGTGGACGTACTCGTAGTTCAGGTCTTCCTTGTGGAGGACCGGCGGCTGACCCTCCGGCGTCCACTGCCAGGCCGCGACGTAGGCGAAGTTCTCGTCGTCGCGCAGCGCCTCGCCGTCGGGGGTCTGGCTCTCCGCCCGGAAGTGCCCGCCGCAGCTCTCGCGGCGGTGCAGCGCGTCGATGCACATGAGCTCGCCGAGCTCGATGAAGTCGGCGACCCGGCCGGCGTGCTCCAGCGTCTGGTTGAACGAGTGCCAGTCGCCGGTGACCTTGAGGTTGCTCCAGAACTCCTGGCGGATCTCGCGGATGCGGTCGATGGCCTTGCGCAGGCCCTCGTCCGTGCGCTCCATGCCGCAGAGGTCCCACATCAGCTGGCCGAGCTCGCGGTGGAAGGACGCCGGGGTGCGGGTGCCGTTGATGCTCAGCAGCTTCTGCACCTCCTGCTGGACGCCCTGCAGCGCCTCGACGGCGGCCGGGTGAGACTCGTCCACCTTCTCGAACGGACCGTCGGCCAGGTAGCTGCTGATCGTCGAGGGGAGCACGAAGTAGCCGTCGGCCAGGCCCTGCATGAGCGCGCTGGCCCCCAGGCGGTTGGCGCCGTGGTCGGAGAAGTTGGCCTCACCGATCACGAACATGCCGGGGATCGTCGACTGGAGGTCGTAGTCCACCCACAGGCCGCCCATCGTGTAGTGCACCGCCGGGAAGATCCGCATCGGCGTCACGTAGGGGTCCTCGCCCGTGATCTGGGCGTACATGTCGAACAGGTTGCCGTACTTGGCCTCGACCGCCGGGCGGCCCAGGCGCTTGATCGCCTCGGCGAAGTCGAGGTAGACCCCCAGCCCGCCGGGGCCGACGCCGCGGCCCTCGTCGCACACGTTCTTCGCCTGGCGCGAGGCGATGTCGCGGGGCACCAGGTTGCCGAACGAGGGGTAGAGCCGCTCGAGGTAGTAGTCGCGCTCGGCCTCGGGGATGTCGTTGGCCGGGCGGTCGTCGCCCCGCTCCTTGGGCACCCACACGCGGCCGTCGTTGCGCAGCGACTCCGACATCAGGGTCAGCTTCGACTGGTAGTCGCCCTTGACCGGGATGCAGGTCGGGTGGATCTGCGTGTAGCAGGGGTTGGCGAAGTACGCGCCCCGCTTGTGCGCCCGCCAGATCGCCGTGGTGTTCGAGCCCTTGGCGTTGGTGGAGAGGTAGAAGACGTTGCTGTAGCCGCCGGTCGCCAGGACGACGGCGTCGGCGAAGTGCGTGCTGATCTCGCCGGTGACCAAATCGCGGGCGACGATGCCGCGGGCGCGCCCGTCGACGATGATCAGGTCGAGCATCTCGGTGCGGGCGTTCTGCTCGACGGTGCCGGCCGCGATCTGCCGCTCGAGGGCCTGGTAGGCGCCGTAGAGCAGCTGCTGGCCCGTCTGGCCGCGGGCGTAGAAGGTGCGCGACACCTGGGTGCCACCGAAGGAGCGGTTGTCGAGCAGGCCGCCGTACTCGCGGGCGAAGGGCACGCCCTGCGCGACCGCCTGGTCGATGATGTTGACGCTGACCTCGGCGAGGCGGTGCACGTTGTTCTCGCGGGCGCGGAAGTCGCCGCCCTTGACCGTGTCGTAGAACAGCCGGTGCACGCTGTCGCCGTCGTTGCGGTAGTTCTTCGCGGCGTTGATGCCGCCCTGCGCGGCGACGCTGTGCGCGCGGCGCGGGCTGTCCTGGTACCAGAAGGACTTCACGTTGTAGCCGGCCTCGCCGAGCGTCGCGGCCGCGGAGCCGCCGGCCAGACCGGTGCCGACGACGATGATCGTCATCTTGCGGCGGTTGGCCGGGTTGACCAGGCGCCCGCGGAACTTGCGCTCGCTCCAGCGCTCGCCGATCGGGACGTCCGTGGGCGCCGCGGTGTCGGCGATCGGGTCGCCTTCGGTGAAGAGTTCGAGAGGCATTCCGGGATCCTTAGTCGATCAGACCGAAGAGGACGGAGAAGGGCACGAGCAGGAAGCCGAGGGTCAGCACCGTGGCGATGCCGGTGGCCGCCCAGTTCACCGTGAGCTCGCGCCGGCGGTTGCTCTGCCCCAGCGTCTGGGTGGCGCTCCAGATGCCGTGCCGCAGGTGCATGCCGACCAGGATCACCGCGATCGCGTAGAAGGCGGTGGAGACCGGGTTGGAGAAGCTGGCGACCAGCTTGTCGTAGGGGGTGGCGTCGCCCTGGCTGTTGACCGTGCCCCAGGTGAGGTCGAGCAGGTGCCAGATGACGAAGGCGGCGATGATCACGCCGCCCCAGCGCATCGTGCGGGAGGCGTAGGACTGGGCCACGGCCTTCTTCGTCACGTAGCCCTGCGGGCGGGCGCGCTTGGCCTGCCGCCACAGCGAGACGGCGGCCCAGATGTGGGCGGCGACGGCGGCCAGCAGGACGAGCCGGATGATCCACAGCGCGGTCGCGCCCGGCAGGGCCGGGTTGCCGATGGTGCGCAGCCACTCGGAGTAGTGGTTGAAGTCCTCGCGCCCGGAGAAGGCCTTGAGGTTCCCGATCATGTGCGCGATCAGGTAGAGCACCAGGATGATGCCGCTGACCGCCATGACGGCCTTCTTGAAGACCGAGGTGGTCTTCGCCGCCTTCGGCGTCCTGCGCTGAGTCGAGTCCGTCACCGTCACCACGGCGTCCAAGCTAGGACCTTCCCGGTCCGGCCACCACGTCACCGCGCCGTGACACACCTCTCGTAAGGGTTGCCTTACCGGGGCACACGCCGTTCACTGGCGGGTCGGGCCTGGTCCACCCGGTCGCCGGCCGCTGTTCACCGCCTCCGTCACCGGCCGATCCGGTCCGCCTGCGGCCGCCCCGGATGGGGGAGAGTGACCCCATGCCTGGACCCACCCGCGGCTTCCTGGGCCGCCGTCGCGACCGCGACCCCCGCCTGCCCCCCGGCCAGTACGACGCCGGGTCCGACTGGCCGGTGCTCACCGCCGAGCCGACGCCCCGGATCGCCCCGGAGACCTGGTCGATCACCGTCGACGGCGCGGTCGGGACGCCGACGACGTGGACCTGGGACGAGGCGCACGCCCTCCCCCGTGCGGAGTACCGCGGCGACATCCACTGCGTGACGACCTGGTCGAAGTTCGGCACCTGGTTCGCCGGGGTCAGCGTGGACACGCTGCTGGAGGCCGCCCGCCCGACCGCCGAGGCGCGCTTCGTCATGGCGACGTCCAAGACCGGCTACACCACCAACCTGCCGCTGGAGCACGTCACCGGCGGTCAGGCGTGGATCGTCTGGGAGTACGACGGCAAGCCGCTGCCGATCGAGCACGGCGGGCCGGTGCGCCTGCTCGTGCCGCACCTGTACTTCTGGAAGAGCGCGAAGTGGATCAGCAAGCTCACGCTGCTGCACCGCGACCAGCCGGGCTTCTGGGAGCAGAACGGCTACCACGACCTCGGTGACCCGTGGCGCCAGCAGCGGTACCAGGGTGATTGAGGACGGGGCCGTCCTGGGAGCGGGCGTCGCAGACGCTCCCAGCGGCGGGTGGCGGACGGCGACGGTGTCGGGGGTCCGGCGGCCGGTGCAGCGCTCGGTGCAGCTCCGGCTCGACGTCCACGACCGGGTCGACCACCTGCCCGGACAGCACTACGTGGTGCGGCTGACCGCGGAGGACGGCTACACCGCCCAGCGCTCGTACTCGGTGGCCTCGCCGCCCGGTGACCCGCTGGTCGAGCTCTTCGTCGAGCGGTTCGACGACGGCGAGGTGTCCACCTACCTGGCCGACGTCGTCGAGCCCGGCGACGAGCTCGAGGTGCGCGGCCCCATCGGCGGCTGGTTCGTGTGGGACGGCGAGACCCCCGCGCTGCTGGTGGCCGGCGGCTTCGGCGTCGTCCCGTTCGTGTCGATGCTGCGGCACGCCCGCGCGACCGGCCGGGAGGACCTGCTGCGGATCGCCGTCTCCGCCCGCACCCTGGCCGGGCTGCCCTACGCCGACGAGCTGGTCGCGGCCGGGGCGCTGGTCGTCCTCACCCGCGAGCAGTACGGCATCCGGCCCGCCGGGCGGCTGCGCGCCGAGGAGCTGCTCCCGCTGTGGGAGCCCGACCAGACCGTCTTCGTCTGCGGCTCGGCGTCGTTCGCGGAGTCGGCCACCCAGCTGCTCGTGGCGTCGGGCCGGCCGGCGGCGTCGATCCGGGTGGAGCGCTTCGGCCCCAGCGGTGGAACTGCCTGAGTCCCGCGGTCACGGTAGGAAGGCGGGATGACGACCGCCGAGCTCACCCCGACGGGCACCGCCACCTCCGGTCCGCTGGACCCCGCCCTGGTCGGCCGACTGGCCGCCCTGGTCACCGCCGCGCCCGGGCGCCCCCGCCAGGCCTCGCACGCACCGTTCGACGGGGCGCTGGTCGGCGAGGTGCCCACGTGCACCGCCGAGGACGTCGCCGAGGCGCAGCGCCGGGCGCGGGCCGCGCAGGTCGAGTGGGCGGCGCGGCCGCTGGCCGAGCGGCGCGCGGTGATGATGCGGTACCACGACCTCGTCCTGGAGCGGCAGGAGCAGATCCTCGACGTCACCCAGGTCGAGACCGGCAAGAACCGGGTCAGCGCCTTCGAGGAGCTGGCCGACGTCGCGATGACCGCGCGGTACTACGCGAACACAGCGCCGAAGCACCTGCGCCCGACCCGGCGGCAGGGGGCGCTGCCGGTGCTCACCCGCACCGTCGAGCACCACCACCCCAAGGGCCTGGTCGGCGTGATCAGCCCCTGGAACTACCCGCTGACGCTGGCGGTGTCCGATGCGATCCCCGCGCTGCTGGCCGGCAACGGCATCGTGCTCAAGCCCGACGCGCAGACGCCCTTCACCGCGCTGATCGCCGTCGAGCTCTTGTTCGAGGCAGGCCTGCCGCGGGACCTGTTCCAGGTGGTCACCGGTGCCGGCAAGGTGCTGGGCGCGCCGCTGATCGAGGGCGTCGAGTACCTGATGTTCACCGGCTCCACCGCGACCGGGCGGATCGTCGCCGAGCAGTGCGCGCGCCGGCTGATCGGCTTCTCCGCCGAGCTCGGGGGCAAGAACCCGATGATCGTGCTGGCCGACGCCGACCTGGACAAGGCCGTCGAGGGCGCGGTGCGCGCCTGCTTCTCCAACTCCGGGCAGCTGTGCATCAGCGTGGAGCGGATGTACGTCGAGGACGCCGTCTACGACCGGTTCGTGCCCGCGTTCGCCGAGCGGGTCGAGGCGATGAGGCTCGGCGCCGGCCTGGGCTGGGACGCCGACATGGGTTCGCTGGTCAGCGCCGACCAGCTCGACGTCGTCACCCGGCACGTGGACGACGCCGTGGCCAAGGGCGCGCGGGTGCTCGCGGGCGGGAAGGCGCGGCCCGACCTCGGCCCGCTGTTCTACGAGCCGACCGTGCTCGAGGGCGTGACCGACGGGATGGCGCTGGCGCGGGACGAGACCTTCGGCCCGGTGGTGGCCGTGGCGCGGGTCGCCGACGCCGAGGAGGCGGTGCGCCGGGCCAACGACACCGACTACGGCCTCAACGCCAGCATCTGGACCACCCCGGCGCGCGGCGCGGAGCTCGCCACCCGCGTGCAGGCCGGCACGGTCAACGTCAACGAGGCCTACGCCGCGGCCTGGGCCTCGCACGACGCACCCATGGGCGGGATGAAGGACTCCGGCGTCGGCCGCCGCCACGGTCGCGAGGGGATCCTCAAGTACACCGAGTCCCAGACGGTGGCCGTGCAGCGCGGGCTGCCGATCGGCCCGGTGCCCGGCCTGCCGCTGGAGAGGTACGCGTCGGTGATGACCGCCGGTCTGAAGCTGCTGAAGCGGGCGCCGTTCCTCAGGTAGGGCGTTGGGTGCCGGTCACCCGTGCACGACGAGCCCCGCCACCAGCAGCGGCAGTGACACGAGCAGGAAGACCCCGGCGGCGGTGAGCCCGTCGCCGCTGTCGGGGTCCTCGCGGTCCGGGCCCCACCCGAGGAAGGCGCGCGCCTGGGCGGTGGACGCGCGGGACACCGCGGCGCCGCCGGTCACCGCCAGGAGGCCTGCCACGGCCATCAGACCGATGCCCGCCGTCCGCCGGTAGGCGGTGTCACCGACGCCGGCCCACACGGCTGCTGCGGCCAGTCCGACGGCGGCTCCGAGCAGCAGCATGACCGACGCCTGACGCAGTGCTCGCCCCATGGCCCGATCCAACACCAGGCAGTGCCGGATCCGGCGCCGGACCGACCCGTGCCGCGGCCCTTCGCAGCCCGGGCCCGCGACGGCGGTCTCGGGTGGGTCAGCCGTCGCGCCGGAGGGCGGCGAAGTCGCGGCCGTGCGGGAGCCCGGCGACGAGCTCCAGCAGCGCGTCGTGCAGCCGGCCGTTGCTGGCCAGCACCGTGCCGTCGCCGGTCAGGACGTCGCGGCCGGACAGGTCGGTGACCCGGCCGCCGGCCTCCCCGACCAGCAGCGGCAGGACGGCGAGGTAGTCGTAGCCCATCGGCTGGCCGGCGATGACCAGCGCGTCGGCCAGCCCGGTGGCGAGGTCGACGTCGCCCTTGGTCCACGGCTGCAGGTACACCGTGCGGTGCAGCGCCAGCAGCAGCTCCTCGGACCAGGCCAGCGGGTTGAGCATCTCGACCAGTGCGCCGCGCAGCCGCTCGTGCTCGTTGACCCGCACCCGGCGCACCGGCCGGCCGGCGACGGCGTGCCAGCACCCCAGCCCGCGCCCGGCGTAGAGCACCTCGTCGCTCATCGGGTAGCCGGCGACCGCGACGGCGGGCCCCTCGGCGTCCTCCACGGCGAGCAGCACGTCGAACGTCGGCACCCGCTGGGCGAACAGGCTGGTGCCGTTGACCGGGTCGAGCACCCAGCGGCGCCCGGTCGTGCCCGCCGTGGGGCGGTCCGCGTGCCCGAGCACCGCGTCGTCCGGGTAGCGGGCGGCGATCCGCGCGCGGAGGAGCTGCTCGACCTCCACCTCGACCGGCGTCGTCGCGCCGGCGCTCCCGGCCGGTGCCGCCTCGGCGAACCGCCGGGCGGCCACCCCGCCGGCCTCCTCGACCAGCTCCACGGCGTACTCGAGCAGGTCGCGGTCCACGGACGCCGATCCTGCTGGCCCGGCGCCCGCCCGGCGACCCGACGTGTGGTGCGGGGTGGCAGGGGTAGCCGCTTCCCGCCGTGGCTCCCGCCGCGGCAGGAGAGGGGACCCCGTGGCCACCGACCAGGCACGCTCCGAGCTCGGGGAGACCGACGCGCCGGAGGAGGACGAGCTCGCCCAGGCCTTCGACCGGATCGTCAGCGAAGGCGCCCAGCGGCTGCACCGCACCTGGCGGGAGGTGCTCACCACCGGGCTGGCCGGCGGGCTCGAGGTGGGCGTCGGCGTGATCGCCCTGCTGGCCGTCTACGCCGAGACCGGGAGCCACCTGCTGGCCGGCGTGGCGTTCAGCATCGGCTTCATCGCCCTGCTGCTGGCCCGCAGCGAGCTGTTCACCGAGGGCTTCCTGGTGCCGGTGACCGCCGTCGTCTCCGGCCGGGCGGGCGCCGCCCAGCTGGCCAGGCTGTGGGCGGGTACGCTCGTGGCCAACCTGGTCGGCGGCTGGCTGGTGATGTGGGTGGTGGTCCACGCGCTGCCCGAGATCGGGGCGACGGCGGTGGAGTCCTCCCTCGCCTTCGTCGACGCGCCGCTGGACCTGCGGGCGGTCTGCCTGGCGTTCCTGGCCGGCAGCGTCATCACGCTCATGACCCGCATGCAGCACGGCGCCGACACCGAGGGCGGGAAGATCGTGGCCGCCGTGGCGGGCGCCTTCGTCCTGGCCGGCCTCGTGCTGTTCCACTCGATCCTCGACTCGCTGATCATCTTCGGCGGCATCCACGCCGGCGGGCCCGTCGGCTACGGCGACTGGCTGGCCTGGTTCTGGTACACGACCCTGCTCAACATGGCCGGCGGCCTGGGCGTGGTCACCCTGCTGCGGCTGGTGCGCAGCAAGGACCTGATCCAGCGCGAGCGGCGGGACGCCGGCGCCGGTCGGTGAGGGCGCGCCTCTTCCGCGGGAGGGGGCGCGCTGGCCATGCTGTCGCCCGTGATCGAGGTCGAGGCGCTCACCAAGGAGTACCGCTCCCGGGCCGCCGTCTCCGACCTCACCGTCACCGTCCACCCCGGTCGGGTCACCGGCTTCCTCGGGCCGAACGGCTCGGGCAAGACGACGACGATGCGCTGCGTCCTCGGGCTCACCCGTCCCACCTCCGGGGCCACGCGGGTGCTGGGCCGCCCCTACCGCGAGCTGGCGCACCCGATGCGGCGGGTGGGCGCGCTGATCGACCCGCGGGCCCGTCACCCCGGGCGCACCGCCCACGCGCACCTGCTCTCGCTGGCCCGCAGCAACGGCCTGCCCTCGTACCGGGTCGACGACGTCCTCGAGCTGGTCGGGCTGAATGCCGTCGCGCACGACCGGGTGCGCGGCTTCTCCCTCGGCATGGGTCAGCGGCTGGGCATCGCGGCGGCGCTGCTGGGCGACCCGGACGTGCTGCTGCTCGACGAGCCGGTCAACGGCCTGGACCCCGAGGGCATCCGGTGGGTGCGCGAGCTGCTGCGCGACCTCGCCGACGAGGGGCGCACGGTGCTGGTCTCCAGCCACCTGATGAGCGAGATGGAGGACACCGCCGACCACCTCGTCGTCCTGGGGCGCGGCCGGTTGCTGGCCGACGTCCCGATGGCCGACCTGCTGGGCGCGCACTCCGCCGTCCGGGTGCGCAGCCCGCAGGCGCCGGTGCTGGCCGCGGCGCTGCAGCGCGCCGGGGCGACCATCGAGCTGCAGATCGACGGCTCGCTGCACGTCGAGGGGCTGGACACCGACCAGGTCGGCGACGTCGCCTTCCTCTCCGGTGTCCGCGTGCACGAGCTGACCCGGGTCACCGCCTCGCTCGAGGCGGCCTACCTGGCGCTCACCGGCGACGAGGTTGAGTACCGGGCGGTCGCGCTGTGAGCCGGGGCATCCCGTTCTCCGCGGTGGTGAGCAGCGAGTGGACCAAGCTGTGGTCGGTGCGCTCGACCTGGTGGGCCACGGCGGTGTTCGCCGTCGTCGTGGGTGCGGGCGGGGCGCTCGCGGCGGCCGGCACCGACACCGCCGAGCGGCCCGCGGTCGCCGTCCAGACGGCGCTCGTCGGGTTCGGCGTCGGGCAGCTCGCCCTCCTCGTCGTCGGCGTGCTCACCGTGACGGCGGAGTTCGCGTCCGGCAGCGCGGTGGCCACGCTGACCGCGGTGCCGCGGCGCACGCGGCTGCTGCTGGCCAAGACCGCCGTGGTCGCCGGGTGGTGCCTGCTGCTCGGCATGGTGCTGGCCGCCGCCTGCTTCCTCGCCGCCCGCACCCTCACCGCCGTCCCCGGCGGGGTGCAGCCCGGGGACGCGGAGGTGCTGCGCACGCTCGGCCTGCAGGTCGCGGCGACCGGGCTGGTGGGGGTGCTCGGCGTGGCCCTCGGGGCGGTGCTGCGCTCCACCGCCGGCGCCGTCGGGGTGGGGACGGCGCTGGTGCTCGTGCTGCCGCCGGTGCTCGCGCTCTCCGGACCGCGGTGGGCCGAGCGGGCCAGCCAGGCGCTGCCGATGCTGCGCGTGGGGCAGGACGCCTTCTTCTCGGTGCCGACGACCTGGCCGGTCGGGATGGCCGTCGTGGCGGCCTGGGCCGGAGGCGCCTGGGTGGTGGGCGCCGTGCTGCACGAGCGGCGCGACGTCTAGCTAGCCGCGCGCGGCCCGCCCGATCGCGGCGACGTACCGGGCGGTGCCCAGCCGCTGCAGCAGCAGGCTCAGCGGGGAGGCCAGCCGGGCGGCGCGACCGGCCAGCCGGAAGAACACCCGGATCTCGTACACGACGTCGCCGCCGGGCAGCAGCCGCACGGTGAACCGCTCCTCGCCGCTCTCCGGGTGCCCGGCCAGCGTGCCGTAGGAGAAGCCGCGCTCGTCGCCCTCGGTGCGCGCCTCGACCACCCGGCACGGCAGCTCGTAGCCGAACCGCGCCGGCCCGGCGGTGAGGACGACGACGGTGCCGGGCCGCGTCGCGGGGCCGTCGGCGCGGACGACGAAGCCGACGCTGCGCTGGGCCCGCCAGTCGAAGACGGCGGCCGTGGCGCGCTCGAAGTCCGCCCGCCCCGAGCCGACCACCGACGAGTACGTCGCGCGCCGGTAACCGTCCGGCAGCCCGGCCTCACCGGTCGCGCCGACCTCGGGGTAGCTGAACGGCGCGTCGCGCAGGGACGCGGGGTCGGTCGCCCGGAACAGCCCCATCCCCACCTCCGCTCGTCGCGGCCCAGTCTCCCGCGGCGCCGGCCGGGGTCCGGCCGCGGGGCCGCCTGGCAGGCTGCCCGGCATGGAGATGACTCCCATCGGCCGCGTCGCCTCGCCGCGGACCGAGCCGCTGGACGACGACTGGGACGCGGTGACGGCGACCGTGACGCTGGACCCGGAGCGGTTCGCACCCGACGTCCTCGACGGGCTGGCCGAGTTCTCGCACGTCGAGGTGGTGTACGTGTTCGACCGCGTGGACCCCGCCGGCGTCGAGACCGGCGCGCGCCACCCGCGCGGCAACCCGGACTGGCCGCGCGTAGGCATCTTCGCGCAGCGGGCGAAGGGCCGGCCCAACCGCATCGGCGTCAGCGTGTGCCGGCTGCTCGGGGTGGAGGGGCTCACGCTGACCGTGCAGGCGCTGGACGCGATCGACGGCACGCCGGTGCTGGACGTCAAGCCGTACCTGGCCGAGTTCGGCCCGCGCGGGGAGGTCCGGCAGCCGGCCTGGTCGCACGAGCTGATGTCCGGCTACTGGCGGCGGGCGTCCCGGTAGGGTCGCCGGCACTGTGCTCGCCGCCGTCACCGCCACCCGCTACGTCACCCCGCTGCGCGAGGGTGGCTCCCTGCCGGGGCTCATGGAGGCCGACGACCTCGGCACCTACGTCGTGAAGTGGCGGGCCGCCGGGCAGGGCGTCAACGTGCTGGTGGCCGAGGTGGTCTGCGGCGAGCTGGCCCGCGCGCTCGGCCTGCCCGTGCCCGCGCTGGTCACCGTCGACGTCGCGCCGGAGCTCGCGGTGGGGGAGCCCGACCCCGAGGTGCAGGACCTGCTGCAGCGCTCGGCGGGGACCAACCTCGGCCTGGACTACCTGCCGGGGGCGCTGGACTTCGAGGCCGGTGCGGACGGCGTCGACGGCGGGCTGGCCGGCCGGGTGCTGTGGTTCGACGCGCTCATCGGCAACGTCGACCGCTCCTGGCGGAACCCGAACATGCTCTTCTGGCACGGTCGGCTCCAGCTGATCGACCACGGCGCCGCGCTGACCTTCCACCACCACTGGCCGGGCGCGCCGGCCGCCGTCGCGCGGCCCTACGACGCCTCGGCGCACGCGCTGCTCGAGTGCGCGCCCGACGTGCCGGCTGCCGACGCGGCGCTGGCGCCGCTCGTCACCCGCGAGCTGCTCGACGGTGTGCTCGCGCTGGTGCCCGACGAGTGGCTGGAGGGCGATCCGGCGGACGAGCTGCGCGCTCGCTACGCCGAGCAGCTGCTGGCGCGGCTGGCCGCGCGCGACTCCTGGCTGCCCGGGCTGGTCGCCGCCGCGGAGGCCGGGGGAGGGGGCCGCCGCCGGGCGCCGCGCGGGGAGAACCGTCCGTCCTGGCTCGGTCCACCACCGCCGGAAGGGATCACCCAGCGATGAGCCGGGAGACCTTCGAGTACGCGGTGCTGCGGGTGGTCCCGCGCGTCGAGCGGGGGGAGTTCCTCAACGCCGGGGTCCTCGTCTACTGCCGCCAGCGCGACTACCTCGGTGCGCGCATCCACCTGGACCGCGACCGGTTGCGCGCGCTGGACCCCACGGCCGACGCCGCGGCGATCGAGCGCGCGCTGCAGGCCGCCGGCGACGTGTGCGCCGCCGACCCGGGCGCCGGCGCGGCCGGCCGGGAGGCGCTGGGCTCCCGGTTCCGCTGGCTCACCGCCCCGCGGAGCACCGTCATCCAGCCCGGCCCCGTGCACACCGGGCTCACCGCGGACCCCGAGGCCGAGGCCGACCGGCTGTTCCGCCTGCTGGTCCTGCCCGTCACCGCCTGACCCTGCTTCTCCGCGGAAAGGCAGGCCGCTTCTCCGCGGAACAGCAGCCCGCCTGGTCACCGGGCCACACCTGGCCGGGTGTCCACACCACCGACGTCTGCCGCGCAATCGCTACCGTCCGGTTCCACTACTGAGCGGAGAGCGGGATGCAGCCGTACGAGAACGGGTCGTGGGACCAGCAGGAACAGGCCCTCGCCCCCAGCCCGCTGCCGTCCCGGGGGCGACGTCGGGGCCTCGCGTCGTGGGGGCTCGCCGCCGCGGCACTCCTGGTGGGCGCGAGCATCGGCTTCCTGGCCGGCCACACCGAACCCGAGGGCACTGCGGAGTACCAGGCGCTGGAGGAGCGGCTCGCGGACCGTGAGGCCGACGTCGTCGCCGCCGAGCGGGAGGCGCGGGACGCCGCCCGCGAGGCCGAGCGCGACGCGGACGAGAGCATGCGGGCGACCGAGGAGGAGATGGAGTCCCGGGCAGCCGAGCTGGACCAGCGGGAGGCCGACCTCGTGGCTCGCGAGGAGGCGCTGGCTGCACCGGCACCAGCACCCACCCCCACCCGCACCCCCGTCCCCTCGCGCACGCCGGCGCCGAATGCCGCACCCGTCCCTGCCCCGGCGCCGCAGGCCCAGCCGGAAGTCAATCCGGGCCTCGCCAACGCGCGTGGCGAGGCGCAGGCCTACCTCAGGTACTCGTCCTTCTCCCGGCAGGGCCTGATCGAGCAGTTGCAGTACGAGGGCTTCACCCCGGAGCAGGCCCAGCACGGGGCGGCCGCTGTCGGCTACTGATTGATCCGCGGCGCCCCGGCCCGGGTCAGGGCAGCAGCGCGTCGATCCGGCGGGCCAGCGCGAGGTCGAGCTCGCTCAACCCGCCCTCGGAGTGGCTGACCAGCGTCAGGTGCAGGGTGCGCCACCGGAGGTCGACGTCGGGGTGGTGGTCGAGCTCCTCGGCGACGTCGGCGATGGCCACGATCGCTGCGACGGCGTCCCGGAAGCTCGGCAGCTCGACGGTGCGCCGCAGCCCGTCGGCGTCACCGGACCACAGCGGCAGGTCGGCGAGCGCGCGAGCGACCGCGTCAGGGGCGAGGCGCGGCGGGCGGGGCATGCCGGCATTCTTCCGGTCGGGACGGCCACGGCCCAGGGGCCCGCGGCGTGCGGAGCACGTCGTGGGGAGGGGCGTGGTCCTGCGTCAGGTGTGCAGGCCGCACTCGGTCTTCGTGGAGCCCGCCCAGCGGCCGGCGCGGGGGTCCTCGCCGGGCGCGACCGGACGGGTGCAGGGCGCGCAGCCGATCGAGCCGTAGCCGAGCTCGAACAGCGGGTTCACCGGCACCTGGTGCTCGGCGATGTAGGCGTCCACGTCCGCCTGCGTCCAGGCCGCGATCGGGTTGACCTTGACCATGCCGCGCTTGGCGTCCCAGTCGACCAGCCGGGTGTCCGCGCGGGTCGCCGACTCGTCACGCCGGACGCCCGAGCCCCAGGCGGTGTAGCCCGACAGCGTCTCGGCCAGCGGCTGGACCTTCCGCAGCGAGCAGCACAGGTCCGGGTCGCGCTCGTAGAGCTTCGGGCCGAAGGAGAGCTCCTGCTCCGCGGGGGTCTGCGGCGCGGTCACGTTGACCAGCGTCACCGGCAGCACGCCGGTGATCCAGTCACGGGTGCCGATCGTCTCGGCGAAGTGGAAGCCGGTGTCCAGGAAGATGACGTGCACGCCGGGGATGGCGCGGCTGGCCAGGTGCGCCAGCAGGCCGTCGGCCATCGACGAGGTGATGGCGAACCGGTCGCCGAAGGTCTCACCGGCCCACTGCAGCGCGGCCAGCGCCTGCTCGACCGGGTCGGCGATCGCGCCGAAGCGCGCGTCGGCCTCGGCGGCCAGTTCCGGTGTGGCTGCGATGGCGGTCGTCATCCCTGCTGCACTCCCGTTCCGATCAGGCGGACGGAGAACGCCCGCAGGCAGGCGCTGCACCGCCAGCCCGAGGCCGTGTCGCCCTCGTACGGGGAGAGGTCCTCGTCCCCGCAGTACGGGCAGTGGAACACCGGCAGCTGCCGGGTCCTTCCCGCGCCCGCGTCCGCCTCGTCGCTCACAGCAGCCAGGCCTCCTCGGCCCGTGAGACGTAGTGGGCGAAGGACTCGCCCTCGGTGCGGCGCTCCAGGAAGCCGCGCAGCACCCGCTCGCAGTAGTCGGCGGTCTCGGCCTTGGTCACCTTGTGGCCGCGGAACTTGCGGCCGAAGGTCGCCTCGACGCCGAGGTGGCCGCCCAGGTGCACCTGGAAGCCCTCGACCATCTCGCCGTTGTCGTCCTTGACCATCGAGCCCTTGAAGCCGATGTCGGCGGTCTGGAACCGGGCGCAGCTGTTCGGGCAGCCGTTGACGTTGATGCCGATCGGCACGTCGAAGTCCGGCAGCCGCTTCTCCAGCTCCGCGTAGAGGTCCTGCGCGTGCTGCTTGGTCTCGACGATCGCCAGCTTGCAGAACTCCAGACCGGTGCAGGCCATGGTGCCGCGGCGGAACGCGCTGGGCCGCACCTGCAGGTCGTGCTCCGCGAGGGCGGCGATCAGCGCCTCCACCTTCTCGTCGGGCACGTCGAGGATGACCAGCTTCTGCTGCGTCGTCGTCCGGATGCGGCCCTGGCCGTACTCGTCGGCCAGGTCGGCGATGGTGGTGAGCAGCGAGCCGCTGATCCGGCCGGTGCGCAGCGCGAAGCCGACGGCGTTGGCGCCGTCCTTCTGCCGCGAGACGCCGACGTGGTCGCGCTGGTCGTGCTTGGCCGGCGCGGGCGCCGGGCCGTCGGGCAGCGCGCGGTGCAGGTACTCGTCCTGCAGCACCTGGCGGAACTTCTCCGGGCCCCAGTCGGCCATGAGGAACTTGATCCGGGCGCGGTTGCGCTGGCGGCGGTAGCCGTAGTCGCGGAACACCGAGGTGCAGGCCGCCCAGACCTCGGTGACCTCCTCGGGCCGCACGAAGACGCCGACCCGCTGGGCGAACATCGGGTTGGTGGACAGGCCGCCGCCGACCCAGAGGTCGTAGCCGGCCTCGCCGGCCTCGTTCACGACGCCCACGAGCGAGACGTCGTCGATCTCGGGCTCGGTGCAGTGGTCGACGCAGCCGGACATCGACGTCTTCCACTTGCGCGGCAGGTTGCTGAACTCCGGGCTGCCGACGTACTTCTCGACGGTCTGCGCGATGACGTCGGTGGCGTCGAGGACCTCGTCCTCGAGGATCCCGGCGAGCGGGCAGCCGAGCATGACGCGCGGCACGTCGCCGCAGGCCTCCATGGTGCTCAGGCCCACCGACTCCAGACGCCGCCAGATCTCCGGCACGTCCTCGATGCGGATCCAGTGGTACTGCACGTTCTGCCGGTCGGTGACGTCGGCGACGTCGCGGCCGAACTCGGTGCTGATGCCGCCGATGACCCGCAAGGCGTCGCTGCTGAGCTGACCGCTGTCGATGCGGACCCGCATCATGAAGTACGAGTCCTCGAGCTCCTCGGGTTCCAGCACGGCGGTCTTGCCGCCGGGGATGCCCTGGGCGCGCTGCGTGTAGAGGCCCATCCAGCGCATCCGGCCGCGGAGGTCACCGGGGTCGATGCCCGCGAAGCCGGTCTTCGAGTAGATGTCGAGGATGCGCTGCTGCACCTCGAGACCGTCGGAGTCCTTCTTCATCCGCTCGTTGGGGTTGAGCGGCTCCCGGTAGCCCAGAGCCCACTGGCCCTCGCCGCGCTTGGGGCGGTTGCTCGTGCGGGTGGGGGTCGTCACGTCTCGGTACTTCTTCCTGCGCCTGCTCCCGGCACGGCGGCCGGCCGTGGTCGGGGAGAGCGCTGCCGGTTCGGTGCGCAGAGATGCTGCGCGGGAGGGGCCTGGGTCAGCGCGAGGCGGAACAGGTGGCGCTGGAGACGCGCGCGAGATCGACGTGCAGGCGCGCGACGAGGAGCACTCCGCCGCCATTCACGCCTGTGATGGTGCCACAGCTCACCGACCGGTAGGCGTGGAGCGCCTCACATCCCGCCGTCCATGGCGGCGCGGATGCGGGCCACCGACTCGGCCAGCGGGGTCACCGAGGTGTCGACGACGACCTCCGGCGCCACCGGGGGCTCGTAGGGGTCGCTGACGCCGGTGAACACCGGGATCTCGCCGGATCGCGCCTTGGCGTAGAGACCCTTGACGTCGCGCTCCTCGCACACCTCCAGCGGCGTGGATAGGTGCACCAGGACGAAGCGGCCGTGCTGCTCGACCAGGGCCCGGGCCTGCTCGCGCGCCTCTTCGTACGGCGCGATCGCGGCGACGACGACCGTGCCGCCGTGCTTGACCACCTCGCCGGCGACCCAGCCGATGCGGCGGATGTTGAGGTCGCGGTGCTCCTTGCTGAAGTCCAGCTCGCTGGAGAGGTGGGTGCGGACGACGTCGCCGTCGAGCACGGTGACCGGGCGCCCCTCGCCCTCCAGCCCGGCGACCAGCGCATCGGCGATCGTGGACTTGCCGGCGCCGGAGAGGCCGGTCAGGAAGACGGTGACGCCGGGACGCGGAGCTGCGGGCATGGCGCCAGTGTCGCGCACCGCGTCGGAGGGCTCAGCCGCCGGTGGAGCTGCCGAACGACCGCCAGGCCTCGTCCATGGCGACCAGCTCGGCCGCGTGGGCGGGCAGCTCGCCGCTGACGACGTCGGCGACGGTGACCCCCTCGAGCACCCGGCGGTAGGCCTCGCGTGCGGCGACCCAGACCTTCGCCAGCTCGGCGGCGGCACCGGGGTAGGTCACGTCCTCCGGGCGCTGGCCGTGGACCTCGGCGAGGAAGCCCTGCTCGATGCGCATGACCCGCGCGATCGAGATCTCCGCCGCCGGCAGCGCCAGGCGGTAGCCGCCGTCCCGGCCGCGCTGGCTGGTCACGAGCCGGGCCCGCTGCAGGTCGGTGAGGATGGCCTGGAGGAAGCGGCTGGGGATCCCCTGGGCGGTGGCGATGGCGTCGGCGGTCATCGAGTCCGGCGCGGCGGCGGCCAGCTCGACGACGGCTCGGAGGGCGTAGTCGACCCGGGCGTTGATGCGCACGGGGGTCATCCTGCCGTGGTCTGCCAGAGTGGCTGCGTGCTGCGCCTGCGTTTCACCACCTTGGTGGAGGCGCCGCTGACCGTCGCGTTCGACGTCGCCCGCGCCCTCGGCCGCCCGTGGCCGGCGCCGCTGGAGGAGGTGGCGTCGGTCCGGCCGTTCTCCGACCTCTACGCCGCGGCGCCCTCCGCCCCGCGCCCGGTCACCCACTCGCGCCGGTTCACCGCCACCGCCGACGGCACGCTGGTCGACGAGCGGATCGAGGTGGGCGGCGGCCGGCCCGGCCCGCTCGGCCGGCTGGCCGACCGGCGGCTGCGCCGTCGGCTGGAGCGGGCCATGACCGCGCACCTGGACGGGTACGCCGCCGCGGCGGCCGCCCGCGCGGAGGACGTCGTCCAGGTGGTGGGCGCGGCGCTGGTCGACGGCGACCGCGTGCTGGTCGCCCAGCGGTCCGGCGGGCCCTACGACGGCTGCTGGGAGTTCCCCGGCGGCAAGGTCGAGCCGGGCGAGAGCGATCTCGCGGCCCTGGTGCGCGAGTGCGCGGAGGAGCTCGGCGTCGTCATCGAGCCGGGCGAGTTCCTCGGCGAGGTGCCGCTCGACGGCGTCGTCGCCGGTGGGCCTCGGGGTGCCTCGACCATGCGGGTGTGGTCGGCGCGCGTGGTGTCGGGGGAGCCGGCCGCCCACGAGCACGCCGCGCTGCGCTGGGTCGGGGCCGACGAGCTGGACGACGTCGAGTGGATCGCCGCCGACCGGCCGCTCCTCCCCGCCGTCCGCCACCTCCTGGAGGGGTAGCGCCCCGCCCTCGACCTGCTTTTCCGCGGAGAAGCGGTCCGCTTCTCCGCGGAGAAGCAGGGGCTGTGGACGACCGGAGCGGAGGGTGGACGCGGACGGCGAGCATGCCGGCATGCTTCTTCGGTCACCCGGGCTCCACGGGGTCTTCATCGGTGCGCATGCGGTGTCCGAGGGGGTCCTCACGCGGCACCAGCTGCAGAACGGTCCCTACGTCCGCGTGCTGCACGGGGTGTACGCCGATCCGTCGCTCGAGCGGGACCACGCGCTCCGTTGCCGTGCGGCGGCGCTGCTGATGCCCCGGTCGGCCGCAGTCGGTGGGCGCTCGGCAGCGGCGCTGCTCGGTGCGCCTCCGCCCACCTACGGCGATCCGGTGACGGTCGTCGTCCCGCCGGGGACGAAGTGGAGGGGGCCGGTCGGGGTGCGCGTGCACACCGCGGCTCTCGCGGACACCGACGTCCTGGTCGACCGCGAGGACCTCCGGTACACCCGGGCGGCCAGGACGGCATGGGACGTCGGCACGCTGGAGACGACCGGCACGGCGGTCGGGGTGCTGGACGCGATGGTCCGGATGCGCCTGATCGACCCCGGCTCTCTCCAGCAGATGCAGGAGCGGCCGCTCGGGAGCTGGCGCTCGACACGGGTGAGGCGGGCGTTCGCGCTCGTCGACGGGCGGAGCGAGTCGCCGCCCGAGTCCTGGGTGCGGGTCGCGTGCGCACTCGCCGGTCTGCCGGCCCCCGTCCCGCAGTTCGAGGTGGTGGACGCCGGCACCTGGCTGGCGCGCGTCGACCTCGCGTGGCCCGACCACCGACTGATCGTCGAGTACGACGGGGAGTACCACTTCGAGGGACTGCAGATCGCCAAGGACGACGTGCGGCTAGGAGCCCTGGTGGCCGCCGGCTGGCGGGTCATCCGCCTGTCGGCGGCAGACCTGCGGCACATGGACGGCGTCGTGAGCCGGATCGCTGCAGCACTCCGGACCATGCCGGTCGGCTGATGGTGCCTCGAGCTCTTCCGCGGAGAGGATCCCTGCTTCTTCGCGGAAAAGCAGGGAACAGCGGCGGAGGCCGCACCCCGGGTGGGGTGCGGCCTCCGCCGTCGCTGGTGCCGACCGTTACTTGAAGGCGTCCTTGACCTTCTCGCCGGCCTGCTTCAGGTTGCTCTTCGTCTGGTCCTTCTGGCCCGCGGCCTGGAGGTCCTTGTCGTCGGTCGCGTTGCCGAGCGCCTCCTTGGCCTTGCCGCCGAGCTCCTCGAGCTTGTTGTTGGTCTTGTCCTCGCCGCTCATCGCACGTCCTCTCTCTCGTTTGGATCGCACACGACCTACCCCGGCCCCCCTGGAGCGACACCTCGGCACCTCGTCGCACCACGCGCCCCGTGCGCCGCAAGCCGTCCGGATCCGGGCCCGGGGGACCGCAGCGCGTCCTGCCGCAGGCCAGCACCCCTGCAACGGTTGCGGCGACCGCTGTGAGACCGTGTCGGTAGGTCACAAATGGGCCACGGCGGTGGCACAGCCTGCGGGCGGCTGCCTAGCGTTGCTCCCCGTGCACGCGGGGTTCGCTCCCCGTACACGTGCGTGTCCGACCACGATCGCCAGGGCTGCAGGCACCGCCGGGCACTGGCCGACCAGTCCGAGACCCCGCGCTCGCGGGACGAGAGAGGCCTCTACGTGAAGCTCAACAAGCGCAGTTCCGCGCTCGTCGCATCCGGCCTGGCCGGCGCGATGCTGCTGTCCGCCTGCGGTGGCGGCGACGACAGCGGCACCGGCGGCGGCAGCGGCGACGGCGGTGGCACCTTCAGCCTGTTCGTCACCGAGCCGGAGAACCCGCTGGTCCCCGGCAACACCACCGAGAGCGAGGGCGACCAGGTCGTCAACTCGCTGTGGACCGGCCTGGTGAAGTTCAGCGAGGAGGGCGAGGTCGAGTACACCGGCGTCGCCGAGTCCATCGAGTCCGAGGACAACCAGAACTGGACGATCACCCTGAAGGACGGGTGGACCTTCCACGACGGCACCCCGGTCGACGCCGCGTCGTTCGTCGATGCGTGGAACTACACCGCCAACCCGCAGAACGCGCAGGACGGCGGCTCGTACCTCTCGCGCATCGCGGGCTTCGCCGAGGTCCAGGACGGCGCCGCGACCGAGCTCTCCGGCCTCGCCGTCGAGGACGACCTGACCTTCACGGTCGCGCTCGAGACGCCCTTCGCGCTCTTCCCGGCCGTCGTGGGCTACAACTCGTTCTACCCGCTGCCCGACGCCTTCTTCGAGGACCCCGAGGCCTTCGGCGCGCAGCCGATCGGCAACGGCCCCTTCCAGGCCGAGGAGGAGTGGGTCCCCGGTGAGGGCATCACCCTCACCAAGTACGAGGACTACGCCGGCGACGACGTCGCCCAGGCCGACGCCGTCGAGTACATCGTGTACGCCGACGTCGCGACCGCCTACACCGACGCCCAGGACGGCAACGTCGACATCATCGACGTCATCCCGGCCGACGTGATCGAGTCCGCCGAGAGCGAGTTCGGCGAGAACTTCATCGAGACCGAGTCCTCGCAGATCACCTACCTCGGGTTCCCGACCTACGACCCGCGCTTCTCGGACCCGCGGGTCCGCCAGGCGATCTCGATGGCCATCGACCGGGAGGCCATCTCGGAGGCCATCTTCGCCGGCACCCGCACGCCGGCCGACGCGTTCGTCGCGCCGGTCGTGGACGGCTACCGCGAGGGCGCCTGCGAGTTCTGCACGTACGACCCGGAGGCCGCCGAGCAGCTGCTGACCGAGGCCGGCTTCGACACCAGCCAGCCGGTGGACCTGTGGTTCAACGCCGGCGCCTCGCACGACGCGTGGATGGAGGCCGTGGGCAACCAGCTGCGCCAGAACCTGGGCGTGGACTTCCAGCTCCGCGGCGACCTGGACTTCGCGCAGTACCTGCCGCTCGGTGAGAGCAAGGGCTGGACCGGCCCGTTCCGCTACGGCTGGAGCTTCGACTACCCGGCCGCGGAGAGCTACCTGACCCCGCTGTTCACCGAGCAGTCGCAGCCGCCGCTGGGCTCGAACTACAGCTTCTACGCCGACCCGGAGGTCTCCAGCCTGATCGTCGAGGGTGACCAGGCCGCCGACGAGGCCGAGGCCATCGAGTTCTACAACCAGGCCGAGGACATCATCGCCGAGGCCATGCCGATGGCGCCGCTGTTCTTCACGGAGATCCAGTCGGTGCACACCGACAACGTGAGCAACGTCCGCCTGGACCTGTTCCAGCGCGTCGTCGTCGCCGAGGTCACGGTCAACTGACCTCGGCCTAGCAGGACCCGCACCACCCGCCGGGGGCGCCCGTCCACTCAGGACGGTCGCCCCCGGCGGCGCGTGTGCGGCAGTAAGAGCACGATGGACACCGGCCCGCCGCGACCTGCGCGGGCTCGTACCCGAGGGGGACCATGGGCCGCTACGTAGCGCGCCGCCTGCTGCTCACCATCCCGGTGCTGCTGGGCGCGTCCTTCCTGATCTTCGCGATGGTGTTCGCCCTGCCCGGCGACCCCATCCGCGCCCTGGGCGGGGACCGACCGCTGTCGCCGGCCGTGGTGGAGGTGCTCCGCGAGCGCTTCAACCTCAACGACCCGCTGTACATCCAGTACTGGGAGTACCTCAAGGGGCTGCTCAGCGGTGACCTGGGCACCGACTTCCGCGGTCGGCCGGTCCTGGACACCATCGAGCGCACGCTGCCGGTGACGATCCGGCTGACCATCGTCGCCGTCGTCTTCGAGGCGATCATCGGCATCATCGCCGGCGTCATGGCCGGCATCCGCCGCAACAGCTACTTCGACAACCTGGTGCTGGTGTCGACGACGATCATCGTCTCGATCCCGATCCTGGTGCTGGCCTTCATCGCCCAGCTGCTGTTCGGCCTCAAGCTCGGCTGGTTCCCGATCGCCGGCACCCGCGAGGGCTGGTACAGCTACGTGCTGCCCGGCCTGGTGCTCGCGTCGGGCTCGCTGGCCTACGTGGCCCGGCTGACCCGGACGAGCATCGCCGAGAACATGCGCGCGGACTACGTGCGGACGGCGCGGGCCAAGGGCCTGCCCAAGAGCCGCGTGATCGTCCGGCACACGCTGCGCAACAGCCTCATCCCGGTCGTCACCTTCATCGGGGCCGACATCGGGGCGCTGCTGGGCGGCGCGATCGTCACCGAGACCGTCTTCAACCTGCCCGGCATCGGCCGCGAGGTGTTCGACTCCATCAGCTCGCAGGAGGGCGCCGTCGTCGTCGGCATCGTGACGCTGATGGTCTTCTTCTTCATCTTCTTCAACCTGGTGGTCGACGTCCTCTACGCCGTCCTGGACCCGAGGATCCGCTATGACTGACCAGCAGCAGATGGACCTGCGCCACGACGAGGTCGAGGCGGGGACGACCACCGGGCTCGCCAGCCCGTCGGTCGACGTCACCAACCCACGGCAGAACAGCCTGTGGTCCGACGCGTGGGCCGCGCTCAAGCGCAACCCGCTCTTCTGGATAGGCCTGGTGCTGACGACGCTGCTCGTGGTCGTCGCCCTCTTCCCGCAGATGTTCGTGCGCGGGGCCGACCCGCGCGCCTGCGACCTGGCCAACTCCAAGGCCCTGCCGTCGGCGGAGCACTGGTTCGGCTTCGACCAGCAGGGCTGCGACTACATGGCCAACGTCGTCTACGGCGCCCGCAACTCGCTGATCATCGGCCTGTTCGCCGTGGTCGTGGTGCTGCTGCTCGGCGTCGTCGTCGGGGCCATCGCCGGCTACTTCGGCGGCTTGACCGACGGCGTCCTGTCCCGCATCGCCGACATCTTCTACGCGCTGCCGCTGATCCTCGGCGCGCTGGTGCTGCTGCGGGTGGGCCCCTCGACCGACATCCCGATCCTCAACACCCGGGGGCCGGGGGCGGTGGCGCTCGCGCTGGCGCTGTTCGGCTGGATGACCGCGATGCGGCTGGTCCGCTCGCAGGTCATCGCGGTCAAGAGCTCGGACTACGTCGCCGCCGCTCGCGCCATGGGTGCGTCGAACAGCCGTATCCTGATCCGGCACATCCTTCCCAACGCCGTCGCGCCGGTGCTGGTCTACACGACCATCACCATCGGCGTGCTCATCGCGGCCGAGGCGACGCTGACCTACCTCGGCGTCGGTCTCCAGCGCCCCGCGATCTCCTGGGGGCTGCAGATCGCGGCCGGCCAGGACCTGATCCGCACGGCGCCGCACCTGGTGCTCTTCCCGAGCATCGTGCTGACGCTGACCGTGATGGCGTTCATCCTGATGGGCGACGCCCTGCGCGACGCCCTCGACCCGAGGCAGCGCGCATGACCCAGTCCCAGATCGACCCCGCCCCGCGCCCGGTGAGCACCGGTGCGACGTTGCTGGAGGTCGACGACCTGCACGTCGAGTTCCGGCAGCGCTCCGGCGTGGTCAACGCCGTCAACGGCGTGAGCTACTCGCTGGCCGAGGGGCAGACCCTGGCCATCCTCGGGGAGTCGGGGTCGGGCAAGTCCGTCTCCGCCCAGGCGATCATGGGCATCCTCGACACTCCGCCCGCGGTCGTCACCGGCGCCATCCGGTTCGAGGGCCGGGACATGCTGACCATGTCCGACGAGGACCAGCGGCAGATCCGCGGCCCCGGCATCTCGATGATCTTCCAGGACGCGCTGTCGTCGCTGAACCCCGTCTACAGCGTCGGGTGGCAGATCGGCGAGATGTTCCGCGTGCACCAGGGGGCCTCCCGCAAGGAGGCCAAGCAGAAGGCCGTCGAGCTGATGGACCGGGTGCGCATCCCGGCCGCGGCCAAGCGGGTGGACGACTACCCGCACCAGTTCTCCGGCGGCATGCGGCAGCGCGTCATGATCGCCATGGCGATCGCCCTGGACCCGCGGATCCTCATCGCCGACGAGCCCACGACCGCGCTCGACGTCACCGTGCAGGCCCAGGTCATGGACCTGCTCAAGGACCTGCAGCGGGAGACGGGGATGGGGCTGATCCTCATCACCCACGACCTCGGCGTGGTCAACGAGGTCGCCGACGACGTCGCCGTCATGTACGCCGGCCGGATCGTCGAGCGGGGGACCGTCGACGACGTCTTCACCGACGCCGCGCACCCCTACACCGACGGGCTCATGGCCTCCGTCCCGCAGGTCGAGGCCAAGGGCGGCCGGCTGCAGCCGATCGTCGGCCAGCCGCCGAACCTCGCCGCGATCCCCAGCGGCTGCCCCTTCCACCCGCGGTGCGCGCACCGCAAGCTCGGCGCCGAGGCGGCACCGGGCCGCGACTGCGCCGCCGACGTCCCGCCGCTGCGCCTGGTCGCCCCCGGCCGCGAGGCGGCGTGCCACTACAGCGAGGAGGTCCTCGGTGCCTGAGCCGACGACTCCGTCCGGGTCCACCGGGGCCACCGCCGTCTCCTCGGCGCCGTCCTCCACGCGGGGTCCGCTGGGGGAGACGCTGCTGGAGATCCGCGGCCTGCAGAAGCACTTCCCGCTGACGCAGGGGATCCTCTTCAAGCGCACGATCGGCCACGTCCGCGCCGTCGACGGCGTGAACATGACGCTGCGCCGCGGGGAGACCGTCGGCCTGGTCGGCGAGTCCGGCTGCGGCAAGTCGACGGTGTCGAAGCTGCTGGTCGCGCTGGAGAAGCCGACCGGCGGCTCGATCCTCTACAAGGGCGAGGACGTCGCCAGGATGTCCGGCCGCGCGCTCAAGGAGTACCGCCGCGAGGTCCAGATCATCTTCCAGGACCCGTACTCCTCGCTGAACCCGCGGATGACCGTCGGCGACATCGTGGCCGAGGGCTGGGCGGTGCACTCCGACATCGCGCCCCGCAAGGACCGGCTCAAGCGCACCCAGGAGCTGCTCGACCGGGTCGGCCTGAACCCCGACTACGTCAACCGCTACCCGCACCAGTTCTCCGGCGGCCAGCGGCAGCGCATCGGCATCGCCCGGGCCCTGGCGCTGCGGCCCGAGGTCATCGTCTGCGACGAGCCGGTCTCCGCGCTCGACGTCTCGGTGCAGGCGCAGGTGGTCAACCTGCTCGAGGACCTGCAGGACGAGTTCGGCCTGTCCTACCTCTTCATCGCCCACGACCTCTCCGTCGTCCGGCACATCTCCGACCGCGTGTCGGTGATGTACCTCGGGTCCATCGTCGAGGAGGGCACCGACGAGCAGGTGTACGCGACGCCGTCGCACCCCTACACCCAGGCGCTGCTGTCCTCGGTCCCGCTGCACGAGCCGCACCTGCGTGGCCAGAAGGACCGCATCCTGCTGCAGGGCGACGTGCCCAGCCCGGCCGACCCGCCCTCGGGCTGCCGGTTCCGCACCCGCTGCTGGAAGGCGCAGGACATCTGCGCCACCGAGGCCCCGGAGCTGGTCGACCGCGGCCAGGGCCACCCGTCGGCGTGCCACTTCGCCGAGGCCCGCGCCGTCGTCCCCCTCGACGCCGAGTAGCCCCCGCTGGAATCAGGTGACCTGGTCCCAGCGCGCGTCCTCCCGCACGGTGCACGGTGGGGGAGGACGCGCTGCGGTGAGGGAGGACGCGCCCGCCTGCCTCACGCGGGCCTCGGGGAGAATGACCTCCCGTGACCGCTGACCGCCGCCTCCTGCTGGTGCACGCCCACCCCGACGACGAGACGATCAACAACGGCGCCACCATGGCCCGCTACGTCGCGGAGGGGGCCGCGGTCACCCTGCTCACCTGCACGCTGGGGGAGGAGGGCGAGATCCTCGTCCCCGAGCTGGCCCAGCTGGCCGCCGACCAGGCCGACCAGCTCGGCGGCTACCGGATCGGCGAGCTGCAGGGCGCGATGGCCGCCCTGGGCGTCACCGACTCCCGCTTCCTCGGCGGCGCCGGCCGGTACCGCGACTCCGGGATGATGGGGACGCCGGCCAACGAGCACCCCCGCGCCTTCTGGAACGCCGATCTCGACGAGGCGACGGCGCACGCCGTGGCCGTGGTCCGTGAGGTCCGACCGCAGGTGCTGGTGACCTACGACGAGAACGGCGGCTACGGCCACCCCGACCACATCCAGGCCCACCGCGTCGCCATGCGCGCCGTCGACGCCGCCGCCGACCCCGGCTACCGGCCCGACTTGGGCCCGGCGTGGGAGGTCGCCAAGGTCTACTGGAACGCCATGCCCCGCTCGGTGGTGCAGCAGGGCATCGACGCCATGGCCGCCGCCGGCGACGACACCTTCTTCGAGGGCGCCGCGAGCGCGGACGACCTGCCCTTCGCCGTCCCGGACGAGGTCGTCACCACCGAGGTGGACGGCGGGGCGTTCGCCCTGCACAAGGACGCCGCCATGCGCGCGCACCCCACCCAGATCCTGGTCGACGGCCCGTTCTTCGCGCTCTCGAACAACATCGGGCTGGAGCTGGCCGCCGTCGAGCACTACCGGCTGGTGCGGGGGGAGCGCGGCACGGGGTCCGGGCCGCACGGCTGGGAGGACGACCTCTTCGCCGGCCTGGCCAGGTGATCGCCCGCGTCGCCGCCGTCACGGGCTGGGCGGTGCTGGCGGTCGCGGTCTCGGGCTGGCTGGCGGTGGTCGAGGTGTTCTGGCTCCCGCTGCGGGTCGGCGGGGTGCCCCTGCCGCTGTCGGTGCTGGCCGCCGTCGGCGGCAACGTCGCGCTGGTCCGGCTGGCGCACCGGCTGTCCGGATCGCGGGCGGTCGCGGTGCTGCCCGCCGTGGTCTGGCTGGTCGTCGCGCTGGCGGCCATGGTGCGCCGTCCGGAGGGCGACCTGGTGCTGGTCGGCACCGGGGCGACCGGTGCGGTCGGGGTGGCGTTCCTCGGCGCCGGCGTGGTCGCGGCGGCCTTCGCGGCGGGCCGGCTGCTCGGTACGCCGCCGGTCAGCCCGGTGCGGTCCGGTAGTGGTAGCGGTGGTGCTCGGTGAAGCCCAGCCGCGCGTAGAGCGCCAGGGCCGGCCCGTTGTCCTCGCTGACCTGCAGCAGGCAGGAGCGGGCGCCGCGGTCGCGCCCGGCGGCGGCGAGCGCGGCCATGACCGCTCGGGCCAGCCCGCGACGCCGGGCCCCCACGACGACGGTCACCGCGGTGATCACCAGCCAGCCGTCGGCCACCACCCCGCGGGCGACCGCTGCCGGCGTCGCGGGCGCCGGCTCGGGCCGGACCGAGGCGAACAGCGGGCGGTCGGCGGCGGTGAGCACCGCCCGCGCCGCCGGCGGCAGGGGTGCGCCCCGGTAGCGGTAGCCGGTCAGCCAGGCGTCGTCCGGCGCGGGGGAGAGCTGCACCTCGACCGGCGGCGCGGGCCAGGGCGCGAGCGGTGCGGTCAGCACCAGGACGTCCTCCCCGCGGGTCCACCCGGCAGCGGCGAAGGCGGCGTCGGCCGGACCGGGCGGGCCGGGCAGCTGCGCCCGTGCGGGCAGGCCCCGGTCGGCGTACCACCGGGCGACGCTGCCGACGGCGTCCGCGAGGGGCCCGGGTGCCTCGCCGACGACGAGCACGGAGTTGGCCCGCTGGCTGAAGCCGGCGCCGGCGCGCAGCAGCCAGTCCCCGTACCGCTCCTCCTCGAGCCCCCGCCAGGTGCGGGCGGCGATCTCCTCGAGGCCGCGGACGTCGACCACGGCGTCCATCCTCGACCCTCCCCCGACGGGGTGAGGGCGCAGGGAAGGGCACCCTTCCCAGCCGTCCGCGCGCGGGAGGGTGATACTAATCAAGCCGATCGGCCGCCCCAGCGGTCGCTGCCCGCACCGTCCTCCAGGAGGAACCACCGTGACCTACGTCATCACACAGGCCTGCGTCGACGTGCTCGACAAGGCGTGCATCGACGAGTGCCCGGTGGACTGCATCTACGAGGGCGACCGGATGCTCTACATCCACCCCGACGAGTGCGTCGACTGCGGTGCGTGCGAGCCGGTCTGCCCGGTCGAGGCCATCTACTACGAGGACGACGTCCCGGACAAGTGGAAGGACTTCTACAACGCCAACGTGGAGTTCTTCTCCGACCTGGGCAGCCCGGGCGGCGCCGCCAAGACCGGAAAGATCAACAAGGACCACCCGCTGGTCGCGGCCCTCCCGCCCCAGGGCGAGGGGCACTGACCGGCCAGCTCCCCGGCGCACCGCGCGTCCTCCCGGACTTCCCGTGGGACGCGCTGGAACCGGCCCGGCACCGGGCCGCTGAGCACCCGGGCGGCGTCGTCGACCTCTCGATCGGCACCCCGGTCGACGACACCCCCGCGCTGCTCGGGAAGGCGCTGGCCGCGGCGGGCAACGCGCCGGGCTACCCCGCGGCGCTGGGCACCGCGGCGCTGCGCACCGCGGCGGCCGGCTGGCTGGAGCGCCGGCTGGGCGTGACGCTCGCCGACCCGCTGGGCGCCGCCCCCTCGGTGATCCCCACGGTCGGCTCCAAGGAGCTGGTCGCGCTGCTGCCGACCCTGCTCGGGCTCACCGGCGGCGGCACGGTGCTGATCCCGTCGGTCGCCTACCCCACCTACGAGGTGGGCGCGGTCGTCGCGGGGCTGGGCGTCCGGCGCACCGACGTGCCGCCGGAGGACGCCGACGGCGTCGTCCTGGTCTGGCTGAACTCGCCCGGCAACCCGCACGGCCGGGTCCTGGACGACGCCGAGCTGCGGGCCTGGGTGGAGTGGGGCCGCACCCACGGCGTGCCCGTCGTGGCCGACGAGTGCTACGTGACGCTGGGCTGGGACGCCGAACCGCGGTCGCTGCTGCACCCCGCGGTCGCCGGCGACGACCACACCGGCCTGCTCGCCGTCCACTCGCTGTCCAAGCAGTCCAGCGCCGCCGGCTACCGCGGGGGCCTGCTCTCCGGTGACCCGGCGCTGGTGCGCCGGGTCTGGGAGGTGCGCCGGCACCTGGGGCTGCTGGTCCCCGCACCCGTGCAGGCCGCGATGACCGCCGCGCTGGGCGACGACGCGCACGTCGACGCGCAGCGCGAGCGCTACCGGGCCCGCCGGGACCGGCTGGCCGCGGCGGTGCGCGGTGCCGGGCTGCGGATCGACCACTCCGCGGCCGGGCTCTACCTGTGGGTGACCCGGGACGAGGACTGCTGGGCGACCATCGACTGGCTGGCCGGCCTCGGCGTCGTGGCAGCACCCGGGGCGTTCTACGGCCCGTCGGGGGGGCGGCACGTCCGCATGGCGCTCACCGCCACCGACGAGCGGATCGACGCGGCGGTGCAGCGCCTCGGCGCCTGAGGGACCTCAGACCGGCTCGCGGTGGCGCACCACCGCCAGCGGACCGGCGTTCCGGGCGGCCGTGAGGCTCAAGGTGGCGCGCCGGAACACCTCGTGCGCGGTCAGGTCGGCGCGCAGCGGGGCGATGCCCGCGGCCGCGGACAGGCCCGGGATGCCGAGCCCGGCCACGGCGGTGGTCAGCCGCTCGGCGGCGACCGCGGCGGCGTCGCCGGACCCCGTGAGCACGATGGCGAACTCGGCGGCCCCGGACGCACCGAGCCAGTCGTCGCCGCGCAGCGAGCGGGCCAGGAGCGTGGTCACCGCGGCCAGCGTCGAGGCCGGCGTGGGCCAGCCGTCGTCGCGGCGGAGCAGGCCGACGACCACCAGCGCGGCGGGGTCGTGCGGAACGGTGACCAATCGCTCGGCGAGCCGGACCAGGAGCGCGTCGCGGTTCGGCAGGAGGGCGGTGACGTCGGCGACCGCGGCGACGTCGGGACCCGCGGCAGCCGCGGGCGGAGGGGTGGAGGGTGCGATCGTCATGACGACGCTGTCGGCGTGCCCCGCGCCGCGGTTGAGGGTTCCTCCCCCGCGCGGGGGAGGGAACCGGCCCCGGGGGTTTGCGGGCGTGGCAGCATCCCGGGCGTGAGCAGCGGAGCACCCGCGGAGCAGCGGCTGCGCGACCTCGCCCGCCTCCGGCGGGTCAAGGACCGCATCGACCGCGAGTACGAGCAGCCGCTGGACGTCGAGGCCCTCGCCCGCGGCGCGGCGATGTCGGCCGGCCACCTCAGCCGCGCGTTCCGGGCGGCCTACGGCGAGTCGCCCTACGCCTACCTGATGACCCGGCGGATCGAGCGGGCCATGGCCCTGCTGCGCCGGGGGGACCTGACCGCGACGGAGGTCTGCTTCGCCGTCGGGTGCTCGTCGCTGGGCACGTTCACGACCCGGTTCACCGAGCTGGTCGGCATGCCGCCGGGCGCCTACCGGCGGGCGGCCGCCGCGGGCACCGCGGACCTGCCCTCGTGCGTCGTGAAGCAGGTGACCCGGCCGGTCCGGGCCCGCCATCGGTCAGGAATCGAGAAGCGCGAGCCCGCCGGCCGTCCCTAGCGTGCTGGCCATGGACGTCACCATCCACCACGCCTTCCTGCCGCACGACGACCCGGACGCCTCGCTGGCCTTCTACCGCGACTCGCTCGGCCTCGTGCTGCGCAACGACGTCGGCTACGACGGCATGCGCTGGCTGACCCTCGGCCCGGCCGACGAGACGGCGACGACGCTGGTCCTGCACCCGCCCGCGGCCGACCCGGGCATCACCGACGCCGAGCGGCGGACCATCGCCGAGATGATGGCCAAGGGGACCTACGCCTCCCTGGTGCTGGCCGCCGGGGACCTGCAGGAGGTCTTCGACCGGATGGCCGCCAGCGGCGCCGAGGTCATGCAGGAACCGACCGACCAGCCCTACGGCGTCCGGGACTGCGCCTTCCGCGACCCGGCGGGCAACACGGTCCGGATCCAGCAGCGCAGCTGAGAACCCGGTCGCCGACCGGTCTTCTCCGTCGGACAGCGCTGGTAGACACGGGCGGTCACCGCACGGCGACCGCCCGGACGCATGGAGGCCCCCGCAGCATGAGCGCGCAGACCGAGCCCACGACCGGGCACACCGCCGACAGCCACGACGTGATCCGGGTGCTCGGCGCCCGGCAGAACAACCTCAAGGACGTGAGCGTCGAGCTGCCGAAACGGCGGCTCACCGTCTTCACCGGCGTCTCCGGCTCCGGCAAGAGCTCGCTGGTGTTCGGCACGATCGCCGCGGAGTCGCAGCGGCTGATCAACGAGACCTACAGCGCGTTCCTGCAGGGCTTCATGCCCTCGCTGGCCCGGCCGGAGGTCGACCTCCTCGAGGGGCTGACGACGGCGATCATCGTCGACCAGGAGCGGATGGGCGCCAACCCGCGCTCCACGGTGGGCACCGCGACCGACGCCCACGCGATGCTGCGCATCCTGTTCAGCCGGCTCGGGACGCCGCACGTCGGTCCGCCCACGGCGTTCTCCTTCAACGTCCCGACGCGCAGGGCCAGCGGGGTCATGAGCACGGAGAAGGCCGGCGGCCGGGTCGAGAAGGCCGTGGTCAAGGACGCGGTCTACCTGGGCGGGATGTGCCCGCGGTGCGAGGGCATGGGGTCGGTCTCCGACTTCGACCTCACCGCGCTGTACGACGAGTCCAAGTCGCTCAACGAGGGCGCGCTGACGGTGCCCGGCTACAGCATGGAGGGCTGGTACGGCCGGCTCTTCCAGGGCGCGGGCCTCGATCTGGACAAGCCGATCGGGAAGTACACGAAGAAGGAGCTGGACACCCTCCTCTACGCCGCGCCGACGAAGATCAAGGTCGAGGGCATCAACCTGACCCACGAGGGGGTCATCCCCAAGGTGCAGAAGTCGATGCTGTCCAAGGACGTCGACTCGCTGCAGCCGCACGTCCGCCGCTTCGTCGAGCGGGTGATCACGTTCCAGGCCTGCCCGGAGTGCGAGGGCACGCGGCTCACGCCCGAGGCCCGGTCGTCGCGCATCCGGGGGAAGAACATCGCCGACCTGTGCGAGATGCAGATCAGCGACCTGGCGGAGTGGGTGCGCGAGCTCGACGAGCCGTCGGTCGCCCCGCTGCTCGGTGGCCTGCAGCACCTGCTCGACTCGTTCACCGGGATCGGGCTGGGCTACCTCTCGCTCGACCGGCCGGCGGGCACGCTGTCCGGCGGCGAGGCCCAGCGGACCAAGATGATCCGGCACCTGGGCTCCTCGCTCACCGACGTCACCTACGTCTTCGACGAGCCGACGATCGGGCTGCACCCGCACGACATCGAGCGCATGAACCAGTTGCTGCTGCAGCTGCGGGACAAGGGCAACACGGTGCTCGTGGTGGAGCACAAGCCCGAGTCGATCGCCATCGCCGACCACGTCGTCGACCTCGGCCCCGGAGCCGGGGCCGCCGGTGGGGTCATCTGCTTCGAGGGCACCGTCGACGGGCTGCGGGCCAGCGACACCGTGACCGGCCGGCACCTGGACTACCGGGCGCGGGTCAAGGACTCGGTGAGGACACCCACCGGGGCGCTGGAGGTGCGCGGGGCGTCCACGCACAACCTGCAGGGCGTCGACGTCGACCTCCCGCTCGGGGTGCTGTGCGTCCTGACCGGCGTGGCCGGTTCCGGCAAGAGCTCGCTGGTCACCGGGTCGGTCGCCGACCGCGAGGGCGTCGTGGTGGTGGACCAGTCGGCCATCCGCGGCTCGCGGCGCAGCAACCCGGCGACCTACACCGGCCTGCTGGAGCCCATCCGCAAGGCATTCGCCAAGGCCAACGGCGTGAAGCCGGCGCTGTTCAGCTCCAACTCCGAGGGCGCCTGCCCGACGTGCAACGGCGCGGGGGTGATCTTCACCGACCTCGGCGTCATGGCGACCGTCGAGTCGCCGTGCGAGGAGTGCGAGGGCAGGCGGTTCCAGGCCGCGGTGCTGGAGTACACACTCGGTGGCCGGAACATCGCCGAGGTGCTCGCCATGTCGGTCGCCGAGGCCGAGCAGTTCTTCGGCAGCGGCGAGGGCAAGGTGCCGGCCGCGCACGCCGTCCTCGACCGGCTCACCGACGTCGGGCTGGGCTACCTGAGCCTGGGGCAGCCGCTGACGACCCTGTCCGGGGGCGAGCGGCAGCGGCTCAAGCTGGCCACCCAGATGGCGGAGAAGGGCAGCATCTACGTCCTGGACGAGCCGACGACGGGCCTGCACCTGGCCGACGTCGAGAACCTGCTGGGCCTGCTCGACCGGCTGGTCGACTCCGGGCGGTCGGTGCTGGTGATCGAGCACCACCAGGCGGTCATGGCGCACGCCGACTGGATCGTCGACCTGGGCCCGGGAGCCGGCCGCGACGGCGGCCGGGTCGTCTTCGAGGGCACGCCGGCCGACTTAGTCGCGGCGCGGTCGACCGTGACCGGCGAGCACCTGGCGGCCTACGTGGGGGCGTAGCGCCGCGGTGCTCGCCTACCGCGCCGCTCCGCCTTCCGCGGCGTCCCGGGCCGGTCCTACCGTCCCGGCATGAGCTGGATCGCCGGTGCCGAGGAGTCGTGGTCGGCGGAGGCCGCCGAGGCGTTCGCCCGCGACCGGGCGACGCTCGGCTACGTCGCCAACTACACGCGGCTGCTCGCCCGCCGCCCCGCCGTCCACGACGCGTGGAGGGGGCTGAACGCCTCGATCAAGGCCTCGATGGACCCTCGGCGGTACGAGCTGGCCACCCTGGCCGCCGCCCGGCAGCTGCGCTCGAGCTACTGCTCGCTGGCCCACGGCCGGGTCCTGGTCGAGCAGTTCGACGGCGAGCCGGAGGTGCGGGCGATCGCCGCCGGGCAGGAGGGCGACCTGGCGCCGGTCGACGCCGCCGTCGTCCGGCTGGCGGCGAAGGTCGCCGCCGGTGCCGCGGCGCTGACCGAGCAGGACCTCGCGGAGCTGCGGGACCTCGGCGTCGGTGACGACGAGGTCCTCGACGTCGTGCTCGCCGCCGCGGCGCGGTGCTTCTTCAGCTCGGTGCTGGACGCCACCGGCACCGAACCGGACGCCGCCTACCGGGCGCTGGACCCGGAGCTGCGCGACCCGCTGACCGTCGGACGGCCGATCGGGGAGCGCTGACGCTACCGCCGGGGTCCGGCTCCGGTGAGCCACGAGGCGATGCCTGCCAGGACGAGCGGATCCGAGACCAGCTCGGAGTGCCCCAGGTCCGGAAACTCCAGGAGGTCGGCGTCGTAGTGCCCGGCCACCAACCGTCCCGCCGACCGACCGGTGCCGCCCGTCACCACGAGCACGGGGCAGTCGACCGAGGGGACCGAGATGCCCCGCTTCCGCTCGTCCAGGGCGCGCAGGGATTCGGGGCGGCTCCTCGTACCGGGGGGCAGCGGGCCGTACGCCGACTGCGCGTCGTAGGTGCCCGAGCGGAGTTCCCGGAGCGGATCTCCTCCGGAGAGCTCCAGGGGGAGGCTCGGCTCCAGGACGACCAGAGCCGCCAACGGGGACCGCTGCGCGGCCATCAGCGCCACGAGGCCCCCCATGCTCCAACCGCAGACGACCGAGGGGCGGTCTGCGGCTGCGCCGAGCACCCGGTCGACGTAGTCGGTCATCCGGGCCCGTGCGACGTCGAGTCCCGCCTGCAGGTCCGGAGCGTGGACGTCGTAGCCGGGGAACGCGCCGGGCCAATGGTCGAACACCCAGGGCCCGCTGGTCGCCCCGTGGACCAGGACCAGTCGCTCCTCAGCGGCCATCGCCGCAGTGTGCACGACCGTGGTCAGGCGCAGCCGAGGGCGTCCGCGCTCAGCGCGGCGGTCAGCTCCTGGGCCAGGGGCTCGTGCTTCTGGTAGGCCTCGGGGAAGCCCGAGCGCTGCACGGCCTGGGCGACCTCGGTGAGCCGGCCGGTGTCCCAACCCGGCACCTGCACCAGGCGGTCGTAGAAGATGCCGGCCGCGTAGACCGGGTCCTGCACCTGCTCCGGGGTTCCCCAACCCTGCGACGGGCGCTGCTGGAAGAGGCCCAGCGAGTCGCGGTCGCCGTGGTCGAGGTTGCGCAGCGTGGACTCCTGCATCGCGGTCGCCAGCGCGATGACGATCGCCCGGTCCGGCAGGCCGCGCTCCCGGCCCACGCGCGCGATCGTCGCCGCGTGCTGCGCCTGGTCCGGCGAGAGCTGCACGTTCCCCGTCCCGATCGGCCCCTCGACGGTGCACGTGACGGCCGGCGGGACGTCGTCCGCCGCCCGCGCCCAGGCGACGCCCACCACGACCAGCGCTGCGACGATCACCAGCGGCCACCAGTTGTCCGAGCCGCCCCGCTTCGAGCGCGCCGGACCGCGCTTCCCCGGTCCTCGGCGGGCAGGGCGACGGCGGGCCGGCGCAGCGGCCCGGAGCGCGGTGACCCGGGCCGTCGTCGAGGTGGAGGGCATCGAGTCGAGCGTAGGTGGGCTCCCTGACCGTTCCCTGGACGCGCGGGGGTGACGGCGGCCGCAGGCTCAGTTCTTGTGCAGCTCCGCGTTGAGCGCGCCCCAGGCCCGGCCCTTCCGGTCGACGGCCTCGAGCGCGCCGCTGACGCTGTTGCGGCGGTACAGCAGGCCGCTGCTGCCGGAGAGCTCGCGGGCCTTGACCACCGAGCCGTCGGGAAGCGTGACCAGCGAGCCGCCGGTGACGTAGCAGCCGGCCTCGACGATGCAGTCGTCGCCGAGCGAGATGCCGATGCCGGCGTTGGCGCCCAGCAGGCAGCCGGTGCCGATGGAGATGACCTCCTTGCCGCCGCCGGACAGGGTGCCCTGGATGGACGCGCCACCGCCGATGTCGCTGTCCGCACCGACGACGACGCCCTGGCTGATCCGTCCCTCGACCATCGAGGGGCCCAGCGTGCCGGCGTTGAAGTTCACGAAGCCCTCGTGCATGACCGTCGTCCCCTCGGCCAGGTGCGCGCCCAGCCGCACCCGGTCGGCGTCGGCGATGCGGACGCCCGAGGGGATCACGTAGTCGACCATCCGGGGGAACTTGTCGACGCCGAACACGGTCACGTGCCCGACGGCGGCGCGCAGCCGGTGGGCGTTGAACGTGGCCGCCTCGACCGGCCCGGCGCTGGTCCACGCCACGTTGGTGAGCAGGCCGAAGACGCCGGTCATGTCCGCCTGGTTCGGCTTGGTCAGGCGGTGGGAGAGCAGGTGCAGCCGCAGCCAGACGTCGTAGGTGTCCACCGGCGGCGCCGACAGGTCGGGGATGACGGTGCGGACGGCGATGACCTCGACCCCGCGCGCCTCGTCGGTGCGCACCAGGCCGCCGTAGTCCGGGCCCAGCTCGCCGGCGAGCTCCAGCGCCCCGAGCCGGGTGGTGCCGGCCTGCGCCCCGTCGGGGGCGCCGAGCCGTGGTTCCGGGAACCAGGTGTCCAGCACCGTGCCCGCGTGGGTCACGGTGGCGAGGCCGGCGGCGGATGCGGAGACGGGCGCGGCGGTCACGGGTACGACGCTACCGAGCCGGGGGCGCGGGGCGCCCCCTAGGCTCGGACGCGTGAGCGACCTCCCTCCGCTGGACCTCTCCGCCGACGTCCTCACGCTGACTCGCGCGCTGGTCGACGTCCCGTCCGTGTCGGGGGACGAGCAGGCGCTCACCGACCTCGTCGAGGCGGCGCTCCGCGGCCTGGGTGGGCTGGAGGTGGAGCGCATCGGGAACAACGTCCTGGCCCGCACCAACCTCGGCCGGCCGACGCGGGTGGTGCTCGCCGGGCACCTGGACACCGTGCCGATCGCCGACAACGTCCCCAGCCGCATCGAGGGCGACCGGCTGTACGGCTGCGGCACCAGCGACATGAAGTCCGGCGACGCGGTGATGCTCCGGCTGGCCGGGCGCTTCGGCGTCCCCGGTGCCGAGCCCGCGCACGACCTGACCTTCGCCTTCTACGACAACGAGGAGGTCGAGGCGGTCAAGAACGGGCTCGGCCGCGTGGCCCGCGAGCGCCGCGGCTGGCTGTACGGCGACCTCGCGATCCTCCTCGAGCCGACCGACGGCGAGATCGAGGCCGGCTGCCAGGGCACCCTGCGGGTGCGGCTGACGACGCCGGGCCACCGGGCGCACAGCGCGCGGAGCTGGCTCGGGAAGAACGCGGTCCACGGGCTGGCCGGGCCGCTGGCCACCCTCGCGTCCTACGAGGCGCGCGAGGTGACCATCGACGGCTGCACCTACCGCGAGGGGCTCAACGCCGTCGGCATCTCCGGTGGGGTCGCCGGCAACGTGATCCCCGACGAGGCCGCGCTGCTGGTCAACTTCCGCTACGCACCCGACCGGGACGAGGACGCCGCCGAGGCGCACGTGCGCGAGGTGTTCGCCGACGCCGTCGCCGCCGGGGCGGAGATCGAGGTCGTCGACCACTCCGGTGGAGCGCTGCCGGGGCTGGGCGAGCCGGCGGCGGCTGCGTTCGTCGCCGCGGTGGGGCGGCCGGCCCGCGCGAAGTTCGGCTGGACCGACGTGGCGCGGTTCGCCGCCTTCGGCATCCCGGCGGTCAACTACGGCCCGGGCGACCCGCAGCTCGCCCACACGCGCGAGGAGCACGTCCTGCTCGACCGGCTGCAGCCGGCCGAGGACGCGCTGGTCGCCTACCTCTCGGGGAGCTCCGCATGACCCAGCAGCAGGACCCGCAGGCCCCGCAGGCGCAGCCGGCGCCCGAGCGGCGCCGGCGCGCCCGGCACCAGGGCCCGGTGATGCTGCGTGGCGGCGAGCCCGACCCGCGCACGGTGGGCACGACGACCGACCAGCGGCTGCTGGACCGCCGCGGCCCCACGGACTGGGTCCACACCGACCCGTGGCGGGTGCTGCGCATCCAGAGCGAGTTCGTCGAGGGCTTCGGCCTGCTGTCCGAGCTGCCGCGCGCCGTGAGCGTCTTCGGCAGCGCGCGCACGCCGGCCGACCACCCGCACTACGCGGCCGGCGTCGCCATCGGCGCCGCACTCGCGCAGGCCGGGTACGCGGTCATGACCGGCGGCGGGCCGGGCGCGATGGAGGCCGCGAACCGGGGCGCGTGCGAGGCGGGCGGGCTCTCGGTCGGCCTGGGCATCGAGCTGCCGTTCGAGCAGGAGCTCAACGAGTGGGTCGACGTCGGCATCACCTTCCGCTACTTCTTCGTCCGCAAGACGATGTTCGTGAAGTACGCGCAGGCCTTCGTGATCCTGCCCGGCGGCTTCGGCACCCTGGACGAGCTGTTCGAGGCGCTCACCCTGGTGCAGACCCGCAAGGTCACCCGCTTCCCGGTCATCCTCTTCGGCCGCGACTACTGGTCCGGGCTGCTGACCTGGATCCGCGACACCATGGCCGCCACCGGCACGATCAGCCCCGGCGACCTCGACCTGCTCACCGTGACCGACGACGTCGCCGACGTGGTCGCCGCGATCCAGGCGGCGGAGGCCGGCCGCGCCCAGGGCGACAACGGCGGTGGCATGCGGGCGCCGGTCGGCCCCTCCGACGCCTGACGTGCTCGACGTCGTCCTCTTCGTCGTCGGCGTGGTGGTCGTCGGCGCCCTGCTGTTCCTCGGTGCGGCGCTGCTCCTGGGCCGGGGCGAGACCCAGCCGCCGGCCGACCTCGACCGCTCGCCGGTCGAGCTGCCGGTGGCGCGGCCGGTCACCGGCGACGACGTCCGCGGGCTGCGGATGTCGGTCGCGCTGCGCGGCTACCGCATGACCGAGGTGGACTGGCTGCTCGAGCAGCTCGCCCGGACGCTGGACGAACGCGACACCGAGATCGCCGCGCTCACCCGGCGGCTGCATCCGTCGCCCGCCGACGACGGGAAGAGCGGGCGGACCGCACCCGCGGCCGAGGACGAGGAGGACCCGCATGCCTGAGCTGGTCGAGCGGATCGACGTGGACGCGTCGCCCGAGCGGGTCTGGGAGGTGCTCACCGACTGGGTGGGGCAGGGCGAGTGGATGGTCGCCACGGACGTCGAGACCGTGGGCGGCCCGGCGCAGGGCGTGGGCGGGCGGCTGATCGCGCGCACCGGGCTGCCGCTGCCCGGCGGCCGGCACCTGGGGCTGCTGGACACCATGGTGATCACGAAGTGGGACCCGCCGCGGCGGGTCGAGGTGCAGCACACCGGGCGGGTGATCCGCGGCCCGGGCATCTTCGAGATCGAGCCCCGCGGCGAGCACGCCACCTTCGTCTGGACCGAGCGCTTCTACCTGCCGTGGGGCTGGTTCGGGGTGCTCCTGACGCCGGGCTGGTACGCCGTCCGGCCGTTCGTGCAGTGGGGCGTACGCCGCTCGCTGCGCCGGTTCGCCGCGGTGGCCGCCCGGCCGGCGTGAGGGCCTGACCTGTCGGCGGGCGGCGCTACGGTGCCTCCCGTGCAGCGCTGCGCCTGGGCGGGGTCGGCCCCCGAGTACGTCGCGTACCACGACGAGGAGTGGGGGACGCCGCTGCACGGCGACGACGCCCTGTTCGAGCGGCTCTGCCTCGAGGCGTTCCAGTCCGGGCTGGCCTGGATCACCATCCTGCGCAAGCGGCCCGCGTTCCGCGCCGCCTTCGCCGGCTTCTCGATCGACGCGGTGGCGGAGTTCGACGCCGAGGACGAGGCCCGCCTGATGGGCGACGCCGGCATCGTGCGCAACCGGGCGAAGGTCGCCGCGGCCATCCGCAACGCGCGCACCGCCCAGCAGCAGCCCGAGGGGCTCTCCGCGCTGCTGTGGTCCTTCGCGCCGACCGGGCCGCGCACCCGGCCGGCGACCCTGGACGACGTGCCCGCCACCAGCCCGGAGTCGGTGGCGATGGCCAAGGAGCTCAAGCGCCGCGGCTTCGTCTTCGTCGGCCCGACGACCGCCTACGCGCTCATGCAGGCCACCGGGATGGTCGACGACCACGTCGCCGACTGCTTCCGCGCATCACCCTGAAGGGACCTCGTGTTGGACGACGGCGCTGCATACGGGATCATTGCTCCCGGAGTTCCAGCAGCGACGGACGCCACCCCACCCCCCGCCCCGGCGGGGAGCGGTGTGGCCGGCGAAGGAGGCACGCATGGCGGCCATGAAGCCGCGCACGGGTGAAGGTCCCCTCGAGGTGACCAAGGAGGGCCGCGGCCTGGTCATGCGCGTGCCGCTCGAGGGAGGCGGTCGCCTCGTCGTCGAGCTGTCGCCCGACGAGGCGGCGGCGCTGTCGGAGGCGCTCAAGGGCGCGACCAGCTGACCACCTCCGCCGACCTGCCCCCGGGCAGCGCAGCGCAGGACGACACGGCCCCGGCCGCCGGCGATCAGCCGGTGACCGGGGCCGCGCCGTTCCCGCGCATCGAGGTCGTCGCCGCGCTCCCGGTCCTCGGCACCGACGACCTGCTCGCCGTCCCGGTCGGCGCGGGCGGCGCGCTGCCGGCCTGGCTGTCGGGGGCCGATCCCGTGGTCAGCCCCGAGCTCCTCGCCGGCGCCCTCGCCGACACCGGGAACACCGGCGGCGCCGGGACCATCACGAACGTGCCGATCGCCGGGCGGCGGCCGCGCAGCGTGCTGGCCGTCGGGGCGGGGGCCGGCACCCTGCCCGACCTGCGCCGGTACGTCGCGACCGCCGTCCGCCGCGCGCAGACGCTGGCCGAGCACGGTGCCGCCCGGCTGGTCCTCCCGCTCGACGGGGGCACCACCCCGGCCGGCGCCGAGGAGGTCCGCGCCGCGGTCGAGGCCGCCCTGCTGGCCGGCTACCGCTTCCGCGACTCCTCGGCCCGCCCGCCGCGGCGGCTGAGCGCGGTGACCGTGGTCGCCGCGGCCGCGGGCGAGGACCGGGTCGCCGCCGCCGCGCGGGCCGGCGAGGTGGCCGCGGGGTCGGTCGGCTGGGCGCGCGACCTGGTCAACACGCCGCCGAACGTCAAGCACCCCGCCTGGCTGGCCGCCCGGGCGTGCGCCCGGCTCGGCGGCCTGCCGCACGTCACCGTCAGCGTGCTGGGGCCCGACGAGCTCCGGGCCGGCGGCTTCGGCGGGGTGCTCGCCGTGGGCGGCGGCTCGGCCGCGCCGCCGTGCGTCGTCGTCGCCGCCTACCGCCCGCCCTCCGCGGGCCCGGAGCACCCGGTGCTCGTCGGCAAGGGCATCACCTTCGACACCGGCGGCATCTCGATCAAGACCAACGCCGGCATGCGGCACATGGCGACCGACATGGCCGGGGGCGCCGCCGTCCTCGCCGCCGTCGACGCCGCGGCCCGGCTGGCGCTGCCCGTCGCCGTCACCGCCGTCGTCCCGGCGGCGGAGAACGCGGTCTCCGGCTCGGCGTACCGCCCCGCCGACGTCGTCCGGCACGTGGGCGGGCGCACGACCGAGGTGCGCAGCACCGACGCCGAGGGCCGGCTGGTCCTGGCCGACGGGCTGGCCCACGCCCGCCTCGCGCTCGGCGCCACGGTGCTCGTCGACGTCGCCACGCTGACCGGTGCGGTGAAGCAGGCGCTCGGTGGGCGGACCGGTGGGCTGTACGCCACCACGGACGGCCTCGCCGGGGCGCTCACCACCGCGGCGACCGCGGCGGGGGAGCCCCTGTGGCGGCTGCCGCTGGCCGAGGAGTACCGCGACCTGCTGGACAGCGCGGTCGCCGACGCGAACAACCAGCCGGGCAACCCGGGCGGCACGACGGCGGCGCTGTTCCTGCAGCCGTTCGCCGGCGGCCTGCCGTGGGCGCACCTGGACGTGGCGGGGCCGGCGCGCGCGGGCTCCGACCACGGTGAGACGGTCAAGGGCGGGACGGGCTTCGGCGTCCGCACCCTGCTGCGGTGGCTCGAGGCCGGGGCGCCGCCGGCGGCTGGAGAAGGGGAGAGGCAGCGATGAGCGAGGACGAGCGGGGCGTCGTGTTCCCGGCGGGACCGGACGGCCGGCGGAGCACCGCGGCGCTGGGCCGGGCGGTGATCGCCGACGCGCTCCGCCCGGCCGACGTCGCCGGGGCCCTGGCCGCCGAGCGGGAGACCAACTGGCGCGGGGGCTACCTGACCCACTTCCGGCGCACCGTGGAGGCCGGGTTGCCCTCAGGGGCGGCCGCCCGGTCCATCGCGGCGGCCGGCCTGGACTCGCTGCACCGGCGCATGCGGGTGGCCGGCCCGGACGGGGAGAGCGGCCTCGACGCGCTGCTCGCCGCGCCCGCCGGCCGCGCCCTGCACGCCGTCGAGGTGCAGGGGACCGCCGAGCCCGAGCGGGAGCTGTCGCTGCCCATCCACGGCGGGCGGCTGCGCGGCGACGCGCTGCTGCGCCGGCTGGACGACTGGGTGGCCGCCGGGGTGGTCGAGCCATCCTGCGCCGAGGCGGTCCGGACCGTCGCGGCCCACCCGGAGTGGCTCGCGCTGCCCGACACCACGGTCGTCGTGCTGGGTGCCGGTGCCGAGATGGGCCCGCTCACCGCGCTGCTGCGGTGGGGCGCCCGGGTCGCCGGCGTCGACCTGCCGCGCGCCCCGCTGTGGGAGCGGGTGCTGGACACCGCCCGCGGCAGCGCCGGGACGCTGCTGGTGCCGGTGGAGGATCCGACCGCCGGCCCCGACGCCGCCCGCGCGGGTGCCGACCTGATCACCGAGGTGCCGGCGGTCGCCGACTGGGCCGCGGACCTCCCGGGGCGGCCGGTGCTCGGCAACTACGTCTACGCCGACGGCGCCACGAACGTCCGCGTCTCGACGGCCGTCGACGCGCTCACCGTGCGGTTGACCGCGGCCCGGCCGGAGACGGCGCTGGGCTTCCTGGCCACGCCCACCGACGTCTTCGCCGTCCCCGCGGACGCCGTCGCCCAGTCGGTGCGCGCCTACGCCGACCGCTCGCGGGCCGCCAAGCTGCTGGGCCGGCCGCTGCGCACCGTGTCCGGCGGCCGGCTGCTGCAGCGGGCGTACGTCCCGGGCACCGATCCGGGCATCGCCGACAGCCTGGTCGCCCAGCAGGGCCCGAACTACGCGCTGGCCAAGCGGCTGCAGCGCTGGCGGGCGACGACGGCGCGGGCTGCCGGGAGCACGGTCTCGATGAACGTCGCCCCGCCCACCCGGACCCGCTCCGTGGTGAAGAACCGTGCGCTCGCCGCGGCCTACGCCGGCGCGCACCGGTTCGGCGTCGAGATCTTCGAGCCGGCGACGTCCAACGTGCTCATGGCCGCACTGCTGGTGCACGACCTGCACACCGGGGGTGGTCCGGCGCACGAGCACCCGTGGCAGGACGAGGCGCACGAGGCGGCGCACGGCGGTCTCTGGCGGGCCGCCTACCAGCCGCGCAGCGCCCTGGGCCTGGCCGCGCTGCTCGGGTACGGGGCCGCGCGGGGCTGAGCGCGGGCGCTCACTCGCCCACGGTCCCGTCGACGGCCTCGCGCAGCAGGTCGGCGTGGCCGGCGTGCCGCGCGGTCTCCTCGATCATGTGCAGCAGGACCCAGCGCAGGTCGACGTGCTGGCCGTCGCGGCGCGGGCGGGCGGACCGCTGGTCGAGCCGCTCGGCGCTGCGCACGACCTCGCGGCTGCGGGCGCACGCCTGCTCGTAGCGGCGCCGCAGCTCGTCGGCCGGGACGTCGGGTGCCGTGCGGAACTCGACGTCGGGGTCGGCGTCCCGGTCGACGCCCACCCACAGCGGGTCCGCCGGGCGGCCGGCGAACCGCTGCGAGAACCAGGAGTCCTCCACCAGCGCCAGGTGGTTGAGCAGCCCGCCCAGGGTCAGCGAGGACGGCGGTAGCGGCTGGGCGAGCTGCTCGCCGGTGAGCCCCTCGCACTTCCGCAGCACCGTCTCGCGCTGGTAGTCGAGGAAGGCGCTCAGCTGCAGCAGCTCGGCGCCGCAGGACGGCGGGTCGGTGCGCACCTTCCCCAGCCTGGCACAGGACGCACGGTCAGGCCGGGCCGACGAGCCCGGCCACGATCTCGGCGGACAGCGTGACCAGCGGGAGCCCGCCGCCGGGGTGCGCCGAGCCGCCGACCAGGAACAGGCCGGGGACGGGGGAGGCGTTGGCCGGGCGGAGGAACGCCGCCCGGGCGCCGTTGCTGGACGTGCCGTAGATCGAGCCGCCGACGCTGCCGGTGTCGCGCTCGAGGTCGGCGGGGGTGCGGACGACGCGGACGCGCACCCGGTCCCGGACGTCGAGCCCCCGCTCGGCCATGACCCGCAGGACCGTGTCGGCGTAGCGGTCCGCGAGTCCGGGGGTGGTCCAGTCCACGCCCCGCCCGGGCTCGTGCCGCGGGGCGTTGACCAGCACGAACCAGGACTCGCTGTCGTCGTCGGGGCGCAGCGCCGGGTCGTCCGGCGCGCTGACGTAGACGGTCGGGTCGGCCACCGGTGCCGGGCGCCCTGCGTGCCGCCCGGTGCCGAAGACGGCGTCGAACTCGGCGTCGTAGTCCGCCGGGAAGAGCACCGTGTGGTGCGCGAGCCCGGGGGTCCGGCGGCGCAGCCCCAGGAGCAGCACGAACCCGGACAGCGACGGCGTGGCGCGGGCCAGCGCCCGGCGCGGTGCCGCGGTGAGCGCCCGCGGGAGCAGGTCGGCGTACAGCGTGGCGGCGTCCAGGTCGGACACCACGACGTCGGCCGGGACCACCTCGCCGCCGGCCAGCTCGACGCCCGCGGCCCGGCCACCGGCCACGACGACCCGGCGCACCGCGCAGCCGGTGCGCAGCACGGCGCCGCGCCCGGTGGCCCGCTCGGCGACCGCGATCGCGAGCCGGTGCAGGCCGCCGCGGACGTACCAGGAGCCGTGGGCCTGCTCGGCGTGCGCGACCGTGGCGAGCACCGCCGGGGCCCGGCGCGGGTCCGATCCGGAGTAGGTGGCGTAGCGGTCGAGCAGGGTGCGCAGCCGCGGGTCGCGCAGGTACCGCTCGCCCAGCCCGCGCAACGACTCCCACGGCGCCACGGTGGCGACGTCGGACGGCCGGCGGGCCAGCCGGGCGAGCGTGGCGGCACCGGCCAGCGGCGCGCGCAGGAACGGGCCCTCGCTGATCCGCCACATCCGCGCGGCCCGGTCCATCAGCGCCGACCACTGGATTCCCGCGCCGGCACCCAGGGCGGCGTCGAGGGCTGCGGGTACGGCCGCCGGCTCGCCGGGGAAGGCGAGCCGCGTGCCGTCGGCGAACCGGTAGGCCACCGCCGGGTCGAGCCGGACGAGGTCGAGCGCGTCCTCCAGAGGCCCGCCGGTGGCGGCGAAGAGGTCGCGGTAGACCGACGGCAGCGTCACCAGGCTCGGCCCCGTGTCGAACACGTGCCCGTCGACGGAGAGCAGCCCGAGCTTGCCGCCGACCTGGTCGGACTGCTCCAGCACGGTCACCGCGTGACCCAGGGCGGCCAGCCGCGCGGCGGCGGCCAGCCCGCCGAGCCCGGCGCCCACCACCGTCACCCGCGCCACGCCGGCCACGGTAACCGCCGGCCGTCGTCCCGCTCGCCCGGTCGGGGGACCGACGTGTGACCGGCGGTGCGAGGCGGGTAGCCGCTCGGACGTCCGGCCGGGCAGCGCGCCGGACGAGGACCGCCCGAGGAGGAGTCGTGCGCAGAACCGGAGCACCGCTCGCCGGGCTCGTGGCCCTGGCGCTGCTGACCGGGTGCGCCGCCGGGGCGGAGGACGGCGCGCGGGCGGTCGCCGTGGCGTTCGAGGACCCCGGCGGGGATCCGGCGGAGCGCTGCGAGCTCCTGGCGCCGGCCACCCGGGCAGCTCTGGAGCAGGACGCGGCAGCCCCGTGCGGGGAGGCGATCGGCGAGCTGCCCCTGCCCGGGGGCGGGGTGACGTCGGTCGCCGTCTGGGGCGGCGACGCGCAGGTGCGCATCGGGGGAGACGTGGTCTTCCTGACCGAGACGTCCGACGGCTGGCGGGTCACCGCCGCGGCGTGCGAGCCGCGATCGGAACGGCCCTACGACTGCGAGGTGGAGGGGGCGTGAAGGGCGTCAAGGCGGTGTACGTGGTGTACCTCGTGGTCGTCCTGCTCGGGATCGGCTACGCGTTCCTGCTGGCGGCGACGGGTCGATGAGCGGCGTCGAGGAACCGGAGTACGGCTTCCTGCGCAACAACGCGCTCAGCCTCGCCTTCGGCGCGCTGTTCCTCGTCACCCTCGCCGGCCAGGCCGTTTCCGGGAACGCGGACTTCAACGCCCAGCAGCTGGCGAACGGGCTGGAACCGGTCGGGCTGCTGGACTACGTGACCTCGTCGTCGTTCATGGTCGACGTGATGGAGAACTGGCAGTCCGAGTACCTGCAGTTCTTCCTGTACGTCTTCGCGACAGTGTGGCTGGTGCAGAAGGGCTCGAGCGAGTCCAAGGAACCGGGCGAGGAGGGTGCCGAGAGCGACCGGGAGCAGCGGGTCGGCGGGCACGCGCTGGCCGATTCGCCGTCCTGGGTGCGGTCGGGCGGCTGGCGGACGACGCTGTTCTCGCGGTCGCTCGGGGTGGTGATGGGTGTGCTGTTCCTGCTGACCTGGGCGGCGTCCGCGGTCACCGGGTGGGTCGCCTACAACGGCGAGCAGCTGGGTCAGCGGCAGGACCCGGTGTCCTTCGCGGGGTACCTCGGCGAGGCCGATCTCTGGAACCGCAGCTTCCAGAACTGGCAGTCGGAGATGCTGGCGGTGGGGTCGATGGCGATCTTCGCGGTGTACCTCCGGCAGCGGGGGTCGCCGGAGTCCAAGCCGGTGGGCGTGGCGCACGCCGACACCGGCCAGACCGGCTGAGCTCAGGCGGGGACGGCGAGCGCCAGCAGCGCCATGTCGTCGGCCTCGTGGTGCGACCCGGCCACCTGCGCCTCGACCGCCGCCGCCACGGCCGCGACGGCGCCCTCGGCCTCCGCGCAGCCCGCGTCGGCGAGCAGCCGCTGGAGGGCCTCCTCGCCGAACTGGTCGCCGGCGTCGTCCCGGGCCTCGGTGACGCCGTCGGTGTAGAGCAGCAGCGTGCTGCCCGCGGGCAGCTCGACGGTGTCGTCGGTGAACACCGTGGCGGCGTCCACGCCCAGCGGTGCGGCCGGCCGGCCCAGCGGCGCGACCACGCCGTCGGGCGTGCGCAGCAGGGGCGGCGGGTGCCCGGCGATGCTGAGGCCGATCCGGCGGCCCGCAGGGCCGTTCTCGAGCACCAGGCAGCAGGCGGTGACGAACCGCAGCGGGCCCTCGGCCTGCTCGTGCAGCAGCGCGGCGTTGACCGCCGCGAGCACGGCGGCCGGGCAGCCGGCGGCCGAGGCGGCCCGGGCGGTGTGCCGGGTCAGGGCGGTGAGCGCCGCCGCCTCCGCGCCGGTGCCGCAGACGTCGGCGATCAGCGCCATCCACCGCCCGTCGGGCAGCGGCATGACGTCGTAGGTGTCGCCCCCGACCAGGGCCGCACCGCCGCCGGCGCGGTAGCGCGAGGCCAGCTCGACGCCGGGCACCGTCGGCAGGTGCGAGGGCAGCAGGCTGCGCTGCAGCGTCTCGGCCAGGCAGCGCATCTCGGACTCCGCGCGCAGCCGGCCGAGGAACTGGCCGACCTGGCGGCCGGCGTGCGCCAGCACCTCGACCAGCTCCGGCGGCACGGTGCGCTGGGTGCGCGAGAACAGCTCGCAGACGCCGAGCACCGCCTCGCCGCGCAGCACCGGGAAGGCCACGGCGGTGCGGACGTCGTCGGCGCGCGCGGCCTCCTGGCGCAGGAACCGCGGGTCGTGCCACAGGTCCTCGACGACCACCGGTGCGCGCCGGGACCGGACCAGCCCGGGGACGCCCTCCCCGCGGCCGAACGTGCGGCGGGTCTCCGCGCGCAGGGCGGGCACGTCGATGCCCGGGGCGGTCCAGGTGCCGGCGTGGACGAGGCGGCCGCTGTGCTCGTCGGCCTCCCACAGCACGGCGGCGTCCCAGTCCAGCTCGGTGCACAGCGTGGGCAGCAGCCGCTGGAAGGCGAGGTCGGCGTCCGTGGCCTCGGTCAAAGCGGCGGTGACCCGGAGGGTCGCGGCCAGGTAGCGGCTGACCTGCAGCTGGCGCTCGAGCAGCACCGTGGCGCCGGCGTCCCGCAGCACGCAGACGACCGAGCGCTGCTCCGGTGCAGCCCCGGGGTGCGGCTCGACGCGGGCCACCGTGAGGTCGACGACGACCTCGTGCCCCGCGGCGTGGAACAGCGGGAGCTGGGTGGTGCGGCCGAGCAGCTCGCCCTGGCCGGTCGCCAGCGGACGCAGCCGGCCGCCGTCACCGCCGGAGCGGAACCGCCGGGGCAGCGCGTTGGTCAGCGTGCGGCCGATCAGCGCCGCGGGGTCGTGCCCGAGCAGGGTGCGGATGGCCGGGTTCGCGTAGCTGATCCGGCCGGAGGCGTCGGCGACGACGACGGCGTCGGGGAGGGCGTCCAGCAGGGTCTCCGGTGGTACGGCGGACAGGTGCCCGAGGTTCATCGGCACCGGCCCCCTCGGCGTCGGACGATCACTACGCGTACGACCATGTCACACGAACGGTGACCTTTTGAAGACTTGGTGTCGACATGTGTTCTCGTCGACACCACCCTTGCCGATCGCGCTCAGAAGGCGTATCGGATGCGCAACCAGGGCGCGTGCAGCTCGATGAGTCGTTGCAGTCGCTGTACCCCGTCCCGCTTGACGTCGTTGCGGTAGCGGACGTTCAGCTGCCCGTTCTCGCTGCGCTTGGGCTGCTGCAGCTCCGGCCGCCACAGCAGCTCCTCCGCCTTGGGGTGCCAGCCCAGGTTGACCTCGTGCAGGTCGCGGTTGTGGGTGAGCAGGATGACCTCGGCCGCGGCCTGCGCCTTGGCGGCGGGGGAGAGCTCGTCGTCCAGTCGCTGCAACAACGCGGCCCAGGCCGGCTCCCAGCCCTCGCGGAGCACGACCGGGGACAGGTTGAGGTGCACCTCGTACCCGGCGGCCACGAAGTCGTCGACCGCCGCGATCCGCTCGGCGACGCGGCTGGTGCGGACGTCGAGCAGCTGGGCGTCGTCCTCCGGCATGACGGAGAACCGGATGCGGGTGCGGCCGGCCGGGTCGAGGTCGAGCAGCTGCCGGTTGACGTACTTGGTCGCGAACGAGGCCTTGGCCGTGGGCAGCTCGCGGAAGGTGGCGACCAGGTCGGCGACGTTGTCGCTCACCAGCGCGTCGACCGAGCAGTCGCCGTTCTCGCCGATGTCGTAGACCCAGCTGTCCTGGTCGACCTGGTTCGGCTCGGTCTTGGGCCCCTGCCGGGCGACGTGCCGCCGCAGGTACCCGGTGATCTGCTCGATGTTGGTGAAGACGGTGATCGGGTTGGCGTAGCCCTTGCGCCGCGGCACGTAGCAGTAGGCGCACGCCATGGCGCAGCCGTTCGCCGTCGAGGGCCCGATCCAGTCGGCGGACCGGCCGTTGGGCCGGGCGGAGAGCGACTTCTTGACGCCCAGCACGAGGGTCTCGGTCTTGACCCGCACCCAGCGCTCGACGTTGCCCTCGTTGCCGTGCAGCTCGGGGATCTGCCAGTGGGAGGGCACCTCGACGACCGCGGCGTCCGGGAAGCGGCCGAGCACCTGCCGGCCGCGCGGGCTGTCCAGGGCGGCGGGCTCGGCGTAGATGCGGCGCACCTGCAGCAGGCGGTTGGGCGGTGCGGGGGTGGTCGGCGGCTCGGGGTCGAAGAGCGTCAGCGGCTCGGCCGGTGCCATGCCAGGGACAGCGCCTGCCGGGGAAGTCGCATTCCGGTGCCAGACTGCGCCGGTGACCACATCCGGGGCCCGCGCGATCGACCTCAACGCCGACCTCGGCGAGGGCTTCGGGGTCTGGCGGCTGGGTGACGACGACGCCCTGCTCGAGGTGGTCACGAGCGCCAACGTCGCCTGCGGCTTCCACGCCGGGGACCCGAGCACCATGCGCCGCGTCTGCGCCGCCGCGGCGGCGTCGGGCGTCGCCGTCGGGGCGCAGGTCTCCTACCGGGACCTGGCCGGCTTCGGCCGCCGGTTCGTCGACGTCGAACCGGGTGAGCTGGCCGACGACGTGCTCTACCAGCTGGCCGCCCTCGACGGCGTCGCGCGCGCGACCGGCGGCCGGGTGCGCTACGTCAAGCCGCACGGCGCGCTCTACAACGCCACCGTCGCGCACGAGGCGCAGGCCCGCGCGGTGGTCGAGGCCGTGGCCGCGTACGACCCGGCGCTGCCCGTGCTCGGGCTGCCGGGCTCGGCGCTGCTGCGGGCGGCCGAGGCGGCCGGGCTGCGACCGGTGGCCGAGGGCTTCGCCGACCGCGGCTACACGCCGGACGGGACGCTGGTGCCCCGGAGCGAGCCCGGCGCGCTGGTGCACGACCCCGGCGAGGTGGCCGGACGGGCGGTGCGGATGGCGGTCGAGGGCACGGTCCTCGCCGTCGACGGGACCGCCGTGCGCGCCGACGTCGCCTCGATCTGCGTGCACGGCGACACCCCGCGCGCGGTCGACCTGGCCCGGGCCGTGCGGACGGCGCTCGGCCAGGCCGACGTCGAGCTGCGGCCGTTCACCTGAGCGGTCAGCCCGCGGGCTGCGGCTCGGCGGGTTCCACGGCGTCGCTGCCCGGCCGGTAGGTGTAGGCCGCCTCCCGCACGGCCTCGTCGGTCTCCAGCCCGGCGCCCAGCGCACCGCCGACGGTGGCCAGCGAGCTGATCAGCCAGGCCAGCTCGAGGTGGTCGGTCAGGCCGGCCGGGTGCCCCAGCGCCTCGCTGAACAGCGGGTCGACGACGAGCAGCAGCGCACCGAGCAGCGCCAGGACGAACAGGGCCGCGTACAGCGACAGCACGCCGATGACCACCGTGCCCAGGGTTGCCAGGTTGAACAGGGTGACCTGCTTGCGCACCCGGCGCGAGCGGGCCCGCTCCCACAGCTCCGCGCCGACGACGAGGGTGACGGCGGTGGCCACGACCGAGCCGACCGCGACGACGCTCAGCCGCACCGAGCCGAACACGTCGGCCAGCCGCCAGATGTCGGGCGTGATGAGCGCGAACACCCCGGCCGCGATGGCGGCGGTCAGCGCCCGGGACAGCCGGATGGCCAGCCGCCACGGCCGGTTGGCCCGCACCATGCCGACCAGCATCGAGAGGTTCCCGGTGAGCACCCGGGCGGTGAACCGGACGCCCTCGGTGGAGTCCGCCGGGTCGACGGCCAGCTGCCGCAGCCGGCGGCTGATGGCGGCGCGGTCGCCGGCATCGTCGGGCTCGCCGTCGCCGGCCAGCGCCTGCACGAGGCCGACGGCGGTCTGCAGCGCCCGCCGGCGGCGACCCACCGCACCCAGCCCGGGCAGGGAGAGGACCGCGACGGAGTGCACCGGGCTGGCGTGCCCGACGACGGGGCGCCGGTCGCGCTCCAGCGGCACGTCGGTGAGGCACACCGCGAGGTCCCAGTCCTCGCGCAGCAGCCGGTCCCGCGTCGCGGTCACCAGCTCGGCGTCGTCGGCCGGCGGCTGGACCAGCCCGTTCTCGACCGAGCGCACCTGCCAGGCCACCTCGGGGTGCTGCGCCGAGAGCTCGGCGGCGAGCTCGTCGCAGAGGCTCGCGGCGAGGGCGGCGGCCGCTCCGGGTGCGGCCACCAGGCCGACGACGACCACGGGCGGGGCGAGCTCCGCCACGGCGGGTTCCTCCTGCGGATCGGGGGTGGTGGGTCGGCCATCATGATCCGGTGGAGCGGATACGGGCCGGCATCCGGGTGCTGCCGTACGGCGACCGCGCCCTGCTGGTCGAGGTGGACGACGCCGGCGAGGTCGCGGCCGTGCGACGCGCGCTGGCGGCCGCCCCGCTGCCCGGGCAGCGGGAGCTCGTGCCGGCGGCGCGCACGGTGCTCGTCGTCCTGGACCGGCTCCCGACGGACCTCGACGCGGCGGCGCTGCGCCGGCTGCCGCTGTCCGACGGCGGACCGCAGGACGCGGTCGCGTCGGTGACCCTGCCGGTCGTCTTCGACGGCCCCGACCTGGCCGAGGTCGCCGGCCTGGTCGGCTGCACCGCGCCCGAGCTCGTGGCGGCGCTGACCGGCGCGCAGCTCACCGTCGCCTTCGGCGGTTTCGCCCCGGGCTTCGGCTACCTCACCGGCCTGCCGCCCGAGCTGCACGTGCCGCGCCGGGCGACGCCGCGCACCCGGGTCCCTGCCGGCGCGGTCGCGCTGGCCGGCCCGTACGCGGGCGTCTACCCGCGCTCCTCGCCCGGCGGATGGCAGCTGGTCGGCCGCACCGACGCGGTGCTGTTCGACGTCGACCGGGAGCCGCCCGCGCTGCTGGCCCCCGGTACGCGCGTGCGCTTCCGAGGGGTGGGCTGACGTGCTCGCCGTCCTGGCGCCCGGTCCGCTCACGACCGTGCAGGACCGCGGCCGCCCCGGGTTCGCCGCCATCGGGGTGACCCGGTCCGGCGCCGCCGACGCTCTGGCGGCTGGGCTGGCGAACCGGCTGGTCGGCAACCGGCCGGAGGCGGCCCTGCTCGAGGTGACCGCCGGGGGGCTCCGCGTGCGGGCGGGCCGCACCGTGCTGGTCGCGGTCACCGGGGCGCCGGTGCCGGTGGTGGTCGACGGCCGGCCGGCGCCGTTCGCCGCGCCGATGACGTTGCCGGCCGGCGCCGTGGTGCAGCTCGGGCAGCCGCGGGCGGGACTGCGCAGCTACGTCGCCGTGCGCGGCGGCATCGGCGTCCCCCCGGTGCTGGGGTCGCGCAGCACCGACACGCTCTCCGGCCTGGGCCCGCCGCCGCTCACCGCCGGCACGCTGCTGCCGGTCGGCGACCTCGCCGCCGACGAGCCGGTCGTGGACGTCGCCCCCGTCGGGCCGCCGCCGGACCGGCCGGTGCTCCGGGTGCTGCCGGGCCCGCGCCGCGACTGGCTGGACGACGCCGCGTGGGCCGCGCTCACGACGCAGGGGTGGGTGGTCGCGGCGGACAGCGACCGCGTCGGCCTGCGGCTGACCGGCCCGCGGCTGACCCGCGCCCGCGAGGGCGAGCTGCCCAGCGAGGGGCTGGTGGCCGGCGCGGTCCAGGTGCCACCCGACGGCGCCCCGGTGCTCTTCCTCGCCGACCACCCGGTGACCGGCGGCTACCCGGTGCTCGCCGTCGTCGTCACCGCCGACCTGCCGCTGGCCGCGCAGCTGCGCCCGGGGGACGGCGTGCGGTTCCGGGCGGTCGGCTGAGCCGCCGTCCGGCTGCCGGGTCCCGCCGGGCGGGGGAAACTGGTGGTGTGACGCGCGTCGGCCTGGTCCTGGGCGCCGGCGGTGTGGTCGGGCAGGCCTACCACGCCGGCGTCCTCGCCGTGCTCGAGCACGACCTCGGTTTCGACCCCCGGACGGCCGACCTGGTCGTCGGCACCTCCGCCGGCTCCATCACCGGCACGCTGCTGCGGCTCGGCGTCCGGGCCGAGGACCTCGCCGCCTGGACCGTGAAGGCGCCGCTCTCCGACGAGGGCGACGTGCTGCAGCAGATCGCCGGCACGGAGGTGCCCGAGCTGGCGCCGTTCCGCCCGGTCGAGCTGCTGCGCCGGCCGATGCGGCTGCCCGCCGTGGGGATGGTGCGCCGGGCCGTCGCCCGGCCGTGGCGCTTCCGGCCGCTGGCGGCCGCCTCGGTCCTCGTGGCCCCCGGGCGGCGGGACATCGGCGAGCAGCTCGCCGCGCTCCGCGAGCTGGAGCAGCCCGGCTGGCCGGAGCCCCCGCTGTGGATCTGCGCCGTCCACCGGCACGACGGCGGCCGGGTCGTGTTCGGCCGTCCAGGCGGGCCGACCCCGCCGATCCACCTGGCCGTCGCCGCCTCCTGCGCGGTGCCCGGCTACTTCGCGCCGGTCGAGATCGGCGCGCACACCTACGTCGACGGCGGCGTCCACTCACCCACGAACGCGGCGCTGCTGCGCGGCTGCGGCCTCGACCTCGCGATCGTCGTCGCGCCGATGAGCGGGCCCGCCGGCGCGTCGCTCAGCGTCTACGCGGCCTCGCGCCGGCACTCCGCCCGGCTGCTCCGCCAGGAGGTGCGGGCGCTCGAGGCGGCCGGCGTCCGGACCGTGGTCTTCACCCCGGGTCCCGCGGAGCAGGCGGTGATGGGCGACGACATGATGGCGCGGCACCGCCTGGACGAGGTGATCCAGCAGTCGTTCCTCGCCGCGGGTGCGCACGCCGCGCGACCGGAGGTCGGCGACCTCATCCGCGCCGCCGTCGCCGACCGGTAGCCGGCGGCGGCGTCACCGCAGCGGCAGCACCGCGGGGCCGTCCGGCCCGGGCACGACGTGCGCGCGGGCGCCGTAGTGCGCGGCCAGCGCCTCGGGGGTGAGCACCTCGGCCGGCGTGCCGTCGGCGACCACGCGGCCGCCGGCGAGCAGGGTCAGCCGATCGGCGTACTGGCCGGCCAGGGTCAGGTCGTGCAGCGTGCTGACCACGGTCAGCCCGTCCTCGCGGCGCAGCCGGTCCAGCAGGTCGAGCACCTGCTGCGCGTGGCCGAGGTCCAGCGCCGCGGTCGGCTCGTCGAGGAACAGCACCCGCGGTCGCTGGGCCAGCGCGCGGGCCAGGACGGCGCGCTGCTGCTCACCCCCGGAAAGCGTGACCACCAGACGGTCGGCCAGCGCCTCGAGCCCCAGGCGCGCCATGACGTCGGCGACGACGTCGCGGTCGACCCGCCGCGGCGCCGCCAGCAGCGGGCGGTGCGGGGTGCGGCCCAGCGCCACGTAGTCCGCGGTGCTGATGCCCTCGGGCAGCACCGGCTGCTGCGGTGCGTAGGCCAGCAGGCGGGCGCGCTCGCGGCGCGGCAGCCCCGTGGTCGGGACGCCGTCGACGCGCACCTGGCCCTCGTGCGGCTGCAGGCCGAGCACCGAGCGCAGCAGCGTCGACTTGCCCGAGCCGTTGGGCCCGATGACGGCCAGCCACCCGCCCGGCTCGACGGTGAAGCGCACCGAGTCCAGCACCCGGGTGCGGCCGTAGGCGGCGCCGAGGCCGACCACCTCGACGCGGGCGCCGTGCACGCGCTGCCTGCTCACCGGCGCCGCGCCCCCGCCCACAGCAGCGCGGCGAAGAAGGGCGCGCCGACGCAGGCGGTGACCACGCCGATGGGCAGCTCCGCCGGCGCCAGCACCACCCGCGCTACCAGGTCGGCCAAGACCAGGAACGCACCGCCGGCCAGCAGGGACAGCGGCAGGACGCGGGTGTAGGAGCCACCGGCCAGCCGCCGCACGATGTGCGGGACGACCAGGCCGACGAAGCCGATGAGGCCGCTCACCGCCACGGCCGACGCGGTGGCCAGGGACGCGGCGAGGATGACCAGCAACCGCAGCCGGCCCGGGTGCACGCCCAGCGAGGCGGCCTCGTCGTCACCGACGGCGAGCACGTCGAGCGCGCGGCCGCAGAAGAGCAGGATTCCGCAGGAGAGGCCGAGGTAGGGGAGGACCAGCGCGATGTCCGACCAGCGGGAGCTGCCCAGCTGGCCGATCATCCAGCCGTAGATCTCGCGCAGGTCGTCGGTGTTCTGCTGCTGCACCAGCGTCTGCGCGGCGGACAGGAAGGCGGCGACGGCGATGCCGGCGAGCAGCAGCGTCGGGCTGTGCGAGCCGCCCGCGACGGTGCCCAGCGCGAGCGCGCAGCCGACCCCCACGAGCGCGCCCGCGAAGGCGGCCAGCGGGACGATCCCCACCGGGCCGAGCGACTGGACCGGCGCGTAGGCGATGGTCAGGGTGGCCCCGAGCCCCGCACCGGCCGCGGCCCCGAGCAGGTAGGGGTCGGCGAGCGGGTTGCGGAACACCCCCTGGTAGCCGGCCCCGGCGACGGCCAGCGCCCCGCCGACGAGGACGGCGAGCACCACGCGCGGCAGCCGCAGCTGCAGCAGCACGGCCTCCTGGGTGCCCTCGAGCCCGCCGGGCAGGTCGACGCCGAGCGGGCCGAGGAGCCGGTCCAGCAGCGTGACGACCACGCCGCCGGGGGCCAGGGGCACCGCGCCCACCCAGATGCCGGCGAGGACCGCGGCGAGGAGCACCGGCACCGCCACGCCGTAGACCAGGGCGGCCGACCGGCGGGGACGCGCCGCACCCGGCCCGGCCGTCGGGCGGCCGGACCGGGTGCGGGAGGTGGTGGTGCTCACGGGCGCGGCGCTCAGCCCTGCAGGACCCCGGCCACGCCCTCGGCGAAGTCCGCGACGCGCGGGCCCCAGCGGGACACGACGTCGTCGTCGGCCTCGACGATGCGCCCGTCGACCACCGCGGGCACGGTGCCGAACGCCGGGCGCTGGGCGACGGTCTGCGCGCTCTCGCCGCAGCACTTGGTGTCGGCCAGGACGATGAGGTCCGGCGCCTGCTCGACGACGTACTCCGCCGACAGCTGCGGGTAGCCGCCGCTGGGGTCGGGCGCGCCGTCGGCGATGTTCTCCAGGCCGAACAGCGTGTAGATGCTGCCGATGAAGGTGGAGCTGTCCGCGGAGTACAGACCCGGGTCCAGCTCGTGGTAGACCCGCTGACCCGAGACGTCGGTGGAGACCGACGCGACGGCGGCCTCGATGCGGTCCTGCACGTCGGCCGCCGCCTCGGCCGCCTCCTCGGCGTGACCGGTGGCCTCGCCGAGCAGCTCCATCTGCGCGTAGGTGTCGTCGAGCTCCTCGGCCGCACCGAGCAGCAGCACCGGGACGTCGAGCCCCTCGAGCGCGTCGACGATGCCGTTGATGTCGTCGCTGAGGACCACCAGGTCCGGCGCGTACCCGACGATCGCCTCGGCATTGGGGGTGAAGGACGACAGGTCGGTCGTCGGCACGCCCTCGGGGAAGTTGGAGTTGCTGTCGACCGCCTCGACCTGATCGCCGGCGCCGATGGCGAAGAGCATCTCGGTGGCCGAGGGCGACATGGAGACGATCGCCTCGGGCTGCTCCTCGATGGTCACCTCGCCGTTGTCGGCGGTGAGGGTGACCGGGAAGTCGGCGGCCTCCGACGAGGGGGCCGCCGAGCCGGCGGCGTCGTCGGAGGAGTCGTCACCGCAGGCGGTGAGGCTCAGCAGCAGCGCCGCGGGCACGGCGACGAGGCGCAGTCGCGACGTGGACCGCGCGGCCCGGGGAAGGGAACCGGACAAGAGGAGGGCCTCCAGGGGAGGCGGAGGGCGTCGCTCCCGAGCTGACCCGACGCCCGATGCGCGACCCCTGCCGCGAGGGTCGGTTGCATGGCGCAGAGCAGGCGATCTGGCTCGGGCCCCGCTGCCTCGTGCAGGGGGGCCTCTCACAGTTGCGGGACAGCGCCGGATTCGCACCGGACTTCGCTGCTGCTGCGCCACCGGCGCACGGGCCGGCGGGGGAAAGGTACCAGCGGCGCGGCTACCGCCGCGCCGCCAGGACGGCCGCGTAGACCTCGACGGTCTGCCGGGCGATCGCCGGCCAGCCGAACTCGGCGAGCACCCGCTCGCGGCCCGCCGCGCCCATCCGCGCCGCCCGGTCGGGGTCGCGCAGCAGCTCGGTCATCCGGGCGGCCAGCCCGCTCGCGAACGCGTGGGCGTCCTCCGGGTCGTAGGGCACCAGCAGCCCGGTGCGGCCGTCGTCGACGACCTCGGGGATGCCGCCCACGGCGCTGGCGACGACGGCGGTGCCGCAGGCCGCGGCCTCCAGGTTCACGATGCCCAGCGGCTCGTAGACCGACGGGACGACGAACACCGTGGCGCCGGAGATGAGCGGCACGAGCTGCTCGCGCGGCAGCATCGCCTCGATCCACACCACGCCCTCGCGGCGGGCCTGCAGCGCGGCGACGGCGTCGGCCACCTGCTCGCGCTCGGCCGGGGTGTCCGCGGCACCGGCGCACAGCACCAGGCCGACGTCCGGCGGCAGCTGCTCGGCCGCGGCCAGCAGGTGGACCAGCCCCTTCTGGCGGGTGATCCGGCCGACGAACAGCGCGTAGGGCCGGTCGGGGTCGACGCCCAGCGCGCGCACCGTGTCCGGGGCGTGGACCGGGCGGTAGGCCTCGGCGTCCACCCCGTTGCCGACGACGTGCACGCGGGCGGGATCGAGGTCGGGGTAGACGTCGAGCACGTCGGTGCGCATGCCGGCGCTCACGGCGATCACGGCGTCGGCGGCGAGGTAGGCCGTCCGCTCCGCCCACGAGGAGAGGCGGTAGCCGCCGGCCAGCTGGTCGGCCTTCCACGGCCGGCGGGGCTCGAGCGAGTGCGCGGTGACGACGTGCGGGGCGCCGTGCACCAGGGCGGCCAGCAGCCCGGCGGTGTTGGCGTACCAGGTGTGGCTGTGCACGACGTCGGCGTCGGCGAGGGCGGCGGCGATCTCGACGTCCACCCCCAGCGCCTGGAGCGCGCCGTTGGCCTCCCGCAGCCCGGCGGGGACGGCGTGCGCGGTGGCGTCGTCCCGGGGGCCGCCGAAGCAGTGCACGTCGACGTCGAGGGCGCGGTCGTCCGCTCCGGCCGGCAGCCCGCGGAGCGCGGCGACCAGGTGCTCGACGTGCACGCCGGCGCCTCCGTAGACGTCCGGCGGCCACTCACGGGTCACGATGCCGATGCGCACGAGGTCACCGTAAGGGCACCGCCCGCATGCCGGGATGCCCCTCAGGGGTGGTCCCGTAGCCCGCGGAGGAGTGGCCGGGGCCACCGGGGGATACGTTGCGGGCATGCGCGGCGCTCCTCGGGTTCTCGGCATCGTCCTGGCGGGCGGTGAGGGGAAGCGGCTGGCGCCGCTGACCCAGGACCGCGCGAAGCCGGCGGTGCCCTTCGGCGGCAACTACCGCCTCATCGACTTCGTGCTCTCCAACCTGGTCAACGGCGACATCCGGCAGATCGCCGTGCTGACCCAGTACAAGAGCCACAGCCTCGACCGGCACATCACCACGACCTGGCGGATGTCGCAGCTGCTCGGCGGCTACGTCGCCCCCATGCCGGCGCAGCAGCGGCTGGGCCCGCGCTGGTACACCGGCAGCGCCGACGCGATCTTCCAGAGCCTCAACCTGATCTACGACGAGCGGCCGGAGATCGTCGTCGTCTTCGGGGCCGACCACGTCTACCGCATGGACCCGCGGCAGATGATCGACCAGCACCTGCAGACCGGTGCCGGGGTGACGATCGCCGGGCTGCGCGTGCCGCGGCGGGATGCCACCGAGTTCGGCGTCATCGACGCCGACGCGGAAGGCCGGGTGCGCGGCTTCCTGGAGAAGCCGGCCGACCCCCCGGGCCTGCCGGACTCGCCCGAGGAGAGCTTCGCCTCCATGGGCAACTACGTGTTCACCACCGACGCCCTGCTCGAGGCGCTGCGGACCGACGCCGCCGACGAGAACTCCGTGCACGACATGGGCGGTTCGATCATGCCGATGCTGGCCGCGGCGGGGGAGGCGTGGGTCTACGACTTCTCCACCAACGTCGTCCCCGGGGCCACCGAGCGCGACCACGGCTACTGGCGCGACGTCGGGACCATCGACTCCTACTACGACGCGCACATGGACCTGGTCTCGGTCACCCCCGTCTTCAACCTCTACAACGACCGCTGGCCGATCTACACCCTGCCTCCGCAGCTGCCCCCGGCGAAGTTCGTGCTGGGGGGACGGGCCGAGGAGTCGATGGTCAGCGCCGGCGCGATCATCGGCGGTGGCTCGGTGCACGGGTCGGTCGTCTCGCCCGGGGTCCGGGTCGAGCAGGGTGCGCGCGTCGTGGGCAGCGTCGTCATGGACGGCGCGTACATCGGCGAGGGCGCCGTCGTGCACAAGGCGATCCTGGACAAGAACGCCGTCGTCCCCGCCGGCGCGCGCATCGGCGTGGATCTCGACGCCGACCGGGAGCGCTACCACGTGAGCGCCGGCGGCGTGACCGTGCTCGGCAAGGGCGCCCGCGCCTTCGTCTGAACGGATGCCGGAGCCGCTGATCGTCACGCTGCTGCTGGACGACGCCGACCAGCAGCGGTTCGACCGGCTGAGAGCCGAGCACTTCCCGCCGGAGCGCAACGTCCTGCAGGCGCACGTGACGCTGTTCCACGCGCTGCCCGGAGAGCACCTCGACGCGGTGCGGGCCGACCTCGCCGCGGCCGCGGACCGCCCCCCGTTCGACGTCGCCGTCACCGGTGTGCGCTCGCTGGGGCGCGGGGTCGCGTACGTGCTGGAGTCCGGGACGCTGGCCGCCCTGCGCGCCGGCCTGGCGTCGGCGTGGGCGCCGTGGCTCACCCCGCAGGACCGGCAGCGGCACTCGCCGCACGTCACCGTGCAGAACAAGGTGGAGCCCGCCGTCGCCCGCGCGCTGCGCGACCGGCTGCTGATGGGGTTCGCGCCCCACGACGTCCGGGCCCGCGGGCTGGGTCTGTGGCGCTACCTCGGCGGCCCGTGGGAGCCGCTCGGCGAGCACGCCTTCGGCTGAGCGGTCAGCCCCGCCGGGTGGCGACGAGCAGGCCCTCGCCGATGGGCAGCACGGCGGACAGCAGTGCCTCGTCCTCGCGGACGACGCGCGAGATCTCCCGCCAGGCGACGGTCTGCGGGTCCCGCGCGGTGCGGTCGGCGATCCGCCCGCCGGCGAGCAGGCCGTGGCAGACCAGCGTGCCGCCGACGCGCACCAGGCCGATCAGGCCGTCGAGCTGGGCGGCGTACTCCAGCGGGGACCCGGCGCAGACCACCATGTCGTAGGCGCCGGGGGAGAACCGGGGCAGCACCTCCGCCGGGGTGCCGAAGATCATCCGCGTGCGGCCGGCCGGCACGCCGGCACCGGCGAACGCGGCGCGGGCCGCGCGCAGCTGCTCGGGGTCGCCGTCCAGCGCGGTGAGGACGCCGTCGGCCCGCATGCCGCGCAGCAGCCACAGGCCGGCCAGCCCGCCGCCGCTGCCGATCGAGACCACCGCGCGGGCGCCCACCCCGGCGGCGAGGACGGCGAGGGTGGCGCCGACGGCCGGCGCGACGGGAGGTGGGCCGGGCAGCCGGGCGGCGCGGTCCCGCGCGGCGACCATCTCGGCCGGCTCCGCGGCGTAGCGGTCGGCGTGGGCGGCGCCCTCCGCACCGCTCCCGGGCGGCGGTGGGGAGGCGCTCATCACCGGGCGAGGGTAGTGGCCGACGGCGCGCGGCCGCTGCGCGCACGGCCCGGTCGAGACCGAGCTGTGAGTTCACTGGGAAGGGCGACGCAGGGGAACAGCGCCCCTGACCTCGCCCGTTGGACCGGACGTGGCCCTCCTGCGACCCGTGCCCGCCCGCCCTGCCGACGCCGATCCCGACGCCGGCCCCCACGCAGGGGCCCGTGTCGGCGATACTGGTGCCGTGCCCGAGCCGATCCGCCCCGAGGTCGAGGGCTGGGTCGCGCCCACCTGGGAGCAGGTCGTGCGCGAGCACTCGGCGCGCGTGTACCGGCTGGCCTACCGCCTCTCGGGCAACCCGCAGGACGCCGAGGACCTGACCCAGGAGACCTTCGTCCGGGTGTTCCGCTCGCTGGCGGACTTCTCGCCGGGCACCTTCGAGGGCTGGCTGCACCGCATCACCACGAACCTGTTCCTCGACATGGTCCGGCGCCGGCAGCGGATCCGCTTCGACGCGCTCCCCGAGGACACCGAGCGCCTGCCCGGCCGCGCGCCCAGCCCCGAGCAGGTCTACGCCGACACGCACCTCGACCCGCAGATCCAGGCGGCCCTCGACGCCCTCTCGCCGGAGTTCCGCGTCGCCGTCGTGCTGTGCGACATCGAGGGGCTGACCTACGAGGAGATCGCCGCGACGCTGGGCATCAAGCTCGGCACCGTGCGCAGCCGCATCCACCGTGGCCGGGTCCAGCTGCGGCAGGCGCTGGCGCACCTGGCCCCCGGCCGGGTGCTGGGCGGGGACGACGTCCTCACCGAGGGGGGCGCGGCGCGATGAGCATGCCGGAGAGCCACCTGGCTCAGGAGGCGATCGCCGCCCTGGTCGACGGCGAGCTGACCGCCGGCCCGGCCGCGCGCGCCGCGCGGCACCTGGCCGGCTGCCTGCAGTGCCGGATGGCCGTCCAGGCGCAGCGCGAGGCGAAGGACGCGCTGAACGCCTCGCAGGAGGTGGCCGTCCCGGGCGACCTGATGTCGCGGCTGTGCGCCATCCCCTTCACCGCCGACGTCCCCGGCTCCGGGAGCGGCCCGGTCTCGCTGGGCGAGGACTCCGGCCGGGTCACCGTGCGCGGCGCGTCGGCCTGGGAGGTCGATCTGGCTCCGCAGGACCGCCCGCAGCGCGCCGACCACGCGCGCTGGCTGCGCCGCGGCCTGGTGGGCACGCTCGCCGGCCTGGGCGCCGGCGTCACCGCCCTGGCGCTGACCCTCCCGCCCGACGCCCGGGACGGCGGACCCGTGGCCGACTCCACCGTCCGGCAGCACACCGAGGTCGTCCCGCCGGTCGTCCGCACGGTCGACGTCGGCACCGCGACCACCTCCACCGGGTCGGCCGCCGACGGGCTGGGCGGCACGCCCTGACCGGTTCCGCTGACGGCGGCGCACCGCCGCCGGAGCCCCGCCCGCAGGACGACCCTGCCTTCGCCCGGCCGGCCGGTGCCGACGGGGCGTTCGGCGACGTGCCCGACCGGCTCACCCCGCGCCCGGTGGCCGCCCCCGAGCCCGGCCCGGGCCAGGAGGCCGCATTCGGCCGCCCGGCGAGCGTGCCGGGCAGCTTCGCCGGCGACCGTCCTCCCGCGCCCGCCCGGCCGGTCCCGCCGCCGCCCCCGGAGGCGCTGATCCGCGCGTTCGGCCCGGGCGCCGGCCAGCGGGGTCTGCAGGAACCCCCCACGGGCCGGCCCGGGCGCCGGCGCACCGCGAGCGGCCCCTGGTGGAAGTCCGACGCCCGCAGCGACCCCTGGCGCGACCCGTACGCGCCCGCCGGTCTCGGCGCCCCCGCGGTGTACGCCGACGAGCCCGAGGAGCAGACCGGCCCGCTCGTCGTCGACGTCAAGGGCCGCCGCAGGGTTCGCCTCCGCGACCTCTCCGTCCGGCTCTCCGCGCTGGTCCTGCTCGCCGTGCTCCTCGTCGGGGCGATCGGCGGCGGGGTCGGCTGGTGGCTCACCCGCGCGACGCCGGAGTCCCCGCTGCTGTCACCCGGCACGACGCTCACCCAGGTCGACCCCGGAACCACCCGCGAGCCGGGCTCGGTCTCCGCCATCGCCGCCGAGGTGAGCCCCGCGGTGGTCTCCATCGAGGTGCGCGTCGGCGAGTCCGGGGCGACCGGCTCGGGCGTGGTCATCGACGGCGACGACGGTTACATCGTCACCAACAACCACGTCATCTCCGGCGCCGCCGACGTGAGCGGCGCCGAGATCCGCGCGGTCTTCTCCGACGGCAGCGGCTCGGAGGCCCGGATCGTCGGCCGCGACCCGGCCAGCGACCTCGCCGTCATCAAGGTGGAGAAGCCGGGCCTGGTCACCGCCGCGCTGGGGACGTCGGACAGCGTCGTCGTCGGCGACCCCGTGGTCGCCATCGGCTCGCCGCTGGGCCTGGCCGGCACCGTCACCACCGGCATCGTCAGCGCGCTGGAGCGACCGGTGCGGCTGGCCGGCGAGGGCAGCGACACCAACGCCGTCATCAGCGCCGTGCAGACCGACGCCCCGATCAACCCCGGCAACTCCGGGGGCGCGCTGGTCGACGGCACCGGCGCCCTCATCGGCATCAACACCGCGATCGCCTCGCTGGGCGGCACCAGCAGCAGCAGCGGCGGCTCGATCGGCCTGGGCTTCGCGATCCCGATCGACACGGTGCGCGACATCGCCGAGCAGCTCATCTCCGACGGCTCCGCGGTGCACTCCTCGCTCGGCGTGAACGCCCGGTCGGTCACCGACGGCACCCGCGACGGCGCCCTGGTGCTCAACGTCGAGCAGGGCAGCGCGGCCGCGAACGCCGGCATCCGGGAGCGCGACGTCATCATCGCCGTCGACGGGGATCCGGTCGGCAGCTCCGAGGAGCTCGTCGTCGCGGTCGACCGGCGCGCCCCCGGCGACGAGGTGACCGTCGAGATCGTGCGCGACGGGGCCTCGCAGGAGCTCCGCGCGACGCTCGACGCCGCCTGACCGCCGCATAGGCTGAGGGCCCGAGGGACGGAGAGCGGCGGTGTTCAACTCGATCGGCTGGGGCGAGATCATCGTCCTGGCGCTCGCCGCGCTGTTCATCTTCGGCCCCGAGCGGCTGCCGCACCTGGCGAAGGACGCCGCGGGCGCGCTGAAGAAGGCGAAGGCGGCCATCTCCGGCGTCCGCGCGCAGGTCAACGAGACCCTCGGCGACGACCTGCCGGAGCTGCGCGACCTGGACCTGCGCAAGTACCACCCGCGGACGTTCATCCGCAGCCAGCTCTTCGACGACGACGAGCCCGCGCCGGCGCGCGGCGCCACCGGCGCGACCGCCGCGCGGGTGGTCGCCCGCCCGCGGGACCGCGCGGTGCCGCCGCCGTTCGACGTCGACGCGACCTAGAGCGCGGCGTCGGCCTCCGCGGCCGCCTTGAGCCGCTCGAGGGTGCCGAGGATGCCGGCGCGGTTGCGCTCGGGGAACTTCGCCGCCCGGACGACGGCGTCGGTGAGGCCGTCGGCGCGCGAGGCGTCGAAGGTCTCGGTGACCGTGGTGCCGCCGTCGGCCGTGGGCGCCAGCTCGTAACGCCAGCGGTTGGCGGTGAAGTGCCGCCAGGCGATCCGCCGTCCCGGCTCGAACTCGACGACCCGGTTGCGGATCACGTAGGGGACGCCGAAGAGCTTCATGCGCACGGTGAACGTCTGGCCGGTCGCGGTGAGCCGCTCGGGGGCGTTGACCACCGCGCCGACCGAGCCGGACCCGTCGATGCGGGAGTGCTGGCGGGGGTCGGCGAGGATCGCGAACACCACCTCCGGCGGGGCGGCCACGGTGATGCTCTCGCTGATCAGCTTGTCGGTCACGCCGCGAACGCTAGGTGACCGGCCGCGGACGCGCCGCTGGGGCGCCCCCTCCGGTCGGAGGGAACGCCCCAGCGGGCTTCGACGGTGCTACTTGCGGACGGGGGTGAGCCCGAGCGACATGCCCTGCAGGCCGCGCTGGCGGCTGGCCAGCCCGTCGGCGATCTTCGTGAGCGCCCGGGCGGCCGGGGAGTCCGGCTCGGCGAGCACGATCGGGGCGCCGTTGTCGCCGGCCTCGCGCAGCCGGGTGTCCAGCGGCACCTGGCCGAGCACCGGCACGCGCGCACCGAGGGTCTTGGTCAGGGCGTCGGAGACCGCCTCGCCGCCGCCGGAGCCGAAGACCTCCATGCGCGAGCCGTCGGGCAGGTCCAGCCACGACATGTTCTCGATGACGCCGACGACCTGCTGGTGGGTCTGCGTGGCGATCGCACCGGCCCGCTCGGCCACCTCGGCGGCGGCGAGCTGGGGGGTGGTGACGATGAGGATCTCGGCGTTGGGCAGCAGCTGCGCGATGGAGATCGCGACGTCGCCGGTGCCCGGGGGCAGGTCGAGGAGCAGGACGTCCAGGTCGCCCCACCACACGTCGGCGAGGAACTGCTGCAGCGCGCGGTGCAGCATCGGCCCGCGCCAGACGACGGGGGTGTTGCCGGGGGTGAACATGCCGATCGAGATGAGCTTCACCCCGAGGGCCTGCGGCGGCATGATCATGCTGTCGACCTGGGTCGGCTTCTCGTCGGTGCCCAGCATCCGCGGCACCGAGTGGCCGTAGATGTCGGCGTCCACGACGCCGACCGCCAGACCGCGCTTGGCCAGCGCGGCGGCGAGGTTCACCGTGACCGAGGACTTGCCGACGCCGCCCTTGCCGGACGCGACCGCGTACACGCGGGTCAGCGAGCCGGGCTGGGCGAAGGGGATGACCGGGTCGGCGGCGTCGGTCCCGCGCACGGTCTTGCGCAGCTCGGCACGCTGCTCGTCGCTCATCACGTCCAGGCCGACCTGCACCGAGGTGACGCCGGCGACGGCGCCCACCGCGGTGGTGACCCGGTTGGTGATGGTCTCGCGCATCGGGCAGCCGGCGACGGTCAGGTAGACCTCGACGCGGACGGAGCCGTCCGGGTCGATCTGGACGTCCTTGACCATTCCCAGCTCGGTGAGCGGGCGGTTGATCTCGGGGTCCTGGACGGTGGCCAGCGCGGCGGTGATGGCGTCGAGCGCCGGCGTGCCGGTCAGGGTGTCGGACATCGGTGCGTCTGTCTCCTTCGACGGGGGACCCCGAGGGCGGCCGGTCGCGGCTGAGCGGGGCCTGCGCACCCGGGTCGACCGCCACTGTACGGCGGCGTCGGCCCTGCACCGCGGGGCGCGGGGGTGATCTGCTGCTCAGGTCGGTGCCATGCTCCAGCGCATGAGCCAGCCCGCGGGGTCCGCGCCCGAGCCCGCCGCCGAACGCATCGAGGCCGTGCGCCTGATCCCGGCCTCGGCCGCGGAGGTCTTCGCCGTGCTGCGCGACCCGCAGGGGCACGTCGACATCGACGCCTCCGGGATGCTGATGGACGCCGAGGGCGAGCCGGTCTCGGCCGTCGGCGACCGCTTCGTGGTGCACATGGACCGCGAGGCCCTCGGGGACCTGCCGATGGGCCGCTACGACGTCGAGGTGGTCATCACCGCCTACGAGCCCGACCGCGAGATCGCCTGGACCATCGAGGGCACCATCCGGCCGCCGCTGCAGCACGTCTACGGCTACCGGCTCGAGCCGGCCGACGGCGGCACCCGCGTCGTCTCCTACTGCGACTGGTCGGACCTGCGCGAGGAGTACCGGTCGCTGCTGACCTTCCCGATCGTCCCGGCGAGCGCCCTCAAGGGGACCCTCGGCATCCTCGACCGCACCGTCCGGCGGCGCGCGCGCACCGGGGTCGCCGGCGGTGGCGGGAGCGCCGCCTAGTCTCGGCGGACGTGCCCGACCCCGCCCGTTCCCGCACGCTCCGCGACGCCGTCGGGCTCGGGGTCGCCGTCGGCTTCTACGGCATCGCGTTCGGTGCCGCGGCCGATGCCGCCGGGCTGGACGTCTGGCAGGCCCTGACGCTCTCGGCGCTGATGTTCTCCGGCGCGTCGCAGTTCGCCCTTGTCGGTGTCCTCGGTGCCGGCGGCAGCGCGCCGGCCGCCATCGGCAGCGCCCTGCTCCTCGGCACCCGCAACACCGTCTACGGCGTGCGCATGGCGCCGCTGCTGGCACCGCGCACCGCGCTGGGCCGCGCGGGTGCGGCGCACTGGGTGATCGACGAGTCGACGGCGATGGCCGTGGCCGCGCCCGACCGGGAGCTGGGCCGGCTGGCGTTCTGGGTCACCGGCGGCACGATCTACCTGGGCTGGAACGCGATGACGCTGGTCGGCGCGCTCGGCGCCTCCGGGCTCGGGGGCACCGCCGAGGCCGCGCTGGACGCCGTCGTCCCGGCCGCCTTCCTCGCCCTGCTGTGGCCGCGGCTGACCGCCGCCGGGTCGGCCGAGCCGGCCGTGCAGCGCCGGGTGGCGATCGGGGGAGCGGTGATCGCGCTCGCGCTCACGCCGTTCGTGCCCGTCGGCGTCCAGGTCGTCACCGCGGTCGTCGCCGTCGGGCTGGCCGGCCGGCCGCGGACGCCGGAGCGCCGGGCATGAGCGGCGACGCGATGTGGACCGCCGTCGTCGTCGCCTCCCTCGGCTGCTACCTGCTCAAGCTCGCCGGCATGTCGGTGCCGGCGTCCTGGGTGGAGCAGCCCTGGGTCGCCCGCGTCGTCGACTTCGTGCCCGCCGCGCTGCTCGCCGCCCTCGTGGCGGTGCAGGGCCTGACCACCGACGACCGGGTGGTGGTCGACGGCCGGCTCGCGGGGCTGGCGGTCGCCGCACTGGCGCTCGCGCTGCGCGCCCCGTTCATCGTGGTGATCGTGCTGGCGGGCCTGACCGGCGCCGGCGTCCACGTGCTCGCCGGCTGACCGGTCACCCCGGCGGCTCGGTGCGGGCGAACACCCGGGCGTAGAGGACCGCGGCCAGGATCCCGCCCAGCGTGGGTGCGACGAGGTAGATCCACAGCGGGGCGAGCTCGCCGGCCAGCAGGTTGGGGCCGAACGCGCGGGCGGGGTTCACGGCCCCTCCGGTGAGCGGTGCGGCGGCGAAGATGGCTGCGGCCAGGGCCAGGCCCACCGCGACGGGGGCGATCCCGCCCTCGGCGCGGTCGTCGGTGGCCACGGAGATGACGACGAGGACCAGCAGGAAGGTGACCAGCAGCTCGACGAGGAAGGCGCTCGCGGTCGACACGCCTCCGTCGGGGACGGTCGCGCCCAGCTTCTCCACGGTCCGCCCGCGGTCGCCGTAGCAGGCCCACGTCGCCGCAGCGCCCAGCAGGCCGCCCGCGAGCTGGGCCCCGACGTACCCGGCGGCGGCCGGCCAGGGGAACCGCCCTGAGGCGGCGAGCCCGAGGGTGACCGCCGGGTTCAGGTGGCACCCGGACACGTGGCCGAAGGCCGCCGCGAGCGCGACGAGCGTGACGCCGAACGCGAGCACCACGGCGAGCAGCTCGTAGCTGCCCCTGCCCGCGGCGACGGCTGCGCTCGTCCCGACGAACACCAGCAGGGCGGTGCCGATCAGCTCGGCGGTCGCCGAGCGGACCAGCCGATCCCCGATCCTGCTGCCGTACAGCCCGCGTGGGGCCTCCTGCGTCGACACGGCGTCGATCCCTGCGGAACTCATCTGCGTCTCGCCCCCGTTGCGCGACCCGCCTCGCGCGGGTCGGTGGGCCACAGGTGCCCGTTCCGGCGGCCGCGACACCTGGGTCGGCGCGGCGCGTCAGAGAGCGACGTCGCGCTTCTTCTTCGCCTTCTTCTCGCGGCGCTCGGCGTCGTCCGGGGTCTCGTCGGTGGTCAGCCGGCTGAGCTCGCTGCGGATGAAGTCGCGGGTCGCCAGCTCGCCGACCGCGACCCGGAGCGAGGCCAGCTCACGGGCCAGGTACTCGGTGTCGGCGCGGGTCGAGGCCGCCCGGGAGCGGTCCTCCTCGGCCTGCACCCGGTCGCGGTCGGCCTGCCGGTTCTGCGCCAGCAGGATCAGCGGTGCGGCGTAGGCGGCCTGGGTGGAGAACGCCAGGTTGAGCAGGATGAAGGGGTAGGGGTCCCAGCGGAGGTTGACCGCCGCGACGTTCAGCCCGATCCAGACGACCACGACGATCGTCTGGACGGCGAGGAAGCGGCCGGTCCCGAGGAAGCGGGCGATGCCCTCGGCGAACGCGCCGACCGAGTCGGGGTTGAGCCGGAGGAACCCGCTGAACCGCCGGGACCCGCCGCTGGGGACGTCGAGCCGCGGCCGCTCAGCCACGACGCGCCCGCTCGCGCCAGTCGTCGGGCAGCAGGTGGTCCAGGACGTCGTCGACGCTGACCGCGCCCACGAGCCGGCCCTGGGCGTCGACGACCGGGGCGGCCACCAGGTTGTAGGTGGCGAAGTAGTGGGTGACCTCGGCCAGCGGCGCCTCCGGGCGCAGCGGCTCGAGGTCGTCGAGGACGCCGCTCACCAGGCTGGACGGCGGTTCGCGCAGCAGCCGCTGGATGTGCGCCAGCCCGAGGTAGCGGCCGGTGGGGGTGGCCGACGGCGGGCGGCAGACGTAGACCTGGCTGGCCAGCGACGGGGTGAGCTCGGGCTCGCGGACCCGCGCGAGCGCCTCGGCGATGGTCGCGTCCGGCGTGAGGATCACCGGCTCGCTGGTCATGATCCCGCCGGCGGTGTCCTCGGAGTACTTGAGCAGCTGGCGGACCGGCTCGGCCTCGTCGGGCTCCATGAGCTCGAGCAGCCGGTTCCGGTCGACGTTGGAGAGCTCGGAGAGCAGGTCGGCGGCGTCGTCGGGGTCCATCTCCTCGAGGACGTCGGCGGCCCGGCTCTCCTCGAGGGTGCCGAGGATGACGACCTGGTCGGCCTCGGGCAGCTCGCCGAGGACGTCGGCCAGCCGCTGGTCGTCCATCGCCTCGGCCACCTCGTGCCGGCGCTTGATCGGCAGCTCCTGCAGGGCGTGCGCCATGTCGGCGGCGTTGAGCTCGCGGTAGGTGGCGATCAGCGTCTCGGCACCCTGCCCGGTCTGCGGCAGCGCCAGCCCCGCCACCTCGTCCCAGGCGACGGTGTGCAGCTGGCCGCGCCGCCCCAGCCGGCCCGGCTCCTGCACGGCGAGCCTGTTCATCTGCCACTCGCCGGTGCGGGTCTGCTCGATGCCGGCGTCCACGACGTGCGCCGGCCGGCCGCTCTCGTTGATGCGCACCGAACGGTCCAGCAGCTCGCCGAGCACGAGGGTCTCGCCGGCCCGCTGCTCGAAGCGCTTGAGGTTGATCGTGCCGGAGGCGAGCATCACCGCGCCCTGGTCGATCGCCGTGACCCGGCCCATGGGCACGAAGATCCGGCGGCGCGCGACCACCTCGACCACGAGGCCCAGCACCCGCGGGCAGGCGGTGCCGACGCGCAGCGCCACGACCACGTCGCGCACCTTGCCGACGCGGTCGCCGTTGGGGTCGAAGACGGTCAGCCCGGCCAGCCGCGAGACGTACGCCCTGCTCGCCGTGGTCACGAGTGTCAAGGCTACCGTCGGCGCCGTGAACGGCCCGGAGCTGCTGGACTACGAGATCGTCGACGTGTTCGCGCCGCGGGCGTTCGCGGGCAACCCGCTGGCCGTCGTGCTGGACGCGGACGGCCTCGGCACCGAGCAGTGCCAGGCCCTGGCGAACGAGTTCCACCTCTCCGAGACCTCGTTCCTGAGCGCCCCCACCGAGCCCGGTGCCGACTACCGGGTGCGCATCTTCACGCCCTACGCCGAGCTCCCCTTCGCCGGCCACCCGAGCGTCGGTGCCGCGCACACGCTGGTGCGCGCCGGCCGCCTGGCCGCGGGCACGCTGCGGCAGGAGTGCGGCGCCGGCGTGCTCGACGTCGTGGTGGACGACGACGGAGCCACCCTGTCCGGCGGGACGCCGACCCTCGACGACGGCCCCGCTGCCGACGAGCTGGCCCGCGCGCTCGGCCTGGAGCCGGCCGACGTCACGGGCGTGCCGGTCGAGGTCGCCGGGTGCGGGCTGCCGTTCGGCTACCTCTCGGTGCGGCCCGACGCCGTCGACCGCGCCGTACCCGACCCGGCGGCGCTGCGCCGGTTCGCGGTGGGCGAGGGCGTCTCGGTGCTGTCCTGGGACGCCGCGACCGCCACCGCCCGCGCCCGCGTCTTCGCCGCCGACCTCGCCTGGGGCGAGGACCCGGCCACCGGCTCCGCGGCGCTGGGCACCGGCGTCTGGCTGGTCGAGACCGGCCTGCTCGCCGGCGAGGGGACGTCGTCGTACACCGTCCGGCAGGGCGAGGCCATGGGCCGCCCGTCGGTGCTCGGGTGCACGGTCACCGCGGTGGCGGGGAAGGCCGCGGCGGCCACCGTGCGGGGCAGCGTCGTGCCGGTGGCCTCGGGCCGCATCCGGATCCCCTCCTGAACGCCACCACGGCGCCCTCGCCGTGGGCGGTCCAGCGTCCGGGGGGCCGGGACGTCGCGCTCATGGGCGTCGCCGTCCTCGGCGTCTCGATGTCGGGGCCGCTGACCGCGCTGGTCGTCGCGCCGGTGCTGGCGGTGGCCTTCTGGCGCAACGCGGCCGGGGCGGCCCTGCTGCTGCCGGTGCTGCTCACCCGCGAGCGGTCGACGCTGCACGGGCTGGGGTGGCGGGACCTGCGCAGCTCGGTGGTCGCGGGTCTGTTCCTCGCCGCCCACTTCGCCGCCTGGCTGCCCAGCCTGACGATGACCACCGTCGCGGCGTCGACGGCGCTGGTCACCACGACCCCGATCTGGACGGCGCTGGCCGCCCGGTACGCCGGGGTGCGGCTGCCCGGCACCGTCTGGTGGGGGCTCGTGCTCGCCGTCGTGGGCGCCGGGCTGATCGCGGGGGTGGACGTCAGCGTGAGCGTCGAGGCGCTGGTCGGTGACGGGCTGGCGCTGCTCGGCGCCGTCTTCGCGGGCGGCTACGTGCTGGCCGGGGCCAAGGCCCGGGAGCGGCTGTCCACCTCGGCGTACGCCGTCGTGGCCTATTCGGTCTGCGCCGTCGCGGTGGCGCTGGGCGCCTGGGTCTTCGACGTGCCGCTGCTCGGGATGAGCGGCCGCGACTGGCTGCTCATCGCGGGCATCACCGTCTGCGCCCAGCTGCTCGGGCACACGCTGCTCAACCTGGTGCTGTCGAGCGTCGGCCCGACGATGGTCAGCCTGGTGATCCTGCTCGAGGTGCCCGGCGCGACGCTGGTCGCGCTGGCGCTGCTGCAGCAGGCCCCGCCGCTGCTCGCGCTGCCCGGGATGGTCGCCGTCGTGGCGGGCGTCGCCCTGGTGGTGCGCGGCAGCCGGCCGACCACCCTGGTCGAGCCGGCCACCTGATGTCACGCCGCGGGGTGCTGCGTCGTCCCATGGGCATGACACCGACCGCGCGCCGGATCCTGCTCTGGATCCTCGTCCTCCCGGGCCTGTACGTGGGCCTCTGGGCGACGCTTGCCCCCGCCTCGTTCCACGAGTCGTTCCCCGGACCGTTCAGCTCCTGGGTGGCGGCCGACGGGCCGTACAACGAGCACCTCGTCCGGGACGTCGGCACCTTCAACCTCGGGCTCGCCGTCGCCTCGGCGGCCGCGACGCGGTACCGCGACCGAGGGCCCGGCCTCGTGGTCGCGCTCGCCTGGATCGTCTCCTCGGTGCCCCACCTCGGCTACCACCTGCACCACCTCGGGGGCCTGGGCGCCGTCGAGGCCGTCGCCCAGGTGGTCGCGCTCAGCTCCACGATCGTGCTGGCCGTCCCGCTGCTGCTCCCCGTCCGGGACGGCTCGTCGGCCGACCGGTCCGCCGGCGTCGCGGTGGTGGCCCGATGAGGATCGCCGTCGCCGGGGGCACCGGCACCGTCGGCCGCCACGTCGTGGACGTCGCCGGCGAGCGCGGGCACGAGGTCCTGGTCCTGGCGCGCTCCAGCGGTGTGGACCTGGTCGAGGGAGCCGGCCTGGACGCGGTGCTGGAGGGCGTGGACGCCGTCGTGGACGTGTCCTCGGTGAGCACGCAGTCGAAGGAGGAGTCGGTGCGGTTCTTCCGCGCCGTCTCCACCCACCTGCTCGCCGCGGAGGCGCGGGCCGGGGTGGGGCACCACGTGGCGCTGTCCATCGTCGGCAGCGACCGCACGCCGCTGGGCTACTACGCCGGCAAGGTGGTGCAGGAGGAGCTGGTGACGACGGGACCGGTGCCCTGGACCCTGCTGCGGACCACCCAGTTCCACGAGTTCGCGGGGCAGCTGCACGCGCAGCTGCGGTTCGGCCCCTTCCACCCGGTCCCCGTGATGCGGTCGCAGCCGGTCGCCGCCCGGGAGGTGGGCGAGCGGTTGGTCGCTCTGGTCGAGGCGGGACCGAGCGGGCGGGTCCCCGACCTGGTCGGGCCCGAGGTCCTGCGCATGACCGGCATGGTCCGGGGCTACGCCCGGGCCTCGGGCCGTGGTGGGCTCGTCGTGCCCGTCCGGCTGCCCGGGGCGGTGGGGAAGGCGTTCCGGGACGGCACCCTGACCGCCGGGCCGGGAGCCGATCGCGGCGTCCAGACCTTCGACCGGTGGCTCACCGAGCTCTCCGGGTGATCACCGCGTGGCGCGTGCGCCGAGGCCCGTGGCTACGCTCCGTGCGACCGATCCTCGTCGACCCCCACCAGCGGAGGCACCGTGGCCGAGCTCCGATCTCGCCGTTCCAACCTGGCCGTCCCGGGCAGCAACCCCCGGTTCCTCGAGAAGGCCAAGGGCCTGCCGGCGGACCAGGTGTTCCTCGACCTCGAGGACGCGTGCGCGCCGCTGGCCAAGCCCGGTGCCCGCAAGAACATCGTGGCGGCCCTGAACGAGGGCGGCTGGGGCGAGAAGATCCGCACCGTCCGGGTCAACGACTGGACGACGGAGTGGACCTACCGCGACGTCATCGAGGTCGTCGAGGGCGCCGGCGCCAACCTCGACTGCATCATGCTGCCGAAGGTCCAGGACGCCGCCCAGGTGCGCGCGCTGGACTTCCTGCTCACCCAGATCGAGAAGAGCAACGGCCTCGAGGTCGGGCGCATCGGCATCGAGGCGCAGATCGAGACCGCGCAGGGCCTCATCAACGTCAACGACATCGCCTTCGCCAGCGAGCGCATCGAGACGATCATCTTCGGCCCCGCCGACTTCATGGCCTCGATCAACATGAAGTCGCTGGTCGTGGGCGCGCTGCACCCCGACTACCCGGGCGACCCGTTCCACTACATCCTCATGCAGATCCTCATGGCCGCCCGTGCCCGCGGTGTGCAGGCCATCGACGGCCCGTTCCTGCAGGTGCGCGACGTGCCGGCGTTCGAGGAGGTCGCCAAGCGCTCCGCGGTGCTGGGCTTCGACGGCAAGTGGGTGCTGCACCCGGGCCAGATCGACGCCGCCAACGAGATCTACGCGCCGTCGCAGGAGGACTTCGACCACGCCGAGCTGATCCTGGACGCGTACGACTACTACACGTCCGAGGCCGGCGGGAAGAAGGGCTCGGCCATGCTGGGCGACGAGATGATCGACGAGGCCAGCCGCAAGATGGCGCTGGTCATCGCGGGCAAGGGCCGCGCCGCCGGCATGTCCCGCACCTCGACCTTCACCCCGCCCGAGGACTAGGCGCAGTTCCCCACGACGGCCGCCCGGTGCTCCGGGCGGCCGTCGTCGCGTTCAGGGGGCGAAGCCGTCGTTGGTGAGGGCGACGAGCGCCACCATCCAGAACACGATCACCAGCACGAACAGCGCGGTGGCGATGCCGCCGACGATGATCCCGGCCAGCGCGAAGCCATCGCCGGCCTCCTGGGTCCGGCGGATCTGCCGGCGGGCGAGGATGCCCGTGACCAGCGCGGCCGGCGCGAACACGAAGATCAGCACCAGCGACACGATCGCCAGCGAGTTGGTCGGCCGCCCGTAGGGGTAGGGCGGCTGACCGTACGGACCGGGCGCGTAGGGCGGCTGGCCGTAGCCGGGTGGCGCGTACGGGGGCGGGGCCCACGGGTGCTGCCCCTGCCCGGGCCGGGACCAGCTGCCGTCGTCCGGGGTGCTCATCGGTCTCCTCGTGCTCGCCGGCGGGTGGCCGGACGCCGTCGGGGGCCACTCCACCACGGCTCCCGGCCCCCCGGAGGAGGTGACGCGCTGGAGGCACGCGGCGGGCGGCCGGATGGCGTGGCCCATACTTCCCGGTAACTACGGACACCGGAGTCCCCGGAGGAGACCGATGACCCGCTTGGCCCAGACCGCGGACCTGACCGACATCCAGCGCGAGATCCTGTCGACGGTCAGGAGCTTCGTCGACCGGGAGATCATCCCGAACGCGCAGGAGCTCGAGCACGGCGACACCTACCCGCAGGAGATCGTCGACGGGCTCAAGGAGCTCGGGATCTTCGGCCTGATGATCCCCGAGGAGTACGGCGGCCTCGGCGAGTCGCTGCTCACCTACGCCCTGGTGGTCGAGGAGATCGCCCGCGGCTGGATGAGCGTCTCCGGCGTCATCAACACCCACTTCATCGTGGCCTACCTGCTGCGCCAGCACGGCACGCAGGAGCAGAAGGAGCACTACCTCCCGCGCATGGCCACCGGCGAGGTGCGCGGCGCGTTCTCCATGTCCGAGCCGGGCTTGGGCTCCGACGTCGCCGCCATCCGCACCAAGGCGACCAAGAACGCCGACGGGAACTACACGATCAACGGCCAGAAGATGTGGCTGACCAACGGCGGCAGCTCGACCCTGGTCGCAGCACTCGTGCGCACCGACGAGGGCGCCGACCGCGCGCACGAGAACCTGACCACCTTCCTGGTGGAGAAGCCGGCCGGCTTCGGCGAGGTCGTCCCGGGGGTCACGATCCCCGGGAAGATCGACAAGATGGGCTACAAGGGCGTCGACACCACCGAGCTGGTGTTCGACGGCTACCAGGCCAAGGCCTCCGACATCCTCGGCGGCGTCCCGGGCAAGGGCTTCTCGCACATGATGGACGGCGTCGAGGTCGGCCGGGTCAACGTGGCCGCCCGCGCCTGCGGCATCTCCATCCGCGCCTTCGAGCTGGCCATCGCCTACGCCCAGCAGCGCGAGACCTTCGGCAAGCCGATCGCCCAGCACCAGGCGATCGCCTTCCAGCTCGCCGAGATGGCGATCAAGGTCGAGGCCGCCCACCTGATGATGGTCAACGCCGCCCGGCTCAAGGACGCCGGCAAGCGCAGCGACGTCGAGTCGGGCATGGCCAAGACCCTGGCCAGCGAGTACTGCGCCGAGGTGACCACGCAGTCGTTCCGCATCCACGGCGGCTACGGCTACTCGAAGGAGTACGAGATCGAGCGGCTCATGCGCGAGGCGCCGTTCCTGCTCATCGGCGAGGGCACCAGCGAGATCCAGAAGACGATCATCAGCCGCGGTCTGCTCAAGGAGTACAAGCTCAAGGGCTGACGGCCACCCACACACGAGATCTGCACACTCGGGGCATCCCGCGCTCGGAGAGCCCCGAGTGTGCAGATCTCGTCGAAGGGTCAGTCGCGGCGTTCGTCGAAGGCGACCTCGACCTCGTCGACGCCGAGCGAGCGGGCCAGCCCGGTGAGCATCGCGCGGGTGTTGGTCTCGGCGCGCTCGCGCAGGTCGCTCCCGGCGGCGGCCGCCGCCAGCCGGTCCTCGGCCATCGCGTACAGCGCGCCGTCGTCGACCGGGTCGTCCTCGACGGCGTCGCCGATGCGCTCGACCAGACCCCGGTCGCGGTCCAGGACGCGGCTCTCGTCCTGGTCGATCCGCACCTCGTCCAGCTCCGGCGCCGGCAGCTCGATGGTCGCGGTGGTGCCGTCGGCGGACAGCGTCACCGCGCCCTCGTCCAGCGCGCCGAAGTCGACGTAGGCATCGGCGGTGCCGGTCGCGAGCAGCTGGACCCGCTCGCCGCTGATCACCGAGGGCACGTAGCGGGTGTCCACCTCGCGGTCGACGACGACCTGGAAGGTGCCGCTCGCCGCGTGGTACTCCTCGAGGTCCTGCAGGGCCAGCAGCAGCGGGGTGGTGCTGCGGTCGACGACGTCCCGGCCGAACGGGTCGTCGGGCAGCCAGCCGGCCACCTGCATGCCGACCGGCACGAGGACGGCGGCGCCGGCGCCGGCCGCGATCAGCCGGAGGGGCACCCGACGGCGGCGGCGCGGAGCGGGCTCGGCGGCGGTGGGGCGGGACTGGAGCAGCGTGGGCATGCGCGACCTCTCGGGGGCAGGGGGAGGGGCGGTGCTGCTGCTGCAGCGACGGGAGCCGGGCCCGCATTCCCGACGCGGGCGCTCCCCGTCCCGCTGGTGACGCAGCGCAGCCGTACGTGTAGGCAGAGGACATGCGCGCAGCCGGTGTGATCGAGTTCGGTGGGCCCGAGGCCCTGCAGATCGTCGACGTCGAGCCGGAGCCGCTCGGGCCCGGCCAGGTGCGGATCCGGGTGCAGGCGGCCGCGGTGGCGCCGACCGACACCCACGCGCGCTCCGGGGCCTACGCCGGCCGGGACCCGTTCAAGACGCCGCCGTGGGTGCCGGGCATGGACGTCGCCGGGATCATCAGCGAAGTGGGCGAGGGCGTCGAGCACCTGACCGTGGGCGACCTCGCGATGGGCATCGTCGTCCCGATGGGGCCGCACGGCGCCTACCGCGAGGACAAGGTGCTCTCCGGCAACTCGGTGGTGCGGGCACCCGAGGGCACCACGGCCGTCGAGGCGTGCACGCTGCCGATGAACGGGCTGACCGCCCGCATGGCGCTGGACCGCATGGCCCTGCAGCCGGGCCAGGTGCTCGCGGTGACAGGGTCGGCCGGCGCGTTCGGCGGCTTCGTCGTCCAGCTGGCCAAGGCCGACGGGCTGACCGTCGTCGCCGATGCCTCCGAGGCCGACGAGGGGCTGGTGCGCAGCCTCGGCGCGGACGTCGTCGTCCGGCGCGGGGACGACGTCGCCACGCGCATCCGCGAGCTCTACCCCGAGGGCGTCGACGGCCTGGCCGACGGCGCCGTGCAGAACGAACTCGTGCTGCCCGCGGTGAAGGACGGCGGCGTGGTGGCCACCGTCCGCGGCTACAAGGGCGACGGGGAGCGGGGCGTGCAGGGCCTCCCGTGCCAGGTTGCTCGGGCCGCCGAGGACCGGGCGGGGCTGGACCGGCTCCGGCAGCAGGCGGAGGACGGCGTCGTGACGCTGCGGGTGGCGCGGACCTTCCCCGCCGAGCAGGCCGCCGACGCGCACCGGCTGCTCGAGGCCGGAGGCATCCGCGGACGCATCGTGCTGACCTTCTAGGCGGCACCTGCCCCCGGTGTGGCCTCCGCCTGTGACCCGTGCCATGGTCGGCGGGTGAACGGCGCACAGGCACTGATCCGGACCCTGGTCGACGCGGGCGTGGACGTCTGCTTCTCGAACCCCGGCACCAGCGAGATGCACTTCGTCGCTGCGCTGGACGACGTCCCCGAGATGCGGGGTGTGCTGACCCTGTTCGAGGGCGTCGCCACCGGCGCCGCCGACGGGTACGCCCGGATGGCCGGCCGGCCGGCGGCCACGCTGCTGCACCTCGGCCCCGGCCTGGGCAACGGCCTGGCCAACCTGCACAACGCCCGCCGAGGCGGGGCGCCGCTGGTCAACGTCGTCGGCGACCACGCGCGCTCGCACAAGCGGCTGGACGCCCCCCTCGAGTCCGACATCGACGCCATCGCCGGCACCGTCTCCGGGTGGGTGCGCCGGTCGCTGTCCCCGGCCGACGTCGCCGGTGACGCGGCGGAGGCCGTCGCCATGGCGAAGAAGACCGGCGTCGCCACGCTCATCCTCCCGGCCGACGTGTCGTGGGAGGAGGGCGCCGAGCCCGCCACCCCGCTGGCCGTCCGGCACCGCCCGCACGCCGCGCCGGCGCTCATCGCGGGCATCGCGAAGGTGCTGACCGGTGAGGAGACGGTGCTCTTCCTCGGCGGCGACGTCATGGCCTCGCCCGAGGGCCAGCTGGCCGCGGCGCGGGTCGCCGCCGGTACCGGCGTGCGCCTGGTCGCCGAGACCTTCCCGGCGCGCACCGCCCGCGGCGCTGGCCTGCCCGACCTGCACCGGCTGCCCTACCCGCCGGAGATGGCGATGGCGGCGCTGAAGGGCACCAAGCACCTCGTCCTGGCGGGCGCCACCGCGCCCGTGCACTTCTTCGCCTACCCCGGGCTGCCCGGGCACCCGGTGCCCGAGGACTGCACGGTGCACGTGCTCAGCCAGCCGGGGGAGAACGGTGTGGCCGCGCTGACGGCTCTCGCCGAGCTGGCCGCCCCGGGCGCCGAGCCGCAGGTCATGGAGCGGGAGACGCCCGAGCTGCCCACCGGGAAGCTGACCCCGCGCACGATGGCGGCGGTGGTCGGCGCGCTGCTGCCCGACGACGCGATCGTCGTCGACGAGGCGCTCACCTCGGGCGCGGGGCTGACCGAGATGACCTCGGCCGGGCCGCGGCACGACTGGCTGTCGCTGACCGGCGGCGCGATCGGCGACGGTCTGCCCATGGCCCTGGGTGCGGCCGTGGCCTGCCCCGACCGGCCGGTCATCGGCATCCAGGCCGACGGCAGCGCGATGTACACGATCTCGGCGCTGTGGAGCTACGCCCGCGAGCAGGCCAACATCACCACGATCATCTGCGACAACGGCTCCTACGCGATCCTCGAGCACGAGCTGACCCGCGTCGGTGCGGCCAGCGACGGCGAGCGGGCCCGCAAGCTGCTCGACCTGACCGGCCCGGCGCTGGACTTCGTCTCGATCGCGGAGGGCATGGGAGTGCCGGCCTCGCGGGCGACCACCGCCGAGGAGCTGGCCGAGCAGGTGCGGCACGCGCTGGCCGAGCCCGGGCCGCACGTCGTCGTCGCCACCCTGCGGTAGCGCGCCGGGGCGCCGCTCGGTGGCGCCCGATCTTGTGACACGAGGCATGGCTGCGGTACGGCCGGGTACCGCAGCGCCCGAGCGGCGGTCCGGTGAGCAGGGCCGGGCGAGGTCGTTCGGAGCTACGGAGTCCCTTCCATGCGCATGCTGTCCCGTCTCGCTCTCCTCCCGGTCGCCGTCGTCGGTGCCGTCGTCCTGACCGCCGCGCCGGCTCTGGCCGCGCCGTCGGAGCAGGACGTGGCCTGGATGCAGGCCGCGCACCAGAGCAACCTCGCCGAGATCGCCGCGGGCACCGCGGCCCAGCAGTCCGCGACCACGCCCGAGGTCAAGCAACTCGGCCAGATGTTCGTCCAGATGCACACCGAGCTCGACACCGCCCTCACTCAGGCCGCCCAGCAACTCGGCGTCCAGCTACCGGCCGAACCGACCGCCGAGCAGCAGCGGCAGCTGGCCGCCGTGCAGCAGAACACCGGCCGGGCCTTCGACACCGCCTGGATCGCCCAGCAGATCGGCTCGCACACCACCACGCTGGCTGCGACGCAGCGCGAGCTGCAGAACGGTTCCGACCCGGCCGTCCTCGAGCAGGCACGGACCGCGACGCCCGTCGTGGAGCAGCACCTGGTCGAGCTCCGGCAGGTCGCCGCGCAGTACGGCGTGCCGACCTCGGTCCCGGGTGGGTCCGGTGGCCAGGCGGCCGACGGCGGTACCGGAGCGCTGGGCTGGGGCCTGGCGGGTCTCGGTGCCGTGGTGCTCCTCGCAGGCACGGCGGGGCTGGTGCGCCGTCGGCAGACCGCCGGGTGAGCCCGGCGTGACGTCCGCGCGCGCCCGGCACCTGGTGCTGGTCGTCGCGGGCGTCACCCTCGTCGGCTCGGGGGTGGCGCTCGCGCAGGCCTCGCCCCGTGCCGACGTCCCGGACCTGGGGACGGCGCCCACCGCGGCGCCGTCCCCGGCGGCCGAGGAGTCCGTACCGCGCACGCACGAGCCGGTGGCGCCGCCACCGGTCGCCCCGGTGCCGCCCCTCCCGGCTGCGGCGCCGGTCGCGGTGCAGCTGCCCGGCGCCGGCGAGCCGGTGCCCCTGGTGCCTGTCGGCGCACTGGCGTCGGGTGCCCTGCAGCTGCCGGAGCGCCCGACGGTCCTCGGCTGGTACGCCCCCGGCGCGGTGCCGGGGGACGACGCGGGCTCCGCGGTGCTGGCCGGGCACGTCGACTCGGCGGAGTACGGCTCCGGCCCGCTCGAGCAGCTCTACGCCGTCGACCTGGGCGAGGTCGTCGAGGTCGCGGACGCGGCGGGGGAGCGGCACCGGTTCGCGGTGGTGTCGCGCACGTCGTACCGGAAGGCGGCGTTGCCGGCCGAGGTGTTCCGCACCGACGGCCCCCCGCAGCTGACGCTGATCACCTGCGGCGGCGCCTTCGACGAGGCGACCGGGAACTACGCCGACAACGTCGTCGTGGTGGCCGAGCCGGTCGCCTGACGCACCGGGGCCGGACCGCTTCCCACGCGAGGTCACCGGGCGGATGATCGGGGCACCGACCCCGGGAGTCGCCATGACCGACACCTCCCCGCAGGCACTCGCCGCGCGCAGCCCCCGCGAGGTGCTGGAGGACCACCTCCGGCTGGCCGCCCAGCCCGACGGGTTCGAGGCCGACCTCGCCCGCAACGTTGCCGAGGACGTCGTCGTGCTCACCGGGCGGGGCGTCTTCCGCGGGATCCCGGGCGTGCGCGAGCTCGCCCGCCAGCTGATGACCGAGATCCCCAGCGGGCGGTGGACCTACGTCACCTGGCTGGTCGAGGGGCGGATGGGCCTGCTGGAGTGGACGGTCGACGAGGGGCCGTTCCGCATCCGCGACGGCGTCGACTCCTACCTCATCGAGGACGGCCGCATCTGCGCCCAGACCATCCACTACACGGTCGAGGACGAGTTCGGGAACGTGCTGATCCGGGCCGACGGCACCCGGCCCTGACCCCCCGGCGGGACGGGGCGGGCACGAGGGCGCTGGTCGTCGCACACTGAGCAGGTGCCGCACGCCTCCGTCGTCCCGCCCGGGGCGGCGGTCCCCTCGTGACGGCGACCGAACTGCAGCGTCCCGGCACCCGCGGCGCGGCCGCGCCCCCACCACCGGAGGGTGGCTGGCTCAAGCGGTTGATCGGCTACTGCCTGCGGCACCGCGGCGACCTGGTCGGCGCGTTCGCGGCCGCGCTGGTCGCCTCCGTGACCGCGGCGCTCGCCCCGCTGCTGGTGCGCGAGGTGGTCGACCGGGTGGTCGCCGGCGCGGACTCCGGCCGGGCCGTCGACGTCACGCCGTTCGTCGTCGCGCTGATCGGCGCGGGGGCGCTGCGCTTCGCCGCCGGGTTCGTCCGCCGGTACCTCGCCGGCCGGCTGTCCCTCGACGTCCAGATGGACCTGCGCAACGACGTGCACGCGGCCCTCGCCCGGCTCGACGGGCCCGAGCAGGACCGGCTGCAGACCGGCCAGACGGTCAGCCGCGCGATCAGCGACGTGACGCTCGTCCAGGGCCTGCTCGCGTTCTTCCCCAACCTGACCGGCAACGCGCTGCTTTTCGTGGTCTCGCTGGGCGTGATGGCCTGGCTCTCCCCGCTGCTCACCCTCGTCGCGCTGGCTGTGGGGCCCGCGCTGTGGGTGCTGGCGCTGCGCTCCCGCCGCGACCTCTTCCCGGCCAACTGGGCGGCGCAGCAGCAGGCAGGCGCGGTCGTCGGGGACGTCGAGGCGGCCGTCACCGGCGTGCGCGTGGTCAAGGGCTTCGGCCAGGAGGGTCGCGAGCTCGACCGGATCGACGACGGCGCCCGCCGGCTGTTCGGCGCCCGCATGCGGGTGGTCCGGTTCACCTCGCTGTACAACCCGCTGCTGCAGGCGGTGCCGGCGCTCGGCCAGGTCGGGGTGCTGGCGCTGGGCGGCTGGCTGGCGCTGCGCGGCTCGATCTCGCTGGGCACGTTCCTGGCCTTCGCCACCTACCTCGCCGCGCTGGTCTCCCCGGTGCGCCAGCTGGCCGCCCTGCTCACCATCGGGCAGCAGGCGCGGGCGGGAGTCGAGCGGGTGCTCGAGGTCGTGGACACCCGCCCGGCGCTGGTGCCCGGCACCGGCTCACTCCCCGCCGGGCCGCTGGCCGTCGAGCTGGACGACGTCACCTTCGCCCACGACGACGACCGGCCGGTGCTGTCGGGGGTGACCCTGCGGATCGAGCCGGGGGAGACCCTCGCGCTGATCGGCACGGCGGGCTCGGGCAAGTCCAGCGTGGTCACCCTGCTGCCGCGCTTCTACGACGTGTCCGAGGGTGCGGTGCGCGTCGGCGGGGTCGACGTCCGCGACCTCGACACCCGGGAGCTGCGGGCAGCGATGGGCGTCGTCTTCGAGGACAGCTTCCTGTTCTCCGACTCGGTGCGCGCCAACATCGCCTTCGGCCGCCCGGACGCCACGGACGACGAGGTGCGCGCCGCCGCCCGCGCCGCGCAGGCCGACGGGTTCATCACCGAGCTCCCGCACGGCTACGACACCGTCGTCGGCGAGCAGGGGCTGACGCTGTCCGGTGGTCAGCGGCAGCGGGTCGCGCTGGCTCGCGCGCTGCTGGTCGACCCGCGCGTGCTGGTGCTGGACGACGCCACCTCCGCCGTCGACGCGGCCGTGGAGGCGCGCATCCACGAGGCGCTGCGGTCGGAGGTCCGGGGGCGGACGACGCTGCTGGTCGCGCACCGCCGCTCGACGCTGGCGCTGGCCGACCGGGTCGCCGTCCTGGACGCCGGCCGGGTGGTCGACGTCGGCACCGCCGCGGAGCTCGAGGCGCGCTCGCCGCTGTACCGGTTGCTGCTCTCCGGCGCCGAGGGCGAGCTGCCGCCGGTCGAGGAGCTGCCGCCCGGCGGCACCACCCCCGAGGCGTGGCCCGAGCCGGAGGCGCCCGCGGAGGACGACGGCCCGTCGCGGGCGGCCACCGGCTCCATCGGTGCGCCCGGTGGCGGCGGGGGAGGTGGCGCGGGGATGGCTGCCGCGGCCGCACCCACCGCGGCGCTGCGGGAGATGGTCGACCGGCTGCCCCCGGCCACCGGGACGCCGGACGTGCCGGCCGAGCGGGCCCGGGCCGCGGACCCGGACTTCTCGCTGTGGCGGCTGATCCGGCCGTTCCGCTGGCCGCTGGCCGGCGCCCTGGTGCTGGTCGCAGGTGACACCGCTGCCCAGCTGGCCATCCCCGCCCTGGTGCGCACCGGTGTCGACGACGGCGTGGCCGCGGGCTCGCTGGGCCTGCTGCTGACCGTGGCGGCGGTCGCGCTGGTCGTCGTCGTGGCCGACTGGGCGCTGGTGCGCGGGTCGACGAGGCTGGCCGGCCGCACCGGCGAGCGGCTGCTCTACACGCTCCGGGTGAAGACCTTCGCCCAGCTCCAGCGGCTCGGCCTGGACTACTACGAGCGGGAGCTCGGCGGCCGGATCATGACGCGGATGACGACGGACGTCGACGCGCTGTCGGCGTTCCTGCAGACCGGGTTGACCACCGCGGTGGTCAGCGTGCTCACCCTGACCGGGGTGCTGGTCGCGCTGGTCGTCCTCGACGCGGAGCTCGCGCTGGTGCTGGTGGCCGTGCTGCCGGTGCTGGTGGTGGCCACGGTCTGGTTCCGGTCGCGGTCGGTACCGGCGTACACGGAGGCCCGCGAGCGGGTCAGCGCGGTCAACGCCCGCTTCCAGGAGGACGTCGCCGGGGTGCGGATCACCCAGGCGTTCGACCGCACCGAGCGCTCGACCGAGGTGTTCGAGGGGTACGCCCGCGCCTACCGCGACGTCCGGCTGCGGGCGCAGCGCTACATCGCCACCTACTTCCCCTTCGTCGAGTTCCTGTCCGAGGTGGCCGCCGCCGCGGTGCTGGCGGTCGGTGCGGCCCGGCTGACCGACGGCGGCATCACCGCGGGCGTGCTGATCGCCTTCGTGCTCTACGTGGACACGTTCTTCGCGCCGGTCCAGCAGCTCTCGCAGGTGTTCGACAGCTACCAGCAGGCCGCCGTCGGCCTGCGCCGGGTGCGGGACCTGCTGCGCACGCCGACGTCGACCCCGGCCGCGGTGCAACCCGAGCCGGTGGGCCGGCTGCGCGGCGAGGTGCGGCTGGCCGACGTCACGTTCGCCTACACCGGAGCGCCGTCTCCGGCGCTGCGGGACGTGACGCTGACCGTCGCGCCGGGGGAGACGCTGGCGCTGGTCGGGGAGACGGGGGCGGGCAAGTCGACGGTGGTGAAGCTGGTCGCCCGCTTCTACGACCCGACCTCGGGCGCGGTGTGCGTGGACGGCAGCGACCTGCGCTCCTTGGACCTGGGGGAGTACCGGCAGCGGCTGGGCGTGGTGCCGCAGGAGGCGTTCCTGTTCGCCGGCACGGTGCGCGACGCGATCGCCTACGGCCGGCCCGACGCGACCGACGCCGAGGTGGAGGCCGCCGCCCGGACCGTCGGCGCGCACGACATGGTCGCGGCGCTGCCGCGCGGCTACCGCACGCGGGTGGGGGAGCGAGGCCGGTCGCTCTCGGCCGGGCAGCGGCAGCTGCTCGCGCTGGCCCGCGCGGAGCTGGTCGACCCCGACGTGCTGCTCCTCGACGAGGCGACCGCGTCGCTGGACCTGGCCACCGAGGCCGCCGTGACCCGGGCGGCCGACGCCGTCGCCCGGCGGCGGACGACGCTGGTCGTAGCCCACCGGCTGACCACCGCCGCCCGCGCGGACCGGGTCGCCGTGCTCGACCACGGTCGGCTGGTCGAGGTGGGCACGCACGACGAGCTGCTGGCCGCCGGAGGTGCCTACGCCGCGCTGTGGGCGGCGTTCACCGCGGACGAGGACGCCGACCCGCTGATGGACTGAGGCTGATTCGCGGTCTCTGTGCAAGCGAGAGGCACGCCGCCTTTGAGAGACGCGGTGTGTAGTCGAGCGGAGGTTCCGGGGGGAACAGGTCACCTGCAGAGGCGTCTTCCGCTCCCTCATCGTCAGGCGGGATACACCCAGCGCTTGAGCAGCTACGGCCTGTCGCGCCGCTCGTCTCTTGCTCGTCATTGGGAGCCATCCGCCCTCGTAGGTCACACTCGCCTATTGCCACTGAGGGGCACGTGGCCGGACCGTTGCCGGGTGTCATCCCCGCCCGCGAGGCGGCCTGTGCGCCGTCATCGGCTCCAGCGACTCAAGGGTTGGCAAACGCTGGTCGCCGCTCTGGTGGCAGGCGTCGCGGCCGTCGTGGCGGCCTTCATCACTTCAAGCGGGGGATCTGACAACTCTGAGGGGTCTGTGAGCGGTCCATCCACCAGCAGCCCCACAGATCGGACGCAAGCTCCGGCCGTCGTCTCGATGACGAGCGTGACCCTGGCGTCCGCCGAGGCGGACAGCGTCGTCATGCGTATCGCCGGCACCTCGTCCGACGTCCCCGAGTGGGCGGCAATCTTCGTCCTGGCCGAGCCCGCTACGACGAATGAGGCGGACGGGTCACCAAGCCCTACTCCCCAAGCCGGGCCCACGGCTGCAGACAGCGGGCTTGTGCCCTGGTTGGTGTCTCCGCCTGCCAAGAAGCGGGCCGCAGGAACGTGGGAGGTCGACTTCCCGCTTCCGCCCCAGACGCCGCTACCCTTGCGGTTCACGGCACTCATCAAGTACGGCTGTCCGCCGGAATATGCGTGCTCGATCCCTCCCCTCGAAGAGGACCTGACGAGTCGAGGACTGGCTGACTTCACAGTGTCCAACTCGATCGTCGGACCGTAGAAGCCGTCAGTCGCCTGGCAGGAGCCACGCCAGGCCGTGCACGTTCACGCCAGGCCATACATCTCACGTTGCTGAGCTACCTGTGCCGCCGTACACGGGCCTACGCCGTTCGCGCGCCCCGACTCGTCGCGCAGCGTCACGGCGGCTGGCGGCTCGGACTCGCTGTTCGGCGGCTCGGGTGACTACTTCGCCCTAGCTGACGGGTCGTCCACGAGGGTGCCGCAGCCCGGCTACGCTCCCGCGGTGCCGCGAGCTGCCGAGTACCCCACTGCCCACGCCGCCCCGCGGAACCGGTGGATGCGGAGGGCACTGCTCGGCGCATCGTTTGCGCTCGCCGGCGTCTACCGGTGGCAGCGACCGCTGCTCCTCACCGGCACCGGGTACGCCGCCCACAACGCCTGCGCCGTGCGGCACGTCGCCGGGCGGAGCGACGCCGCGGCCGACCTGCCGCCCAACCCACTGGTCCGGGTCCTCCGGGTGCGGGAGGACGGCGACACCGCCGAGGTTGGTCTTCTCGGGCTGCTCACCCGGCAGCGGGCCTGGTACACGCCGGGCTTCGGGGCCACGGTCGCTCGGTCCCGGCCCGCGCTGCCCCGGCCGGTCGACGTGCCGGCCGGTGCCAACCCGTTCACCTCGGCGCCCGCGCCCACCGCGGAGCCCGCGGTCGAGGCAGCGCTCAGCCGCGCCTTCGGGGACGATCTCGATCCCGCCGACCGGGCGGCCCTCGGCACGCGCGCCGTGCTGGTGATCCGCGACGGCCGGCTGGTCGCCGAGCGGTACGCGCCCGGGTTCGACGCCGGTACGCCGCAGCTGGGCTGGTCGGTGACGAAGAGCGTCATCAACCTGGTCGTGGGCCGGCTGGTCCAGCAGGGCGTGGTGTCGCTCGACGACGCGGGCCTCCGCCCCGAGTGGGCCGGTGACGCGCGGTGCGGTATCACCGTCCGCCACCTGCTGAGCATGACCAGCGGCCTGAGCTGGGACGAGACCTACGCCCTCGGCACGCCGATCACCCGGATGCTCTACATGGAGGAGGACATGGGTTCCTACGTCGCCTCCCGCGAGCTCGCCCACGAGCCGGGCACGTTCGTGCAGTACTCCTCGGGCAGCACCACCCTGCTCTGCAGCGTCCTGGCCGAGCGGAGCGGGCTGGGGGCCAACCTGCCCCGCACGCTGCTGTTCGGCCCGCTGGGGTTGTCGAGCGCGGTGCTGGAGACCGACGGCGCCGGGACCCCGGTCGGCTCCTCCTACATGTGGGCCACCCCCCCGGACTGGGCCGCGGTCGGCCAGTTCGCCCTCGACGACGGCGTGTGGAACGGGGAGCGGCTGCTGCCCGAGGGGTGGATCGCCGAGTCGGTGACCGCGGTGCGCGGGAGCGGGGAGCAGGACGGGAACGCCGCCGGTTGGTGGGCCAACCTCCGTGCCGACGGAACCCTGGTGCACCCCGAGCTCCCCGAGGACGCCTACTTCGCCCAGGGCCACGACGCGCAGTGGATCGCGGTCGTCCCGTCGGCGCGGCTCGTCGTCGTCCGGCTGGGGTTCACCCCCGCGCGGGAGGACGACCGGGTGCCGCGGCTGGTCGCGGACCTGCTCCCCTCGCGCTGAGCACCGGCCGGGCGTTCACCCGGCCGGGTGGACCTGCGGGTGCGTCGTCCACAGGTTGGCTGCGGAGCGTCACGTCGGACCGCTGGGTTCTCCTAGGGTCCGGCCGTGGCGAGCGCTCTGGACGTGGTGGACGGCGAGGTCCGCGAGCTGATCCGCCGCCGCGGGCTGGACCCGTTCACCGACCCCGGGCCGGTGCGGCTGCTGGTGCGCGACGTCGTCGCCGACTACTCCGAGCGGTCGCTGACCTCGGCGCTGCCGCCGATCGGTGACACCGAGACCGTGGTCCGCGACGTGCTGGACCGGGTGGCCGGTTTCGGGCCGCTGCAGCGCTACCTCGACGACCCCGAGGTCGAGGAGATCTGGGTCAACGAGCCGGGCCGGGTGTTCGTGGCCCGCCGCGGCCGGTCGGAGCTGACGACGACGATCCTCGCGCCGGGCGAGCTGGCCGACCTGGTCGAGCGGATGCTGCGCACCTCGGGTCGGCGGATCGACATGTCGACCCCGTTCGTGGACGCGACGATGCCGGACGGCTCGCGGCTGCACGTCGTCATCCCGGACATCACCCGCCGGCACATGGCCGTCAACATCCGGAAGTTCGTGCTGCAGGCGCACTCCCTCGACGAGCTGATCGCGCTGGGGACGATCACGGCGCAGGCCGCCCGTTTCCTCGAGGCCGCGGTGGCGGCCGGGCTCAACGTGCTGGTCTCCGGCGGGACGCAGGCGGGGAAGACGACGCTGCTCAACTGCCTGTGCGCGGCCATCCCGGCACAGGAGCGGGTGATCACCTGCGAGGAGGTCTTCGAGCTCCGCGTGCCGCTGCCCGACCTCGTCGCCATGCAGACCCGTCAGCCCAACCTCGAGGGCGCCGGTGAGATCCCGTTGCGCCGGCTGGTCAAGGAGGCGCTGCGCATGCGGCCCTCGCGGATCGTCGTCGGCGAGGTGCGGCAGGAGGAGTGCCTCGACCTGCTGATCGCGCTGAACAGCGGCCTACCCGAGCTGACCTGTGCGCGGTAGAGGGGGCCCACCGAGAGGCTTCCCGGTAACGCCCCGTATGCGGGAACGACACGCGGAGTGACGACAGGTCTAGCTTTATGGCGGTCTATCCGCCTACTGTCTCGGCAGCGCCCCGCCATGAGGGGCGCCCCCGGCGCCGGGCGGCCACCCAGCAACCGGGGACTTCTGCAACACCGACTAGACCGGAGTGCAGCACCGTGGATCTTGTCACGCCCTCGAACGTCCTTGACCTCGCCGAACGCCGGGCCGTCATCCGCCAGCAGCAGGCTGCGGAGGCCCAGGGAGCCGACCTGCATCTCCAGCTCCTCGAAGAGGCGCAAGCAGACATCGGTCTCCTCTTGGGCCGGGCGGTCATGTAGCGCCGGATCCGAAGACGACGAAGGCCCCGACTCCCAGAAGGGAGGCGGGGCCTTCGTTCTTGACCTCGGCAGCGACCGACCGCTCTTTGTGCAACGAGATCTACCTTGTCTACAAGTTCGTCACGGCGATCGGGTACTTCCCGCACAATTGCCGCCGCCACCCGAGCAATTGCCGCCTGACCAGCGATTCCTCGTCTGGCGCGGTCCTCCTGGCCCCGGCGAGCATCCGCCGACACCAGGCCGTGAAACATCGTGAAACATTCCGGCGCCGACGCTGTGTCAGGCGAACAGGGCAGTCTCAGTGGTGCCTCGGAGATGCGTCCCGGCTCTATCCACCGGGAGGCCGCTTCGCGGTGTTGGACCGCTGCGACTGAGTAGCGGTGCAACGTCACCACTCGTAGGGCGGGAAGCCGGTCAGGCGACCAACCACACCGGCTCCCCGCAGCCCCGAGCCGCCCACGTCGAGCACCACGGAGCCACGAATGACTGTGCCAGTCCGGACAACCCCCGCCGATGCCGCCCACCGGATGACCGCGACGACGGAAGTCGCGGCGTGATCCAAGGGGATCCCCTGCATGACGCCGCGATGCAAGCGGTGGAGGTGGCCTCCCTGCGGCACCGTGAGGCGCTGGAGAGCGGTGACGCGGTCGCCGCAGCCCGCGAAGAACTCGTGTTCGTGCGCGTGCTCCGGTGTGCCGAGAGCAAGGGGCTCACCGTCGCCGACTTGTGCCGTGCCTCGGCTCTTGACGGGCCGTACCTCTGGCACCTGCTGAGGGAGTAGACGACGAAGGCCCCGTCTCTCACGGTTCGGTGAGAGACGGGGACCTTCGCGTTCGGCCGGACGAGGCTGTCGGCGGCACCTGCGACGCTGCCATGCATGGACGCATCGGCAATCGTCGCGGTCGTGGCCGCAGGCATCTCGTTGGCGGCGCTCGGTGCCTCGATCTACCAGGCCCGAAGCGCCCGCGATCAGGTAGCGGAGTCCAGAGCCCAGACAGAGCTGCAACGCCAGATGCACCGCGACGCCGCACAGCCCTACGTGTGGGCGGATGTCGTCCCCGATGAGGGGCAGGGGCAGTTGCTCAAGGTCATCGTGGAGAACAGTGGCTCGACGGTCGCCCGGGACGTGCGCGTCCGCTTCGACCCGCCGTTGACTGACCAGCTACGCCGAGACAGAGAGCACTTCACCGGGCTGGACGGCGGTATCTCCGCTCTAACGCCGGGACGCAGGATGACGTGGCCCCTGGGAGTGGCGCACAAGTTGATGGCCGATGAGATCGGGGGCGCGCACACGGTAGTGGTGGACGCGGTCGGCCCATTCGGTCCGGTCGAGCAGTTGCGGTACACGATCGACCTGTCCCAGTGGCGGGAGGGCTCCGCCGTCCCTCCGGGCACCCTGCACGAGGTGCGGAACGCGATCACGGACGTCGCGAAGGCGCTCAAGAGCCGGTGAGGGCAGCGCCAGCCGCGACGCCATGGTCAGGGCCACCTTCATCGATGCCTACTGCGATGCTCACCAGCGTCGCCTCTTCGACGCCGCGACGCGGCAGGACTCGACTACGTCGTGCCCCGCGACGACTGAGCAGTCGCACCGCTGTCTGACTAACGGCAAGACTGTGGAGCTGTCTACAGCCTCAGTGGACGGCGGCTGCGTGCTCCTCGTCGAGCGCCTGGCCGACGGCCTCGTGCAGCCGGCGCAGCCGCTCCAGGTCTGACCTGCTGCGCGACCAGTCGCGGTAAGCCTGGTCGACGCGCGCTGTACCGCGGCGCGCCTCGTTTCGGCGGTGGACGTCGCTGTGGACAAGCTCGGCGCGACCGGCGCCGCCCTCGCGGATGCCGTCGCGCAGCCCGAAGCACTCGACGTACGGGCCGGAGCGGACGACGACGTGCCGGCCGGTGATGCGGGCGACGGTGCCGGCTCGGTGGCGTCGGCGGGCGAAGTCCAGGCCAGCCTCGATGGTGACCGGGTCGCCGGGCGCGAGCGCGGCGAGATCGTCGGCGGTGAGCCGGTCTTCGGCGGCCAAGGGCTTCCCTCCGGTGGCGTGGCGTGCGGGTGCCCGGGGGAAGCCAAGCAGCCATTGAGGTTACTCCGGGTTGACCGTCGGGCCGCCCGATCAGGTGAGGGCTGCTGCCCGTCCGGGCGCATCACCGTGCTCGCGCTCACCGACGGTGACCATCGACGGCAGGATGCCTGCCGTGACCCTCACCCGGAAGCTGCTTGCCTCTCTCACCACGGTCGCCGCGGCCGCCGGGCTGATGCTGTTCGGCACCGTAGGCGAGATGACCGCCGCCAACGCCGGCATCACGACATCCATCGAAGCGGGGCGCTGAGCCTCGTGGAGTTCATGATCTGGCTGCTCGCGCTGCCCTTCATCTGCCTGGGGCTTGCGATCTTCGCTGCTGGCGCGGTGTTCATGGTTCCGCTGCTGGTGATCTTCGGCGTGCCAGCGTTTGCGCTGACCATCGGGGCGTGGCCCATCGCCATCGCCTGGCTGTTGGGCGTCGGAGTCCTCTCACTGAAGAACGCCTGACGTCTCAAGCGACGAGCGCGCACGGTCAGCTACCTTGCTCGCCCGAGAAGCTCGTCTTGGTCGTGCGCGTCGGCTCAGTCGCCTCTCACGCGGCCGTAGAACCGAGGGGCAGCCACCGTTAGGGACCCGAAGCCGGCCCCGGCCAGACTGGCGAACAAGATGGCCCTCTCCGGCACCTCAGCCGAGAGCACCGCAGCGATGAGGCCGCCGACCACCACCGCGAGCGACAGGTAGGTCAGGCCGGCCCACGCGCGGTCGATCTGTCGAGCGCGTCTGCCTGCTTCACGCTCAGCTAGCTCGGCCAACTCCGCTCGAACGAGTTCCGTGATCGGCGACCGAAGCTCGTCCGGCAGGTCTCTTAGCAGCGCGACGTGCTCCCGAAGCCGACGGCGAAGGGTGGGCAAGCCGCGGCTGACAGCTGCGCCGACGAGCGCGGTGGCCACGACGGTCAGCAGCTGCTCCCACACGGCGCGCCAGCCTACGGACGTGAGCCGACCAGGTCGCCCGAAGCGCCGCTTTCAGCGGCGCGCGACCTTGCGGAACCCTTGCGCCTCGCTCGCGGTCACCGTGCGGAGGGCCAGCCAGTGCTGGCCAGAAGAGCGCTTGCGAGCAAGAGCCAGACGGGGCGTCGCGACATGGCGACAGCCTAGGGGCGGCCGGACCGTCCAGCAGGGGCCTGTGGCTGGACGGTCCGCTACCGCTGGCGGGGCCGTACACCTCGCCCATAGCGCCCCCCGGTCAGAGCTCGGTATCCGGTCACCGGAGTCCGATGCGAACCTGCCCGTGGAAGCGGCAGGATGACCGGGTGAGCAGAGTCGTCATCCCCGGCAACAACCCGCCCTCCGGCCGGGGCCACCGCCACGAGGTCCCCGGCTACCCCAAGCGAGAGCTCTACCGGCACGGCGGCGAGGTGGTGCAGTGCACTTGCGGCGACCTGTTCCAGCTGGTCTGGGTGGCCAGCGCAACGCAGCGGGGCAAAGCGTGGGAGTGGCGCCCCGTTTCCCGGTGGAAGCGGAGTCTCCGCAGGCAGGCCCTCGACCGTATTGCCGCGGAGCAGCAGGCTCAGCGTGATGCCTGGGCACGTTGGTCGTCGAACGGCTGACGGGCGGTTGGCGCGTGTAGGCGGCAGGCTGCCCGCATGAGTGTCTTCCGCGTGACCATGGAGTTCGACCTCGAGATCCTCGACGAGGAGCCGGCCAAGGCGCTCACCGCTGAGCACTGGCGGACGGCCGCCCAGGCCATCATCGACGAGGGCGGACACATCCAGTCCGAGGGCGGAGCGTCTCCCGAGGTAGCCGGCCGAGGCATGGCCGACCACCCGCAGGCCGTGGCGAGCACCGTTGCCTTCCGGCTCCTCGCAGAAGGGGCACATCTCCGCCCGTTCGTCCGCGTCACCGATGTGGAGGTGAACAACGAGCCGAAGTAGCTGCGAACGGCCTCCAGTACCGGTCCGGCGGCCCCATCGGGTGAGACGGTGGCCGGTCGGATTCCCTGCGGCGCCTAGACCTGGTCACGATCGGCGCATGAAGTACCGGGCGGCCGCGGCGATGCCGTACAACGACGTCGAGCGAGCCACCTCGGCCTGCGCGGGCAGTTGCGGCTGCTGGCGATCGACGGCGGCGGAAACGTCGACTGGGCGACCCTCAACGTGCTTGGACCCACCGAAGCCCCCGGACTCCGAGGCGCCACCTGGTTCGAGTGGGAAGCGACTGTGGAGACACGGCCCGACGGCGGGTGGGCCGTATGCCCGCCCCGTGCCCCTGCTGAGGGTTTGCAGAGCGCGCCGTCGACGCCGTCATGAGCTGACGCCATAACGTCATCGGCCGTGTCTGCCTACCGCATCACCTTCGGCGAGCGGGCCGTCGTCGGATCGTTCGAGGCTGTGGACGATGACGCGGCGATCACGCACGCCCGCGCCTGCGCGTTGAGCCTGCCTCGGCGTTCCCCGGACGTGGCCACGAGAAGCGACTTCCGGCTGGACCGCCGAGACGGTGAACGCTGGGCGGCCGTGTATGCGTGGGTGCCCCGCGTGGAGGCGCCCCCTTGGGCCGGGCCGGGTACCCCGGCGCGTCGGCCGCTTGCGACCGCCTGACCGGGGCTGCGCAAGACGGATCAGCGCCGCACATTGTGGCTCTCGCGCGTCCACGCCGTGTCGCTCGGGCAGCCTGAGCGGTCCCGCTGTGGGCGACCGACGAGGGGTGCGGGCGCCGAACACCTTGGATCATCGCCGAACAGTCGAGGCAGCGGCGGGTCTGGCCAGTGTCAGGCGTATCGGCGAGCCCTCTCGTTGCGCTGGGCGGTACGCCACTTGTGCTCGCCGGGGGCCGGACGCGGGCTTGGGTTCTCGAAAACCTGCTGGACCGCACCTCGGACGGCCTCACGGACGCAGGCCTCCTCACTGACCCGGCCACCGTGCCTGCGTGCCGCTGCGGCCCTGCCCGCAGCGACGGTGGTCTCGCGGCCGTCGGCGCTCACGCCGCCCTCCCGGCGCGGTCGGTGATGCGGCGCTGAGCCTCTGCCTTACCCTCGTCGGCCCGGCCCCGGGCCGCCTTTGCAGCGTCCACCTCGGCAGCGTCCTCGCGGCGGTGTCGGGCGGTTCGCTGTCGGTCGGTCTCCGCCTCGGCCTGGCCGGAGTTGGTGCGGCCATAGCGCCGGAGGGCCTCCTCGCGGCCAGCGGCGGCGCTCGTGCCGTTGCGGGGGGTCTCGTCGCGGCCCTCGGCGGAGATACCTCGGGCGGCCTGGTCGTCCAGGGCGGCTCGGAGGTTGGCCTGGAGGCGGGCCACCTCAGTCTCGGCGGCGGCCAGGGCTTCCTTCGCGGCGTCGATCTCGGGGGTGGTGGTCATGGGGTGGGTCTCCTCGGAGGAGTGGTCAGGAATGACGAAGGCCGCCATCCCGAGACGGGATGACGGCCTTCGGCCGGGCAGAGTCAGGTCAGTTGGGGTTCCCGAACTCATCGACGTCGCCGATGGTCTGGAGCTGGGCGTTGATGTCGCGGAGCTGGGTCTCGATGTCACCGAGGCGCACGGTCAGGTAGCCGATGTCGTCGCTCAACTGCTTGGCCCAGGCGGGCGGCTGGTCGGGGCTGGCGGAGTCAGTCATGCGACTCATCCTGCGAGGAGGGCGGGGGAGCGATGTAGATGCCCCTGTCTGCCCAGCGCTCGCGGGCGCTTCTGTGCCCCGAAGGGCGCACGGTGCCAGCCCGAGGTCGGGCGGACGGCGTCGCGGCCTCACCGGCACGAGGCAGAAGCCACCGGTTTCTAGCCGCCCCGGCGAGGGTGAGACCGAGGTCGTCGCCCATCCGGCGGATGAGCGTGCCCATCGCGGCGTGCGGCTTGGTCTCGAAGAGGGCGAGGGCGCGGGCATAGGCACCGACCTCGCGGGTCAGGTTGAAGACCGGCCAGGCCGTGGCCTGTGGCCGCCGCCATAGGTCGTTCCAGATCGCGGCCTCCTGGTCGGAGGGCTCGTCGCCGAGAGGCCATGGCGGCGGCGGGTCGGTGGGGGTGGTCAGACGAAGCCAGCCCTGACCGGCCTGGTCGCCTCGGTGGAGGGCGAGCGGGTCGGGAGCAGGACCGCTGCGGGCGTGGCCGCCGCTGGTCATGGGGTCCTCCTGTTTGTGGTGACTCGAAGTAGGGGTGGGCCGGGCGTCGTGGCTGGCGGCGGCATGCTCGGGCCTTACCGTCAGGCCATGCCTCTCGATCCCGTCCCGGTGCCGTTCGGTTGGTGCTCCTGGTGCCTGGCCCTGCCGGGTCGTCAACAGAGGCAGGCCGAGACGCTCATGGATGGGTTCGCCCTGTGCCGCAAGTGCAACGCGGCGGCTCACGAGCACATGGGCGACCAGTGGTCGGCGGCGAAGCGTGAGCGCCTGCGCCGTATGAAGGAAGCGGCGGCCGCGTTGCGGTCCCTGGATCTGAGCCGTCCGGACTAGTAAGGCCCGCGTAGCCAGAGCTGCCCGGAAGTGTTTTGACCCGGCTCACCCCGGAGCGCCCTCCCACCGGTCTAGGCCGCCAGGGGGCCCGGGGGCCTCCCCCCGGGTCCCGCACACGGAGGGTGAGGTACGGGGGGGCCGGGGTGAGGAGTCAGAGGCTTCTAGGGGCGCTGAGCGAGGTCACAATCCGGTCCGTCGCCATCAGTAGTTGCATCTCCGACACTGAGCCTCGATGCCATCGGCTGTTGTGCCTCCCAGCTCGTCGCGCTCGTCGGTGTCCACCCGTCGCAGGGTTGGCCTCGGTGAAGGGGTCACCACATACGGGGCAATGGGTGGCCCCTCGTAGGGCTGCCTCTCGGGTGCGCCGGTACCTGGAGTCGTAGCCACGCTGGGCCGTCGTACCTCGGGCAGCCTCGTACGCACGGGCATGGGCTGGGCATAGGCCACGGGTGGTGGCTACCTCGGGGCAGGCACGACAACAGGGCATGGGAGGCTCGGGGCGACCAGATTCCGTGCGCCTCGCGGGCAGACTGGCCCCATGAACGTGACTGCGTGGGTAGCGATCGCCGGGGCGGTGATCGCGTTTCTGTCGGCCGTGGTTTCTGGGCTGACCGTCTATCTGACGGGGCGACGTGAAACGCGAAAGTGGTTGAGGGAATCGCTGCTAGAAGCGCAAGTCCAGTTCTTGGATGCGAGCTTTGACCACCCAAGTCACGAGCTGTACGACTACCTCGCCGAGTTCCCGGCGGCTTGGGCCGTGGGGGAGGAGATCGACGTAACGAGGTACGTGGCGCAGTATGGCAAGGCCCATGAGTCTCAGAACGACGCGTTGACCAGGATTCGACTATTGGCCGATGAGTCCGCGGTCCGGGCAGCGGAAGAGCTGCATTGGGTTGATAAGGAGATGACTCAGCGACTCCTTGAGGAAGACGGCCTTCCGCGTGGCGAGGAATTCAGAGAGATGCGCATGGAGCAGAAGCAGGCTCGCGAGCGCTTCATCCGGGCGGCCAGGCAGGCCGTCAACCTTCCTGCGGGAGCGCCAATTCGGCATACGTCGCTCGGAGAGGGGCGTTCCACGCTTCGGCCAAAGCGCCCATCGGTCGTGGTGCCGGACGACCTCACCCCCGGTACTTGACTCCGGTCCGGCCGTTCGGCGGACGAGCCTGGGAGGCTCTGCTCAGACGGCGGCGGTAGGCCGAGGGCCGGGGCGACCCCGGCGAGGCGTCGGTCGTCGGGACGACCCTGACCCCGCCGGGGCGTTGCTCAGACGGCGGCGGCGCCCCGTCCGACGTGCGGGTTCAGCAACTCCCGGCCCCGGACGACGGCGAGCAGGTGCAGAGGCGAGGACACGTCGAAGACGTCGAACGGGGCGCTGAAGGTGACGGGCACCGTCTGACCGAGGAGGTCGGCCTGCGGGGTCTGAACGTGGGTGGCGAAGTTCGGCCACATGTTGTGCAGCGTGCGGAAGTACGCCTGGAGGAGTCGAGCAGTCCGGCCGCCGAGGTCCTCGCCGGTGAGGCGGAGAAGGGCGCGCTGCTCTTCCCGCAGGGTGGCGTACTCGGAGGTCAGTTCCATCAGTCGAGCCCAGTCGTCAGCGCGCTGGGCGCGGATGGCGGCCTCGGCCGAGCCGATGCCGGCGAGGCTCTCGGCGACCGGCTCGGCACGGTCGAGCAGGTCTTCCAGGCTCTCGCCGAGGTCCTCCAGGTAGCGATCCTCGTCGCTGCCGATCAGGTCAACGATGCGGTCGTTGTACGCCCGGGCCACAGAGTCCAGGACGGCGATGACGCGGACCCTCGGGGTTGCCAGGACGAGGCGGGGGAGCGTCTTGTCACCGTTGCCCAGGCCAGCCGTCAGGCTGACGTGCGCAAGGCGGCCGACGCGGTCCATGAGGGCGGCCGGGTCGATGGGGTCTCCGGCCTGGAGAGCGGCGTCGATCTCGGCGGTGAGGTCGGGCTCAGCGGGCAAGCGGCGGGCCTCAGCGGCGGCTTCGGTTGCGGCCTCGTAGGACCGGACGAGGTCGGCCAGCTCGGCGGTGGGGACGGCCCGGAGCAGCCGCTCGGAGTTCAGGACGAGGTGGGTCAGCCTCTCCTCCGGGCGGCTGCCGAGGTGCAGCTTGGGGATGGTCAGGGTTGCGGTCGTGGTCATGGGGATCTCCCTTGTGGGGGTGGGGTCTCCGGGGCTTCTCCGGAGTCGGGTGGGGCCGCCGAGAGGGGCTTCTCCTCTGGCGGTAGGCGGCGCACGCGGACGGGGCTGGTCTGGAAGAAGCCGCCAGAGCCAGCCCCGTCCTGGCGCTCAACCCGGCGGCCGTCTTCGGGCAGCGGCCGGGGAGTCGGTGGTCAGTCCTGGGCGGGGACCCAGCGGTCCAGGCGGGCGCTGATGCCCTGGACGGCCTGGAGCAGTTCGTGGAGTTGGCGCTCCAGGCGGTCGATGTCTGAGCGGGTCACGGGGGCGTTGTCCGTGTCGGGAAGCGTGGGCCGGGCGGCTTGCCGACTGTCGCGGACGATGACCGGCCCGTCGACCGGCTTGGGTGCTGGTTGGGCGCCGGAGTAGAGGTGGTTCACAGGTCGAACGAGGGGGTTCACGGGATCTCCCAGGGTTGTGGTTCGGTGATTCGGATGCCGGGCTTACGCCGCCCGGTGACGGCTCCGCTCGTTGGCGAAGATGCCGAGGAATCGCGGGGCATCGCCCCACTGATCTCGGAAGACGCGCTCGGCTTCCTGGAGGCCGGCGGGGGTCCCGTCGCACGCGGCGAGGGCTTCCCGAGCTGCGGTGTGGGCGGCGCTGCGGACCAGGGACCACCCCGGGTCGTGGCGGCGGACGCGGGCCAGGGGGTCGGTCATCGGGCACCTACCCGGGCAGCTCGCCGGGCGCTCTTCTCGGCCTCGGCGGCTCGGATCGCGGCGACGCGGCGGGGGATAACGCCGTCGGGATCGACCAGCTCGTAGGAGCCGGGGCAGGCGCAGTGAGTGCGGCGGTCCCCGAGGGCGAGCTTGTCCAGGTCGTCCCCGGCGCCGTGAAGGACGTCGCGGAGGCAACGCTCGCAGCGGGCGTCCACGAGGTAGGCGTGATCGCGGGTGGCCGGACGGAGGTAGGTGATGGTGGCGAAGTTCAAGAGGGCGGGTCGTCTTTCGGGCAGAGGTAAGAGGCCCTCGCCGGGGATCGGTGGGGGCCTTGGGTGGGGGAGGGGTCCGGGGAGGGGCGTAGTTCGCCGCAGTCGCCGGGCAGGCGGTGTGACGGGGTGTGACGGGGTTCAAGGGAGGCTCTCGGGAGACTTGAGTCCTCCCGAGAAGCTCCTCAACACCCCGTCACACCCCGTCACACCTCTCCGGGATCACCCGGCGAGGAGGCGCCCTCCAGCGACGTAGCCCCGTGCCTCGTCTGTGAAGCGGAGGCCGAAGACGTAGCGAGCCGGACCGCTCGGCGCAGCAGCCCCCACGGCGGAGGACAGCTTTCGGCCGCCGAGCCTGGCCGTGCCGCTGGGGCGGACGATGGCTCCGGAGGCCATGACGTCGTGGCCCTTGAGTCGCTCCCAGAAGAGCTGGTCTCCCCATGCCTTGAACCCGTGGGCGTCGGACCAGGCTCGGAAGACGTCGTAGAACTCCCGGGAGAGGACGGCGGCGTCCTCGTCCAAGTCGGTCACCTCTTCCAAGAAGCGGCCCAGGACGTCGGCGGTGCCCCTCCACTCACGGGTGGACTCCTCCACCGTGAGAGGTGCCTTCGGGAGGACCTCCCCGGCGGCGTGCCAGTCCACGGCGCCGGAGACGATCCAGGCGAGGGCGGCCTCATGCTGGCCGTCCCGGCCGTCCCGCACTCGGGGCCGGAGGGTGGGGTCCTTGGGCAGGTCCCCAGGGGCGTCCCCGTAGCGGTAGGGGAAGGGCACTCGGGCGAGGCGCCGCCAGGTGCCGTGGTCGTTCTCGTCCACCCGCAGCTCGTAGTTGGTGGTCACGATCAGAGCGTGGGTCGGAGTCCAGGAGATGTTGTCCTTGCCGATGAGGCGGGCCGTGATGCGGTCCGTCCCGGCGATGGACTTGAGTCGCTTGGCGTCTAGGTAGCGGCCCTGGGGCAGCTCCTCCAGGACGGTGAGGCGGCGGCCGTGGAGGGTCATCATCTCGGTCGGGTGGTCACCGGGGGAGGTGAGGAGGACCTTCTCCGGGATCACGACGGCGAAGTCGCCGAGAGCCTGGAGGACGCCGGTCACGATGGTGGACTTGCCGTTGGCCCCGCCTCCGTAGAGGAAGGGGACGATGTCGTCGCTCGGCGGGAAGCCGGTGGCGGCCTGGCCGAAGCGGAGCCGCATCCACTCCCGGACGTCCTCGGGCATGGCCTGGAGGGCGGCCTCCCAGTCGGCGTGGACCCTCCCGGGTTGGTAGTGGACGTCGGTGATCTTGGTGAAGCGCAGCTCAGGACGGTGGGGGCGGAGGTCGCCGGTCTGCAGGTCCACAACGCCATTCCCGACGTTGAGGAGGTAGGGCTCGGCGTCGAAGCTCGCGGCGTCCTCGATCAGCACGCCCTTGGCGATGCTGAGGACGGCCTTGATCTTGCCGAGGGTGAAGTAGGACCGGAGAGCCCGGAGACGGTCGCGGTGCTCCGCCGCCGCCGCGTCCCGCTCGGCCTTCGCGGCTTCCTCGTCCTCGTCTCGGCGGGCCTTGTCGTGGCGGGCCTCCAGGCGGGTGTTCGCAACGGTCAGGTCGTGGCGGTGGGCGTCGATGAGGGCACACCGCACGGCTTCCTGGGCGGCGGTCTCGGGGACGTTCTCCCAGCGGCGACCGTCCCACGTCAGCCAGCCGAGGCCGGACGACCAGGCCCATCGGCCCCGGAGGTGCTCCTCGGCGATCCGGGCACCAAGGTGGGCGTCGTCGGTGCTCGCCGGGTTGTAGGACGCCTCCCGGCGGCCCCCGGGCTGCCCCTGCTCGCTGACCTCGCGGGCCTGCGAGACGGCCTCGGCGAGGGCGGCAGGGAAGCGGTCTCCCTCGGCATGGCGCCAGGCGGCGAGATCGTTCACACCGCTGGGAAGGCTCAGGCGGCGGACGTCGATGGCGCGGGTGGAGAGCGCCGCTGAGACGGTAGAGGCGAACAGCTCACCGGCGGCGTCGTTGTCGCCAGCGACGATCACCGGACGGCCGTTCACTCCGGCGGCGATCCGGTCGGCCAGCGCGGGGGAGGTGCTGAGAGCAGCTCCTCGGATGGAGACGGCGTCGTATCCGACGGCGACAGCGGTCAGGCCATCGCCCGGTCCCTCCGTCACCAGGATCTCCGGCCGAGCATCGGAGGCCCGCAGGACGCCGTACTTCCCCCAGGATGACCCCTCCGGGTTGACCGGCCCGGACCAGCGGACCGTAGTGGCCTTGTCGTCCAGAGCGCGGGCCTGGAGGCCGTGGGCGTGGCCATCGAAGTCGTAGAAGGGCACTACAAGACGGGCCGTGTCGTGGAAGCGGGAGCGGGAGAGACGCAGCCGTCCACCGTCGAGGTTTCCGTCGTCGTACCCAAGGCCCAGCTCCAACGCGAGGCTCTCGGAGACGCCGAACCGGAGGGCGACGTAGCAGAGAGCGTCACCTCCGGAGTCCTCCAGGGCGGCGGTGGCCCGGTCCAGGTAGTGCCGGAGGGCGGCACGGTCGCCGGTGGTGATCGCGGCGTTGCTCTTGTCGGCGGTGCGAAGGCTCTCGGTGAGGTCGCCGACCTCCACGTCGAAGAGGGCCGACATCGTGAGGTTGAGAGCGTCCATGACGTCCTCGGTGGTGCAGCCGGTGCGGCACCTGAGCGCGATGGTCTTGCGCTCTGCGCTGTACGCCACTCGGAGAGAGGGGTCGGAATCGTCGTGGGCGGCGCAGTTGACTACGTAGCCGTTGCCCTGGGTTCTCACGTCGGGGAAGTAGGAGAGGAAGTCGGCCAGGGTCAGGGAGGTGCGTGCGGGGTCGTGGAACAAGGAAGAGTCCTCGGCGTTCGCGGACACAGGCGGTGTCCTGGGGTGGGTTGAGCAGGCACGGATGACGGCCCGTGCCGAGACGGCATGCGCTCGGTGCGCTTCGGGGGCTTGGCGGGTGTGGGCACCTACGACCGGCAGGAGATCCGTGACCGGCGGAGGAGTCACCCTCGGCCGTTGACGTGCCACGGACCTCCCGCCGGGAGGTTGCTCAACCCAGAGCCCCTCCGGCCTGCCAGAGCCGGAGGTCTTGGTGGGAACCGGCTCGACGCGGCGCGTTTACACGCGGGCGGAGCCTCGGTCCGGATGTTCGGTCTCGGTGGGGACCGACGCCGACCGTCCATGCGGTCGGCGTCGGCCGTCCTCCAGTGACCAGGACGGCCTGACACGGGCGTCCTCTCCGAGGCGGCGACCTCGGGAGCTGGGGCCGCCCCGGCGGCGTCTGGGAGAGAAGACGCCGCCGGAGCGGGTGGGTGGCTGGGCTACCTCCAGGCCACCCGCCGACCTCGGCCCCACAGCGAGGGGCGCGCTGCGTGGGGTCCGGCCAGGTCGGGGATCGTGGGCTCTACGCCGCCTGAGCGACGTGGCCGGTTGCTACCTGCTGACGGAGCTGGTGCAGCTCAGAGATGAGTGCGGCGCGCTTGGCGCGTTGGCGGGCGGCGTGGGTAGCCAGCCGACATTCCTGTCCGCAGAACGCGGGCGGGCGGCCGAAGTGGCCGGTGATGTCGGCGACCTGGCCGCAGCGGCGGCAAGTGATCGTGGACAGAGGGGATCCCTCCTTCCTCTGAGGGAGCGAAAGTGAGGCGACCGAGAGCGGAGCCGTGCCCGCCCCTGATGGGGGGCTATGCCAAGGACGTCTGCGAGCGACGGAGTTCTTGCTCAGATTCCGGTAGGCAGAAGCCCATACGTCTACAAGATCTTTTCGTGGAGCATTGCCAACCCTCGGGCGTCCTGCCGCGACGCCGCTCCGGTCTACGACGCTGGCCGGAGGAGCTAGGGCGAGGCGGTCGCGCTGGGCGGCGGACAGGGGCGGGGCGGCGGCGTCCACGAGGCGAGCGATGTGGGCGTCCGATCTACGCAGCGTCCGCGACAACGGCCCAGCGGTCCTTGGGATCGGTACTCACCCCTGCGACGTGGGCGGGGCTGCTCATCATCACGACGCGGGCGGGGTCGAAGATCCGGCTCCCTCGGCGGCCCTTGCGCACGGAGAGGACGGCGAGGGTGGCTCCGAGGATGGCCCGGCGGCCGTCCAGGTCGGCGGCCTCCCACGCCTCGGAGTAGGTGCGGCCGGTGGGGACCAGCCGGACCGTCGGCTCCTGGGGGGCGGCCTTGAGGGCGGCCCGTCGCTCCTTGAGGAGTGCCAGGCGGCGGCCCAGCTCCACGGGGTCGGCGTCGTCGGCGGTCATCTCGCGGGCGGTCTCCTCGATGGCCCGTTGGACCTCGGCGAGGGCGGCGGCATCGGGGCCGGCCTCGATGACCTCCTCGATGACCTCGCGGTCGCCGACACCGGAGAGGAAGACCTCGGCGACGTGCCGCTCTACGGCGTCGGCGGAGATGCTTACCCCGTCGCACGGACGACCGTTCGAGCGGGCGGAGCAGCCGTAGGCGGCATGGCCTGCACCGTTGGACCGGAGGTAGAGAGGGGCTCCGCACCCGGCGCACGTGACGAGGCCGGAGAGCAGGCCGGACCGGCGACGACGCGGCGGCCGGACTCCGCGAGGGATGCCCACGCCGAGCGCGGAGCGGACCCGCGTCCAGGTCTCCAGGTCCAGAACCGGAGGCCAGACCGTGAAAGGTAGGCCGTCCTCGCCTCGGAGCAGTTCGCCTCGGTGGGTGATGCGGCCGAGGATGGCGTCCGCCGTGAGGACCTGGCGGAGGGCCTGAATGCTCCAAGTTCTCGGCTTGGTCTTCTCCTTGTCCTTGAAGGGCCGCCTCGTCGGAATCTCGCGGGCATTGAGGTCACGGGAGATGGCGTAGATGGACTCACCGGCGAGCACGCGGGAGGCGGCCTCGCGGACTACGGCCGCTTCCGCCTCGTTGATCACCAGGACTCGGCCGGGACCTTCGGGATTCGGGGTGGAGCGGTAGCCGTACGGCAGGTTGCCACCGGCGTACCGGCCTACGCGGCGCAGCCTGTCCACCGATGACTTGACCCGCGCCTTGGTGTTGTCTCGCTCCATCTTGGCGACGGCGACGAGCATCCCGGCGTGCAGGTCCCACGTCGCGGCGGTCGAGTCAAGGCCGTCTCGGTCTGCAACGAAGGTCGCCTCGGGGCGCTGCTCCAGCACTTCCAATAGGTCGGCGAGGGCGCTGAGGCCCTGCCGGGTCCAGCGGTCCATCTTCCACACGGCGAGCACCTCGGCGGCCCCGTCGCGGAGCATCGAGAGCGCCTGATCCGCCTTCGGACGACGCTTGCCGCCGGAGACGCCGTCATCCACGAGGACGTCAACGACGGTCCAGCCCTCACGGGCGGCGCGAGCACGAAGGTCGGCCTCCTGCCGAGCGATGGAGGTAGATGCCTCATCGCTCTCGGAGAGGCGGAGGTATAGGACGGCTCGGGTCACGGTGGGCCTCTCAGATCGGGAAGTGCTGCCTGGCATGCCCAGGAGGTCTGCGACTCCTCGCCCAGTCGCTCATGCGCACTTCGGTAATCCGAGGCTGCCGGGCATGTGCACGCTGCACGCCAACAGCGCCCGCGAGGCCGTGGTCAAGATGTGCACGCTGCCGCTGCTGGCCGGCGAGAACATCGGGACGGCCTTCGTCGTCCCCACCGTGGCGTCCAGCGTCGACCTGGTCGTGCACGTGGGCACCGACCCCTCGGGCCAGCGGCGCGTGCGGGAGATCGTGGCGCTGCCTGGACGGGCCGAGGGCGGCGTCATCGAGACCGCGGACGTCTTCACCACGAGGGACGGCCGTCTGGTGCGCGCCGACGGCTACCCGCCGCACGCCGACCGGTTCGCCGCGCGCGGCATCGACCTGGCCGGGCTGCTGGCGTGACCGGCTCCCTGCTCGGGCTGCTGTTCGGCCTCGGTCTGCTGCTCATCTGGCGCAGCGGTTCGCGGGCGCCGCAGCGGTCGACGGAGGTCCGGCGGCCGGGCCGGACCCAGCAGCTGCTGGGCGCGGCGGGCCTGACCGGGATCAACCCGGCGCAGCTGCTCGCGCTCCAGGTCGGGCTCGCCCTGCTGGTGCTGGTCGTCGTGCTGCTGACCACCGGCACCGTGACGGTCAGCCTGGCGTTCGCGCTGTTCGGCTTCGCGTTGCCCTACGCGCAGGTCCGCCGGCTGGCAGGGAAGCGTCGGGCCGACCTGCGCGAGGTGTGGCCGGAGGTCGTGGACAACCTGTCGTCCGCCGTGCGGGCCGGCATGTCGCTCCCCGAGGCGCTGGCCGCGCTCGGCACCCGGGGGCCCGAGGTGCTGCGCCCGCCGTTCGCCCGCTTCGCCGCGGACTACCGCTCGAGCGGCCGGTTCGCGCAGGGGCTCGACCGGCTCAAGGCGGACCTCGCCGACCCGGTGGGTGACCGCATCGTCGAGACGCTGCGGGTGGCCCGAGAGGTGGGCGGCAGCGACCTGGGCCGGGTGCTGCGAACGTTGGCGACCTTCCTGCGCGAGGACGCCCGGGCGCGGGCGGAACTGGAGACCCGGCAGGGCTGGGTGGTGTCGGCCGCGCGGCTGGCCGTCGCCGCGCCGTGGCTGGTGCTGCTCCTCCTGGCGACCCAGTCGACGACGCTCGCGGCGTACGACACCGCGCTGGGCACGGTGATCCTGGTCGTCGGTGGCGCGGTCTGCGTGGTGGCCTACCGGCTGATGCTGCGGATCGGCCGGCTGCCGCAGGACGTGCGGGTGCTCCAGTGAGCCCGGCCGTCGCGGGGATGCTGCTGGGGCTGGTCGCGTCCGGCGGGCTGGTGCTGGCCGTCCGCTACGCGCCGCCGTTCCGCTCGGTGCGGTTGGTCGACCGGCTCGCGCCCTACGTGCACGACACCCCGCCGCCGTCCCGCCTGCTGGGGACGGCGACGGAACCGGGACTGCTCGTCGCCGTCCGGCGGGTGTTCGGGCCCGCGGTCGCGGACGGCGCCCGCGTCGTCGACCGCTTGCTCGGGGGCCGGGCCGCGGTGCGCCGTCGCCTGGACGCGCTCGGCGGTGAGGTGAGCGTCGAGGACTTCCGCGTCGAGCAGGTGGTGTGGGGCGGGCTCGGGCTGCTGGGTGGTGTCACCGTCGCGGGGATCGGCTCGGCCGCGGCGGGGAGCCTCAACGTGCTCAGCGCCGGCCTGCTCTGCGTGGCCGGCCTCGTCGGCGGGGTGCTCGGCCGAGACTGGTGGCTGACCCAGCAGGTGAACCGGCGCGAGGAGCTGCTGCTCGCGGAGTTCCCGGTGGTCGCCGAGCTGCTCGCGCTGGCGGTGACGGCGGGGGAGAGCCCGGCCGCGGCGATCGCCCGGGTGACGCGGCTGTCCGGGGGCGAGCTGGCCCGCGAGCTCGGCGACGCGCTGGGCCGGGCGCGCGCCGGGGTGTCGTTGACCGAGGCGCTGCAGGATGTCGCCGACCGGACCTCGCTGGACCCGCTGGCCCGCTTCATCGACGGCCTGCTGGTGGCCATCGAGCGGGGCACCCCGCTGGCCGAGGTGCTGCGGGCCCAGGCCGCCGACGTGCGGGAGGCCGGCAAGCGCCGGCTGCTCGAGGCGGGCGGCCGCAAGGAGATCGCCATGATGGTCCCGGTCGTGTTCCTCGTGCTGCCGGTGACTGTCCTCTTCGCCCTCTTCCCGGGGTTGATCAGCATCGTCTCGCTGGCGCAGTGATGCCGGCGGACACGGAGAAAGGACGCGCCATGCGCCCGTTCGCACACCTGGTGGCGGCCCTCGCGGCCCTGAGCGCGCGGCTCGAGGCCGACGATCCGGAGCGGGGTGACGTCCCCGGCTGGGTCATGATCACGGTGATGACGGCGGCGCTGGTGCTGGCCATCCTCGTGCCGTTCCGGACGGCCATCGTCGACGCGGTGACCAATGCGCTCACCTCCGTCACGAGTGCGGGTTAGCCGGCGCCTCTCCGATGACGACGGCGAACGCGGGAGCGCCGTCGTCGACTTCGTGCTGGTCTCGCTACTGGTCGTGGCGCTGCTGCTGGCGGTGCTGCAGGTGGCGGTCTACGCGCACGTGCGGAACGTGGTGACGGCGAGCGCGCAGGAGGGCGCCCGCTTCGCCGCCAACGCCGACGTCGACTCCGCGCTGGGTGCGGCGCGGACGCTGGAGGTCGTCGGGCGTGCCACCAACGACCGGACGGCCGCGGGCCTCGCGTGCACGTCGGGGGAGGAGACCGATGCGAGCGGGCTGACGCTGGTGGTCGTCCGTTGCTCCGGAGCGGTGCCCTCGCTGCTGTCGTCGTTGGGGGACCTGCTGCCGCTGGAGGTCACCGGCCGCGCGGTGAAGGAGGGCGCGTGAGGTGGCTGCGCGCCCGGCTCGGGCAGCTCGAGGGCGAGCGCGGCTCGGCGCTGGTGGAGTTCGTGTTCATCGCGCTGGTCGCCTTCGTGCCGCTGGTCTACATCGTGGCGGGGTTCTCGGCGGTGCAGCGCGGGGTGTTCGCGGCGAACGCGGCGGCCCGCGAGGCCGGGCGTGCGATCGGTACCGCGGACGACCCGGCGACCGGGCAGCAGCAGGCGCTGAGGGCCGCGCAGTTGGCGGTGGAGGACCAGTCGGTCGAGGCGACCGACGTGCGGGTCGAGTACGCGCCGTCCGGTGCGGACTGCGACGCCGCCGGCTCGTACATCCCGTCGCTGATGCCGGGCGAGCGGTTCTCCGTCTGCGTGACGGTGACCGTGCGGATCCCGCTGCTGCCCGAGTTCGTCGACGCCAACACCGCGACCGGGCAGTTCGTCGTGGAGCGGGACCGGTACGTCGACGGTTGAATGTGCCGCTCGGGACGGCGGTGTGATGCATGGTGCACCAATGGTTGGGCCACTTGGTGTTACGGTGGAACGGTGAAGGCAGCAACCGGGCCACGGATCACCGCCGAGGCTGAGGACGTCCTCGCGCTGGACCGCCAGGTGTGCTTCGCCCTGTCGGTCGCCGCCCGCAACGTCGTCGCGATCTACCGGCCGGTGCTGGAGCCGCTGGGCCTGACCCACCCGCAGTACCTGGTGATGCTGGCGCTCTGGCAGTACGGGACGTTGTCGGTGAAGAAGCTTTCTCACCTGCTGCAGCTCGACCCGGGCACGCTCTCGCCGCTGCTCAAGCGGCTCGAGGCGTCGGGGCTGCTGCGGAGAGAGCGGGACCCGCAGGACCAGCGGAACCTCGCCCTCGCGCTGACCGACAAGGGCAAGGCGCTGCGCGAGGAGGCGGAGAAGATCCCCGCCGGCATCGTCGAGCGGCTCGGCATGCCGGTCGACGAGCTGATGCACCTGCACGAGGTGCTGACCCACGTCATCGCCACGTCGCAGGAAGCGCTCGCCCGCTCCCGCGACGCTGCGGCCGCGCGAGAGGTGGCGTCGTGACGGGTTCCGTCGAGAGCGCAGAGCCGATCGTCCGGCCTGCTCCGCACCTGTGGCTCTGGTACGCCCTCGGCGGGCGGCTGCCCCGGCGGCACCGCAGCTGGGTGCTGTTCGACACCACCACGAGCACCTGGTGGATGCGGCACACCGCCCGCAGCATGGTGCAGCTCGCGGTCCCGATCGCGTTGATCATGGTCTTCGTGCCCGGCAGCTTCGGGCTGCGCGTCGGCATGTGCCTGCTCGGCATCTTCCTGGCGCTCATCTACTCGACCGCCTACATCGCCGAGTCGACGGAGACCCGGGTCAAGAAGGCCGGCTACCCCGTGGGGACCGCCCTGGCGCACCGCGACCGCGCCGGCATCGAGCGCCAGCGGCTGGAGAGCGAGCGCAAGCGTGCCGCCGCCGCCAAGCGCGCCGCCCGCTACCAGCGGCGCGCGGACCGCTGACACGACGCTCAGCCGGGCCAGCCTGGGCTGCGCCCGGCTCTGACGACGCGGCGCGTCCGCTGGGACACGCCGGTTCCGAGAACGGGCAGGGCCGCCCATCTTCCGTCAGCCGCCACCGTGGGGTCACACTCCCCGGCGCCGGACGCGACAGCTCTGAGAGCTTCGGGTAGACGGCGGAGAACGGGGGCCCGATGTTCGATCCTGCTGCTGCCGCCATCCTGGCTCACCACGAGAGCAAGTCCGGGCACTCGATGATGCGGGCCGCTGCTACCCGCGCCCATGAGTTGGGCTACGTCCCGATCCCGCCCGCGAAAGGCGACGGGAAGTACCTGCGCCTGGTGCTCCGGGGCCGCGGACCCAGGTCAGTCACTCTCTATCTCGACGGAAGCAGGCTCAGCGCGGGCGCCAAGGGGTTGCGAGAGTTCGCCCTGACGTTGCCCGGCGCGGTGCCCACGGCGAGCAATGTGCAGTTCCCGCTGGGCACCGTCGACATCGCAGCGCTCGAGGCCTTCGCCGGCTGGGCGGGGACGATTGAGCATGGGAAGGCGACGGCGGCTTCCGGCCCATCAGGGGCATCTGCGGTGCCGCCGGTCCCCGGTCTCGCGCCGGAGACCGTGTCGTGGTCGCGGGCCAAGCAAGCACCTGCACCGACCGCCGTTACGGCAGCGCCTCCGTCGCCGACTCCCACGACCGCGCCTCAGTCAGCGGCGCCACTTCCACCACCAGCGTTTCCCGAAGCCGAATCGCTCCCGGTGGCCGCCAGGGGATTGCGGTCCCCGCAGGCGCTCACCGTCGCGGTCGCTGCGCTTGTCGTGCTGCTGGGCGCCCTCCTGGTCGGAGTCGGCGGGGCCCTGGTCCTCAGCGGACTCGTCGTCCTGGGCGTCGGCGTCGTGGCGGCCGTCCGAGGCCAGGTCGGATGGGCTCGCATCACTTCTCGGAGGGTGGGCGGCGCAGTCGTCGCGGGTGGCTTGGTCATCTTCATCGTCGGCGGCGCCCTGCTTCCTGCTCAGCCGCCGACGCAGGCCGACACCAGCGCACCGGCGGACACGACTGAGGAAGCGCCCAGTCGCGATGCGGCCGAACTGGACATCGCTGCCGCGGAGAACGCACTCGCCCTCGCCGAGACGGACGAACGAGCGATCGCTCCCGATGGCCTGGTGAGGAGTCCGTCGAGCGGCGTCCTCCCGGATGACGCGGCCGGCGCGGCGGTCGAAGCCGCGGCGCCGACAACAGCTCTCGCCGCCATGGCGGCACTCGAGGTCAAGGGACGAGCACCGAAGACCGGATACGCCCGAGACCTGTTCGGATCCGGTTGGGGCGACACCGATCGCAACGGCTGCGATACCCGCAACGACGTGCTCGCCCGCGATCTCACCGGCGACGAGTTCAAGCCAGGAACCCGCAACTGCGTCGTCGTCTCCGGCGACCTGGCCGACCCGTACTCCGGCCGGGCCATCGCTTTCGTGAGAGGGCAGACCACCAGCGAGGCAGTGCAGATCGACCACGTGGTCGCGGTCTCCGATGCATGGCAGAAGGGCGCGCAGGCCTGGAACGCCGAGCGCCGGCGCGCGTTCTACAACGACCCGCTGAACCTGCTGGCGGTGGACGGGCCGTTGAACTTGCAGAAGGGCGACGGGGACGCCGCGACGTGGCTGCCCCCCAACCGTGCCTATCGCTGCGCGTACGTCGCCCGGCAGGTCGCTGTGAAGTTGAGCTACGGCCTGTGGGTGACCCAGGCCGAGAAGAACGCCATGGCCACGATCCTCGACGCCTGTCCGGATGAACCTCTTCCGGGAGGCGTCGTCGCTCCGAGCGCCGAGGCGCCGGCTCCGGCTCCGGCTCCCTCCCCTCCGCCCCTGCCGGAATCGTCGGTCGTCCCGCCGGCGCCCGTCGCTCCCACGCCACTGCCCGCACCCGTACCCGCGCCGGTCATCCCGGTGCCGGTGCCGGCGCCCGCACCGCAACCGTTCATCCCGGCGCCCGCTCCGCCCCCGCCACCCGCTCCGGCGCCGGCTCCACCGCCAGCACCGGCACCGGCCCCGGCACCGGCACCGGCACCGGGCGCCTACTACGCGAACTGCGACGCCGTGCGCGCCGCTGGTAAGGCCCCGATACGCCCCGGCGACCCAGGCTGGCAGCAGAAGTTCGACCGGGACAACGACGGGGTCGGATGCGAGTGATCGCTGTGCGAGCACTCATGTTCCGGCGCGGCTGACCCAGCTGGTCTCTTCCGAGGGACGGCTCGTCGATTGCTGACCGGCCGACGAGCCGGATGCCCGATCGGCGGGGAAGGATGGCTGCGTGGCCGTACGCGACGCGCAGACGATCGACTCCATCGCCCGGGCCTCCGACGGGCTGCTCACCCTCCTCGTCACCGAGGACCGGCCCTACACGCCCGACAGCACCCCGGCGCTGGCCGAGGAGCTGCGGTCCAAGCTCAACGCCTACATCTACGCGCTCAAGACCGAGCAGATCGCCGAGCGCGAGGCCGGCGAGCCCGCCGTCGTCCTGCTGCACACCGTCGGCGAGCCGCCGCAGGCGATCGTCGACGTGCTCAAGGCCGCCGGGCACGTGCTGCACCCGGACGGCGTGACCGTCGCCTGGCAGGTCGCCGAGAGCCTGCCCGCCCGTGACCAGACCGCCGTCGTGCGCGAGATCGCCGGCGGGCTCATCGACGCCGCACCCGAGGAGTGGACCCACCTGCGCTACGGCGCGATGCTCGTCGGCGCGCGCCGCCGTGACCGGCTCACCGCCACCACCGCCGACGGCCCCGTCGACCTGCAGGGCGCACCCGGCGAGGTCCGCGCCGCCGTCGAGGAGCTCAAGCAGCTCATGTGGACCCCCGAGCGCGGCACCTGGCTCGAGCTGGAGTTCACCGTCGACCGCGCCGCCGGCCAGCTGAGCCCCGGCTTCAACTACAACCTCGAGCCCGCGGGCGAGCCGCTGACGGCGGAGGACTACGCCGAGGAGCTGCGCCGCTTCCCCCGGGCCCTGGAGCCGCTGCCCGACTGGCTCGCGCAGAGGGTCGCCGACGCGGGCTGAGCCGCGTCAGCCGGTCAGATCCCGGCGGAACAGCAGGTACTCGCCGTCCTCGCCGGTGCGCACGAAGCCGGCCGTCTCGTAGAGCCGTCGGGCGGGGTTCTCCCGGTGCACGCCCACCTCCAGGACGTCGTTCCCGCTCCGCCGCACGTCCTCGGCCACGATCGCCAGCAGCCGGCGGCCCAGACCGGAGCGGCGGTGCGCCGGCGCAACGTGCAGGGTGACCACGGTGGCCCGACCCTCCAGCACTGCCCACATCCCGTAGCCGACCGGCGTCCCGCCCACCTCGGCCACCGTCGTCCGCGCCAGGTTCTCGGCCCACAGCTGCCGGTTGCGGTCAGCGGCGGCGAGCCAGGCCGCCTCCTGGTCGGGCTCCCGCTCGCGGATGTAGTCCAGCTCCGCCGCCTCGATGAACGGCAGGTCCGTCGCCTCCGCGGCGCGCCACCGCAGGTCGGGTCCCTCGTCCACGCGCCTCCTCCGCTCCAAGTGCCCCGCCAGCCTGCCCTCCCGTGCCGCGCGGGCGGCCACTCGCCCCGGGCGGTCCGCTTCTGACAAGGTCGCGGCATGCGGCTCGACGAGATCCCCACCCCCGCGCTCGTCGTCGATTCCGGCGCGCTCGACCGCAACCTCGCGGCCATGGCGGAGGTCTGGCCGGGCCGTCGCCTGCGTCCGCACGTCAAGGCGCACAAGACCAGCGGCCTGGCCAGGCGGCAGGCCGAGCTCGGGCACACCGGCTTCACCTGCGCCACCATCCGCGAGGTCGAGGTGCTCGCCCGCGCGGGCCTGGGGGAGGACCTGCTGCTGGCCAACGAGGTGCTCGACATGCGCCGGCTCGGCGCGCTGGTCGAGGCCGGCTCCCGCGTGACCGTCGCAGTCGACTCCGACGCGGTGCTGAAGGCCGCCGTGGCCGGCGGCGTCCGCGAGGTGCTCATCGACGTCAACGTCGGGCTCCCGCGGTGCGGCTGCGCCCCCGAGGACGCCGGCCGGCTGGCCGACGCCGCCCGATCCGCGGGCCTCGGCGTCCGCGGCGTCATGGGCTACGAGGGCCACCTGATGATGGTGCCCGACCGCGAGGACCGGGTCCGCAAGACGGCGAAGGCCATGGACCTGCTGCTGCAGGCGCACGCCGACGTCGGCGGCGACGTCCTCTCCGGCGGCGGCACCGGCACCTGGCGCGCCAACGAGGCGGTCACCGAGCTGCAGGCCGGGTCTTACGCGCTCATGGACACCGCCTACGCCGCGCAGGACGACGTCCCCTTCGAGCAGGCGCTCACCGTGCTGGCGACCGTCGTCTCGGTGAACCCCAAGGGCTGGGCCGTCGCCGACGCCGGGCTCAAGGCCTTCGGCATGGACCACGGCAACCCGACCCTGCCGGGCTCCACCGTCCTCTACTGCTCCGACGAGCACACGGTCTTCTCCCCGGCCGAGGGCGGCACCCTGCCCGCCGTCGGCGACCGGGTGCGGCTGGTGCCCGCGCACATCGACCCGACCTGCGCCCTGCACGAGCGCATGTGGTTGGTCGACGGTGACGACGTCGTCGACTGCTGGCCGGTCGACATGCGCGGCTGGTGAGCCGGGGTCAGTCGCGGTCGGGCGGGTCGAAGGTGACGTGCACCGTCTCGAAGCCCTTGAGCCGCTCGGCCTTCGCCTTGCCGGTGTAGCTGCGCCGGTCGCCGGGGGTGAGGTCGACGGCGTCGGTGAACGGGGTGAGCAGCGCCCGGGGGTACAGCCGGTCCACCCGCACCACGTTGATCTCCACGCACAGCACGCCCGCGACCGAGGCCAGGTACAGGAAGGCCAGCAGCCCGAGCACCAGGGCGAACACCCCGTTGACGGCGCTGGCGCTGTCCATCACCCGGCTGACGTAGCTCACCCCGAAGGTCTGCAGCAGTTGCCACAGGACGGCGGCGATCAGCGCCCCGGGGAGCACGTCGCGCACCGTCAGCTTCCGCGTGGTGGCCAGCCGGAACACCAAGGTGAAGATCAAGGCGTTGATCAGCACCGAGGCGACCAGCACCAGCGTCCGCACGAGCACGCCGAACGAGCCGGCCCCGCCCGTCCCGATCGTCGACAGCGCCGTCGTCCCGAGCACCGCCACCCCGGCGGTGGCCAGCAGCAGCAGGCTGCGGCCGCGGGCCAGGATCGGGTTGGGCCGGTCGTTGCGCGGCACCGTCCAGGCGGTGTTCATCATGTGCTGCACCGCCTGGGCCACCCCCAGCCCGCCGTACAGCGCGCCCAGGATGCCGACGACGACGCCGAGGGTGCCGCCGCCGAGGCCCTGCGGCTCACCCAGCTGCTCACCGACCACCGGGAGCTGGCTGAGCGCCGAGTCCAGCACCCGCTCCTGCAGCTCGGGGTTCCCGGCCAGGACGAAGCCCAGGATGGTCGTGGACAGCAGCAGCAGCGGGAACAGCGAGACGAACGCGTAGTAGGTGATCAGCGCGGCCAGGAACGGCCCGGTGTCGTCGACGTACTTGTAGACGACGGCGATCGGGAAACCCGCGGCCGGATGGCGGCGCTGCAGCCGGTCGAGCCGGTCCACGAGAGGCACCCGCCCAGTCGATCACGCACCGGGCCGCGCCGCTCCGGGGCGCGATCGCGGTTCGGTCTCAGTGCAGTCGGCGCGCCCGCAGCACGACGTCGTCCGCGTGGTGGGCGCCCGCGCCGCCCTCCGGCACCACCCGCGGCCGCTCCTCGTCGACCTCCACCTGCCAGCCGTCGTCCAGCATCGCCGCGACCATCGACGGCCAGACGTAGTCGGCCGGATCGGGACGGCCCTCCTCCGGGACGTGGGTCTCCATCCCGGCGTGGTGCACCAGCAGCAGCACCCCGCCCGGCGCGACCGCGGCCAGCAGCGCCCGCTCGGCCGCGGCATCCGGGGTGCGCAGCAGCGCCGGGTACTGGGCGGAGACGAGGTCGAACGAGCCCGGCGGGAGCGCCGCCTCGACCAGCCCGGCATGCACCCAGGTGACGGCGACGCCCGCCTCGGCCGCGTGCCGGGCCGCCCGCTCCAGCGCGACGCCGGAGACCTCCAGCCCCGTGACGTCCCAGCCCTGGCCGGCCAGCCAGACGGCGTCGGCCCCCTCGCCGCAGCCCACGTCGAGCACCCGCCCCGGCGTCATGCCGGCGACCTCGGCCAGCAGCGCGCCGTTGGGCCGGCCGCTCCACAGCCGGTCCTCCCGCAAGGCGTACCGCTCGTCCCACTCCGCCCGCTCGGCGGGATCGCCGAGGAAGCCCTCGGCAGGGAACGCGGGATCTGGTTCTCGTCCGGTCACCCCTCCACTCTCGCGACGACCGGCCGTCGGCTCCAGCCCCCGTTGCCGGAGCGGCAAACCGGCGGGCGCGGTCGTGGGGCTGCTGCGCCTCCCGCGGGGCGCTAGCGTCCGGGCCGTGACGTCGCCCGCCGCCCCGACCGACCCCGCTGCCGGCGACGACGTCGCCACCCGGATCGCCGCCGGGTACGAGTCGTCGGGACCGGCACTCGTCCTCGGCTCGGTGGTGCACGACGGCCGGCCGCACCCCGAGGCGCAGGTCCGCGTGCCGCTGGCGATGCTCAACCGGCACGGCCTGATCGCCGGCGCCACCGGCACGGGCAAGACCAAGACGCTGCAGCTGATGGCCGAGCAGCTCTCGGCCGCCGGCGTGCCCGTCGTCGTCGCCGACATGAAGGGCGACCTGAGCGGCCTCGCGCACCCCGGCGAGAGCAGCGAGCGGGTCACCCAGCGGGTCGCGGCCACCGCCGACGACTGGGCGCCCACCGGCTTCCCGGTCGAGTACCTCTCGCTGGGCGGCATCGGGCCCGGCGTGCCGGTGCGGGCCACCATGACCGACTTCGGCCCGGTGCTGCTGGCCAGGGTGCTCGACCTCAACGCCACCCAGGAGAGCTCGCTGGGCCTGGTCTTCCACTACGCCGACCAGGCCGGCCTGCCGCTGCTCGACCTCAAGGACCTGCGCGCGGTCATCAGCTGGCTGGTCAGCGACGAGGGCAAGCCCGACCTCAAGGGCCTCGGCGGGCTGTCGGCCAGCACCGCCGGGGTGCTGCTGCGCGAGCTGATCGGCCTCGAGCAGCTCGGCGGCGACGTCTTCTTCGGCGAGCCCGCGTGGAACCCGGCCGACCTGATCCGCACCGCCGCCGACGGGCGCGGGGTCATCAGCGCGGTCGAGCTGCCCGCCGTGCAGGACCGGCCGGCGCTGTTCTCCACCTTCCTCATGTGGCTGCTCACCGAGCTGTTCGAGGAGCTGCCCGAGCTCGGCGACGTCGAGCGCCCCGAGCTGGTCTTCTTCCTCGACGAGGCGCACCTGCTGTTCTCCGGCGCCAGCAAGGCGTTCCTGGAGTCGGTGACCCAGACCGTCCGGCTCATCCGCTCCAAGGGCGTCGGCGTCTTCTTCGTGACGCAGAACCCCGGCGACGTGCCCGCCGACGTGCTCGGCCAGCTCGGCAACCGGGTGCAGCACGCGCTGCGCACCTTCACGCCCGAGGACGCCACCGCGCTGCGCAAGACGGTGAAGACCTTCCCGAGGTCCGAGGACTACGACATCGCCGGGATGCTGACCTCGCTCGGCATCGGCGAGGCGGCGGTCACCGTGCTCTCCGACCGCGGGACGCCGACGCCGGTCGCCTGGACGATGCTCCGCTCACCGCGCTCGCTCATGGGTCCGGCCGACCCGGCGGCGCTGCAGCAGGCCGTCGACGCCTCACCGCTGGACGCCACCTACGGCCGGGCGGTCGACCGCGAGTCGGCGTACGAGCAGCTGGCCGCCCGCCTCGTGCCGCCGCCGGCCCGCGAGCAGCCCGTGGAGCCCGTGCCCGCGGAGGAGCCGGCGCCGCGGCGCCGCCGCGAGGAGCCGCAGGACGAGGACCTCGTCGCCAAGGTGCTCGGCTCCGCGGCCTTCCGCTCCTTCGCGCGCTCGGCGGCCTCGTCGCTGGGCCGGGAGATCACCCGCGGGCTGTTCGGCACCCGCCGGCGCCGCCGGTGACCGCGAGGGGCGCGCTCACCGCCGCCGGCGTCGTCGCGCTGTTCGTCCTCGGCGTCCTGGCCGTGGTGCTCGGCGGAGCGGACGACTCCCCGGGCCTGCAGGGCATCGGCGGGTTCCTCATCGTGGCCGCCGTCGTCCTGGGGGCGCGCGCCGTGCGGCGCCGCCCGGCGTCGCCCGGTCGCTGACCCGGCCGGGGCCGGCTGGACGCGCGCCCCCGGCACCGACAGACTCCGGGCACCAGCAGCGGACGACGAGGTCTCGAGGTCGGCATGGGCTACCCGTTCCCGCGCGACGGCATCGACGTGGGTGCCGACGGCATCCGCCGGTACCGGGACCTGCCGCGGAACCTGACGCAGGTGCTGCGCGCCGCGGTCGACCGGCGGCCCGACGCCGAGGCCCTGGTCCAGCTCGGCGGCGAGCGGGTGACCTACCGGCAGCTGTGGGACCGCGCGGCCCGGGTGGCCGGCGGCCTGCGCGCGGCCGGGGTGCAGCCGGGTGACCGGGTCGCCAACCGGCTGCCCAACGGCAACGACTGGGTGTTCGCGTTCTGGGGGACGCTGCTCGCCGGCGGCGTCGTCGTCCCGGTGAACACCCGCTTCGCCGAGCCGGAGGTCCGGTACGTCGTCGAGGACTCCGGTGCCGCCCACGTCTGCGAGCCGGGCGAGCCGCTGCCCGACGGCGACCCGCTGGAGACCACCGACCAGGAGCACACCGACCTGGCCGGGATCTTCTACACGAGCGGGACGACCGGCTTCCCCAAGGGTGCGATGACCACCCACGAGAACTTCCTGTCCAACGTCGAGACCTGCCTGCGCTGCCTGGACCTGGGCCGCGAGCCGCGGACGACGCTGATCTCGGTCCCGCTGTTCCACGTCACCGGCTGCAACTCGCAGCTGCTCGTGGTCACCGCGGTCGGCGGGACGTCGGTGATCATGCCGGCGTTCGAGGTGGGGGCGTTCCTCCGCGCCATCCAGGACGAGCGCGTCGACGTCCTCACCACGGTGCCGGCCATCTACTGGCTGGCCCTCCAGCAGCCGGACTTCGCCGGGTACGACACCTCCTCGGTCGTCTCGCTCAGCTACGGCGGCGCACCGATCGCCCCGGACCTGGTGCACCGCATCCAGCAGGCGTTCCCGACGGCCCGGGTCGGCAACGGCTTCGGCCTCACCGAGACCTCGTCGGTCTCGACGTACCTGCCGCACGAGGACGCCGCCGAGCACGCCGACTCCGTCGGCTACCCCGCGCCCGTGGTCGACGTCGACCTGGACGCGCCCGACCCGGACACCGGGGTGGGGGAGCTGCTCGTCCGCGGGCCGAACGTCGTCGCGGGCTACTGGCGCAAGCCCGAGCAGACCGCGGAGACCTTCGTCGACGGCTGGCTGCGCACCGGCGACCTGGCCCGCATCGACGACGCGGGACGCGTCTCCATCGTCGACCGCAAGAAGGACATGATCAACCGAGGCGGCGAGAACGTGTACTGCGTCGAGGTGGAGAACGCTCTCGCCGCGCACCCGGCCGTGGGCGAGGTGGCCGTCATCGGCGTCGCCGACCCGATGATGGGCGAGAAGGTGGGCGCGGTGGTCGTGCCGCTGCCCGGCCGCACCCTCGACGCCGCCGACCTGGTGTCCTTCGCGCGGGAGCGCCTGGCCGACTTCAAGGTCCCGCAGTACGTCGTCGTCCGGTCCGAGCCGCTGCCCCGCAACCCCGGCGGCAAGGTGCTCAAGCCGTCGCTGCGCGAGGGCACCGACTGGCAACCGGTGCGCTGAGCCGGACGTCAGCCGAGGACGACGAGGCGCTGCGTCGCCCGCGTCATCGCGACGTAGCGGTCCACCGCGCCTTCGACGCCCTCGCCGAAGGACTCCGGGCGCACCAGCACGACCAGGTCGAACTCCAGCCCCTTCGCCAGCACCGGCGTCAGCGAGCGCACCCGCTCGGAGCCGGCGAAACCCGGCTCGCCGATGACGCAGGCGACCCCCTCGGGGTGCCCGGCCAGCCAGTCGTCGAGCACCGACCGCAGCTCGGTCACCGACCCGTGCTGCACCGGCACCCCGCTGCTGCGGATCGAGGTCGGAACGTTGGCGTCCGGCAGCGCCGCCCGGATCACCGGCTCGGCCTCGGCCATGACCTCCGCCGGCGTCCGGTAGTTGACCGTCAGCGAGGCCATCCGCACGTCGCGCACCCCGACCCGCGCCAGCCGCTCCTCCCACGACTCGGTGAAGCCGTGCCGCGCCTGCGCCCGGTCGCCGACGATCGTGAAGCTGCCCGAGGGGCACCGGAGCAGCAGCATCTGCCACTCCGCGTCGGTCAGCTCCTGCGCCTCGTCCCCCACCACGTGCGCGAACGGCCCGGCCAGCGGGTCGCGCTCGGCGGTCGGCAGCGCCGCGTCGTCGACCAGCGCCGACCGGAGGTCGTCGTGCCGCAGCGACGTCATCAGCAGCAGCTCGGAGTCGTCGGCCTGGATGAGCTCGTCGATGACGCCGGCCATCCGCTCGCGCTCGCGTGCGGTCACCGCGGCCTGCCGGCGCCGCCGCCGCTCGACGCCCGGGTCCCCGAGCCGCAGCCGCGCGGCGTCCAGCCACGGCAGGTCGGCGAGCGTCCAGGCGGCGGGGTCGGTCCGCTGCAGCGCGCGCACCTCGTCGGGTTGCAGCCAGGGCGCGCAACGGCGCAGGTAGGCCGGCACCGACCAGAGGTCCGCGACGACGTCGGCCGCCTCGAGCAGCGGCCACGCCCGGTCGAAGGCGCCCCGCAGCTCGCGGTCCTGGTCCAGCACCTCGCGCACCTCGTCGCGGGAGGCGTCGGCGTCCCCGGCCGCGTCGACGAGGATCGTCAGCAGCTCCTCCCGCACCCGCTCGCGCGCCTCGTTGTGCGGGGTGCCGGGGTCGGGCGCCTCGAACGCCTCGGCCCAGTCCTCGGCGCCCAGCCGCAGGTCCCCCCACGGCGTCTCGACCGTCAGCCCGCGCGCCGGCGGCTCCTCGTAGAAGCGCACCGCCGCCTCGACCACCTCGCCGACCCGGGCGGTCGCCTTGAGCCGCGCCACCTCGTCGTCCGGCTCGGTGCCGGCCGCCGCGCCCTCAGGCACCAGGTCGCGCAGCGTCGCCGTCCGCACGCCCTCCTCGCCGAGGCTGGGCAGCACGTCGGACACGTAGGCCAGGTAGGGCTCGTGGGGCCCCACGAACAGCACCCCGCCGCGGTCGTGCCCGACCCGCGGATCGGCGTAGAGCAGGTAGGCGGTGCGGTGCAGCGCGACCACCGTCTTGCCCGTCCCCGGCCCGCCGTCGACGACCAGCGCCCCGGTGGAGCCGGCGCGGATGATCGCGTCCTGGTCGGCCTGGATGGTGCCCAGCACGTCCCGCATCCGGGGGGACCGGGTGCTGCCCAGGCTGGCGATGAACGCCGACTGGTCGTCCAGCGCGGCATGGCCCTCGAGCCCCTCGGGCGTGAAGACCTCGTCCCAGTAGTCGGTGATCCGGCCGCGGGTCCAGCGGTACCGGCGCCGGCTGACCAGACCCATCGGGTGCGCGTGGGTCGCGGCGAAGAACGGCTCGGCCGCCGGGGAGCGCCAGTCGACCAGCAGCCGCCGGCCCGTGCTGTCGGTCAGCCCGAGCCGGCCGACGTGGACCGGTTCGCCGTCGGCACCGACGATCCGGCCGAGGCAGAGGTCGAGGCCGAACCGGCGCAGCGTGCGCAGCCGGGCGGTCAGCCGGTGGATCTCCAGGTCGCGGTCGAGCGCGGCCTGGCCGTCACCGCCGGGGGCGCGGCGCTCGGCGTCCAGGCGGGCGGACAGCTCGGCGACGGATTCGGCGAGGCTCGCGGCGATGGCCGCGAAGTGCTGCTCGTCAGCCGCGATCAGGGCCGGATCGGCCTTGGCGGCGAGGGTGTCGGGGAGGGCGAAGGTGCTGGTGGTCAGCGGTTCCACGGGCATCAGCTCCGATCTGAGGAGCGCGACCGTAGACCCGAAAAAACGGCCTCATGAGGCTTGACCAGAACTGCTACAAAGAGAGTGGCGGGAGGTGCGTCAGCGGGTCGCCACCGGCGCGGAGCCGGGCACCTCGTTAAGCGCCTCGACGACGAAGCGGGCGCCGTCCCAGGCGTAGGTCACCGTGCCCACGTGGCCGGGGCAGCAGGTCGGGTCGTCGCCTGCGACGGTCGGTCCGCTCAGCGTCACCGTCGCGCCGGCGGTGCTCACGGTCGCCTCCGGGAAGAACAGGTCCCCGCCCAGCACGCCGAGCAGAGCCGGTGCGGCTCCGCTGACGTCGAGGACGACGACGCGGCTCGCCGGGGTCGAGGTCGCCGACGGGCAGCCGGCCTGCACGAGCACCTCGGCCACGCCGTCACCGGTCACGTCCGCGGCGGTGCGCCGCACGGTCCCGTCGTCCCAGGCATCGGCGGGCAGGCCGGCGGCCACCCAGTCGGTGCGGGAGGCGCAGCCGAAGGCCTCGTACGCGAGGCCCTCCAGGTCGTCGGCAGCGGTGGCCGGCACGGCCTTGGCGGCGGCCTTGCCGCCACCCTCCGCGGCGCCGGGTCCGGCGGCGCAGCCCGCCAGCACCAGCGCGGCGCCGACGGCGAGGAAGCGGCGGAGCCGGCCGCGGGGGGAGGAGGTCACGGAATCCCATCGGGACGCCGGGCCAGGACGACGACCACCCCTCACCCCTCGGGGTGAGGTCGCCGCCTCATCACCGCGGGTGACCGCCGCCCGAACCGGGTGTCGCACGACCGGGTGACCGCGCGACCGGGCGGTCCTCGCGCCGGAACCGTGCGCCCTACCGTGCCCGGGTGCGCATCGCCGGACGCTTCGGGGCACCGGTCCTCATCCTCGCCGGCCTCGTCGCCGCGGGCTGCGGACCGGCCGAGGACGCGCGCCCCGAGCAGGCGGCCGACGCGTCCTACGAGGCGCCCGCCGGCACTCCGGCGTTCTGCACCCGGCTGGCATCGGTCGAGGAGCTGGGCGAGCTGCCGCTCTCGGTCGGCCTGCTCGTGGCCGGGGACGACGTCGAGGCCCGCACCGGCATCAGCCAGGTGGTGCGGGAGCTCCGCGGCGTGCTCTCCGACGTCCGCGACGGGGGCGGCCCCGAGGACCTCGCGACGGCGCTCGACGGCCTGGTCGCCTCCCTCGGCTCGGTCGTGGACGGGCCCCTGACCGACGCGGTGCTGCGTGCGGTGTCCGCCGGTCTCGCCGAGGTCGGCGCGACGGCCCAGCCGGTCTGCGAGTTCGCGACGTGAGGCGCTCGGTGCCGGCAGCGGCCGTGCTGCTCGTCCTGCCGCTGCTCGGGGTGCCGTCGGCCGCGGCGGCCCCGCCCGGCGGCCGGACCGCGGAGCTGTGCGACGCCGACGAGAGCCGCGGCGGTGTGGCCGCAGACTTCCCGATCGAGGCCTGCGTGGACGGCACCGCGATCACGTTGCGCAACGACCGCGACCGCTCGGTGGCGCTGAGCGGCGTCGGTGACCTCGGCGTCCCCGTGCGGCTGCGCAGCGAGAACAGCGCGGTCGCCGCGGCCGTGCGGCTCACCGCCGAGGACCAGGTCGTGCTCATGCCCGGCGAGGTGGTGCGGTGGCCGGTCGGCCCGCAGGCCGCCTCCCTGACGGTCTCGCCGCTGCCCGTCGCGGCGGCACCGGAGATCGCCGCCCTGCTCCGCGAGTGGCTGGCCGGAGCGCCCGACGAGCGGCCGACCGTGGCCGCCGCCCTCATCGGCGGGCTGACCGCCGAGCTGCGCACCCGGGACGCCTGCGTCGAAGGCAGCAACTTCCTCGGGACGACGGCCTGCGACGTGGTCGCCGCGGCCGCGATCGCCGAGGAGGTGGCCGACCGGCTGGACCGTCGCACCGCCGTCGAGGTGCTCCCGCTGCTGCTCGACCCGGGGTCGTGGCGCGCCTGGCCCGCGATCGACCCGGACTGGCCGGCCGATGCGGTGGTGACCCAGGAGCAGACGGCAGTCGTCGTCCCGGCGCCGGTCGAACCGCCGCCCGCCGCCCCGCCCGTCGCCCCGCCCGTCCCGGCTCCGGCCCCCCGGGCGCCGGCGCCCCGCCCGGCGGCTCCGGCTCCCGCGCCGGCTCCGGCTCCGGCTCCCGAGCCCGCACCGGCCCCGGCGCCAGCCCCCGCGCCTCCTCCGGTGGCCGCGGCCCCGCCGGCGCAGCCCCACGTGCCGACCCTGCCGGAGATCTACGAGCGCAACCTGCAGTGGCTGCGCGAGCTGGCGGCCGCCTGGGAGCGCGCCGTGCAGGAGCAGCTGCAGCGCGAGGCCGAGCAGGGGCGTGCCCAGGGAACGGGGCACCGTCCCGGGCAGGGCCAGGGGCACGGGCACCGCTGAACGCGGCACGGGGCGGCCGCGATCGCCCGCGACCACCCCGTGCCGTCCTGCTGGGGCGGATCAGCCGCCGCGCCGCACCTCGGCCTCGAGCACGCCGCGCACCGCGGTCGCGAGGGCCTCGTCCGAGGTGTCGCCCGACTGCAGCGCCGAGCGGGCGGCCTCGGGCAGCGTGCTGCCGGCCACGGTGTCGAGCCACGTGACGTCGCCGTCGACCCGGCGCCCGACCTGCAGGTCCTCGCCGTCGCGCCGCACCACGTAGGTCTCGCCGTCGATCTCCATCGTCATCTCGTCGGTCATGAGGCCCCCCTACCCCCGCGGGCGGGGAAGTTATCCGGCCGTCCGCGAAGTCGCGGGCCGGGGCGGTGCACGAGGATCGCGCCGTGGACGAGGAGTGCTGCGAGATCGTCATCACCGACGCGGACGCCGACCGGCTGGTCGCGCTCACCCGCACGCTGGTGGAGGAGCGGCTGGTGGCCTGCGGTCAGCAGGTCGCCCCGATCCGCTCGGTCTACCGCTGGGAGGGGGCGGTGCACGACGAGGCCGAGGCGCGTGTCGCGCTGCACACCCGCCGGTCCCTCGCCGACGCCGTCGTGGCTCGCGCCGTGGAGCTGCACGCCTTCGACGTGCCGTGCGTGCTCGTCCTCCCCGTCGCGGGCGGCAATCCGGCGTACTTGCGCTGGATCGCCGCGGAGACGCGCGAGCCGTGAGCCGGCTCACCCCATGGGGCGACCGGTTCCGTCCGTAGTTGTTCCGCCTGCCCGGCGCTGCCGATACGAGCCCGGAGCGGGTGCCGGCCGGCGTCCGCGGGAGAACGGGGGTGGGGACCGTGCGACCAGGACGTGCGCTGCCCGTCGAGACCGTGCTCGACGCACTGCCCGCACCGACGCTGCTGATCGACCGCGACGGCACGGTGCTCCTGGCCAACGCCGCCTGGGCGCGGACCGCCGTGGAGCTCACCGACGACCGCGTCCGCATCGCCGTCGGCGACGACTACTTCGCGATGGCCCGCGCCATCCGGGACGACGCCCGCACCGCCGCGCTGGTGGCCGGCGTGCACGAGGTCTCGATGGGCCTGCGCGACGCGATGGCCGCCGACTGCGCGGTGCCGCTCGCCTCGGGCACCCGCTGGTACCACCTCGAGGCCTCGCGGGTCGACGCTGCGGGCACCGTCGTCCTGACCCACACCGACGTCACCTCCCGGGTGCGGGCCGAGCGCGCCTCGGCCTGGCAGGCGCGGCACGACGCGCTCACCGGTCTGCCCAACCGCGCCCACCTGCACGAGCTCGTCGACGCCGACCTCGCCGCCCCGCGCACGCCGGTCGCCGTCCTCTTCCTCGACGTCGACGGGTTCAAGGAGGTCAACGACTCGCTCGGCCACGAGACGGGGGACGACCTCCTCCGCCAGGTGGCCGATCGGCTGACCGCCGCCGTCCGCGAAGGTGACACCGTCGGGCGCCTCGGTGGGGACGAGTTCGTCGTCCTCGCGCGCGGATGCACCCCGGAGGAGGCCGAGGCGCTCGCCGAGCGGCTCCGGGCCACCCTGGAACGGCCCTTCGACTCCGCCGGCCGCACCGTCGGGCTGGGCGCGAGCGTCGGCATCGCCGGCACCTCGGGTGCCCGGTACCACCGCGCCACCGACCTGGTGCGCGACGCCGACCTGGCGATGTACGCGGCCAAGGCCGCCGGGCGCAACCGGGTGCACGTCTTCAGCCCCGACCTGCGCGACGCCGCCGAGCGCCGGGCCGCCCTGGCCGGCGAGCTCCGCGACGCGCTCGTCCGCGAGGAGCTGGCGCTGCACTACCAGCCGGTCCTGCGCCTGCCGTCGGGCCGTTGCATCGGGGTGGAGGCGCTGGTGCGCTGGCAGCACCCCGAGCGCGGCCTGCTCGCGCCGGCCGAGTTCCTGCCCACCGCCCAGGCCCACGACCTGATGACGCCGCTGACCCGCTGGGTCCTGCGCGAGGCGACCCGCCAGCTCGCCGCCTGGACGAGCGCCGGCCTCGACCTCGTCGTCGGCGTCAACGTCGGGGCGGACCAGTTCTCGTGCGGCACGCTGGTCGCGGACGTGTTCGCGGCGCTGGCCGCGGCGGGCGCCCGCCCGGAGCAGCTGGTCGTCGAGCTGACCGAGACCTGCGTCGCCGAGGACCCCGTCCGCGCCGCCGAGCAGATGGCCGAGCTGCGGCGGGGCGGCGTCGAGGTGTCCATCGACGACTTCGGCAGCGGGTTCTCCTCGCTCGGCCAGCTGGTCACCCTCCCGGCCGGCGTCCTCAAGATCGACCGCAGCCTGGTCAACTACGCCGAGGGGCACCGCGAGCGGGCCGCCGCGGCCATCGCCGCGATCGTCGCGCTGGGGAGGGCCTGCGGGATCCGCAGCCTCGCCGAGGGCGTGGAGACCGCGGAGCAGCTGGCGCTGGCCGCCGAGCTCGGGTGCAGCTCCGCCCAGGGCTTCCACATCGCCCGGCCGATGCCGGTCGGCGCGGTGCCCGCGTGGGTGGCCGCGCACCACGCCGGGCTGCCTGCCGGGGCGCGGGGCTGACTACCCTGGGTCGACGTGGCCGCTGACTTCTCCGTCGTCCTGGACGAGCTGAACACGACTCTGGGGTCGATCGAGGCCGTCCTCGACGTCGACGACCTCCGCCAGGAGGTCGCCGAGCTCGAGCAGCAGGCCGCCGCGCCGGACCTGTGGAACGACGTCGAGGCCGCTCAGGCGCTCACCTCGCGGCTGTCCTATCTGCAGGGGACGCTGCGCCGGGTCGAGGAGCTGCGCAGCCGGCTCGACGACGTCGCCGTCCTCCGCGAGCTGGCCGAGGAGGAGGGCGACGAGGGCACGGTCGCCGAGACCGAGCGCGAGCTGGAGAGCATCCGCGCCGTCATCGACGAGCTCGAGGTGCGCACGCTGCTGTCCGGCGAGTACGACTCGCGCGAGGCGCTGGTGACCATCCGGTCCGAGGCCGGCGGCGTGGACGCCGCCGACTTCGCCGAGATGCTCATGCGCATGTACCTGCGCTGGGCCGAGCGGCACAAGTACCCCACCGAGCTGCTCGACGTCAGCTACGCGGAGGAGGCCGGCATCAAGTCGGCCACGTTCGCGGTCAAGGTGCCCTACGCCTACGGAACCCTCTCGGTCGAGCAGGGCACCCACCGGCTGGTCCGCATCTCGCCGTTCGACAACCAGGGCCGCCGGCAAACGTCGTTCGCCGGCGTCGAGGTGCTGCCGGTGGTCGAGCAGACCGACCACGTCGACATCCCCGAGAACGAGATCCGGGTCGACGTCTTCCGGTCCTCGGGCCCCGGTGGGCAGAGCGTGAACACCACCGACTCCGCCGTCCGCATGACCCACATCCCGACCGGCATCGTCGTCTCCTGCCAGAACGAGAAGTCGCAGATCCAGAACCGGGCGGCGGCGCTGCGCGTGCTCCAGGCCCGGCTGCTGGTCGTCCGCCAGCAGGAGCAGAAGGCCGAGATGGACGCGCTCAAGGGCGAGGGCTCGAGCTGGGGCAACCAGATGCGCTCCTACGTGCTGCACCCATACCAGATGGTCAAGGACCTGCGCACCGAGCAGGAGAGCGGCAACCCCGGCGACGTGCTGGACGGCGGCATCGACGCCTTCATCGAGGCCGGCATCCGCTGGCGCCGCTCGCAGGAAGCCACCTCGGCCGCCTAGCTGCCGCTGTAGGGGAGGTCACTCGGGCGGGCCGATCGGCGCCCGGTGCCGACCCTCCGTGACCGGTCTCCTGGGCGAACGCCGGAGGACGGTCACGGACCGCGAGAACGAGCCCCGCGCGTTCCGTGGCGTACGCCGGTTCGGGGGCCTCCGGGCTAGTACCGTGGCGCCTCGTGATCGAAATGCAACACGTCACCAAGCTCTACCCGGCGAGCGGCCGGCCGGCCCTGGACGACGTGTCGACGGAGATCGACAAGGGGGAGTTCGTCTTCCTCATCGGTTCGTCCGGCTCGGGCAAGTCCACCTTCCTGCGGCTGCTGCTGAAGGAGGAGGACCCGACCTCCGGCACGATCAAGGTGAACGGCAAGACGCTGAACACCCTGAGCAAGTGGCACGTGCCCAAGCTCCGCCGCACCATCGGCTGCGTCTTCCAGGACTTCCGGCTGCTGCGCAACCGCACCGTGGCGCAGAACGTCGCGTTCGCGCTCGAGGTCATCAACAAGCCGCACCGCACCATCCGCAAGGTGGTGCCCGAGGTGCTGGAGATGGTCGGCCTCGAGGGCAAGGCCAACCGGCTGCCCGGCGAGCTCTCCGGTGGCGAGCAGCAGCGGGTGGCCATCGCCCGCGCGTTCGTCAACCGGCCGCTGGTGCTGCTCGCCGACGAGCCGACCGGCAACCTCGACCCGGAGACCAGCGAGGGCATCATGCTGCTGCTGGAGCGGATCAACCGGACCGGCACCACGGTGATCATGGCGACGCACGACTACCACATCGTGGACTCGATGCGCCGTCGCGTGATCGAGCTCAACGGGGGAGCGCTCACCCGCGACCAGTCGCGCGGCGTCTACGGCGTGGGCCGCTGAGCGGCCCCGCCCGCCGCTGACCGACTCCTTCCGAACACCACGACAGGACATCCATGCGCGTCAACTTCGTGCTCTCCGAGGTGGCCACCGGGCTTCGTCGCAACCTCACCATGACGGTGGCGATGATCCTGACGACGGCCATCTCGCTCGGACTCATGGGCACCGGCCTGCTCATCGCCGGGATGATCTCCGACATGAAGGAGATCTACTACGACAAGGTCCAGGTCTCCATCTTCCTCGCCGACGGCGTGACCGACGAGCAGCGCGGCGCCATCGAGGCGCAGCTGTCGTCGTCGTCCGAGGTCAAGAGCTACGTCTACGAGAACAAGGACGAGGCGTACGAGCGCTTCCAGCAGCAGTTCAGCCAGCAGCCCGAGCTGGTGCAGAACACCCCGCCGGACGCGCTGCCGGAGAGCTTCCGCGTCGAGCTGGTCAACCCCGAGCGCTACCCGGTCATCGCCGAGCAGTTCCCCAACGGGGAGAACGGCGTGGACCAGGTCCGCGACGAGGGCGACTTCCTCGACCGGTTGTTCAGCCTGCTCAACGGCGCCCGCAACGCGACGATCGCCGTGGCGGTGGTCCAGGCGCTGGCGGCGCTGCTGCTGATCTCGAACACGATCCAGCTGGCCGCGTTCAACCGCCGCAACGAGACCAGCATCATGCGGCTGGTCGGTGCCTCCCGCTGGTACACCCAGCTGCCGTTCATCCTCGAGGCGGCGCTCGCCGGCCTCATCGGTGCGCTGCTGGCCATCGGCGGGCTCGTGGTCACGAAGGTCCTCTTCGTCGACCGCACGCTGTCCGGGCCGATCAAGGCGGGCATCATTCCGCCGGTCGACTGGGGCCAGATCGCGCTGATCAGCCCGGTCATCGCCGCGGCCGGCGTGGGCCTGGCCGGCGTCGCCGCCTACGTGACCCTGCGCCTGTACGTCCGGCTGTAGCCCCGCACGTCCTCCACGAGATCTGCACACTCGGGCCCTTCAGCGCGCTGATGGCCCCGAGTGTGCAGATCTCGCGGCGTTCCGGGGTGATCACGGGACCGACGTAAGGTGGAGGGATGCCGCGGGAACAGGGGCGCAAGTTCATCGCCCAGAACAAGAAGGCGCGGCACGACTACTCGATCCTCGACACCTACGAGGTGGGCCTGGTGCTCACCGGCACCGAGGTGAAGAGCCTGCGTGCCGGCCGGGCCTCCCTCGTCGACGGGTTCGCCTCGATCGACGACGGCGAGGTGTGGCTCCAGCACGTGCACATCGCGGAGTACGCCGAGGGGACATGGACCAATCACGCCCCGCGCCGCAAGCGCAAGGTGCTCATGCACCGCAGCGAGATCGACAAGCTGATCGGCAAGATCAAGGAGGGCGGGCTCACGCTGGTCCCGCTCGACCTGTACTTCAAGGACGGCAAGGTCAAGGCCACGCTGGCGCTGGCGAAGGGCAAGAAGGCCTACGACAAGCGGCACGACATGGCCGAGCGCGACTCCCGCCGCGAGATCCAGAAGGCCTTCGGCCGGTACGTGAAGGGCCGCCGCTGAGGCTGCGGTAAAGCGCTCGACCGCCCGGGGAGGATCGGCGGGTGCAGATCACGTTCCGGCGGATGGCCGACCGGCGTCCGGTCGAGACCCTCGTCGAGCGGGACGACGGCGTCGTGTTCGCGATGCGCGGCGCCGGCGGTGGGGCGGACCTGCCGCACGACCTCGTGCACGCCGTCGTCGAGACGGCGCTGCCGCTCGCGGACGGCATCTGGGGCTGCATCGCCGACGGCGTGGTGTGGGGCAGCATGCGGCACCTCTCGGGACGGCGTCCCCCGCACGCGGCCGACCGGTCGGAGAAGCTGAAGCGCGACCGCCACGACGCGGTGCAGCGCGCGGAGCACGTGGCCGACCTCGTCGGCCGGCTGGCGCGGGGCGAGGACGTGCCGCCGTCGGCGGTCGCGGCGGTGGGCGTGCCGCGCGAGCGGGTGGACGCCGCGGTGGGTGCCGTCCGGGATGCGGCCCGCCGCTGGGCCGCGCTGCCGGTGGGGGAGGAGTGGGTCGTGGAGTGGCCGCCGCCGGACCGCGGCCGCCGTGCAGCAGCGCAGCCGCGGCGGGCACCGGCTCCGCGGTCGCGCCGCGGCTCCGACCGCTGACGCCTACGGTGGCGGCATGCGCGGAATGGCCTACGACCGGTTCGGCGACGACGACGTCCTGACGCTGCGGGACGACCTCCCGGAGCCGCCCGTCGGACCCGACGTCGTGCTGGTCCGCGTGCACGCCGCGGGCGTGAACCCCGTGGACCTCGGCATCCGCGCCGGCGGCCTGGCGAGCCTCTACCCGCACCACTTCCCGATCGTCCCGGGCTGGGACGTCTCCGGCGTCGTCGAGGCGGTCGGCCCCGCCGTGGTCGCCTTCGCGCCCGGTGACGAGGTGTTCGGTTACGTGCGTCGCGACGACGTCCAGTGGGGGACGGCGGCCGAGCTGGTGCCCGCACCGCAGCGCTGCCTCGCGCACAAGCCGCAGTCGCTGTCGTTCGCCGAGGCCGGGGCGCTGCCGCTGGCCGGCCTGACCGCCTACCAGTCCCTCACCGAGGCGCTGGACGTCGGCGAGGGTGACCGCGTGCTGGTCCACCGGGCGGCCGGCGGCGTCGGCTTCAACGCCGTGCAGATCGCCGTCGCCCTGGGTGCGCACGTCATCGGGACGGCGAGCCCGCGCAACCACGGCTTCCTCACCGACGCCGGCGCCGCCGAGGTGCTCGACTACTCCGCCGGGCCGATCAGCGAGCAGCTGTCCGAGCCGGTCGACGCCGTCCTGGACCTGGTGGGCGGGGAGACGCTGGCGGACGCGCCGAAGCAGGTCCGCGACGTCTCCCGCATCGCGTCGGTGGTCGACCCGTCGGTCAACGACCTGGGCGGACGGTACGTGTTCGTCCGCCCCGAGCAGCACGACCTCGAGGAGCTCGGGCGCATGGCCGACGCCGGGCAGCTGCGGGTGCCGATCGCCAAGGCCTTCCCGCTCGAGGACCTGGTCGCGGCGCACCGCCTGCTGGGCGAGGGCCACGTGCGCGGCAAGGTCGTCGTGACCCTCCGCTGAACCGGCCCACGGCACCGGTCACCCCCACCGGCGCGGCGGGCGCACCGCGCGCCGCGTCCGGGCGGGGTCCCTGTCGGCGCACGACCCGGCAGGGCAGCGTGCCCGCATGCCCGGATCGCGGCGCGTCCTCGTCCTGCTCGCCTCGCTCGTGGTCGCCGTGCCGCTGCTCGCAGCACCGGCCGTCGCCGGACCGCCGCGCGCTCCGGAAAGGGGCGAGCTGCAGAGCGCGCTCGACGCCCTCGTCGCGCAGCCCGGAGGACCGCCCGGCGCCGTCGTGACCCTCGGCCGCGGCTCCCGGCTCGACGTGCTCACCGCCGGTGCCGCGGACCTGGCGACCGGCCGCCCCGCCGAGGCGGACGACGCCATGCGGGTGGCGAGCGTCGCGAAGGCGTTCAACGCGGCGACCGTGCTGCACCTGGTCTCCCGGGGCGCGCTGTCGCTGGACGACACCGTCGGCGCCCGGCTGCCGGGGCTCCCGGCCGCGTGGTCGCCGGTCACCTTGCGCCAGCTGCTGGGGCACACCAGCGGGATCCCCGACTTCAGCCGCAGCCCGCGCTTCGCCGAGGCGCTGCTGGCCTCCCTGCTCGACCCGCCGCCGCCCCGGGAGCTGCTGTCCTACGTGGACGAACCGGCGCTGCTGTTCCCGCCCGGGGCGGAGTACCGGTACTCCAACTCGGACAACATCGTGGCCGCGCTGATGGTCGAGCAGGCGACCGGACGCAGCTACGCCGACGTGCTGCGGTCCGCGGTGCTCCGTCCGGCCGGGCTCGCCGCCACGGACCTGCCTGTCGGCGCCGAGCTGCCCGAGCCCGCGATCCGCGGCTACGACGTCTCCGAGCAGCCGCCCGAGGACGTAACCGAGGCGTTCGCGGCGGGCTGGACGTGGGCCTCCGGCGGCGTGGTCTCCACGCCCGCCGACCTGGCCCGGTTCATCGGCGCCGACGTCCGCGGGGACTTCACCGACCGGCGCGCGCGGGCCGAGCAGTTCACCTTCCGCCCGGGGTCCTCCGAGCCGCCCGGCCCCGGCCGGAACGGCGCCGGCCTGGGGCTGTTCCGGTACGAGACGCGCTGCGGCACCGTCTACGGCCACACCGGCAACACCGCCGGGTACACCCAGTTCGCCGCCGCCACCCGTGACGGGCGGCGGACGGTCACCGTCTCGGTCAACGGGCAGATCACCCCGGCCGCCGCGCCGGAGCGGTTCGACCAGCTGCGCGCGGTGTTCGAGCTCGCCACCTGCGCGGCCCTCACCCGGCACCGCTGACCGAGCGCCCGGCGGGGGACCGCTACGGTCCGCGGGTGACCCTGCGCCCGCCGGTCGACGACGCCGACGTCCCCCGCTACTGGCGCGAGCTCGGGCTGCCCGGGCTCGTCGACGTGCACGTGCACTTCCTGCCCGAGCGCGTGCAGGCGAAGGTGTGGGAGTACTTCGGCCGGGCGCGCGACCACTACGGCACCGCCACCTGGCCGATCACCTACCGGCTCCCGGTGGAGGAACGGCTCGAGGTCCTCGACCGGCTGGGCGTGCGGGCGTTTCCCACGCTGCCGTACCCGCACAAGCCGGGCATGGCCGCCTGGCTCAACGAGTGGTCCGCAGGGTTCGCCGAGGGCCGCCCGCAGGTGCTGCAGTCGGCGACGTTCTACCCGGAGCCGGAGGCGGCGGGCTACGTCGTCGAGGCGCTGGACCGCGGTGCCCGGCTGTTCAAGGTGCACGTGCAGGTCGGCGCCTTCGACCCGCGGGACCGCCTGCTGGACGACGTCTGGGCACGGCTGGAGCGGACCGGCACGCCGGTGGTCATCCACTGCGGGTCCGGACCGCTGGCCGGCGAGCACACCGGGCCGGAGCCCATGGCCGGCCTGCTGCAGCGTTTCCCGCGGCTGCAGCTGGTCATCGCCCACCTCGGCATGCCGGAGTACGCGGAGTTCCTCGCCCTGGCCGAGCGGTACGAGCGGGTGCACCTGGACACCACGATGTTCGCCACCGACTTCACCGAGCGCGGCAGCAACGCCTTCGACCGCGCCCTGCTGCCCCGGTTGTCGGACCTGCGGGGCAAGGTGCTGCTCGGGAGCGACTTCCCCTCGATCCCGTACCCCTACGCCCACCAGCTGGAGGCCCTGCACCGGCTGGACCTGGGCGAGGAGTGGCTGCGCGCCGTGCTCTGGGGCAACGGCGCCCGTCTGTTCGGCCTGGAGGCCTGATGCCCGGCATCTCGTTCACCGCCACCGTCCTCGGCACGCCCGACCCGCGGGGCCTGGCCCGCTTCTACCAGCGGCTGCTGGGCTGGCCGATCCGCGACGACACCGACGAGTGGGCGACCCTGCGCCCGGCCGACGGCAGCACCGGGCTGTCCTTCCAGCTGGAGTCCGACCACGTGCCGCCGGTCTGGCCCCCGGAGCCCGGGACCCAGCAGATGCAGCTGCACCTGGACCTCTTCACCGACGACCTGCCGGGTGCGTGCGCGCTGGCCGAGGAGGCCGGCGCGCAGCCGGTGGGCGGGCACGAGGACGACGACGAGGTCGTGCGGGTCTACCGCGATCCCGCCGGCCACCCGTTCTGCCTCTTCACGACCAGGTAACCCGCTGGCTCCCCGCCGGGGCGCTGCCTAGGCTCCCGCGGCGTGGCAGCTCCTCCCGTCCTCCCCGGCGGCCTGACCGTCGGGCGGCTCACCCCGGACGACGTCACCGACGCCGCGGCGCTGCTCGCCGTCACGGAGACGGTCGACGACACCGGTGAGCACTGGAGCGCCGAGGACCTGACCGAGTGGTGGGTCAACGACCTGGTCGACCTCGACCGGGACGGCCTGGCCGTGCGTGCCGGCGACGGCACCCTCGTCGCCTGGGCGACCGTGCTGGCGCTGCCCGACTTCCGCGACGCCTTCCGGATCGAGCTGGAGGCCCGGGTGGCCCTGCCGTGGCGCGGCCGGGGCGTCGGCCGCGCCCTGCTCGCCTGGCAGCTCGCCCGCGGGCGCGAGGTGCACGCGGAGCGCCACCCGGCCGCGCCCGCCGTCCTGGCGGTGGAGGCGCCGACCGCCATGACCTCGCTCGCCTCGCTGCTGCGCCGCGCCGGCCTGGACGAGGAGCGGTGGTACCGCTCGATGGAACGGCCGCTGGACGCACTCGCCGAGGTGCCCGAGGTCGCCGGCATCGTGCTCGTGCCCTTCACGTGGGAGCGCGACGAGGAGGTCCGCCGCACCCACAACGCCTCGTTCACCGAGCACCACGGCTCCGCCGAGCGGGACGTGGCCACCTGGCGGACGCTGTTCACCGGCCAGCGCGCGTTCCGGCCGGACCTGTCGCTCCTGGCGCTCGAGGACGGCGACGTCGTCGGCTACGCGCTGGGCTACGTGCACCGGGCGGACTCGGCCGCGAACGGCTACGACACCGTGCACCTCGGCCAGATCGGCGTGCTCCCGGCGGCGCGCGGGCGCGGCGTGGCCTCGGCGGTCATCGCCGGGGTGCTGCGTGCGGCCGCCGCGGCCGGCTGCCGCAGCGCCGGGCTCGACGTGGACAGCGGCAACTCCACCGGCGCCGTCGGCCTCTACGAGGGCCTGGGGTTCCGGACCACCCGCACCTCGGTCACCTGGTCGCTCGCGCTGCGCGCGGGTGGCTAGGGTGCGCGCATGGTCAGCGCTGATCCGTCCACCGACGTCCTCGACCCGCGGCAGATCGCGCGGGCGCACCGAGCGATCGAGCTGGTGCACTCGCACGTCTACTTCGCCCCGGAGACCGAGCAGCACCTGACCGCGGTGGGGCTGCGCCCGGGCCGGATGTGCTACTTCGCCGGCCGCTCGGCGGCGATGGGCGCGGTCGGCGCCGGCGCGGTGACCGGCACCTTCTACAACTTCTCGCCGGCCCTCGTGGCGCGCACGATCCCGGCGGCCTGGGAGCTGGCGACCCCCGAGCAGGTGCTCGCCGCCCGCCTCGACGCCGCCCGCGCCTCCCTCACCCGGCTGCTCGGCGACATGGCGTCCGCCCCGGAGGTCGGCGAGCTGGGGGAGCTGCTCCGCGAGGCGTGCACGGCGCTGAGCCCCGAGGGGCGCGCGCTCTACGCGGGCCACGCGGACCTGCCCTGGCCGGAGGAGCCGCTGCTGGTCCTGTGGCACGGGGCCACCCTGCTGCGCGAGCACCGCGGGGACGGGCACGTCGCCGCGCTGCTGCACTCGGGCCTGTCCGGCATCGAGGCGCTGGTGACCCACACGGCCATGGGCCGCGGCTTCACCCCGGAGGCGGCCAAGGCCACCCGCGGGTGGAGCGAGGAGGAGTGGACCGCCGCCGTCCAGGCGCTGGCCGACCGCGGGCTGGTCGACGACGCCGGCCTCACCGAGGAGGGCGTCGAGCTGCGGGCGCGGCTCGAGGTGCACACCGACGCGCTGTCCGCCGACCCCTGGCTGCTGCTCGGCCCCGAGCGCACGGCCCGGGTCGTGGAGCTCGCCAAGGGGTTCTCCCGGCAGCTGGTCGCCAACGGCGCGCTGAGCGCATCCGGCCTGGCCAGGGGCTGATTCCCCGGGTCGCCGTCGGCGGCCGCGCTCCCTAGGGTCAGGAGGATCTCAGACCCGGGAGGCGTCATGACCGCAACGGAGCGGCCGCAGGTCCAGCGCACCGACGTCGACGCCGCGTTCCGCGGCAGCGCGACCTACCGGAGCCTGGGGGAGCAGGAGCTCAGCCCTGCCGAGGAGCGGTTCGAGAAGGGCCGGCGCACCGTCGGCCTGTTCCTGGCGCCGGTCGTCACGATCGTCTTCGCCCTCATCCCGTTCGACCTCCCGCGCGACCAGCACCTGCTCGCGGCGATCCTGCTGGGCGTCATCGTCCTGTGGATCACCGAGCCGGTGCCGATCCCGGTCGGCGGGCTGATCGGCATCGGCGCGATCGTGACCATGGGTGTCGTGCCGGCCGACGACGCGCTGGCCCCGTTCGGCTCGACGACGGTCTTCACCTTCATCGGGGCCTTCATCCTCGCGATGGCGATGCTCAAGCACGGCCTCGCGCGGCGCTTCGCGATGTTCGTGCTGTCCCTGAAGTGGGTCGGCACCTCGACCTACCGGGTGGTCATCGCCTTCGGCGCGATCACCGCGCTGCTCTCGGCGTTCGTGTCCAACACCGCCACCGTCGCGATGCTGCTGCCGACGGCGCTGGGCATCCTCTCGGTGATCGCCAAGCTGCTGCAGGACAAGGAGCTGGTCAAGCCCGACTTCGACCCGCTGCGGCTGCGCGTGGGTGCGGCGCTCATGCTGATGCTGGCCTACGGGGCCAGCGTGGGCGGGCTCATCACCCCGGTGGGCACCCCGCCGAACCTGATCGGCCGCGGCCTGATCGAGGAGGCGACCGGCGAGCGGATCGGTTTCCTCGACTGGATGCTCATGGCGCTGCCCATCTGCGCGCTGATGTTCGTCGCCCTCGCCGTCGTCCTGCTGCTGTTGAACAAGCCCGAGATCCGGCGGATCGAGGGCGTCAGCGAGTACGTGCAGCAGGAGCGGGGCGAGCTCGGGAAGTTCTCGCGGGCCGAGCGCAACACGCTGATCGCCTTCGGCGTGACCGTCGCCTGCTGGATCTTCCCGGGCGTCATCGCGCTCACCGCGGGCACCGAGTCCGACCTCTACACGACCATCAGCGACCGGATGGACGAGGGCATCATCGCCGTCCTCGGTGCCTCGCTGCTGTTCCTGCTGCCGACGGACTGGAGGGCGCGGGAGTTCACGCTCAACTGGAGCGACGCCGCCAAGATCGACTGGGGCACGATCCTGCTGTTCGGCACCGGGATCATCTTCGGCTCGCTGCTGGCCAGCACCGGCCTGGCCGAGACCATCGGGAACGCCTCGGCGGACAACCTGGGCCTCAGCAGCACCTTCGCCATCACGGTCTTCGCCGTGATCCTCGCGATCATCATCAGCGAGACGACGAGCAACACGGCCTCGGCCGCCGTCGTCGTGCCGATCATCATCCCGGTGGCCATGGCCGCGGGCATCAACCCGTTCGTGCCGGCGCTGGCCGCGACCTTCGCCGCCTCGTTCGGCTTCATGCTCCCGGTGTCGACGCCGCAGAACGCGATCGCGTACGGCTCGGGCGTCGTGCCCATCACCAAGATGATCCGCAGCGGCATCTCCTTCGACGTCCTCGGTGCGCTGCTGATCGTGATCCTGCTCCCGGTGATGGTCGACCTGGTGCTCGGCAGCGTCGGCTGACCGTCGTGGGCTGTTCACCCGCTGGGGCGACGCGGATCCGGCGCAGCGTGACACCATGGACGACGGCCGGCTGACGGACGCCGGCCCCGAGGAGGACGGAGGCGAGCGCATGCGCAGCGAACCCCCGAGTACCGGTCCCGGGGTCCCCGGCCGCTGACAGACGGCGGCGCAGGGGGCCCACGCGTCCCTCGTCCTCCCGCCGTCCCCGGAGTCCGTCATGACCGAGCGCCGCCGCGCGCCGCTGAGCGCGCTCAGCACCCTCACCCGCCGTCCCCGGCCGGAGATCCGCCTCGCCCCCGCGCCGCAGCAGGGGGCGGCACCGCACGCGAGCACCTCGCGCGTCGTCGACAACGCCGTCTACTCCGGCGGGCGCCGGGTGGCGACGCCGGACTCCGCCGCCGGCAGCCGCGCCGAGCTCGACCTCGGCGAGGAGCGGCTGGTCTGGCTGGGGCTCTACCGGCCCGAGCCGCAGGAGCTGGGCGAGCTCGCCGAGCTGTTCGACCTGCCGGAGCTGGCGGTCGAGGACGCGATCAAGGCCCACCAGCGGCCCAAGCTCGAGCGCTACGGGAGCACGCTGTTCGTCGTCCTCAAGGCGGCGCGGTACGAGGACGCGGCCGAGGAGGTCGAGTTCGGCGAGCTGCACCTCTTCCTCGGCGCGGACTTCGCGATCACCGTGCGGCACAGCGAGTCGCCGGACCTCTCCCGCGTGCGCCGTCGCCTGGAGAGCGAGCCGGCGCTGCTGGCCCGCGGCAGCGAGGCGGTGCTGTACGCGACGCTGGACGCCGTCGTCGACGGATACCGGCCGGTCGTCGACGGCCTGGCCACCGACATCGACGAGATCGAGACCGAGGTCTTCCGCGGCGACCCCGGGGTCTCCCGGCGCATCTACGAGCTGTCGCAGGAGGTGCTGGAGTTCCAGCGGGCCGCGCAGCCGCTCACCGGCATCCTCGCCGCGCTGACCGCCGGCTTCGACAAGTACGGCGTGGACGAGGAGCTGCGCGGCTACCTGCGCGACGTCGCCGACCACGTGGTGCAGGTCATCGAGCGGGTGGAGGCGTTCCGGCTGCAGCTGCGCGACATCCTCACCGTCAACGCGACGCTGGTGGCGCAGCGGCAGAACGAGGAGATCCGCGAGCTCACCGAGGCCTCGATCGCGCAGGGCGAGGAGGTCAAGAAGATCTCGGCGTGGGCGGCCATCCTGTTCGCACCCACCCTCGTGGGCACCGTCTACGGGATGAACTTCGACGACATGCCGGAGCTGCACTGGTCGTTCGGGTACCCGTTCGCGCTGGTCGCGATGGCGGGGGTCAGCCTCGCGCTGTACGCGGTGTTCAAGCGGCGCGGCTGGATCTGAACCCCCGATCGGCGCTGACCGGTCCTGTCGGTCCTGTCCGGTAGACAGGCGGGGTGCTGCACGTCCACCGAGCCGAACGGACCGCGCGCCTGGCCGACGGCCTGGCGCGCGTGCTGGCGACGCCGCTGGCCGACCCGTTCGCCTCCGAGGTCGTCGCCGTCCCGGCGAAGGGCGTGGAGCGGTGGCTGGCCCAGCGGCTGTCGACGGCGCTCGGCGCGGGCGCGGCGGGCGACGGCATCTGCTCGGGCGTCGTCTTCCCGTCGGCGGGCCGGCTGGTGGACGAGGCGCTGGCCGCGGCCCGGGGCACCGAGTTCCGCGACGACCCGTGGGCGGACCCGGTCTGGCCGCTGCTCGAGGTGATCGACGCCTGCGCCGGCGAGCCGTGGTGCGCGGTGCTCGGCCGGCACCTCGGCGCGGGCGCGGACGACCACCGCCGGGGCCGCCGCTGGGCCGCGGCGGCGCGGCTGGCCGGGCTGTTCCGCTCCTACGGAGCGCACCGCCCGCAGATGCTGCGCGACTGGGCGCAGGGCCGGGACACCGACGGGCACGACGCCCTGCCCGCGGACCTGGCCTGGCAGGCCGAGCTGTGGCGGCGGCTGCGCGACCGGCTGGGTCCCAGCCCAGCCGAGCGGCTGGAGGCCGACTGCGCCGCGCTCCGCGGCGACCCGTCGCTGTCGGCGCTGCCCGAGCGGATCAGCGTCTTCGGTCCCACCCGCCTGCACGCCGACGCGCTGGCGGTGCTCGATGCGCTGGCCGCGGACCGCGACGTGCACCTGTGGTTGCCGCACCCCAGCCCCGTGCTGTGGGAGCGCCTCGCCGGGCGCACCGCCGGCCGCCGCCGCGAGGACGGCAGCGCCACGCTGCCGCGGCACCCGCTGCTGCGCAGCCTGGCCCGCGACGTCCGCGAGCTCCAGCTGCGGCTGCCCCCGCACGCCGACGAGCACCACGGGGACGAGCCGCGCCCCGCGACGTTGCTCGGGCGGTTGCAGGCCGATCTCCGCGACGACGCCGCCCCCGGCTCCGCCGCCCTCGACGACACGGTGCAGGTGCACGCCTGCCACGGGCCGGCCCGGCAGGTGGAGGTGCTGCGCGAGCTGCTGCTCCGGCTGTTCGAGGACGACCCGACCCTCGAGCCGCGCGACGTGCTGGTGATGTGCCCGGACGTCGAGACGTTCGCACCGCTGATCTCCGCCGCCTTCGGCCTGGGCCCGGGGTTGCCGCACCCCGGGGGCGCGTTGCGGGTGCGGCTGGCCGACCGGAGCCTGCGGCGCACCAACCCGCTGCTCGACACCGTCGCCGCGCTGCTGGACCTGGCGCAGAGCCGGGTCACCGCCAGCCAGGTGCTCGACCTCGCGGCCACCCCGGCCGTGCGGCGTCGCTTCGGCTTCACCGACGAGGAGCTGGAGCGCGTCCGCGACTGGGTCGCACGCTCCGGTGTCCGCTGGGGCGTCGACGCCACCACCCGGCGCCCCTACGAGCTGGAGCACGTCCCGCAGAACACCTGGCAGGCCGGGCTGGACCGGGTGCTGCTCGGGGTCACGACGTCGGAGGACGAGCCGGTGTGGCTCGACCGCGCGCTGCCGCTGGACGACGTGGACAGCAGCGACATCGACCTCGCCGGCCGGCTCGCCGAGCTGCTGGACCGGCTCGACGGCGTGCTCTCCGCGCTGACCGGCGAGCACCCCGTCGGGCACTGGGTGGACGCGCTGGCCGGCGCGCTCGAGCTGCTCACCGACACCGACCCGGCCGACGCCTGGCAGCTGGCGCAGGCCCGGCGGGAGCTCGCCGAGGCGGGGGAGGGCGGCGTCTGCCCGGTGCGGCTGGCCGACGTCCGCGCGATGCTGGCCGACCGGCTCCGCGGCCGCCCCACCCGCGCGAACTTCCGCACCGGGAACCTCACCGTCTGCACCCTGGTGCCGATGCGCTCGGTGCCGCACCGCGTCGTGGTCCTGCTCGGCCTGGACGACGGCGTCTTCCCCCGCTCGGCCGGCATGGACGGCGACGACGTGCTGGCGCGCGACCCCTGCGTCGGGGAGCGCGACGTGCGCGGCGAGGACCGTCAGCTGCTGCTCGACGCGGTCATGGCCGCCGGCGAGCGGGTGGTGGTGCTCTTCACCGGCGCCGACCCCGTCAGCGGTGCTCCCCGGCCGCCCGCCGTGCCGCTCGGCGAGCTGCTGGACGTGCTGGAGGTGATGGTGCCGGGCGCCCGGTCGGAGCTCGTCGTCCGGCACCCGCTGCAGCCCTACGACGTGCGCTCGTTCGCCGGTGCGCCGCCGGCGAGCTTCGACCCGGTGGGGCTCGCGGGCGCCCGCCGCTCGCTGCGCCCGCGGACCGCACCGGCGCAGCGCCGGCCGCTGGGCCCGCGCACCGGACCGGTGGCGCTGGAGGACCTCGTCGCCTTCGTCGAGCACCCGGTCCGGGCGTTCCTGCGGCAGCGGCTGGGCATCACGCTGCCCGGTGAGGACGACGAGGTCGCCGACGCCGTCGCCGCCACGCTCGACCCGCTGCAGGAGTGGGCCGTGGGGGAGCGGCTGCTCGAGGCGGGGCTGCGCGGCACCGCGACCGAGGACGCCCAGCACGCCGAGTGGCTCCGCGGCACCCTCCCGCCGCGCGGGCTGGGCGCGCAGGTGCTGCGGCGGGTCGGCACGCGGGTGGACGCGCTCGTCGCTGCCGGGCGGCCGCTGGTCGCCGGGCCGGCGCGCACGGTCGACGTCCGCCTCGACCTGGGAGGCCGGGAGCTGCAGGGCACGGTGAACGGGGTGCGGGACGGCGCCGTCGTCGGCGTCACCTACTCGAGCCTGGCGGCGAAGCACCGCGCGCGGGCCTGGGTGCTCGCGCTGGCGCTGGCGGCCACCGAGGGCCAGGGGCGGGCGGTGACGGTGGGCCGGCGGGGCGACCGCGCTCGGACGTCCACGATCACCGCACCGGCCGGTGCGCGGTCGGTGCTGGCCGACCTGCTGGACCTGTACGACCGCGGGATGTGCGAGCCGCTGCCCCTCGCGGTCAAGACCTCGTGGGCCTACGCGGGCGCCCGGCTGGAGGGGCAGGACGCCGACCGCGCCCTCGACGGCGCGCGCAAGGAGTGGCAGCGCGACGGCGGCGGCGAGCACGAGGACCGCTCGCACCGGTTCGTGTGGGGGGAGCGGCCGGCCTTCGACCAGCTCGTCGCCGCCGCCCCCGGCGACGGCGAGGCGTGGGCCGGCGAGACCACCCGCTTCGGTGCGCTCGCCTGCCGGTTCTGGACGCCGGTCCGCGCGGCGGAGCAGTTCTCGTGAACGCCTTCGACGTCTGCGGCGACCTGCCCACCGGCACGACCGTGCTCGAGGCCAGCGCCGGCACCGGCAAGACGTTCACCATCGCCGCGCTCACCGCGCGCTACGTCGCCGAGGGCGCGGCCGACCTCTCGCAGATCATGCTGGTCACCTTCGGCAACGCGGCCTCCCGCGAGCTGCGCGACCGCGTCCGCGAGCGGCTGGTCTCCGCCGAGCGCGGGCTCCGCGACCCCGCCGCTGCCCGCGCGGACGAGGGCGACCCGGTGCTGCAGCTGCTCGCCGACGGGTCCGACGAGGAGGTGGGGCACCGGCGGGACCGGTTGGCGCGGGCCCTGGCCGCCTTCGACGAGGCGACGATCGCCACCACGCACTCGTTCTGCTCGCAGATGCTCGCCGGCCTCGGGATGGTGGCCGACGCCGATCCCACGGCCGAGTTCGTGGAGGACATCGACGACCTGGTGCGGGAGGTGGTCGACGACCTCTACGTGCGCACCTTCGCCCACGCCGAGCAGGTCCCGTTCCTCACCCACGCCGAGCTGCTGGAGCTGGGCCGCAGAGCGGTGGGCAGCGACCGGCAGGCCGAGCTGGAGCCGCAGGCCGACGAGGGCCTGCCCGGGCGTCGCCGACGGGCGGCCGCGGCCGTGCGGCGCGAGGTCGAGCGGCGCAAGCGCCTGCTCGGGCTGGTCGACTACGACGACTGGCTGTCCCTGCTCCGCGACGCGCTGGCCGACCCGCACTCCGGGCCGGTGGCCTGCGACCGGATCTCCTCCCGGTACCGCGTGGTCATGGTCGACGAGTTCCAGGACACCGACCCGGTGCAGTGGGAGATCCTGCGCCGGGCGTTCCACGACCGCACCGCGCTCGTGCTCATCGGCGACCCGAAGCAGGCGATCTACGCCTTCCGCGGCGGCGACGTGGCCACCTACCTGGCCGCGGCGGCCGAGGCGACCACCGAGGCGACGCTCGGCACCAACTGGCGCAGCGACGCCGCGCTGCTCGGGGCGCTGGAGCACGTGTTCGGGGGCGCCGCGCTCGGCCACGAGCGGATCGTCGTCCGCCCGGTCGGCGCCGCCCACCCGGAGCCGCGGCTGACCGGCGCGGGCGCGCCGCTGCGGTTGCGCCGGCTCGGGCGCACCGGGTACGGGCGCCGGTGGCGCGGGGTGCCGGGAGTGGCGCCGCTGCGCGAGGCGGTGGCGTGCGACGTCGCCGCGGACGTCGTCGACCTGCTGTCCGGCGGTGCCGAGTTCGGGGGCCGCCCGGTGGCGCCCGGCGACATCGCCGTCCTGGTCCGCACCAACGCGCAGGGCGCGCTGGTGCGCGAGACCCTCGGCCGGGCGGGTGTGCCGGCGGTCTTCGCCGGCGGGGGCAGCGTCTTCGCGACGCCGAGCGCGCAGTCCTGGCTGCGGCTGCTCGAGGCGATGGAGCAGCCGCACCGCGCCGGGCGGGTGCGCTCCGCGGCGCTGTCGGTCTTCCTGGGGCACGACGAGGCGAGCCTCGACGAGTCCGGGGACGAGCTCGCCGACGTCCTCGGTCAGCGGCTGCGGCAGTGGGCCGACCTGCTCGCCGACCGCGGCGTGGCCGCCTTCCTCGAGGTGCTCACCGCCGAGGAGGGGCTCCCCGAGCGGGTGCTCGGCCGGCCGGACGGCGAGCGGGTGCTCACCGACCTGCGGCACGTCGGCCAGGTGCTGCACGCGGCGGCGCAGCGCGAGTCGCTGGGGCTCACCGCGCTGGTGGAGTGGCTGCGCCGCCGGATCGCGCAGGCCGCCGTCGAGGGCGCCGACGAGCGCAGCCGCCGGCTGGAGTCCGACGCCGCGGCGGTGCAGGTCATGACCGTGCACGTCAGCAAGGGCCTGGAGTTCCCCGTCGTCTACGTGCCCTTCGGCTGGGACCGGTGGATGCCCGACACCCCTGCGGTGCTGCGGTTGCACGACGACGCCGGCCGGCGGGTGCTCGACGTCGGCGGGCCGGGGAGCAGCGGGTACGCCGAGTCCTTCCGCAGGCACGCGGCCGAGGAGTCCGGCGAGGACCTCCGGCTGCTCTACGTGGCGCTCACCCGGGCCCGCTGCCAGGTCGTCGCGCACTGGGCCCCGAGCGGCAACACCGCCTCGGCGCCGCTGAACCGGCTGCTCTTCGGCGCCGCCGGCCCTGGTGCGGAGCCGGCGGCACGGGTGCAGCCGCCGGAGGACGACGACGCGGCGTCGGCGCTCGCCGCGCTGGCCGCCCGGTCGGCCGGGAGCATCGAGGTCGCCGAGGTAGGCCGCCGCCCGCTGCCGCGGTGGGAGCCGCCGGGCTCGCCGGCGCCCGAGCTGCAGGTCAGCGCGTTCACCCGCGTGCTCGACGAGGAGTGGCGCCGGACCTCCTACAGCGCGCTCACCCGCGCGGCGCACGACGCCGCCCACGAGCAGCACCTGGCCAGCGAGCCGGACGCGCCGGTCAAGGACGACGAGCAGGACTCCGACGCCGCGGCGACGGAGGCGCCGGCGGAGCCGCCCCCGGACGCGCAGCCCTCGCCGCTGAGCGAGCTGCCCGGTGGTGCCGCCTTCGGCACCCTGGTGCACGCGGTCCTGGAGGACCTCGACCCTGCCGCCCTGGACCAGCGGTGCGCCGACGAGGTGGCCCGCCAGCTCGTGCCCGGGGTGACCGCCGAGGCGCTGGCCGACGGGCTGCGCCCGGTGCTGCACACGCCGCTGGATGCGCGCGGGACGACGCTGGCCACGGTGCCGGCGGGCGACCGGCTGGCCGAGCTGGACTTCGAGCTGCCGCTGGCCGGTGGTGACGCCGCGGTCCCGCACGCCACGCTCGCCGACGTCGTGGACCTGCTCCGGCGGTACGAGCTGGGCGCGCTGGCCGGTTACCCCGACCTGATGGCGCACCTGGAGCCGCAGGCGCTGCGCGGCTTCCTCACCGGCAGCATCGACGCGGTGCTGCGGCTGCCCGGGCCGGTGTTCGCGGTCGTGGACTACAAGACCAACCGCCTCGGCACCGAGCCGCTGACCACCTGGGACTACCGGCCCGAGGCGATGGCCGAGGAGATGCGCCGCACCCACTACGTCCTGCAGGCGCTGCTGTACTGCGTCGCCCTGCACCGCTACCTGCGCTGGCGGTTGCCCGGCTACGACCCCGAGCAGCACATCGGGCCGGTGCTGTACCTGTTCGTCCGGGGAATGGCCGGTCCGCAGACCCCGGCCGGGGCCGGGGTCTTCGCGTGGACCCCGCCGCCCGGCCTGGTCGCCGAGCTGTCCGACCTGCTGGCGGGTCGGCCGTGATCCCGGTGCGGGCGGAGGGCCTGCTCCGCGAGTTCACCGAGGCCGGCGTCCTGGCCGCCGCCGACGTGCACGTCGCGTTGCGGCTGGCCCGGCTCGGCGGTGAGGACCGCGAGCCGGTCCTGCTGGCCGCGGCGCTGGCGGTGCGCGGGGTGCGCGCCGGGTCGGTGTGCGTGGAGCTGGCCACCGTGGCCGGCTCGGTGGTGCCCGACGAGGACGCGCCGCCGGTCGAGCTGGACTGGCCCGACGACTGGAGCGCGCTGCAGGACAGCCCGGTCGTCGCCGTGGGCGTCGAGGCACCGTGGCGCCCGCTGCGGCTGGTCGACGGCCTGCTCTACCTCGACCGCTACTGGCAGCAGGAGCAGGCGGTGCGCCGCGAGCTCGACGAGCGCGCCGCGCGACCGGCGCCCCCGGTCGACCTCTCCGCCCTGGGCGCGCTCTTCCCGGGCGAGGCGCCGGACCTGCAGCGGCTGGCCACGGCGGTCGCTGCGGGGCGCTGGGTCAGCGTCATCACCGGCGGCCCGGGCACGGGCAAGACGCACACGGTCGCGCGGCTGCTCAAGGTGCTGCTGGACCAGCCCGGCCCGCCGCCGCGCATCGCGCTCGCCGCACCCACCGGCAAGGCGGCCGCCCGGCTGCAGGAGTCGGTGCTCGAGCAGGCCGCCGCGGTCGGGCTGCCGGTCGACCTCACCGCCTCCACGCTGCACCGGCTGCTCGGGTGGCGGCCGGACAGCCGCAGCAGGTTCCGGCACGACGCCGGCAACCACCTGCCCTACGACGTCGTCGTGGTCGACGAGTCCTCGATGGTCTCGCTCACGATGATGAGCCGGCTGCTCGAGGCGCTCCGGCCCACCGCGCGGCTGGTCCTGGTCGGCGACCCCGACCAGCTCACGCCGGTCGACGCCGGCGCGGTGCTCAGCGACCTGGTGCACCGGCCGGCACCCGCGGGCGACGGGCCCGACGGCGTGCTCCCCGACGCCGCCGAGCTCGACGCCGACGAGCTCCGGCAGCTGCGCAACGGCGTCGTGCGGCTGCGCGTCTCGCAGCGCTACGGCCCCGGTATCGCCGGGCTGGCCGAGGCCGTGCGCCGGGGTGAGGCCGACCGCGTGCTCGAGCTGCTCGCGGACGGCGCGGAGTTGAGGCTGGACACCGGCACCGGGGCGCTCGAGGAGCGCATCCGGGCGGTGTCCGCGGAGCTGCGGGACGCGGCCGAGGACGGGGACGCCGAGGAGTGCCTGGCGCTGCTCGGCCGGCACCGGCTGCTCTGCGCCCACCAGCGCGGGCCGGCCGGGGTGACGACGTGGAACGAGCGGGTCGGCCGGCTGATCGGCGCGGCGCCGGGGGAGTGGCTGCCGGGAGCTCCGGTGCTGGTCACCGCCAACGACTACGAGAACCAGCTGTGGAACGGGGACACCGGCGTCGTCGTCCGCACCCCCGACGGCCTGCGGGCGGCGTTCCTCCGCGGCAGCGGCCCCGCGCTGGTGCCGCTGTCGCGGCTGTCGTCCGTGAGCCCCGCGCACGCGCTGACGGTGCACCGCAGCCAGGGCAGCCAGTTCGAGGAGGTCGCCGTCCTGCTGCCGCCCGCGTCGTCCCCGCTGCTGACCCGCGAGCTGCTGTACACGGCGGTGACCCGGGCCAGCCGCCGGGTGCGGGTCGTCGGTTCGGAGGAGTCGGTGCGGGCGGCGGTCGGCCGCCAGGTGGTGCGGGCCAGCGGGCTGCGGAGGGCGCTCGCCGGCTCCGGCGGCACACAGGGAACACCGGGGGCCGGGGACCCGTTACCCTGACTGCACAACTGCACAGGGGGTGAATGGTCTCGACTTCGGTCGGGTGACCAGGGGAAGCGAGCCGAGGAAGGCAACGATCATCTCGTTAACGATCCGTTGCACAACACACAAGCGCCGATTCCAATCAGCGCGACTTCGCTCTCGCTGCCTGATAGCAGCTAGGCGAGTCTGTCAGCCCGGGTTCGTCATCGGCCCGGATCCTGGCATCAGCTAGATGACTCACCGCGCGCGCCGGTCGCGGGTGCGCGTGGGACACCACACAGCGACTGGGCCCGTCACGTCGACTTGTCCGCATGATCGACGGGGTCGAGCAGAGGCACTGCGGACTGCGCTCGGAGAAGCCCTGGTGATGCGTCGAAGGACGCGGGTTCGATTCCCGCCACCTCCACCCCGAGGTCTTCGCAGATTGTGCGGAGACTCTTCGTAGATTGACGAACCGCCCCGGACCTCCAGGTCCGGGGCGGTTCGTCGTTTCACGCAGGTGTCAGGCAGCCTCGAGGACCGGCTGCATGTGGCCGCCGCGGAGGCGACGCAGGTGCTCAGCGTCGACGGCCTTCGCCTCCTCCTTCGTCAGGTCGCGGAAGCCCCAGTAGGGCGGGTCGGGCTGCAACAGCGGGTGGTCGGCCGGGCCGCGGGCGGTGCGGTCGTGCCAGCTGCGGAGCTGCTCCTCGTTGAAGACGCTGGCCTTGACCGCGGCGACGATGGAGGCCATCGCCAGGCCGGGGAGTCGGTTCTGACCGCGGCGCAGTCGCTGCCGGCTGGCGTTCTTGAGGATCCCGAAGACCCCCTCGACCAGCGCCCGCCGCTTGAACAGCCGCCGCCACCGGCGGCTGCCGTAGTACTCACGCTGCATCAGCTTGCGCTGGTGGTTCGCGTCGTCCGGGTCGGGCGTGAAGTCCATCGTCTTGTTCGTGCAGGACTTGCGGGTGGTGTGGTCCTCCGGCGGGGTGATGATCGGCAGCCCCAGCTGGGTGGCCGCCTCGACCTGCGCGGCGCCGAGGGCGTGGCAGCCGGCGCGCCCGGCGCGGGCGGGGCAGATCCACTTGCTGGTCACGCTCTTGCCGAGGCCGCTCTCCTTCCGGTCGAAGGCCCAGTTGCGCTGGAACTCGTTGACGTCGTCGTGGAAGGCGTCCCACTCCTCGGCGGTGGCGCGCTCCGGCGGCAGCGGCCGCTGGTCCATTGGGGCGGCGGCGCAGTGCAGCCAGCCGTGCTGCATCTGCGCGCCGTTGATGTCGACGACCCTGTGGTTGTCGGTGCGCATGGCGAGACCCTGTTCGATGCCCCGCTGGGCCAGCGGTACGGCCCACCGGCCGCCCTTGAGGTTGGTGTACAGCATGTCGCCCACAAGCCGGGTGATCTGGTGGCGGCTGCGGATGCGGTCGATCAGCCCGAGCGAGGCCTCGACGACGTCGGCGTTGGCGGGGGTGAGGGCGAACCCGTCGATGAGCACCGGCTCGGAGTCGTCGTCGGCGTTCGGGTCGGGCACTCGGCAGATGGTGTGCTGGTGCGGGCCGAAGCCGACCTCCTTCTCGCCGCTCTTGCTGGTCTTGTAGCCCCAGGCGGCGTCGAGGCAGCGGCCGCGGGCGGCGGCGGGCGCGGGCGCGCTCTGGTCCTCGGGCGCGGTGGCGCCCTCGTCGTCTGTGGCGATGCCGGCGACCTCGAGCGCGTCCGGGTCCGCCCCGTCGGTGACGCCGTCGACGAGGTCCTTCTCCAGCTCCTTCCTCCGCTTGCCAGGGCCGCGGGTCCAGGCCCACTGCCCGGTGGCGTCCAGCGCACTGGTGCTGCCGGTCCGCGGGATGGTGGTGACAGCGATGAGCGCGTCGATGATCTGCTCGACGGTCCCCTGACGAGCGGCGCGCTCGGTGTCGTCGAGCTGCGGGGCCGCGCCGTGGCCGTAGTCGAGCCGCTTCCGCAGGGCGGTGGCGGCGTTGGACAGGTCGTCGTAGCCGATCTCCTCGACGCCGTCCTCGGCCCAGATCCTCTTGCGGGGCTTGCCGTTCTTGACCAGCGCGGGCGCGTCGGGGTCGAACGGCTTGGCGTTGGTGCGCTTCGTCGTGGTCGGCGGGCGCAGCACGCCGAGCTCCCACTGCTTGTCACGGGGCAGGGCCTCGGTGAGCACCTGGTGAATGCTGGCCAGCGTGGTCTCGTGCCCCAGCCGGGTGCACAGGTGCATGCCGATGAACAGCAGGCGGGTGTTGTCCCGGATCCTGCCGATCCGGCCGGGCTTGCCGGGCTGCCGGGGCGGGCAAGCCAGGTCCAGGACGCCGCTGCGGTCGATGACGTGCACGGTGCGGTCGACTAGTGCCGGGGTGAGGTGCTTGGCGCTCATCGGGCACCCCCGCGCAGCGCGCCGGCGGCGGGCGTGGTCAGGCCCTTGTGCTCCAGCCACGGACCCAGGTGGGGAACGAGGTCGACCAGCGTGCGGGCGGACTTCAGCCCAGCCGCCTGCAACAGAACACCGATGGGGACGGTGTCGGTCATCAGGTCGGCCAGCCAGGTGGCGCGCAGCCGCGCCGCCTCGATGTGCGGGACGTTGTAGAGCGCGGCGTTCTCGACGGCGCGGGCCGCGGTGTTCCGCCGGTCCACCTTGTCCCCGAGCACCAGCTCGCCGGCCCGCCTGCCGTCGACGGCGGAGCGGAGGAGGTCCTCCAGGTGCGAACGGACCGGCACGATCCGCGGCCTCGGCTCCTGGACGTGGACCTGTAGGCCCTGCATGCCGAGGTCCTCGATGTGCTCGATGCGCAGATGGCGGAGGTCGACGCTGTCCAGGCCGGCGCCGGCGCCGAGGGCCACGACGGTCGACAGGTCGCGGCGCTTGGCCTCGGTCGGCTGGGTGCGGCAGACGCGGGCAATAACCGCCCGTTCCGTGGGCGTGTAGGGCGGCTTGACCGCGCTGTGCCCGATCGGGGTGAGCCGTGCCGGGGTGGTCGGTCCCGGGTTGACGGTGCGGGCGAGGGCGAGCAGGCGCCGCCGACGCTCGGCCTTGACCGACTCGCCGGCTCCTGCCATGCCGAGGCGCACGTACTCGTCGATGAAGGCGGTCGTCAGCACCTGGACGGGCTCGAGGGTGACGCCGCGCCGGGTCGCGTAGGCCGCCAGTCCGGCGATGTGCGTGCAGTGCTTGCGAACGCTTTCGGCACCGGTCAGCGTGCTGGCGGTGATGACGGTGCGGAGGAACGGCCGGATGGCGGCCATCTGCACGGCCGTGTAGCTGGCACCGTCGTAGTCGTCGATCAGCTGCGCCAGCGCGGGGGGCAGTTCGCGCTCCTGCTCGTGCTGTGCCTGCACCTGTGCCAGCTGGCGGAGCATCGCCGCCTTGCTGGGCTTGCGCGGTCGGGTGGAGTTGCTCGTCAAGGTCGGCTCCCCGGTCCGGCTGCCCGGCCTCTCCGGGCAGCTCGGGCCGGGACCGTGCGGGGGCCGCTCGGTACGGCAATCACCGCGACTGGCGGTCGTCAGGCGCCGCGCAGCACCGCCCTGTGCCCGTCGGACGGCTGGTCCGGCAGTGCTGTGGCGTGGGTGAGGCCGAGGTCGAGGTCACGCCTGGTCAGCCCCGCTGCGGCGATGTGCACCGCCAGCGGCTGCTCGGTCAGCAGCACCTCGTGGGTGACCGCTGCGGCCAACACCCGCTGGGTGAGTCCGAGTCCGTGGCGCTCCGCGAACGCCCGGGCCCGCCGCCAGGCGGTCGGATCGGCGTCGCCCGCCTCGCCGTGCCCGCGGCGAGCGCGGCGGGCTGCCTCCACCGCGGCGACGAAGGCGGCCGCGTCGGCGCCCCGGTCTCTCTCGGCGACGGCCATGAGTCGGTCGATCTCGCCAGCGAGCGATGGTGAAGGCAGGGCGTCGACCCGCTCGCCGTCCGTGCGCCGGGCCTGCCGCCACGGCACGTCGTGGTGGGCCGCCTGCAGCCGGCGCAGGATGCCGCGGCGGTTCTCCCGGGTCTTGTCCGACGCGCCGCCCCGCGCCAGTGCGAGGTCGAAGTCCAGCAGCGTCGTGTCCGCCAGCGCTTCGTCCAGCGACAGGTCGCGGTTGCGCTCGACCAGTCGGGCGGTGACCGCACCCAGCGCCTGGATGTCCTTCTCCACGCGGGTCCGGGTCAGCGGCCCGGCCTTCTTGACCAGGGCGATGGCGTCGGGCGCGAGAAGGGCCCAGCACTGGGCGGCCACGCCGGTCGGGGCGTAGTCGGCGAGAAAGCGGTCGAGCTCAGCGGGGTCGTCGAGCCGGGGGCCCCGGCCGTCGGCGGTAGCGGTCATGCCGGTACGGGTCCGGCGATGGGACGGATCGGCAATGAGGTCGATCCGGCCGCGGGGAAGGCGCTTGGCTGACGCTGCTGGTGTGGACGGCCGGCGCACCGACCAGGACATGGGTGTGGCCCCGCCCTTGCGGGCGGGGCCACGGTGACGATCAGGACGCCGGGCGGACCTCGACGTCGGATACGTGCCACTGCCGACAGAGCCGGCAGGACTCCGATGCCGGCCGGCCAGCGGTGTGAAGCCGGCCGGCGTCGGCGGCTACCCACATGGCGTTCGACTGGGCCCAGACGGCGGGGTACTCCAGCCGCAGCCGTTCCTCGACGCGGTGGAGGCTCTCCCAGAGAAGGTCCGCCCCGGGCAGGTCGTGGCAGAGGTGCTCGACGGCGGCGTCGGCGAGCGCCTGTCGGCGAACCAGGAGCTTCTTCAGCCGGTAGTCGCGCAGCGGTTCGGGCGTGCTGGCGCCCTGGGTGTGTGAGTTGGGGGTCATCGGCTTCTCCGTGCCGATCGGCGTTCCCGGCACCGGCGGTGCGGGTGACGCGGACGGGCCGAGGCCCGACCGCGTCACCCCTCCGCGCGGCTTCCCAGGGCACAAGCCCCGGTCACCGCTCCTTCGGCGCCGCCATCCACCCCAGCACCAGCTCGGCGTCATGGGCCAGTGCGTCCAGCCGCGCCTCCAGCTTCCCGAGTTCACGGGCGCAGTCCATCGCCTGGTCGGAGCCGGCGCAGTCGGAGCACGCACCGGAGGTCTCCTCCAGCCTCGACAGGAGCACTGTCGCGGTGACCCGGAGAACCGCGAGCTGGGCAGGGCCTGGACCCCAGCGCAGCGGAAGCGGCAGCAGATGGGTGGGGATGCTTACCAGCTCCGCGACGCGGGCGAGCACAGCCTGATCCGAGGCGGTGGCGACGCGATCCGCCGGCCACGGCCGGTGGCCGTTGTCGACGGAGGGGAAGGGGAGCACGGACATGCCGGCACCTCCGGTTGCTGGCGACCCAATGGGCCGCGGCGGACGATCCGCGCCCTCAGCTGTGCCGGCTGAATCCGTCCGGGCATTCGACTGGGCAGCCCGATTGACGAAGGAAAGCGCCCGGTGACCCTGCCCGGCGGCGGCGTCCCGCGGCCCGCCGATCGCAGCTTGACAACTCCACAGAGATCAACGGACGCCGGGTCGCCGGCGGCTGGCAGCCGTCATCGAAGGAGGTGATCTGGACGGCCTAGCCGCCCGCGGCCAACAGGCTCCCGACTCACTGATGTCTGGGCACAGGAGATGTGCCCAGGTCATGCCGACGCCGAAAGGAGGTGAACCGCTCGTTGGCGTGACCGACCGTGTCCGGTTGTCCACTGTGTGGAGGCCGTCGGGCTACCGTGCCTGTGCTTGAACTGAACCGAAGGAGTTGCACGTGCCGCCGCGCGCAAAGAAGTACGAACCGCTGAAGTTCCAGGCCGTGCCGTTCACGGCAGCAGACCAGTTCTGCGACCCACTGCGACGGGTGGCGTCGATGACGGAGGCGTCAGCGTGATCACCGGCGAGCTCAAGGGCAAGATCGACAGAGTTTGGGACGCCTTCTGGTCCGGAGGTATCTCCAACCCCCTCGAGGTCATCGAGCAGATCACCTACCTGCTCTTCATCCGTCGGCTCGACGACCTCCAGACGCTGAAGGAGCGGAAGGCCAACCGCACCGGCAAGCCGATCGACGACCCGATCTTCCAGCCCGGCGAGGCGGACCTGCGCTGGTCCCGGTTCAAGGACTTCGAGCCCGGGGTCATGCACCAGGTGATCGGGGAGGGTGTCTTCCCGTTCCTGCGCCGACTCGGCGGCGACGGGTCCACCTACTCCGAGCACATGAAGGACGCCCGGTTCACCATCCCGACACCGGCACTGCTCTCCCGTGTCGTCGACATGCTCGACGACGTCCCCATGCAGGACCGCGACACCAACGGCGACCTTTACGAGTACATGCTCAGCAAAATCGCCTCAGCTGGCCAGAACGGCCAGTTCCGCACGCCCCGGCACATAATCCAGCTGATGGTGGCCATGACCGCCCCACAGCCGTCGGACGAGATTTGCGACCCGGCGTGCGGCACTGCCGGCTTCCTCGTCGCCGCCTCCGAGTACGTGCGCCACGAGCACCCCACGGTCATGGCTGATGAGCAGCAGCGGCGGCATTACCACCGCAGCATGTTCCACGGCTACGACTTCGACTCCACCATGCTCCGCATCGGCAGCATGAACATGCTGCTGCACGGGGTCGAGCAGCCGGACATCCGCTATCGCGACTCCTTGTCTGAGGGGGCGGCGGGCGAGGAAGGCCTCTACTCGCTGATCCTCGCGAATCCCCCGTTCGCCGGCAGCCTCGACTACGAGTCCACGTCGAAGGACCTGCAGCGGGTGGTCAAGACGAAGAAGACGGAGTTGTTATTTCTCGCGCTCTTCCTGCGACTGCTCAAGCCGGGTGGGCGGGCTGCGGTGATCGTCCCCGAAGGAGTACTTTTCGGCTCGTCGACGGCGCACAAGGCTCTGCGCCGAATCCTGGTCGAGGACCAGAGGTTGGACGCTGTGGTGAAGCTCCCGTCTGGCGTTTTCAGGCCGTACGCAGGGGTGTCGACAGCGATACTTATTTTCACCAAGACCAACAGCGGCGGCACGAACAATGTCTGGTTCTACGACGTCCGAGCCGACGGTTTCAGCCTTGACGACAAGCGGACGCCGACGGCATCGAACGATCTTCCCGATGTGCTTGAACGCTGGGCGGAGCGCGACGGCGATGAACTGCAGCGCGCACGCACCGAACAGAGCTTCTGTGTGCCCAAGTCCGACATCACCTCCCAGGGATACGACCTCTCCCTCAACCGGTACAAGGAAGTCGCCTACGACGAGGTCGCACACCGGGCGCCGCTTGAGATAGTCGCCGACCTCGAGAGGCTCGAAGCTGAGATTCAGCAGGATCTTGTCGCGTTGAAGTCGATGCTCTCGTGACCGAGTACCGACTGGAGGAAGTGGCGGTTATCCACGGGGGAGGGCGGTTGAGGCTGTCCGGCAACGATTTCGTCGAAGATGGTGTCCCTGCATACGGTGCGGGTGGTCAGAACGGAATGGTCGCCACTGCCGAGTACGACAGAGAGGCAATCGTGCTGTCGTCCATCGGCGCTCGCTGCGGAAAGTGCTTTCACGTGCGCGGCCAGTGGACAAGCCTCGCTAACACTCAGGTGATTCTGCCCGACGAGTCCCGAGTCGATTCGCGTTTTCTCTGGTACCAGCTCAACGACGAGGCGCGGTGGCCTCGTTCGGGCTCTGCTCAGCCATTTATCAAACCGTCCGACGTGAAGGCGCACCGGATCTGGCTGCCAACCCTCGACTCGCAGCGGGGGATTGCAGCAATCCTTGACCGAGTCGTCCATCTACGCGAGAAGCGCCGCCGAGTCCTCGTTCACCTTGAGGAGCTCACTCGGTCCGTCTTCCTTGACACATTCGGTCAGCCGATGATCGCCCAGGGGACTTGGCCGCGCGTAATGCTCGGCGACCTTGCCCGCATCATTCGAGGAGCCAGCCCCAGACCGGCTGGAGACCCCCGATACTTCGGTGGACAGATCCCGTGGCTCAAGATCGCAGACATCACGGCGACGCCAGGGCGGGTTGTCACAAAGATCAAGGAAGGTGTGACCGAGGCCGGCCGTGGCAAGAGCGTACTTCTCCCTCCCCAGACTCTCGTGCTGACGAACAGTGCTACGGTAGGAATCCCCAAGATTATCGGGCCCGAGACCTGTATTCATGACGGCTTCTTGGCGTTCTTGGATCTCGACCCGAGGGTCGATCAGACCTGGCTGTACGCCGCTCTTCTGGTCTCGCGGGAGCGACTCGTTGCTCTCGCGCCAGAGGGGACACAGAAGAACCTGAACGGGCCGATCGTCAAGGCCGTCGAGATTTCTCTACCTCCCATCGAACTGCAGCGCGGATTTGTGAGCCGCCTTGCCGCCATGGAGTCGATGAGAGTCTCAGCCCTGCTCGGCGCAGAGCAAATAGACGACTTGTCGGACGCCCTTCAGGACGCAGCGTTCAATGGCGTTCTCTCTTCGGAGATCAAGTGAGGCCTGGATCGGAAGCAGAGGCGACGCAGTGAGCAACTTTGCCTTCGTGGAGGCCGAGTGGCCTCCGGTTTATGCGGACTGCGGGCGGGCTGAGAGCTACCTTGCCTCCGATCCTCGGTCGGCGTGCTTCTACGCCCGTCGCGCGGTGGAGCATCTTGTCGGCCTCGTCTACGACGTTGACGGGCTCCCGATCCCCTACAAGGACGACCTCTCGGCCCGCATCAACGAGCCAGCATTTCAGCGGCGCGTTGGCGTCGGCATCGCGCAGAAGCTCAACCTGATTCGCAAGCTCGGCAACCGGGCGGTTCACGACGTGCAGCCCATCCCAGCTCGCGCCGCGGTCGATGTGCTGCGCGAGTTGCATCACGTGGTGGTGTGGACGGCGTTTCGCTACTCCACCAACCCGGCGGTGGTGCCGACTGGGGCGGTGTTCGACCCGAAGATCGCGGGCGGTCAGGCTCCGCTGAGCCGGGCGGATGTCGTGAAGCTCGCGGAAAAGTTCCGTCAGCAGGACGAGAACCACGCTCGCGCGCTGAAGGAGCGGGACGATCTCGCCGCGGCGAGGGACGCCGAGATCGAGGAACTGCGCCAGCAGATCAAGGCCGCGCAGGCCGCGAACACGCTGACCGACACGCACGACTACTCCGAAGCCCAGACGCGCGATCTCATCATCGACGAGCTCCTCCGTGAGTCGGGCTGGCAGCTCACCGATGCCCGAGACCGCGAGTTCGAGGTCACCGGCATGCCCAACGCCGAGGGTAAGGGCTTCGTTGACTACGTGCTGTGGGGGAGCGACGGGCTGCCGCTGGCGGTGGTGGAGGCGAAGAAGACCACCGTCGAGCCCGCCGTGGGCCAGCAGCAGGCCAAGCTGTACGCCGATTGCTTGCAGCAGATGACCGGCCGCCGGCCGGTGGTCTTCTACACCAACGGCTACCAGACCTGGCTGTGGGATGACGCCGCCGGCTACCCGCCGCGTCGGGTCGAGGGCTTCTTCACCGCCGACGAGCTGGAGCTGATGGTGCAGCGCCGCACCGGCCGTCTGCGGCTGGCCGACGCGGGCATCGACAAGGCAATCGTCGGCCGGCACTACCAACAGCGCGCGATCCGGGCAGTAGGGGAGACGTTCACCGCCAAGCAGCGAGCTTCGCTGCTGGTGATGGCGACGGGGTCCGGCAAGACCCGCACCGTCATCGCGCTGGTCGACCAGCTCATGAAGGCGGGCTGGGTCAAGCGGGTGCTGTTTCTCGCCGACCGCACCGCCCTGGTCAACCAAGCCGTCGGGGCGTTCAAGACCCACCTGCCAAACGCGACCACGGTCAACCTGGTCACCGAAAAGGTCGCCGACGGCCGGGTGTACGTCTCGACGTACCCAACGATGATGAACCTGATCAACGAGACCGACGCGGGTCAGAGGCTGTTCGGACCGGGCTACTTCGACCTCATCGTCATCGACGAGGCCCACCGATCGGTCTACCAGAAGTACCGCTCCATCTTTTCCTGGTTCGACTCGCTGCTGGTGGGCCTGACGGCCACGCCGAAGGACGAAGTCGACCGCAACACCTACACGCTGTTCAACCTTGAAGACGGTGTACCCACGGACGCCTACAGCCTCGATGAGGCCGTCGCCGAGGGCTACCTCGTGCCCCCGGTGGCGGTATCGGTGCCCACCAAGTTCCTCCGCGAAGGCATCCGCTACGACGAGCTCAGCGAGGCGGAGAAGGACGACTGGGACGCCCTCGAGTGGAGCGAAGACGGCGACATCCCCGACGCCGTCTCGGCCGAGGAGCTCAACAAATTCCTCTTCAACGCCGACACCGTCGACAAGGTCCTCGCCACTCTCATGAAGGACGGCCACAAGGTCGCCGGAGGCGACCGGCTCGGGAAGACCATCGTCTTCGCCAAGAACCAGGCCCACGCCGAGTTCATCCGGAAGCGCTTTGATGCCAACTACCCCGAGTACGCCGGTCACTTCGCCCGCGTCATCACCCACTCGGTGACCTACGCCCAGAGCCTCATCGACGACTTCTCGAGCAAGGACAAGGCGCCGCACATCGCGATCTCCGTCGACATGCTCGACACGGGCATCGACGTGCCCGAGGTCGTCAACCTCGTCTTCTTCAAGCTGGTGCGGGCCAAGAGCAAGTTCTGGCAGATGATCGGTCGGGGCACACGCCTGTGTTCCGACCTTTACGGTCCGGGGGAGGACAAGAAGAACTTCTACGTCTTCGACTTCTGCGGCAACCTCGAGTTCTTCAGCCAGAACCTGCCCGACTCCGGCGGGTCGCTGCAGAAGTCGCTCGCCGAGCGGCTGTTCGAGGCCCGCCTGGGACTGCTCGCCGCGCTGGATCAGACCGGCGCCGACGCGGATGGCCAGGCCGAGGTCGGCCAGGGTGAGGTCAGCGAGCGCGGCCTGCGCATGGACGTGGCCTGGACACTGCACGAGGTCGTGGTCGGCATGAACGTCGACAACTTCCTGGTCCGCCCAGCTCGGCAATGGGTCGAGACGTACTCCGACTGGGATGCCTGGCACCAGCTGACGCCGGAGAAGGCCGGCGACATCGCGCACCACCTCGCCGGCCTGCCCTCGACCAAGCGGGACGACGACGAGGACGCCAAACGCTTCGACCTGATCTTGCTGCGACTGCAGCTGGCCCGGCTCGACGGCGATGCCATCCTGTTCGAGCGGCTGCGCACGCAGGTGCAGGACATCGCGGGCGCGCTGCTCAGCCAGGCCGGAATCCCCTCCGTCAAGGCACAGGAGCAACTGCTCGAGGAGCTGGCCGGCGACGAGTGGTGGGTCGACGTCACCCTCCCGATGCTCGAGCTCGCCCGGCGCCGAATCCGCGGGCTCGTGCGGTTCGTGGAGAAGTCCCGGCGCGCCGTCGTCTACTCCAACTTCGCCGACGAGCTCGGGGAGAGCAGCGTCATCGAACTGCCCGGCGTCACGCCCGGCACCAACTGGGAACGGTTTCGTGCGAAGGCCCGCGCCTACCTCCGCGACCACGGGGACCACCTGGCCCTGCAGCGTCTCCGCCGCAACCTCCAGCTCACACCGGAGGATCTGTCGTCGCTGGAGGCGATGCTGGTGGAGTCCGGCGCCGGTAGCGAGGCCGACATCGCCCGCGCCCGCGAGGAGTCCCACGGACTCGGGCTGTTCATCCGCTCCCTGGTTGGTCTCGACCGCGAGGCCGCGACCGCCGCGTTCGACCGCTACCTGTCCGACGGCGTGTACTCGGTCAACCAGATCCGGTTCGTCCAGCTCATCGTCGAGCACCTGACCGCGAACGGGGTCATGGACGTGGGCCGTCTGTACGAATCGCCGTTCACTGACAGCGCGCCCCACGGCCCGGACTCGATCTTCACCGAGGATGACGTGGACGGCATCGTGACCGTTCTTCACCAGGTCAGAGAGCGTGCTCTTCCCGACGTCACGGTCGCGTGACGGCACGGATGACGAAGCACTGCTGCCCACCGAACAAGCAGGAAGGCGCCGCCTACATGAAACACGCTGCCCTACTTCGCCACGGCGGAGTCACCGCGTGAGCGCAGCTCCATCACCTGAGCACAGGGTCGACCTGGACAGCTGGGACTTGGGCGACGTACTCGCCGTCGTCGATACGCCCGACGCCCTCATCAAGAAAGACCGATCTTGGACAACGACTGATGTTGTCACCGCGACGGTCGGCGTGGCCACCGGCGGCCTTGCGGCGGTTCCTCTGGCTGTGCTGATGCTGACGGGACGTCGTACCGGGTCGGCGCAACCGCCACACGCTGCACTGATGGAGGTGGAGGACGCACGAAACCTCGTCCAGCCGGATCTCCTCTTCTTCCCAGAGGGCGGACCCAGCAGCGGTCAGGTCTACGCCAGGCATCCACTGCGACGCCGCGACTACGTGCCCTACGCCGCTTTCCATCGCCTCGTTCTGAACGAGAAGTCAGTCGAGGCCGCCAGGTACTTGTTGTCGCTGGGCGCGCGGGACATCGAGATCACCTGGCGGGAGTCGAGCGGCAAGGCAGCGAAGGCTGAAGGGCGCATCGACCTGCCCAACGCTGAGGACATCTCGCTGACGATGGGGTTCGGTCGCGATGACAGCGGAAAGCTGGCCATCCGCATCATTGGAGCAGGCAAGGCGAGGCCAGTCCTGGATGACCTGATCTGGCCTGACCGAGACCCGATGTTCAAGCTAATGCGCACCTCTGCCGACGCTGGCGCCGAACAGTTCCACTTCGGCATCAAGACGGAGCAGTCGGCGTCGGTGAACGCTGGGGCAGCCGTGAAGCTGAAGGATCTCGGTTTGAGCCTCGGCGGCGAGTACAAGCGGTACGAGGATCTCGCGTTCACAGTCGACGCGACGTTCGCTCCCGGCCAGTGACAGGCCAACTTCCAGCGTCGGCTGCGCCCGTCGACGTCATGAGGGAATGGCGAGACCGCCACGCGGCGCTGGCCGAAGGGTGGCGCGCCCTCAGCCTCGCCGAACGGGCGCAGGGCGCTGCCGTGGTGACGCAGTGGGAGGACCGCTTCGGGAAGCTGCGGGACACCCAGCGGCACCTTGTGCAGACCGGCCGCTGGAGGGGTGGCCCGCGCACGCTGCTCGCGGCCCTCGACCAGCAGTACCGGGAACTAGCCATGACCGCCGGGCTGGCCTGGCTGCTGCGGTCGGATGGCCACCATGGCCTTGGCCCCGCTGTGCTCGACGGGCTGCTCGACTACCTCGCGATCGACGGCTCCGGTACAGAGGCCGGCGTGCGGGTGGTGCTAGAGGAACAGCGGGACGAGACCCGCGCTGACCTGATCGTCTACGGCGGCGACTGGACGATCGTGCTGGAGGCCAAGACCTTCGCCGTTGAACAGGAACGCCAACTGGACCGCCTGTACGCGCACTGGCGGGACGAGTCGGCCCCCTGCTTCGTCTTCCTCACCCGCGGCCAGCGTCCACCGACCACCGCGGTGGACAGCCGCGGCCAGTGGCGAGCCCTCACCTGGGAGCAGGTCGCCGACATCGCCCGGGCTGCTGCCACCTCGATGACCGGGGCGGCACCCGGCGTCCACGACTACATCGCCACCCTGGAGGCCTACCACCGTGTCTGACCCGATCGTCCCCACGCGCGAAGATGCCGACGCGAAGGCGTGGTTCTACCTCGACCACCGGCACGACATCGAGACCTGGGCGGCTCTGCGCGCAGAAGGCCGCCAGCTCCTGGACAAGCATCTCGTCGGCGTCGTGGCGCAGCTGGAAGAGCTCGCCGAGGAGCTCGACGCCGAGCTGGAGACCAACGACCTGGACTCCGGCTCCTGGCCCAGAGCTGGCCTGCGCCGTCCGATCTGGCAGCACAACGAAATCGCGGACGTCAGCGTCGTCATCCAGTGGGAGCGTGCTCGCCTGCTCACACCGGGACCAAACGAGTGGCCGTACGTGGCCGTGCGTCTGCCCGCCGACGCGGCCGACGAGGAACGCCGGCGGCAGATCAGCGACGCCATGCGGCCGGTGCGCGCCGAGCTCAAGGGGTCGTCGACTCGGACGCTCCCGTTCTGGCGCTACGTTCAGCCCCCGGCGGCCGGCGCCCCGCTGGACCCGGACGCGCTCATCCATGACGTTGAGATCGCCTTCCGCCAGCTGTGGGACGCCGCGGGCCCGGTCCTGGATGAGTTGCATGCCCGTCACGACGGGGTCACCGCGCTCTGATCACCGTGGGCGCGGTATCCGGTCCCCGCTGGACCGGCAGTCGACGGAGAACTGTCAGTACCCATTCGTAGCCTCCCGGTGAGCGCCAGCGAAGGCTGTCGCCACAGCGGGGGAGGCCACGATGAGTAGTCCGGACCAGATTCGCCGCCAGATGGACGACGCCGTCAAGAAGCGCGCTGAAGCGGACAAGCAGGCGGCAGACGCACGCGTCAAGCAGGCGAAGAAGGAAGGGGACGCGGCCTCCTACCGGTCCAGGGCGGGCCGCGCCTCCTCGGAATCAATGGCACGTTCTTACATGCGACAAGCCGAAACGGCGCAGAAGGAAGCGCTGACGCTCGGAGCCAAGGCAGCGGACTACAGCACCAAGAGCGCGCAGTTCTCGAAGAAGGAAGCCGACCTCAGCCGGGCCCTGTCGACGGCGTTGGCCAAGCAGCGCGGCGACGAGCAGCGCGTCCAGAAGCAGCGGCAGTTGGCGGAGCAGCGGGCTCAGAAGCAACGGGAGGCTGACGACAAGCGGGCTCGCGAACGGCTACAGCTGGCCGAGCGGCGCGCCAGGGAACGTGAGCAACAGGCTGAGCGAGCCCGGACACAGGCGCTGATGGCAGCAACCGAAAGCCGACTGCAAGAGCAGATTGCGGAGATGCGCCCTCCGAAGGTGGAGCGTCTTCGCATCCTCTACGTGACTGCTGCCGCCGATGGTGACCTGCGGGTGGACAAGGAGATCCGCAGGGTCAAGAAAGGGGTCAAGGCGGCCACACTCCGGGACCTCGTGGAGATCGAGCCCCTGCTTGCTGCGACCGGCCCCGACCTTCTGGACGGCATGAGCGGCTTCAAGCCCCATGTTGTCCACTTCGCCGGGCACGCTGACGAAGACGTGTTGGTGTTCGACACCGAGGCCGACGGGGACAACCCGGGCCACGTGATCACGAAGTCGGTGTTCGCTCGCGCGATGGGAGCGGTCGACGACCCTCCCGTACTGGTCGTCCTCAACGCCTGTCACTCGGTCGGACACCTGGACGAACTGCTGACTGTCGTGCCGATGGCGATCGGCATGGCCGACGAGATCGGTGACCTGGACGCGATGTCCTTCGCTGCGAGGTTCTACACCGCCATCGCCGACGGCCAATCCGTCCGGAGTGCCTACGAGGCGGCGCGCATCCAGATGGAGATGGACGGCATGTCTGACGCGGATCTGCCGGTCCTCCGCGCACAGGACACGGTCGACCCAGCGGCGACACCGCTGGTCATTCCGCCCGCAGACTAGCTTCCGCGCCCTCGGCGAGCGCCCTCCGCTTGAACAGCCGCCGCCACCGGCGGCTGCGCGTAGTACTCGCGCTGCATCAGCTTGCGCTGGTGGGCGGTCGACCGCTCCACCGGTCGAATGACGCTGGCCACGCTGCGCGCCCGCTTCCTCGATGAGCGGGGCGGTAGACCTGCGGCTTCAGGACGGGTGCTGATTTCGGCGCCGAAGGGTGCAACCGGCTCATGTCGTCCGTAGAACTGGATGCCCGGACCTCGGCGTTCCTCGATCTACGAAGACCCCACCCCGGCACGACGGAGCCGGGGCCACCGCGAACAGCGGTGGCCCCGGCTTCGTCGTGTCCAGGGCATGACGAGCGTCACCGAACGGATCGGACGGCAAACCGACCGATCTGGTCGGTCGCTCGTACGATGGGCGCGTGACCCGGACGTTCCGCCAGCAGGCCGACGAGGTGATCCTCGACCGCGCCGCGGCCCTCTTCGCGCGGCAGGGCTTCGCCAAGACGTCCGTGCAGGACGTCGCCGCCTCGGTGCACCTGTCGAAGGCCGGCCTGCTGCACCACTACGCCAGCAAGGAGGCGCTGCACAGCGCGGTCCTGGCGCAGGCCGACGCCATCGGTCAGCGCGTGCTCGCCGGCGTCGTCGACCTTCCGCTCGGCGCCGACCGCGACCGGCAGGCCCTCGAGGTCCTGGTCGACGTCGCGCTGGCCCACCCCGGGCTCGTCGCGCTGCTCCTCGCGCCGCTCACGCGGGGCGATCAGGAGGCGGTCCCGTCCGAGGTGGACGCCGTCGGCGCCCGGGCCCTCGAGGCCTTCGGCGTCGACCCCGAGGGTCCCGTGACCGAGCGCGCGGTCCGCGTCTCGGGCGCGCTGGGAGCCCTGGCGGTGCTCACCCTCGCCGCGCAGCGCGAGGACACCACCACGGCCTGGCGGCGGTACATCGTCGCCACCTGCTTCGACGCGCTGGGCCACCGCCGCCCCGGCACCACCCCGCCCGCCCCCGACCAGATCGAGGCCTGATCCGCATGGCACTCCTGTTGTCCCGACTCGGTGCGTTCGCCCACCGCCACCGCCTGGCGGTCGCCGTCTTCTGGGTCGCCCTGCTCGTGGCGTGCGGGGTCGGCGCCGTGACGCTGTCGGGCCAGACGTCGAACAGCTTCTCGATCCCCGGGCAGGAGTCGACGACCGCCCTGGACCGGATCGAGGAGGAGTTCGGCGCGGGTGAGGGGGCCACCGCGAGGGTCGTGCTGGCCGCTCCCGACGGCGAGCTCATCACCACCCCGGAGAACGCCGCTGTCCTGGCCGACGTCGTCGAGCGGCTCGGCGCGCTCCCCGGCGTGGCGTCCGCGACCGACCCGCTGGACCCGGCCAACCCCTCGGTCAACGCCGAGCAGCGCGTCGCCTTCAGCACGGTGACCTACGACGCCGGCCCTGGCGAGGTGTCGGTCGAGCAGCAGGACGCGCTGGCCGAGGCCGCGGAAGCCGCGCGCGCGGGCGGCCTCACCGCCGAGCTCTCGGGCGACGCCACCCAGGAGGCGACGCACGTCGGCGGTCCGGCCGAGGCGATCGGCGTCGTGGTGGCGCTCGTCGTCCTGGCCGTCACCTACGGCGCCCTCGCCATCGCGGGCATGAACCTGCTGACCGCGATGGTGGGTGTGGGCATCGGCGTCCTGGGCGTCACCATCGCCACCGGCTTCGTCGACCTGTCGTCCACCACGCCCACCCTGGCCGCGATGCTGGGCCTGGCCGTGGGCATCGACTACGCGCTGTTCATCGTCACCCGCTACCGCCAGGAACTGCGACGCGGGGCCGACGTGGGCGCGGCCATCACCACCGCGGTGGGCACCGCCGGGTCCGCCGTCGTCACCGCGGGCCTCACCGTGGTCATCGCGCTGGCCGGGCTCTTCGTCGTCGGGATCCCGTTCCTCACGCAGATGGGTGTCGCCGCCGCGCTGACCATCGTCGTCAGCGTCCTGGTCGCGCTCACCCTGGTGCCGGCCGTCCTGTCCTTCCTCGGCCGGCGGGTGCTGCCCCGGAAGCACCGTGCCGCGGCGGCCGACGCGGTCCCGGCGGCGGAGGAGGCCTCCGGCGGCCGCGGGTTCGTGGCCGGCTGGATCGCCGCGGTCACCCGCCGGCGGGTGCCGGCGCTCCTGCTGTCCGTGGTGGCGCTGGCGGTCGTGGCGATCCCGTTCTTCTCGATGCAGACGACCCTCGTGCAGCTGCCGTCGTCCGACAGCACCCAGGCCCGGGCCGAGCAGCTGCTCACCGACGGCTTCGGCGCGGGCGTCAACGGCCCGATCACCGTGCTGTTCGAGGGGGACGGCGCCGCGGCCGCGGCCGAGCAGGCCGCCGGGAGCATCGCCGACCTCGACGACGTCGCGCGCACCACGCCGCCCGTCCCGAACGGGGACGACTCCGCGGCGCTGCTCACCGTCATCCCCGAGTCCGGCCCCACCGACCCGGCGACCGAGCAGCTGGTGGCCGACCTGCGCGCCGACCTCGCCGACCTCGACGGCGTCGAGGCCTCGGTCACCGGTCAGACGGCGGTCAGCGTCGACGTGGCGCAGAGCCTGGACGAGGCGCTGCCGGTCTACCTCGCGCTCGTCGTCGGACTGGCGCTGGTGCTGCTGATCCTGGTGTTCCGCTCGATCCTCGTGCCCGTGGTCGGGGTGCTCGGCTTCGTGCTCACCATCGGCGCCTCGCTCGGTGCGACGGTGGCGGTGTTCCAGTGGGGCTGGCTCGGCGCCGCGGTGAACCTCGACGTCACCGGACCGCTGATCAGCCTGACCCCGATCCTGGTCATCGGCATCCTCTTCGGCCTGGCGATGGACTACCAGATCTTCCTGGTCTCGCGCATGCACGAGGCGCACAGCCACGGGAGCCCGGCGCTGCCGGCCGTCCGCACCGGCTTCCGGCAGGCGGCCCCCGTCGTCATCGCCGCCGCGCTGATCATGTTCTCGGTCTTCGCGGGCTTCGTCCCGGCCGGGGAGCCCACCATCAAGTCGATCGCCTTCGCCCTGGCGGTCGGGATCCTGGTCGACGCGTTCGTGGTGCGCATGGTGCTCGTCCCGGCGGCCCTGGCACTGCTCGGCGTGCGCGCCTGGTGGCTGCCCCGCTGGCTGCGGTGGCTGCCCGCGCTGGACGTGGAGGGCGCGGCACTGGAGAAGTCCCGTCCCCACCACGTCGCGGAGGAGGGGCCCGTCGCAGCCGGCACCCGGGCCGGCTGACCGCCGGTGCGCCCGCGACGGTCAGGGCTCGACGATGGCGAAGTCCTGCGCCGGCTGCACCAGCAGGCCGAACAGGCGTCGGAGCGCCTCCGCGGCGGCGGCGCCGGCGCCCGCCCCCTCCCGCACGCGGGACCCCACCGAGCCCCGCTCGCCGCTGACCGCCCGCAACGCCCACCCCCGCCTGGTGACGACCAA